>NZ_CP108080.1:4467500-5083707 GCF_036181745.1 Streptomyces sp. NBC_00259 | reverse complement strand
CGGCGTCGCGGCCACCATGAGGTGGCCGCGACGCCGGGGCGTCTGCGTACGAAAGCGCCGGACGATCTCAGTCGTCGGCGTGCGCGTCCTCCAGCGCCGCGAGCGCCGGGTCGAGCACGACGTCCTCGGCACGCGCCTCGGTCGTCGGGTCCTCCGGGAAGTGGCAGGCCGTCAGGTGGCCGGCACGGTTCCCCGAGATCTGCACCAGCGGCGGCTCCTCCGTGGCGCACTTGTCCTGTGCCTTCCAGCAGCGGGTGCGGAAGCGGCAGCCGGACGGCGGGTTCACCGGAGAGGGCACGTCCCCGGAGAGACGGATCCGCTCCTTCTTGTGGGAGTCCACGTCCGCCTCGGGCACCGCCGAGAGCAGGGCGTGCGTGTACGGGTGGCGGGGCCGGTTGTACAGCGAGTCGCGGTCCGCGACCTCCACCACCTTGCCCAGGTACATGACGGCCACGCGCTGCGAGAAGTGCCGGACGACCGCGAGGTCGTGGGCGATGAAGAGGAAGGCGATGCCCAGCTCTTCCTGGACCTTCTGCAACAGGTTGACGACCTGCGCCTGGATCGACACGTCCAGCGCGGAGACCGGCTCGTCCGCGATGATCAGCTTCGGCTCCAGGGCCAGGGCCCGGGCCACACCGATGCGCTGCCGCTGTCCGCCGGAGAACTCGTGCGGGAAGCGGTTGTAGTGCTCCGGGTTGAGACCCACGGTCTCCAGCAGCTCCCGGACCCGCTTCTCGCGGCCCCCGGGCGGGTTGATGCCGTTGACCTCCATCGGGCTCTTGATGATCGTGCCGACCGTCTGCCGCGGGTTCAGCGACGAGTACGGGTCCTGGAAGATCATCTGGATCTCGGACCTGACCGGCGCCAGCTGCTTGCGGCTGGCCCGGGTGATGTCCTGCCCGGCGTAGGTGATCCTGCCGCCGCTGGGCTCCATCAGCCGGGTGATCAGCCGACCGGTGGTCGACTTGCCACAACCGGACTCGCCCACGAGACCGAGGGCCTCACCGGCGTGCACGGTCAGGTCGACCCCGTCCACCGCCTTGACGGCACCGACCTGGCGCTTGAACGGAAAGCCGCCGTAGATCGGAAAGTGTTTCGTCAGGCCCTCGACGGTGAGCAAAGGCTCTCCGCCGACCCTGTCGGTTGAACCCTGCTGTTCAGGCAGAGTGACGTTCTCGCTCATGTCTCTGCGTCTCCCTAGCCCAGCCGGGGCTTGATCTGATCGATGAAGATGGTCTGCTTCTGATCCCCCGTGAGGTGGCACGCGGCAGCGCGCCCGGTGCCCAGGCTCGGGCGCTCACCGGAGCACCGCGAGCCGCTGACTTCGTCGACGAAGGCACAGCGTGGATGGAACGGGCAGCCCGAGGGCGGGTTCAGCAGGCTGGGCGGGGATCCGGGGATCGGCACCAGTGCCTCGCTCGTGTCGCCGCCAAGACGCGGCATGGAGCTCAACAGACCCCAGGTGTAGGGGTGCTGCGGCGCCTGGAGCACCTCTCGGACGCTACCGCGCTCGACCGCCCGCCCCGCGTACATCACCAGCAGATCGTCCGCCATGTTGGCGATGACGCCCAGGTCGTGGGTGATGAAGACGATCGCCGACCCGAACTCCTGCTGGAGGTCCTTGAGCAGGTCGAGAATCTGGGCCTGCACGGTCACGTCGAGCGCGGTGGTCGGCTCGTCCGCGATCAGCAGGTCGGGGTCGCACATCAGCGCCATGGCGATCATGGCACGCTGGCGCATACCGCCGGAGAACTGGTGCGGGTAGTCGTCGAAGCGCAGGGCGGGCTGCGGGATGCCCACCTTGTCGAGCATATGGATGGCCCGGGCCTTCGCCTCCTTCTTCGAGGCGCCACGGTGCTTCATGAACGGCTCGGACAGCTGCCTGCCCACCGTGTAGTACGGCGAGAGCGCGGTCAGCGGGTCCTGGAAGATCATCGCGGCCTTGTTGCCACGGATCTTCTCCAGCTCCCGTTCCGACGCACCGGTCAGCTCCTGGCCGTCCAGGATGATCTCGCCGTCGATCTCGGTGTGCTTGCGGCTGTGCAGGCCGAGCACGGTCAGGTTGGTGACGGACTTGCCGGATCCCGACTCGCCCACGATGCCCAGCGTCTTGCCACGCTCGACGTCGAAGGAAAGGCCGTCGACCGCCTTGACGATGCCGTCCTCGGTGGAGAACCGCACCCGCAGGTCGCGGACCGAGAGGAAGGCCTCCGGCCCGGTCGGGGCCGGCGTGTCTTCGGTCTTGGTCTGTGTGGTCACGGTCGTTCTCCTAGGCGAGGCGCACGCGCGGGTCGATGTAGGCGTAGGCGAGGTCCACGAGGATGTTCAGGAGCAGGATGAAGAAGGCTCCGAACAGCATCACGCCCATCGTCTGCGGCAGGTCCTTGCTCAGCGACGAATCCACCGCGAGACGGCCGATGCCCGCCAGGTCGAAGGTGAACTCGGTGACCACCGCGCCTGCGAGCAGGCCACTGAGGTCCATACCGAGGATCGTCACGATCGGGGTGAGCGAGCCGCGCCAGGCGTAGCGGAAGAAGACGTACCGCTGGCGCATGCCCTTGGCGCGCGCGGTGCGGACATGCTCCTCCTGGAGCTGCTCGATCATGGTGGAGCGCGCCATACGCGTGTACTGGGCGGTGAAGATCGTCGCCATGACGGCCCAGGGGATCACCAGACCCATGAACCAGCCGGCCGGATCGTCCGTGAACGGAACGTACTTGGGGCTCTCCAGCCAGCCTGTGCTGTAGACGAAGATGCCAAGAACGATCGGCCCCAGGAAGTAGATCTGGAACGAGCTGAGAACCATGGAGGCGCCACTGACGGCCTTGTCGAGCGGGGTGCCGCGCTTCCAGGCGGCGAGCAGACCCGAGCCGAGACCCAGCACCAGGAAGATGACCAGACCACCGACGGTCAGCGAGAGCGTCAGCGGGAAGCGGTCGATGATGGAGTCCCACACGAAGTCGCCGGTGTGGAAGGAGACCCCGAGGCAGGGAGCGTCGCAGTGTCCGACGGGGAAGTCCCGGCCGGTCACGATTCCGGCCATGAAGTCCCAGAACTGCGCGAAGATCGGCTTGTCGAGGCCGAGGTTCTCCCGGATCACCGCGAGGTTCTCCGGGCTGCAGTTCTTGCCGCAGGAGAGCGCGGCGAAGTCCTGGGGGATTGTGTAGAACAGGAAGAACGTGAACGCGCCGATCAGGAACATGATGACGACGGCGCCGGTCAGCCTGCGAATGAGGAACTGAAGCATGGCGGGAAGCTGCTCTCTTCGGAAGCGGCGGGAAGTGAGGGGTTGAGTGCCCGTGGGGGTGCGCTCCGCCTGGCGCGCACCCCCACGGGTCAGCCGTGAGCCGGTGTTACGGCTGCTTCAGGAACAGGTCGTTGATGTCGATGTAGCTCGACTCGGTGCTGTACTTCGCGCCACCGATGTTCGAACCGAACAGCTGCACGACCTTGGAGTAGTAGACCGGGACGGCCGGGTTGATCTCCTCCACGATCCGGTGGTGAGCCTCTTCCCACTTCTTGGACGCGGCCTCGGGCTCCAGCGTCAGCGCCTCCTGGATGAGGGAGTTGACCTTGGCGTCGTTGATGTGGGAGTAGTTCGAGGCACCGTCGGAGATCAGCTTGCCGTCGTAGACCGGGGTCACGACCGTGGACTGGGACGGCCAGTCCTGGCCCCAACCGGTCATGTACAGGTCGAACGGGTTCTTGATCTTGCCGATGGTCTCGTAGAACGCGGCCCGTTCGATCTCCTTGGCCTGGACGTCGAAGCCGATCTTGGCGAGCGCGTCCTTGATGATGACCTGCTGCTTCTGCCCACGCGGGGTGTTGGAGTAGGCGTAGGTGAGCTTCGTGCCCTCCTTGACACCCGCCTCCTTCAGCAGCTGCTTGGCCTTCTCGATGTCACCGTTGGGCTTCTTCAGCTTGCCGAACGGGTCGTAGCTCTTGTCGAAGCCCGGCAGGGTCGGGGCGAACAGACCACCGGCGACCTCACCGCCGTACTTGCCACCGTCGGCCTGGACCATGGCCGCGCTCGGCATGGCGTACGCGATCGCGTCACGGACCTTCTTGTCCTTGACGCGGTCCAGGTTGAAGGTCAGCTGCCAGACGTAGGGCTGGTAGCCCTTGATCGTCCGCGCGTTCACCTTCGCGTTGGTGATGACGGCCTGCATCTGGTCCGTGTCGACCTGGTCCGAGAACTGGATGGCGTTCTTGGCCTCGCCCTGGTCGGCGATCAGACGCTTGGTCTGGTTGACCGGGTCGATGGTCGTGGTGAAGTTGTAGCCGTCGACGTACTGGTGGCGAACCGCGTCCGTCTTCGGGTCCCAGTTGGTGTTCTTCACCAGGGTCAGGGACTTGCCGGCCTTGTAGTCGGAGATCTTGTACGGGCCGAGGGCCTTGGGGGCCTTGTCGTACTTCTCCTTGGTGTCCGCCTTCTCCGGAACGATGGCGTAACCGGCCATGGAGAGGGCCTGCGGCAGGTCCGGGCGCGGCTGGCTGAAGTTGAAGACGACCGTCTTGGCGTCCGGGGTCGCGAGAACGCTGTCCGGCAGGTGCTTGGTGCCGTACCCGCCGTCCGGCAGCGCCTTGCGGTAGTCGTTGCCCGAGAGCCACGACTGGACGAACGACGGACCGTCGAAGATGTGCTTCGCGTACATGCGCTCGATGGTGTGGCGCACGTCGGCGGACGTGATGGCGTTGCCATCCTCGTCCTTGATGCCGTCCTTCAGCGTGAAGGTCCAGGTCTTGCCGCCGTTGGACGACTTGCCGGAGTCGGTGGCGATGTCACCGACGACGGTCAGGTTGCCCTTCTCGTCCTCCTGGTAGTTCGTCAGACCACGGTGGATCAGGTTGGCGAACTGGCCGGCGTCGCTGACGTAGATCTGACCCGGGTCCATGTGGGTCATGTCCGACTGCGCGTAGACGTTGATGGTGCCGCCGGGCTTGGCGCCCGGGATCTCGGCCGCCGGACCGTTGGACGCGGCAGCGTCACCGTAGACAACCGGCTTGGACTGAGTCGCTGCGTCCGCCTGGGACTTCGACTGGTCCTTGGAGTTCTTGCCGCTGTCGTTGGAGCAGCCGGTAAGCGCCAGTGAGCCGGCCGCCGTGGCGACGACTATGGCGCGTGCGGCGCGCGCTCGGGTGGGCTTCATGATGCTCGTGCACCTACCTGTCGGTTGTTATCCAGAAGAGCTGCCTGGCCGTCCGGTTGCCCGGCGCGAGGGCGGCAGCTGCCCTCGCACATGGACGTCACCGTCCGGTCTTGGGGTCGAACGCGTCGCGGACCGAGTCACCCAGGAGGTTGAAGGCGAGGACGAAGACGACCATCGCGACACCTGGGAAGACCATGAAGGCCGGGTCCTGCTCGTAGAGCTTGGCGCCGATGGCGAACATGCGGCCCCAGTCGGGGGTGGGCTCGACGAAACCGACACCCACGTAGGAGAGGAACGCGATGTTGAGGATGGCGCTGGGCAGCATGTAGGTGCCCTGCACCAGGATCGGCGTGACGATGTTCGGCAGGACCTCCTTGCGCACGATCCTGCCCCGGGAGGCGCCCGAGACCTTGGCCGCCTCGACGAACTCACGCTCGCGCAGGGACAGTACCGAACTGCGCACCAGACGGGCCATGCCCATCCAGCCGAGGAACCACGACACCAGGATGATCGCAACCGCACGCAGGTACGTCGGCGTCTCATCCGTCGGGGAGACGAACAGCGCGGTCACGATGGGCATGAACGCGATGAAGAACAGCTGGTTGGGGAAGGACAGGAAGAAGTCCGTGATCCTGCCCAGCCAGTAGTCGACCCGCCCGCCGAAGTAGCCACCGATCATGCCGATGATCACGCCGGTCAGCACGCAGAGGAACGTCAGGACCAGCGCCATGAAGAGCGAGGTGCGCATGCCGTAGAGCAGCATCGTGAACACGTCGCGGCCCAGGTTGGGCTCGACGCCGAACCAGAAGTCGCTCGAGACACCGCCGAAGGGACCGTTGGGCATCGCGAAGTCGTCGAGGAGGAACGGGTAGTCCGGCTCCTGCGCGTACAGCGTGTAGGGATTCTTGCCGTACACGGCCGAGATCACCGGGGCGAGCGCGGCGACGGCGAAGAAGAAGAGCACCACACAGGCGGAGATCACGCCCGTACGGTCGCGCTTGAAGCGCGCCCACATCAGCTGGCCGGGCGATCGGCCGGTGAGGGATTTGCCGTCCGCGCCGACGTTCTTCGCCGCGGTGTCTTTGTCCAAGGCGACAGAGGCCTTCTCGTCCTCGATCTCAATTGGACTGGTCATGATGGTGTCCATTCACGGGTGTCGGGTGACCCGCGATCCTGCATCCTGCGACGGTCCGGACGGTTCACGTCCGTTCCACCACGGCTGCCTGACGATCCTCCGGTGCCTGCCGTCGCCCTGGACGGGTACGGCGGCGCAACCGCACGCCTGACGGGATCACCCCGTAGGCGCTACGACCGGAAAGACGTCATTCGGGAGGATTCCTCCCGAGGAACGCGAGCCGAGCGGTTGACCGGGTCTCAGAAGTGCCGGCCGCTGCCGGCGACCGGACCGGATGATGTGCGCTGAAAAATGGCCGCACGAGCCATCTGTGACGACCCGACCCCACTGGCGCTCGTGGCACCGCGCATGGGTTCCTCCTCATGAGTCCACGTATTCACTGCAAGGCTGAACACATGACGACGCCGACACCCCTGACGGCGAAGATCCGTGTCCCGTGTGCTCGTGAGTCGGCGCTCCCCACAGCGCGTGACCCGTTGACCCGAGCTCAGTGAAGCCAACTATTAGGTAAGTTCGGGCTGTAAACCACACTTAAAGCATCTCGTTTTGGCAACATCACTCCACCCCAGAGGCCCAAAATTCGGACAAAGGGATCGCAGACAGACACCCCCGAAACGGACTGTTAATACAGGTTTCCGGTGCGCTACGTCCGATAGTCGAACCTTCGGGGTACGAAATCCTGTTGACGGACAAGCCGTCACGAGGGACGTGTGGCAGCCGTCACGAGGAGCGTGTGGGCCCCGTCACGGCAGCCCTCGAGGCTGCCGAACGACGCGAACGGCATACGCGAACGGCCCGGACGGTCCCCGCGGAGGGGGACTGTCCGGGCCGTTCGCGTATGCCGGGCGGCTCAGCCGTAGTAGGCGCTTTTCAGCCGCACTCGGCTCAGCCGTGCTTGGCGCGGGACGCGGCGCGGGCGCGCTCGCGGGCGTCCAGGTTCACCTTGCGGATACGAACCGCCTCGGGCGTGACCTCGACGCACTCGTCGTCGCGGCAGAACTCCAGCGACTGCTCCAGCGAGAGCCTCCGCGGCGGCACCACGTTCTCGGTGTTGTCCGCGGAAGCCGCACGCATGTTGGTGAGCTTCTTCTCCTTGGTGATGTTCACGTCCATGTCGTCGGAGCGCGAGTTCTCGCCGACGATCATGCCCTCGTACACCTCGGTGCCGGGCTCGGTGAACAGGACGCCGCGCTCCTGCAGGTTGATCATCGCGAACGGCGTGACCGCACCCGAGCGGTCGGCGACCAGGGAGCCGTTGTTGCGCGTCACCAGCGGGCCGAACCACGGCTCGTGGCCCTCGTGGATCGAGTGGGCGATACCGGTACCGCGGGTGTTCGTCAGGAACTCCGTACGGAACCCGATGAGGCCACGGGACGGAACGACGAACTCCATGCGGACCCAGCCGGAGCCGTGGTTCGACATGTTGTCCATGCGGCCCTTGCGGACGCCCATGAGCTGCGTGACCGCGCCCATGTGCTCCTCGGGCACGTCGATCGTCATGCGCTCGACCGGCTCGTGCACCTTGCCGTCGACGATCTGGGTGACCACCTGCGGCTTGCCGATGGTCAGCTCGAAGCCCTCACGGCGCATCTGCTCGACCAGGATCGCCAGCGCCAGCTCACCGCGGCCCTGCACCTCCCAGGCGTCCGGGCGCTCGGTGTCCAGGACGCGCAGCGAGACGTTACCGATCAGCTCGCGGTCGAGGCGGTCCTTGACCTGGCGGGCGGTGACCTTGCGGTCCTTGACCGCGGACTTGGCGTCCGCGCCCTTTCCGGTGCCGCCGCGGCCGACCAGCGGGGAGGTGTTCGTACCGATGGTCATGGAGATCGCCGGCTCGTCGACCGAGATCAGCGGGAGGGCGACCGGGTTCTCCGGGTCGGCCAGCGTCTCGCCGATCATGATGTCGGGGATACCGGCGACCGCGCAGATGTCACCGGGGCCGGCCACCTCGGCCGGCTTGCGGGTGAGCGCCTCGGTCATCATCAGCTCGGTGATGCGGACGTTCGAGATCGAACCGTCGCGCTTGATCCAGGCGACGGTCTGGCCCTTGCGCAGCTCGCCCTGCTCGACGCGGAGCAGCGCGATACGGCCGAGGAAGTTGTCGGCGTCCAGGTTGGTGACGTGGGCCTGCAGCGGGGCGCTCTCGTCGTACTCCGGGGCGGGGACGGTCTCCAGGAGGGTGGAGAAGAAGGGCTCCAGGCTGTCGCTGTCGGCCGGGACGGTGCCGTCCTGCGGCTTGGTCAGCGAGGCGACGCCGTCACGGGCACAGGCGTAGACGATGGGGAACTCGATCTGGTCCTCGTCGGCGTCCAGGTCGAGGAAGAGGTCGTACGTCTCGTTGACGACCTCGTCGATGCGGGAGTCCGGGCGGTCCGTCTTGTTGATGCAGAGGATGACCGGCATCCGGGCCTGGAGGGCCTTGCGGAGCACGAAGCGGGTCTGCGGGAGCGGGCCCTCGGAGGCGTCGACGAGCAGGACGACCGCGTCGACCATGGACAGACCGCGCTCGACCTCGCCGCCGAAGTCGGCGTGGCCGGGGGTGTCGATGATGTTGATCGTGATCGGGTCCCCGCCGTCCTTCGGGTGGTACTTCACCGCGGTGTTCTTGGCGAGGATCGTGATGCCCTTCTCACGCTCCAGGTCGTTCGAGTCCATCATGCGGTCGTCGAGCTGCTGGTGGGCGGCGAAGGCTCCGGCCTGCTTCAGCATGGCGTCGACCAGGGTGGTCTTGCCGTGGTCGACGTGGGCGACGATGGCGACGTTACGGATGTCGTGGCGCGTGGGCATGGGTTGCTTGCGCTTCTCTCGGATCGTGGGTGCGGCGTCTGTTTCCTCGTACGCCCGCCGGGCGGACGCGCCACGGCTGTGTCCTATGGTACGGGGCTGTCGCGACAGCGGCTTCCCGGCCCGATCGGAGGCCTGGAACGACCTTGCCCGCCGTGGGCGACGGCGGGCAAGTGACTTGAGCTGATTCTGAGGTCCGAGGGCCTCAGGAGCTGGTGGTTTCCGGGGGCGGCTTCCTTCCGTGGCCGGTTCGGTCCCGCGGCCGGTCCCCTCCGGGGCCGGCATCCCTTCCGGGATCAGTCCCTTTCGTTCGTCCCTGCGCCATGTGCCGGCGCCTTCGCCTTCACGAAACCGATGTCCTGGTAGCGCGGCGTCGAGAACCCGAAGGCGCCCGCGTTGACGAGTTCACGCTTGGCCGCCACCAGCTCGGGCCGCTGGTAGAGCGGGATGGACGCGGCGGCGGCCCAGATCCGGGCGTCGGCCTGCTTCATCAGCTCGCGGGCCGCTCCTTCGTCCAGCTCGGAGAGTGCCTGGTCGAAGAGCTGGTCGATGCGGTCCGTACCGACCCGGGTGTAGTTCTGCTCGACCAGCAGCGAGCCGTCGGTGGCCGGCTCGGGCTTGGCGTAGATCGGCCGCGCGTCGGTCGCCGGGTAGGCCGAGGCCGGCCAGGAGTAGAGGGCGAGGTCGTAGTGGCCGGAGGCGATGTGGTCCTTGAAGAAGCTGTCCTCGGCGACCTTGGTGATCTCCGTACGGATGCCGATCTTGTCCAGCATCCGGCGGATCCGGTCCCCGACGGTGCGCAGCGGCTCGGAACCCGGGCCCGAGGGGAGGACGAAGCGCAGGGTGAGCGCCTTGCCGTCCTTGCCCAGCGGGCCGGCGACCGGGGCCTTGCTGCCGGCGGGAGCCTTGGGGGCCAGCGGAGCCCTGGTGCCCACCGGCGCGTAGGCCCCGGCGACACCGCCCTCCCTCTTCTGTGCCTTCGGCATCGCCTTGTCCCCTTCGCCGCCGGCCAGGCCGTCGCGGCCGGGCTTGTCGTCTCCGGCGATGGAGCGGCCCTCACCTGCGGCGCCGTGCGCCGGCGCGCCCGCTCGTGGCCCGTTCCCGACGGCCGGGCCGCCCGGGGCGGGGCTCTTCACGGCTGGTCCGGCGGCTGCCGGGCTGCTCGCGGCCGGGCTGCCCGGCGCGGGGCTCTTCACGGCCGGGCTGCTCGGGACCGCGCCGCTGGGCGCGGAACTCTTCGCGGCCGGTCCGGCGGCTGCCGGGCTGCTCGCGGCCGGGCCACCGGCCGACGGGCTCTGTACCCCGGGGCTGCCGGCCGCCGCACTCTTCTCGGGCCCCGCCTTCGTCCCGGGCTGCTTCGCGGTGGCGCCCTCCCGGGTCCAGCCCGCGTCGGCGAGCAGCGCCTGGGCCTCCTGGGTGTCCTGATCGCCGAGCGCACCGCTGCTGTCGACGTACGCCGGCTGCCCCGCGAGGGCGAGATGACTGCCGACCGGCTCGGCGGGCAGACCGAGCGGCTTCAGCACGGCCTCCGCGAGCTCCTCGCGGTCCAGCGCCCTGGCCACGGCACGCCGTACCCGCTCGTCCGCCAGCGGCCCGGACTCACCGTTGAGCGCGAGCTGGGTGTAGGCGGGCTCCAGGGACTTGCGGACCACGAACCCGCGCAGTGCCGTCTGCTCACTGGCGAACCGCGCGAAGCCGGCGTCGTTCCGCTCACCGGCGAGCAGCTCGTCCTCGTCCTGCGCCTGCGCCTGCTCCTCACCCTGCTCTTCGGCCTGCTCCTGCTCCTGCTCCTCGCCGGAGTCCTCCAGCGCGGTGCCCGGACCGCTGTCCCCGTTCTGGTTTCCCGTCTCCCGCGAGGCCACGGCGATACGGTCCGCGACGCTGCGGTCGATCTCGGCCAGATCGACCGCGCCCGTGGCCAGCGCGGCGGCACGCCGGTCGCGCGGCACGGCCCGGAGCACGAGCGAGTCGAGCTTGGCCGGCTCTCCCCACCAGCGCGGATTGCGGACCAGGGTGGCGGTGTCCTCCTCGCGGTCGACGCTCTGGAGGGTGAAGGGCCCGGCGGTCTGTGCCAGCTCCGAGCGGGCGCCGTCGTTGAAGGCGGCCGGGCTGCCCATCGTCTCCTTCGGGTAGAGCGGGGTGAACAGCGATCGCCAGTCGGCGTACGGCTTGGCGAAGGTGACCCTGACCTCCAGGTCGCTCTTTCCGCGTTCGATCTTCTCGATCCGGTCGTAGCCGGCGTTGCGCGCGGTCCAGTACGCCGAGTCCTTGCCGCTCAGCGCCCGCCACTGGGCGAGGAAGTCGGCCGCGCCGATCTCCCGGCCGTCGGTCCAGACCGCCTCCTGGTTGAGCTTGTAGAGGACGACCTGCCTGGGCTCGCGGTCGACGATCTCGGCCGATTCCAGATAGTCGGGGTTGTGCTGGGGGCGCCCACGCTCGTCGAGGCGGAAGAGGGAGGGGAGCACGGCTCCGGCGATGCGCGAGGTGGCGACGTCGGCGTCGGCCTGGAAGGTGTTGAGCGTCGCGGGTACGGCGTCGACGGCCCAGCGCAGCGTGCCCCCCTGCTCGATCTTGTTGCGCGCGGCGTGGCCGATGTCCATGGGAACCACCACGGCCTCGGTGCCGGTCTCCTCCGAGGTGCAGCCGGCCAGCACGGGCAGGACGAGCACACCGCTGGTCAGGAGTGCGACGGACGTCCGGAGGCGGGTCGTGCGGAAGCAAGGTGTACGGGAGCATGTCCTCCCGCTTGGGGCGTCGACATTGGACATGACTTGTACCCCTTCGTCCTTCAGTTAGCCATTTGATGATCTTTAGAGATGATCACACCTATTGCGCCACACTGAAAAGGACGGAGGGCGGGGTGTGACGCCGACACGACGCAGCGGCCCGTAAACCCCACCCATACGGCCCATTGAGGAGCCCCTAACGGGTGGCGCGTACCGCGAATCGGTGCACACGCCTTCACAAGCAGGGATGTGACGCGCGACACTCGCAGGCGCACACAGAGCCCTCTGGGGGACAGCCCCAGACACCCGCATGCCACCGCGACCGCGGAAGTGAGGGCAGTTCATGTCCCTGCAGGACGAGTTGACGGACGTCAAGCGCCGTCTCGACGACCTGGCCCGAACGGTCGAACGGCTGGAGCGGAGCCTCACGCACAAGCGTGAGGACGCATCCCGGACCCAGCCGGCCGGCCGCCCCGAAGACCTGGTCACCATTCCCGACACCCCGTACGACAGCTCGCTGTGGACGGACTCGGACGACGAAGGCCTGGGTGCGCGCGACCGGCACGCGCCCTAGGAGCTTCGTTGGCCACTGGCACCGAACCTCATACCGACACAGGCGTACGCGGCGCCTCGCGCGCCGCCATCGCCCCCCGCCATCTCAGGACGGACCGCTGGTGGCTCGCGCCGGCCGCGACCGCCGGCGGACTGCTCGCCTTCATCGTCTATTCGACCTGGCGGGCCTTCGCGAACAGCGACTACTACGCGGCACCGTATGTGTCGCCGTTCTACTCGCCCTGCCTCGCGGAGAACTGCGCCCCGATGAAGGGCGGCCCCAACTGGGAGATCTTCGGCAGCTGGTGGGGCCTCTCCCCCGCCTTGCTGATCCTGATCTTCCCGCTGGGCTTCCGGCTGACCTGCTACTACTACCGCAAGGCCTACTACCGGGGCTTCTGGGCCTCGCCCCCGGCCTGCGCGGTCGCCGAGCCGCACGCGAAGTACACGGGCGAGACCCGCTTCCCGCTGATCCTGCAGAACATGCACCGCTACTTCTTCTACGCGGCGCTGCCGGTCGCGGGCATCCTCACCTACGACACGGTGCTCGCCTTCCGCGACGAGACCTACGCCTGGGGCCACATGGGCCTCGGCACGCTGGTCTTCCTCGTCAACATCGGGCTGATCTGGGCGTACACCCTGTCCTGCCACTCCTGCCGGCACATCATCGGCGGCCGGCTGCGGCACTTCTCCAAGCACCCCGTGCGCTACCGGCTCTGGGGCCTCGTCGGCAAGCTGAATGACCGTCACATGCTGCTCGCCTGGTCGTCGCTGATCAGCGTCGCGCTCGCGGACTTCTACGTCTATCTGCTCGCCACCGGCGCCTTCGAGGATCCGCGCTTCTTCTAGAGAGGAAAGGTGCTCAGAGATGACTGAGCTCGAACGGCAGCAGTGGGATGTTGTCGTCGTGGGCGCGGGCGGCGCGGGACTGCGGGCCGCCATCGAGGCGCGTGAGCGGGGCGCCCGTACGGCCGTGATCTGCAAGTCGCTCTTCGGCAAGGCCCACACGGTGATGGCCGAGGGCGGAATCGCCGCCTCCATGGCGAATGTGAACTCCCACGACAACTGGCAGGTCCACTTCCGCGACACGATGCGCGGCGGGAAGTTCCTCAACCAGTGGCGGATGGCGGAGCTGCACGCCCAGGAGGCACCCGACCGGGTCTGGGAACTGGAGACCTGGGGTGCGCTCTTCGACCGCACCAAGGACGGGAAGATCTCCCAGCGCAACTTCGGCGGCCATGAGTATCCGCGGCTGGCACACGTCGGCGACCGGACGGGCCTGGAGCTGATCCGGACCCTCCAGCAGAAGATCGTCGCACTGCAGCAGGAGGACAAGCGCGAGTTCGGCGACTACGAGGCACGACTGAAGGTCTTCCAGGAGTGCACGGTGACCCGTGTCCTCAAGGAACAGGGCTCCAAGGACGGCGACCGCGTCTCTGGCGCCTTCTGCTACGAGCGCGAGTCCGGGCGCTTCTTCGTCCTGGAGGCGCCCGCGGTCGTCCTCGCCACCGGCGGCATCGGCAAGTCCTTCAAGGTGACGTCCAACTCCTGGGAGTACACGGGCGACGGGCACGCTCTGGCGCTGCTCGCCGGGGCACCGCTGATCAACATGGAGTTCGTGCAGTTCCATCCGACCGGCATGGTCTGGCCGCCGTCCGTGAAGGGCATTCTCGTCACCGAGTCGGTGCGCGGCGACGGAGGGGTGCTGCGCAACTCCGACGGCAAGCGGTTCATGTTCGACTACATCCCGGACGTCTTCAAGGAGAAGTACGCCGAGACGGAGGCGGAGGGCGACCGCTGGTACGAGGACCCGGACAACAACCGGCGTCCTCCCGAGCTGCTGCCCCGTGACGAGGTCGCCCGGGCGATCAACTCCGAGGTGAAGGCCGGCCGGGGCTCGCCGCACGGCGGGGTGTTCCTCGATGTGTCGACCCGGATGCCGGCCGAGGTGATCAAGCGCCGACTGCCGTCCATGTACCACCAGTTCAAGGAGCTGGCGGACGTGGACATCACGGCGGAGGCGATGGAGGTCGGACCGACCTGCCACTACGTGATGGGTGGCATCGCGGTCGACTCGGACACCGCCTCCGCGGTCGGCGTCCCCGGCCTGTTCGCCGCGGGCGAGGTCGCCGGCGGTATGCACGGCTCCAACCGGCTCGGCGGCAACTCTCTCTCCGATCTGCTCGTCTTCGGGCGGCGCGCCGGTCTGCACGCCGCCGAGTACTCCGCGGGGCTCGCCGGTGAACGGCCCCTCATCGACGAGGTCCAGATCGACGCGGCCGCGGCGGAGGCACTGCGTCCGTTCAGCGCGGAGTCTCCCGAACCCGGCGCGGCTCCGGAGAATCCGTACACCCTGCACCAGGAACTCCAGCAGACGATGAACGACCTGGTCGGCATCATCCGGCGGGAGGCCGAGATGGCGCAGGCCCTGAAGAAGCTCGGCGACCTCCGGGCCCGGGCCCGGCGGGCGGGAGTCGAGGGCCACCGGCAGTTCAACCCGGGCTGGCATCTCGCCCTCGACCTGCGGAACATGCTGCTGGTCAGCGAGTGCATCGCCCGCTCGGCCCTGGAGCGCACCGAGAGCCGCGGCGGCCACACCCGCGAGGACTTTCCCACCATGGAACGCGAGTGGCGCCGCATCAATCTGCTGTGCCGGCTCGCCGACCGCGCCCTGGCCTTCGGTCTCGGGGACTCGGGCGGACCCGCGCCGACCGACCCCGTGCGCGGCCAGATCGACCTCGCACGCAAGACCACCGAACCCATCCGCCACGACCTGCTCGCTCTCTTCGAGAAGGAGGAGCTGGTCAAGTACCTCGCCGAAGAGGAGCTGTACGAATGAGCACGTACGACGCTCGGTTCAGGGTCTGGCGGGGAGACCAGGACGGCGGGGGCCTGACGGACTTCACGGTCGAGGTCAACGACGGTGAGGTCGTCCTCGACATCATCCACCGGCTGCAGGCCACCCAGGCGCCCGATCTGGCGGTGCGGTGGAACTGCAAGGCGGGCAAATGCGGCTCGTGCAGCGCGGAGATCAACGGCCGTCCACGGCTGCTGTGCATGACCCGGATGTCGGTCTTCGACCGGAGCGAAACCATCACCGTGACCCCGCTGCGGGCCTTTCCGGTGGTGCGTGATCTCGTCACGGACGTCACCTTCAACTACGCCAAGGCCCGGGAAGTCCCGGCTTTCGTCCCGCCCCCGGGGGTCGCGGCGGGTGAGTACCGCATGCAGCAGGTCGATGTGGACCGCTCGCAGGAGTTCCGCAAGTGCATCGAGTGCTTCCTGTGCCAGGACACCTGCCATGTGGTGCGTGACCACGAGGAGAACAAGCCGGCCTTCGCCGGGCCCCGCTTCCTGATGCGCGTGGCCGAGCTGGACATGCACCCGCTGGACGCGGCCGCCGAGGCCGGTCTGGACCGCAAGCGCACGGCCCAGGACGAGCACGGTCTCGGCTACTGCAACATCACCAAGTGCTGCACCGAGGTGTGCCCCGAGGGCATCCACATCACGGACAACGCGCTGATCCCGCTCAAGGAGCGCGCGGTGGACCGGAAGTACGACCCGCTGGTGTGGCTGGGCAGCAAGATCCGGCGGCGGTCGGCGGACTAGACGACGCGGTCCGGTACAAGGGTGGACAGGGCCGTGCGCTCGGCCCTGTCCAGCCAGTACAGGTCCCGGGCCAGGGCCGTCCCCCGCCCCGGACGCTCCCTGCCGGTTCGATGCCTGCCTCGGTGCGCCTACGCGCCCACGTACCCGCTCACGTGCCCCGTCCCGGATCCCGCTCACGACGTCCACCCCCCTACAGCGCCACTTCCCATGTGCGTCCTGACTCTAGGTGACGCCACTGACAGTGACGGCTACGGACCGTGACGCACGGCTCGTGAGGGCGCGCCGCCCGTCGGGCATCTGGGCAGGCGGGCGTCCGGTCGCGCGGACCGAAGGCCGGACATAGCCTCCCAAACGTGACACGAATAGCCATCCGGGCTCTCCTCGCCGTGCTGGTGACGGCGTGGTGGCTGATCGTGCCCGCCGCCGGCAACGCCCTCGCCGAGGAGCCGGTGCAACTGTCGCGCCAGGGCCAGATCACCGACCGTGTCGGGGCGCTCGGCGCCCAGGAGCCCCAGGTGGCGCAGGCCCTGGACCGGCTGTACGACGAACGGCGCGTCCAGCTCTTCGTCGTGTATGTACGCGACTTCTCCGGGCGTCCTGCGCAGAGCTGGGCCGACGAGACGGCGGCGAAGAACGGGCTGAGGCAGGACGACGTCCTGCTCGCCGTCGCGACGCACGACCGCCAGTACGCCTACTCCGCGGACGCGGACTCACCGCTCAACCAGACCCAGCTCGACGAGGTCGCACGAACCGCCGTCGAGCCCGCGCTCAGGCAGAACGACTGGGCCGGCGCCGCGATCGGGGCGGCCAACGGCTACGCCGCGGTGCTCGGCGGGCAGCCCGTGCCCACGCCGGTGATCACTCCCGGCCCGGCCGACCCCGGCGGCGGAGGCGGGGACGGCGCCTCCGCCACCGACCTGGTCCTGCCGCTGGCGGTGCTCGGCGGAGCGGGCGCCCTCGCCGCGTACACGTATCGCAAGCGCAGGAGCCGGACCGCGAACCGGACCACTCCGGGCGGCGGCCGGCAGGGCTGGGGCACGCCGGAGGAGACGCCGGAGCCGGCGCCGACCCCGCTGCCAGAGCTGGACGCCCAGGCCAAGCGGACACTCGTCGCGACCGACGACGCCCTGCGTACCAGCCAGGAGGAACTCGGCTTCGCCACCGCGGAGTTCGGTGACGAGGCCGCGAAGCCCTTCACGGAGGCCGTTGCCTACGCCAAGAGCGAGCTGACGGCCGCTTTCCGGCTGCGACAGGCGCTCGACGACGCCTTTCCGGAGGACGACGCGACCCGACGGCGGATGCTGGACGAGATCATCTCCCGGTGTGCGGAGGCCAATCGGCGCCTGGACGAGGAGTCGGAGGACTTCGACCAGTTGCGCGCCCTGGAACAGAACGCGCCCCAGGCCCTGGCCACGGCCGGGTCCGCTCACCAGGAGCTCACCGGTCGGGTCGGCACGGCGGAGGCCACGCTCACCGTCATGCGGCAGCGGTACGCCGAGTCGGCGGCCGCGCCCGTCGTGAGCGACGTCGACCAGGCCAAGGACCGGTTGCTGTTCACGACGACCGCCCTGGACCAGGCCCGGGAGGCGATCGGCGCCGGCGACAACGCGGCCGCGGCCGTGCACATCCGAGCCGCGGAGGGCGCGGTCGACCAGGCGGCGCGGCTGATCGACGCCGTGGACCGGCGGGCCCAGGAACTCGCGGAGGCGGCCGGGAAGCTGCCCGGCGCGCTCACCGAGACGGAGGCCGACCTGGCCGATGCCCGCGGACTGCTGAAGGGGACGGCGGAGGGGGTCTCGACCGCCGACCTCCAGGGCCGGATCGCCCGGGCCGAGTCGGTGCTCGCCGATGTGCGACAGGCGACGGAGGCGGGCCCGTACGACCCGATCGACGCGCTGCGCCGGGTCGAGGAGGCGGATGCGGCGCTGGACGAGGCGCTGGCGGGCGCCCGCCAGCGCGAGGAGGGCACACGGCGGGCCCGCACGCTGCTCGATCAGGCGACTCTCACGGCGCGTTCCTCGGTCGGGGCGGCTTCGGACTTCATCACCACACACCGCGGCGCG
Source organism: Streptomyces sp. NBC_00259 (assembly GCF_036181745.1). Lineage (NCBI taxonomy): Bacteria > Bacillati > Actinomycetota > Actinomycetes > Kitasatosporales > Streptomycetaceae > Streptomyces > Streptomyces sp. NBC_00259. The sequence continues at coordinate 5,065,688 of NZ_CP108080.1, read as the reverse complement.
GTGGGGGCGCGGGCCCGTACCCGGCTCGCCGAGGCGCAGCGGCGGCTCGAACGGTCGGGGGTGCTGGCGGAGTCGGACGACGCGCAGGGCGCGCTGGTCGAGGCGCAGCAGGCGGACGCCCTGGCCCGGGAGGCGCAGAGCATCGCCGAGCAGGAGGTGGGTGCGTACCGGAACCCGTTCGGGCCGGGCGGTGTACAAGGAGCAGGAGGCGGGCTCGGCGGTGCCGTGCTCGGCGGGATCATCCTCGGCGGCCTGTTCGGCGGCGGAGGCGGATATGGAGGAGGCGGGGGCTTTGGGCGGGGTCATGGGGGCGGGGGTCATGGGGGCGGTGGCTTCGGCGGTGGTCCGGGCAGTTTCGGCGGTGGGGGCACGCGTGGCCGCCTGGGCGGCGGTGGCCGTTTCTGACGCGGTTGTCTTCCTACGCAAGGAGAAGTGCCATGACCAAGCAGACGATTGTCGGCCGTGTCGCCCAGCTGGCGAAGGCCAACATCAACGCGCTCCTGGACCAGGCCGAGGATCCGCAGAAGATGCTCGACCAGCTCATCCGGGATTACACGAACAACATCTCGGAGGCCGAGCAGGCCGTGGCGAGCATCATCGGCAATCTGCGCCTGATGGAGCAGGATCATCAGGAGGACGTGCGCGCGGCCGAGGAGTGGGGCGGAAAGGCCCTGGCGGCGAGCAGGAAGGCGGACGAGCTGAGAGGGTCCGGGCAGAGCGCGGACGCCGACAGGTTCGACGGCCTCGCCAAGGTGGCGCTGCAGCGGCAGCTGCAGTCCGAGCGGGAGGCGAAGACCGCCGAGCCGACGATCGCCGCCCAGACGGAGGTCGTGGACAAGCTCAAGACCGGTCTCGACCAGATGAAGGGGAAGCTCTCGGAGCTTCAGGCCAAGCGCGACGAACTGGTGGCGCGGGCCAAGTCGGCGCAGGCGCAGAACCAGATGATGGACGCGGTCAAGAACGTCAATGTGCTCGACCCGACGAGCGAGCTCAACCGCTTCGAGGACAAGGTGCGCCGCGAGGAGGCGAAGGCGATGGGCAAGCAGGAGCTCGCGGCCTCCTCGCTGGACGCCCAGTTCGAGCAGCTGGACGCGATGGGCGACAGCGCGGAGATCGAGGCACGGCTCGCCGCGCTGAAGGCCGCGTAGCTGCTCGTGGCGGGCGGGCGCCTGAGCCTCGGTCAGAACATGCTGAGCAGCTGCTCCACACTGGGCTCGGCCGTCGAGTCCCCGTCGGGCAGGGCGAGTTCGAACCAGACGGTCTTGCCCCGGTGGGTGCGGCGCGAGCCCCAGGCCGCGCTCAGCAGACCGACCAACTGGAGCCCGCGGCCGCCTTCGTCGGTGTCCTTGGCCCGCCGCCGGCGAGGCTGGACCAGGCCGGCGTCCCACACCTCGCAGACGAGGGTGCGGTCGCGCAGCAGCCGCAGCCGGATCTCGCCCTCGCCATAGCGCAGGGCGTTGGTGACGAGTTCGCTGACGAGCAGTTCGACCGTGTCCACGAGCGCATCGAGTTCCCAGGCGACCAGCTGGGCCCGGGCCAGCTCCCGGGCGCGGCCCACGGAGCGGGGTTCCCTGGGCAGCCGCCAGTCCCCCACGGCCTCGGTCGTCAGCCCCTGGATGCGGGCCATCAGCAGGGCGATGTCGTCCTCGCCGTGCCGGGTGTCGAGGGTGGCCAGGACGTGGTCGCAGACGTCCTCGAGCGAGCGGGCGGGAGTTCCGCCCTCGGCGGGAGCGGGGGCCGGTTCGGTGAGTGCCCTGCGGAAGGCGCCGAGCCCCTCGTCGAGGGGATGGTCACGGGACTCGACGAGCCCGTCGGTGTAGAGGGCGAGCAGGGCGCCCTCCGGCAGCTCGACCTGGACCTCCTCGAACGGCTCGCCGCCCACTCCGAGCGGCATCCCGGGCGGCACGTCGAGCATCAGGGCCTCCTCGCCGGGCTCGACGAGGACGGGCGGCAGATGGCCGGCGTTGGCGAAGGTGCAGCGTCTGGTCACCGGGTCGTACACGGCGTAGACGCAGGTCGCCAGATAGACCTCGGAGAGCTCGGGGCCGCGGGACTTGTGGGCGACCCGGGACGCCTGCTGGGCACCGCTGGGGGTGCCCAGTCCGCGGGCGATCTCGTCGAGCGCGGAGAGCACCTCCGCCGGCTCCAGGTCCAGCAGGGCCAGGGTGCGTACTGCGGTGCGCAGTTCGCCCATGGCGACGGCGGCCCGAAGGCCGCGGCCCATGACGTCGCCGACGACAAGTGCGGTGCGGTGTCCGGGGAGTTCGATGACGTCGAACCAGTCACCGCCCACCTCGGTGGCGGTGTTGCCCGGCAAATAGCGGCAGGCGATGTCGAGGCCCGCGGCCTCCGGGTCCCCGGGCGGCAGGAGGCTGCGCTGGAGGATCAGGGCGCGCTCGTGCTCGCGGCGGTAGAGACGGGCGTTGTCGATGCAGACCGCGGCGCGGGCGGCGAGCTCGATGGCGAGCGCCCGGTCCCGTTCCCCGAAGGGCTCGCTCCCCTTCGCCCGGGAGAACTGGACGAGTCCGACGACGGTGTCGTGGGCGACCATCGGCACGGCGAGGGTGGACTGGAGCAGGGTGCCGTCCTCGCCCGGGATGGCGCGGACGCGCGCGGTGCGCAGCGCGTCGGCGCAGGCCGAGCTGAAGGGGTACCGGTGGACGGCGCCGACCTGGGGAGTGGCCGGCGTCCCCGCGCCGGAGGCACCGAGCAGGTCCTCGGAGACGGTGCTGGCGAAGGCGACCCGGCGCAGCTCGGCGCTGCCGCCGTAGCCCTCGGACCGCCCGGAGCCCCAGTGTCCGGGCGGGGCCTCGTCTCCGGTGAGCAGCCCCTGGTAGAGGTCGACGGAGGCGAGGTCGCAGAAGCCCGGGACGGCGACGTCGAGGAGTTCCCGGGCGGTGGTCTCCAGATCCAGGGAGTTGCCGATCCGGGCGCTGGCCTCGTTCAGCAGGGCGAGATTGCGGCGGGCGCTGGCCGCCTCTCGGGCGGCTATCTGGCGACGGGTGACATCGGTGCCGAGCCCTGCCACCCCGACCGGCCGGCCGGACCCGCTGTGCACGCGGTAGAGGTTGATGGACCAGTGACGGCGTTCGGTGCCGCCGGGGACCACGCCGACGAGCTGCAGATCGGTGACGGACTCCCCGGTCTCCAGGACGCGCTGAAGGGCGGCGGTCATCCGCTCCGCCTCGGGCCGGGACAGGTAGTCGTGCACGGTGCGTCCGCGGTGGTCCTCCGCCACGCCCCCGAAGACGGTCGCGAAGCGCTGGTTGGCGCGCAGCACGGTGAGGTCGGTTCCGAACAGGAGGAAGCCAAAAGGAGATTGGCCGAAAATCGCCTGCGACGCGGCAAGATCCGTCTCGATCTGTCGCAGGGCACGGACATCGACGACGATACAGAGCGCGGCGCGCTCGCCGCGCTCCGTCTCACTCGGCATCACATAGACCTCGGCCAGCCCGTGTGCGCCGCCCTCTCCGGGCAGCCGGAAGGGCACGAGGCCCGTCCACTCCTTGCCGTCCAGGATCTCGGCGACCTTGCGATGACCTCGCGTGCGCATATCGGCCGGGATGAAGACCTCGACCGGGTCCTTGCCCCTGACCTCGTCGGCCTCGATACCGAACTGCTCGGCGGCACGTCGGCTCCACTGGTCGACCAGCCCGTCCGGGCCGATCGAGAACGACGCCACTTTGATGTAGTCGTAGATGGAGCCGGGCGGGCTGCTCTGCCAGACCACGCCGCTCGCCGTCTCAGGTATCTCGCTCACGCGACCGTCCCCTCCAGCTCACCGCACCGGACCGGCCATGCCCGCAGTATTCAGCACTACGGGCCCTGGCGGCACGGCGTTCACGATCACAGCACGGTCTCGTTCGTTTTGAGCCGAGCACGTAATGATCGTTCTCCCCCCACACTCCTAACCCGGCAGGGGCAGCTCGAACCACACGGTCTTACCCGTTCTTCCGCGCCGTGTCCCCCAGCGCCGGGCGGTGCATGCCACCAGCTGCAGTCCGCGTCCACCCTCGTCATCGGGTCCCGCGGGGCGTTCGTGCGGTGGCTCCGGAAGCGGATCGGAGACCTCCACCAGCAGAGCGGGCAGTCGTGGTGGAGCCGATCCGTCGACGGTCGGCCGGACCAGCCGGACCCCGATGGGGCCGGAGGCGTACCGAAGGGAATTGGTCACCAGCTCGCTGACCAGGAGCACCGTCACATCACCGACCACGGAGTCCAGACCCCAGCCGCGCAGGGCGTCACGGACCGCATGACGGGCGGAGCGTACGGCGTCCGGCTCGGCAGGGAAGGTCCACTCGACGCATGCGCCGTCGGTGTCGATCACGCCGACCACTTCCCAGACCAGCCACAGAACCTGTCCACTTTGGGACGGTTAACCACCCCATACCCGATATCAAGGCGGGCTATCTCCAGAAGGGGCGCACGGTGGCACGAACGGCGTAGAGCGTCAGCCGCGTGCGCTTCCCGAGTGATGCGGGGGCAACCGGCGCACCGCCTCCTCGACGGCGGGGCGGTCCTGGGGCAGCCAGTCCACCGAGTCCAGTTCGTCGACGGCCAGCCAGCGCAGCTCGTCGTGATCCTCCAGCGGAAGGGGCAGGCCGGAGATCAGCCGCGCAGTCCAGACCTGGAGCACATAACCGGGCCCAAGAGGCCACTCGCCGGGGACGCGCTCGATCGGCTCGACCTCCACGCCGAGTTCCTCGCGCAGTTCGCGAACGAGGGCCTGCTCCGGGGTCTCGCCGGGTTCGAGCTTTCCGCCGGGCAGCTCCCAGCGGCCGGCGAACTCGGGTGGTGCGCTGCGGCGCGCGGCGAGCAAGCGCCCCTGGTCATAGAGCGCCCCGGCCACCACGACCCGAGCGGTCACGCGATCTGTCATGCGCCGGAGCGTAACCCGCGAGGCGGGGCGCTCCGCGCGCGCGGCCGTCCGCGCGTTCGCCCGGATGGCCGCGACCGGAGCATGTCAGGACGGCGCGGTCTGTCCGACGTGCTCCACCCAGTAGAGCTGCTCGTTGCCGCGGTCACCGAGGCCGTCGGCGACCGTCTGCGCCTCGTCCCGTGTGGCGTACCTTCCGACGCGATAGCGATTGCCGTTGTCGTCCTGGCGGATCACCAGCCAGGGCAGCACCCCGCCACCGTCGCTCATCGCGCCTCCCCCTCCGCCGGCCTGCACATCTCTAACGATCCCCAGGAAACCGCAGTCTGCATATGCCCGAGCTTACGCCTGACCTTTACTCAGCGGATCCGTGTTTTCACAAAGAGAGACGGATCCGGCCAGGAGGGCGGCAGGCGAAGGGAGCGCACACGGCCGAGTGCGCCCCCTTCACCGGAGTCCGGGCTCCGCCGGAGACCGAGGTCCTCCCGGGAACGAGCCCTGTGGGGGACCGGCAGGATCGGACGGTGCGTTCAGTCCGTACGCACCGTCGGCAGCGGCAGGGGGACCGGGACGGAGGCCGAGGGATCCTTGCGGCAGACATCGCCGCATTCGGCGTCCAGCGAGCAGCACAGCGAGCAGATGGGGCCCGACCGGACCGGGCAGTCGGCGATGTCGGGGAGTTCGTACGCGGTCTCGCAGACGGCGCAGGTGTGGGTGGCGGTGATGTCCCCGACGGCGTCAGCACCTCCCCCGGAGCCTTCCGCCCGGGTGTAGCCCCATACCGGATTCGGGCGGGCCAGGTAGTACCTGCCCTTCGTCGCCCAGGCGATCAACGGGCAGAGCAGCAGGGCGAGTCCGGCCGCGATGAAGGTCGAGAAGGCCTCCGCGTACGCCCCGAACAGCCCGAAGAAGGCCAGGATGGAGACGGTCGAGGCGATGACCATCGCACCGAAGCCGGCCGGGTTGACGGCGTGGAGATAGGCGCGCTTGAACTCGATGTGCGGAGGGCTGAGTCCGATCCGCTTGTTGATGACGAGGTCGGCGGCCACGGCGGCGATCCAGGCGATGCCCACGTTCGAGTAGAAGCCCAGCAGCTTGCCGAGCGCGGCGAACATGTTCATCTCCATCAGCGTCAGCGCGATGGCGAGGTTGAGGAAGATGTACCAGACCCGGCCGGGGTGCCTGTGGGTGATCCGTGAGAAGAAGTTGGACCAGGAGAGCGAGCCGCTGTAGGCGTTGGTCACATTGATCTTGATCTGGGAGACGATCACGAAGAGCGCCGCGGCGGGCAGGGCCACCGATCCGAGCCAGGGCTTGAGCGCTTCGATCTGCGGAGCGATCGGCTCCAGGGCGTGTGTCTTGCCGACGGCCTCCAGCGCGACGAAGGCGAGGAAGGCACCGCCGAGCTGTTTGGCCGCGCCGATGATCACCCAGCCGGGTCCGGCGGCCAGCACCGCGAGATTCCAGCGCCGCTTGTTCTGCTCCGTCCTGGCCGGCATGAAGCGTAGGTAGTCGGCCTGTTCGCCGATCTGGGCGATCAGCGAGAGAGCGACGCCCGTGCCGAGCCCGAAGCCGATCCACGAGAAGCCCGAGCCGGCCCCCTCCGTGCCGCCGAAGGACGCGAACGCGCCCCAGGCGTCGGGGGCTTCGAAGGCGAGCACCAGGAACGGCAGGACCAGGCCGATGATCCAGACCGGCTGGGTCCACGCCTGGACCTTGGCCAGCGCGCCCATGCCCTTGAAGACGATCGGGATGACGATCAGCGTGGTGACCAGATAGCCGATCTCCAGAGGCAGTCCCACCGCCTGGTGCATGGCCTGCGCCATGATCGAGCCTTCGAGCGCGAAGAAGATGAAGGTGAAGGAGGCGTAGATGAGGGAGGTCAGCGTCGAGCCGAAGTAGCCGAAGCCCGCGCCGCGCGTGACGAGGTCCATGTCCAGGCCGTAGGTGGCGCAGGCCCGGGCGATCGGGATGCCGGTCAGAAAGATGATCACCGCGGCGGTGAGGATGGAGGCGAGACCGCTGGTGAAGCCGTAGGTGAAGACGATCGAGGCGCCGATCGCGAAGTCGGCCAGATAGGCGATCCCGCCGAGCGCGGTGCCCGCGACCATGGAGGGCGACCAGCGCCGGAACGAGTGGGGGGCGTAGCGCAGCGAGTAGTCCTCGCGGCTCTCGTCGGCGGCGAGCTTCGCGTAACTGCGCTCTGGCGGCGGTGTCACCGCCTGCGTGTCACGACTGACCGTGTCCGTCATGAGGCTTCCTGTCGTCCGACCGGATTGCGGGAGGGACGAGCAAAGTAGAAGCGGGCCATGACGACTCGGCACCGCACGCGATTGCCCGCGCGTTACGGGTCCGGGGTGGGCGTTAACTCGTGATCACGACAAGCGGACGGACTGTCCGCCCAGCGGTCACCGCGCCGGGCGCCCGACGGTGCGTCAGGCGCCCCCGAGGGCACGGCGACCCGGCCGTCACCGTACGGGAAGGTGGTAGGCGATGCGGTAGCGATCGGCCGGGACCACGACGTCCGCCGTCTCCACCGCGCGCCCCGACGCGTAGTACGTCCGCTGGATGACCATGACCACATGGCCGGGGACTCCACCGAGGGTCAGGAGCTCCTCCGCCAGACCCGGCCGCGCGCCGACCTCCTCCACCACGTTGTCCACGACGACATCGATCGCGCCCATCCGCTCGACGACGCCGCAGCCGCCGAGCGGCCCCTCCTCGGGCAGCATCACCGGGGTCCGTCCCGTGATCACGAGGGGCTCCCAGGAGGTGGAGAGCATCATCGCCTCGCCGGCGTCCCGGAACACGTACCGCGTACGCATCACGCGCTCGCCGGGGGCGACACCCAGCCGTCCGGCGATCGCCACGCTCGCCGGCTCCTGCTGACTGCTGGACTCCCAGGTGCCGCGGGCGTCTTCCGACGCCTGCTCCTGCCGGAACGGATTGGCACCGGTCGGCGGGCGGTACCCCGAGCGGGCGATGCGCCGCGGCACCGGCCGCTCGCGCACATACGTCCCGGAGCCGGATCGGCCCTCGACCAGGCCCTCCGCCATCAGCACCTTCCGCGCCTCCAGCGCGACGGTGTCCGAGACGCCGTACTCCTCGCGGATCCTGGCCTGCGAGGGAAGGCGGGTGTGCGGCGGGAGCGAACCATTGACGATTTTCTGGCGAAGATCGCTCGCCACGCGCAGATAGGCGGGCTGCTCACCGAATGTCACTGGCCACTCCCAACAGGTTGACAGACAGCTACAGCGTGGCAACCGACGGTTGCGCGCCGCAAGCATGGGCCAGGGTTTCACCCGAAGTGATGACCGCTCTTTACGCAGGCAGTTACCCCAGGTATGGACTCGCGCTTCGTGCAGGCGTTCACCGAATCCTTGACCACAATGGTCCAGACCAATACCTTCCTATCCGTACCACGCACGGCAGCAAGCACCGCTCATGGAAGACCTCCGGCACACGTCCCGGCACCCGCTCAGTCACTCGCCCGGCACACGCACAGGAATGAGCCTCATGCGCCGAAGAACCCTTGCCCGGCTGACCATCGCCGCCACCTCGCTCTCGCTCCTCGCGGCGCTTCCCGCCGCGCTCGCACCGGCCGCCACGGCGGACGGCGGCGGCCACCACGCGTACAAACGCGTCGGCTACTTCACCCAATGGGGCGTCTACGGACGCGACTTCCAGGTCAAGGATCTGGACACCAGCGGCACGGCCGACAAGCTCACGCACATCAACTACGCCTTCGGCAACGTCGGTCCGGACGGGAAGTGTTTCACCGGCAACGTCCCGGGAGAGGCCGACGCCTGGGCGGACTACGTCCGTCCGCTGGACGCCGCCGGTTCGGTCGACGGCGTCGCCGACACGGACGGGCAGCCGCTCGCCGGCAACTTCAACCAGCTGCGCGAGCTCAAGGCCAAGCACCCCGGCCTCAAGGTGCTGATCTCCCTCGGCGGCTGGAGCTGGTCGACCCACTTCTCCGACGCCGCCCGCACCCCCGCCTCGCGCAAGGCCTTCGTCGCCTCCTGCCTCGATCTCTACATCAAGGGCAATCTGCCCGAGGACGGCACCCGCGGCGGCGCCGGAGCGGCGGCCGGGCTCTTCGACGGCATCGACCTCGACTGGGAATGGCCCGGCTCCGAGGGCGACACCGACACCGTCTTCCGTCCCGAGGACAAGCAGAACTTCACCGCGCTGGTACGGGAGTTCCGCACCCAGCTCGACGCGTACGCCAGAACGCTGAAGAAGCGCAAGCACTACGAGCTGACGGCCTTCGTCCCGGCCGCGCCCGCCAAGATCGACGCCGGCTTCGACGTCCGAAAGATCATGCGCGACCTGGACTTCGTGACCCTCCAGGGCTACGACTTCCACGTCTCCGGCGAGAAGACCACCGCCCAGCAGTCCGCGCTGTTCGCCCGCGACGACTTCAGCGGCGACCAGACGGTGCGGGACTGGCTGCGGCGCGGCGCGCCCGCCCGCAAGCTGGTGCTGGGCGTGCCGTTCTACGGCCAGGGCTGGACGGGTGTCACCGGCGGCGGCGACGGCCTCGGGCAGCCGGCGGGCGGACCCGCACCGGCCACCTGGGCCGCCGGGTACGAGGACTACAAGGCCCTGAAGAAGCTCGCCGCTTCGGGCACGTACACCGTTCACCGCGACCGGCACAACGGCCACGCGTGGCTCTTCGACGGCACCACGCTCTGGACGTACGACGATCCCCATGTGCTGCGGACCAAGACGTCGTACATCCGCGACCGCGGGCTCGGCGGCGCGATGTTCTGGTCCCTGGACGGGGACACCCCGGACGGGGAGCTGATCATGGCGATCGACAAGGGCCTGAAGGGCCGCTGAGCGACTGCCGGAGCATCCGGGCGGTCAGCGGTCGGAAGACGGGCCGGCGGGGCCCCGGCGAGGATGCCGGAGCCCCGCCGGGCGCAGCGGCCCGCTCACAGTCACACGGCTTCGCCCGGCTGCGTCTCCTCGGCGTCCGGGTCCCCGGTTCCCTCGTCCCCGGGCTCCGCGGGAGGCTTCGTCGAGAGCCCGAGGGCGGAGCGAACGGCGATCTCCGTCTCCTGCCGGAACGCCTCCTCGGCCTTGCCGCAGCCCTCCCAGAACTCGTCCTCCTCCAGCGCCCCGGTCACCCGGTCGTAGTGCTTGCGGGCGGCGTCGTACTCCTTCGCACGCGCCAGGGCGTCCTTCCGGGCGACCGCGGGCCAGTCCGCGGCACGCAGCGCGCGGGCCTGTTCCTCCAGCGTCAACGACATCTGCGCGGCCCAGACGCGGTTGGCGTCCGGATCGTCCTCGAAGAGGTCCTCCGGCTCCTCCCACCGCGTCTCTTCGATCGCCTGCTCGCTCTCCAGATACGCGAGCTGCGCCGGGTTCAGGGTGGTCCGGTCACTGCGGACGGAGGACTTCAGCTTCGCCTCGGTGGCCGCGAACGTGCAGACGACGGTCCGGTCCCCGAGCCGCCAGCTGTCCCTGGTCGGCATGTAGTAGTACGTCTCGGCCGCCTCTGGAACGGCCCACCGGTCCAGCGCGTACGCGCTGTTGATGTCCTCGCAGCGGGTCTCCGCCTCGGACTCGATGGCCGGATCTCCCGGCCACCTGTCGAACTTGTGCAGCGGGAAGGCGCCGGAGACCTCACCGTCGTGCGGCTTCTCGCAGTCGACGACCGCGACGGACGCGGTTTCCTTCTCGTCCTCGACCCCATGGGGCGTGTCGAAGCACTGCCCGGTGCGCAGATCGAGCGTGGAGCGCGACCTGGCACTCTCGTCCGCGGCGTCGCGGAGGCCGTCCCAGAACGCGGCGGCGCCGCCGGTGGCGAACGCGACGGTCATGAGGATCGTGCTGACGACGGAGAGCGCGGTCCCGGCGATCGCCAGCCCGCGCCCGTCCTGCCCCTTCTTCTTGATCTGCGCAAGGGCGATCAGTCCGAGGACGAGCCCGAGCGGCGGCAGACAGCACACGATTCCCGTGATGAGGGAGGCGACGGCGAAGCCGTTGGTCGCGGGGCGGGGAGGCATCCCGTAGGCCGGATACGGCATCCCTGCCGGCATCCCCGTCGGCGACCCCGTGGGTGTCGGATACGGATACGGGTACGGCTGTGGGGACGAGGACGAAGGCTGCGAAGGCGGCTGCGCCGGGCCGGACGCGCCCGGAGGCGTCCAGCCCTGCGACGACGGTTCCACGGGTGCGTGCTCCTCGGAAGAATCGGTGGGGATCAGCGGGGATGAGCAGAGATCATGCGAACATGTGCGCGGATCGGCGATCAGCGGATCATACGGGGGGCGCCATGCGAGCAACAGCTGATTCCGTACGTGCGGTCAACCGCCTCACCAGCCGGTGGGCGGCGACCGCCGGACCGGACGACACGGTCTTCTCGGCCACCGGCGTCTGGCCCCTTCTCGCCCTCCCGGCGGACGCGGCGGACGGCCCAGCCCGCGCCGAGCTCGAAGACGCCGTGGGCATGCGCGGCGACCACGCCGCCGACGCCGCACGGCGTTTGCTCGCGGCGCTCGCGACCGTACGCGGCTCACGATCCGCCGTCGGCCTGTGGGTCAGGCGTGTACTGCCTTTGCGACCGGAGTGGACGGCCGGAGTGCCCGCGGACTGCCTGAGCGTGCTCGCTCAGCGGGGACTCCGATTCCGACCGCAGGACGCTGGACACCTGGGCGTCGGAGAACACGGACGGACTGATCCGTTCGATGCCGATCGACCTTGACGACGACGCCGTCCTTCTGGTCCTGGCTGCCGCGCAGGTCGTGCGACTGAAGTGGCTTCGGCCCTTCCGGGACAGCGGGATGACTCCCGAAACCGGTCCCTGGCAAGGGCGTGAACTCCTCGCTCTGTGCCGGTCGACCTCGCTGCTGGACCGGATCGGCGTGGCCGGGACGGACCACGGCCCGCTGACCGTCCTCAAGGTCCTCGGCGACACCGGCGTCGATGTCCACCTGCTGCTGGGCGCCCCCGACATGGCCCCCGGCGACGTCCTCCAGGCCGGCATCGGGACGCTCACGGGTACGTACCGGATCGTCCCGGGAGACCGCCTTCCCTTCGGCGGACCGGGGCCCGGTCTGACCGTCGGGACGGTCGGAAGCCGTACTCCCGATCCCACACTGGCCGTCCTCACCAGTCCCTTTCGCCTGTCGGCAGACCACGATCTGCTGCACCGGCCCGCGCTCTTCGGTCTGTCGACGGCCATGGACGGCAGCCATGGACACTTCCCCCGGATGAGCGCCGCCCCGCTGGCCGTCGCCTCCGCCCGGCAGTCGGCGACGGCCGTCTTCGACGCTGAGGGCTTCGAGGCGGCATCCGTGACCGCGATCGGTGCCATGGCGGCCGGGCTCGGCCCGCCACCGCGTCACACGACCAAGTACATCGAGGCCGAATTCGACCGCCCTTTCGGCTTCCTGGCCGTCCACCGCACCTCACGCCTGGTCCTGTCGGCGGGCTGGGTCGCCGAGCCGACGCCGTGTCCGGAGTTCGACAGCGAGCCCGCCTCATGACGGCGCCCTTGCTCCATGGCGTCGCGGTGAACCCCGCCGCGCCCACAGACGTCCTCCTACGGCTGCTGACATCTCGCCACAAGGAGGCGTGGAGCCCGCTGTGCCGCCAGAGGCGAGACTTCCCCGACGCCGTCGTCGACGCGATCGTCACCCATCCCGAGCCACGGGTCCGGGCGGATTTCGTCCGCAACCCCTACGTGGACGGTGAGGTGCGCGGGCGGCTGGTGGACGATCCGGAATGGATCGTACGAGCCCATTTCGCCGGCGGGCCGGGGCATGAATGGCTTCCACAGCCGCTTCCGGACTGGGTCGTCGACCGGATGTACACGACGTACGGGAACGAGGAGCTGGGGCAGCTCATCACGTCCCGACAGGTGCCTTACCGCACCCTTCTCGGTCACGCGGCCCATCCGATGGCGTCGATCCGGTCGACCGCGGTGCAGATGTGGGCCGGTCTGTCGGAGGAGAGGCGCGCCGCCCTGCCGGCCGATCCCCACCCGGCCGTCCGCGCGGCGTTCGAGCGGCGGATGCGGGAGGAGGACGCGGAGGAGAACGAGCGGCAGCTGAACCGTTTGCCCCCGCACAATTCGCACGCCCGCAGCCACATCCTGGTGAACCGCCCCCTCACCCGGGCGGTCGTCGACTCCCTCCTGCACGGCACCGACGAGGAAGACCACTGGGTGCTCGCCCACAACCACAGCACCCCGCCCGATGTCGTCGCGCTGATGGCCGCGTCACCGGACACCGGGGTCCGACTGGAGGTCGCCGGCCGTGCCGTCCTCGCGCGGGAGGTGGTGGAACTCCTGGCCCACGACCGCGACCCCGGCGTACGGACCGCCGTCTCCGTACGCCCCGAGCTGACCGAGGCCGAGCGCGCCGCGATCGACTACGTCGTGGACCAGGACGAGGACTTCTTGCCCATTCCGCACCACACCCGTCCCCCGCGCGACCCCGCGGTGACCACGTCGCGAGCGAACTCCGCGCACCCGCTCCTGCGCCGCCACGCCGCCACCGACCCGGCACTCCCCGCCGCTCTGGTCGCACTCCTCGCGGAGGACGACGACCTCGGCGTACGGGTGCTGCTGGCCCAGAACCACCCCGCCCCGCCGCCGGAACTGCTGCTGCGTTGCCATCTGGAGTACACGGGGCGGGAACGTGACCGTCTGACGACGCGGCCCGGCTTTCCGGTCACCGGGCTCGCCGCCCGTTTCGCCGACGCGGAGGACCCCTCGGTGCGCCGGCTCGCCACTCTCGATCCGGAGCTGCAGCCGGCGTGTGCGGATGCGCTCACCCGCGATCCGGACCCGGGCGTACGGGCAGCCGCGGCGCGTCACCCCCGGCTTCCGCCGCGGCGGCTGCTCGCCCTGCTCGACGACGAGGAACTGGCTGGGGACGGTGCGGCGAATCCCGTGCTTCCGCTCGCCGTGATGTACGGATTGCTCGACGCATGAGGAAGGGGCGGCCGCTCGGCGCGACCGCCCCTCGTTGTCACTGCTCGTCAGGTGCCCGACTCATGGGCGTACGAGGCCTCAGAACTGCAGCGCCCAGGAGTCGATCCTGCCGGTGTCGTAGTTGGCGTTGTCGCTCACGCGCAGCTTCCACGTACCGTTCGCGGTCTCCGAAGAGGCGTTCACCGTGTACGTGGTGTTGATGTTGTCGGAGCTGCCGCCCGTGCCGTAGGACTTCAGCGTGTACGCGGTGCCGTCCGGGGCGACGAGCTGGACCTGGAGGTCACCGATGTAGGTGTGAACGATGCTCACGGGCACCTGCAGGGCGGCCGGGGCACTGCCGGTGACACCGCTGACGGTGACGGGCGACTCCACGGTGGTGTTGTCGTTGATCGCGAAGTCGGCGGTGTTCTCGAACCTCGGTCCGGGCGGCGTGGTCGAGCCGCCGCCGACGTAAAGGAGCCGGTTGGGCGAGCCGGAGCCGGGGTTGCCGACGACGTTCGGGGTCGCGGCGGTGGTCAGGGCCGAGGACACCTGTGCGGGGGTCGCGGTGCGGTTGTCCGCGAGGTAGAGCGCGGCGGCACCGGCGACGTGCGGGGTGGCCATCGACGTGCCGGAGATGGTGTTGGTGGCGCTGTCGCTGGTGTTCCAGGCCGAGGTGATGGAGGAGCCCGGGGCGAAGATGTCCAGGACGCTGCCGTAGTTGGAGAAGCTGGAGCGCGCGTCGGTGCTGGTGGTGGAGCCGACCGTGATGGCCTCGGTCACCCGGGCCGGCGAGGTGCTGGACGCGTTGGCGCCGTCGTTGCCCGCCGCGATGGCGTAGGTGACGCCGGAGGCGATGGAGTTGCGTACGGCGGTGTCCAGCGCCGTGTCCACGCCGCCGCCGAGGCTCATGTTGGCGACGGCCGGCTTGACGGCGTTCTGCGTCACCCAGTCGATGCCCGCGACGACCTGCGCGGTGGTGCCGGAGCCGGCGTTGTTGAGCACCCGGACGCCGACGACCTTGGCCTTCTTGGCGACACCATACGAGGATCCGGCGACGGTGGCGGCGACGTGCGTGCCGTGGCCGTTGCCGTCCTGCGCCGTGTTGTCGTTGTCGATGGCGTCGTAGCCGTACGAGGCCCGGCCACCGAAGTCGCTGTGGGTGATCCGTACACCGGTGTCGATGACGTACGCGGTGACGCCCTCACCGGCCGAGTCGGGGTAGGTGTAGCTCTGGTTGAGGGGCAGTGCCCTCTGGTCGATGCGGTCCAGGCCCCAGGAGGGCGGGTTCGGCTGGGTGCCGGAGATCGTGAAGACACGGTTCTGCACGACGGACTCGACGGCCGGGTCCGCGGCGAACTTCTTGGCCTGCGCCTCGGACAGTTCGACGGCGTATCCGTTGAGAGCGGCGTTGTACGTCTTCTTGATCTTGGCTCCGTACTCCGCGGCGAGGTCCTTGCCCGCCTTGGAGCCGGCGTCGGCGGCCGATTCGTCAAGGGTGACGATGTAGCTGCCGGCGATGGCGCCGGGGGCGCCCGCGTTCTGGATGACGCCTACCGGGGCGGACTCGGCCGCGGTGGCCGGAAGGGCGGACGCGGCGCCGAGCGCCAGGGCGGCGACGGCTATGGCGCTGGCCGCGGACAGTCTTCGCCGCGAATTACGCATCACGGACATGTGAGGATCCTCCTCATTGGTGGTGCATTCTGTGGGGGTTTCGACAGGGGCATGACAATGACGCGGAGGGGATGTCCGCGCGATTGCCGTGCCGCTGCCGTCCGAAAGATTGACCGATCCATAGGAATCCCACAAGAGTCCGGGACATCCCGTAACACGTGCGCCACACAACTGCCATGGTGGATCACATGACGGACTATCAGTGCGCGATGTGCGAGGTGCGGTCCCCTGTCGAGACGCTCACCTGGTGCTGTCCACAATGCAGAGGTCCCTGGGATCTCGACTTCGCCGCCGGCCCCGTCCCCCGCAACTCCCTGTCCGGACGGACCAATTCACTCTGGCGTTACGAGGAGGCCCTCCCCCTCGCGGCCGCGGACGCCTCGCGCGGCCCGCAGGCCGTCTCGCTCGGCGAGGGCAGGACCCCGCTCGTGCCGCTCACCGAGACCGTCACCGCGAAGCTCGACTTCCTGATGCCGACCCTGTCCTTCAAGGACCGCGGCGCGGTCATGCTCGCGGAACTGGCCCGGCATCTGAAGCCGCGGCGCGTCATCGCCGACAGCAGCGGCAACGCCGGCACCTCGATCGCGGCGTACTGCGCCCGGGCCGGGCTGGACTGCACGGTGTACGTGCCCGCCACGACCTCGCAGAAGAAGGTCGAACAGATCTCGGCGCACGGCGCCCGTCTCGACATCGTGCCGGGCGGCCGCGAGGAGGCGGCACTGGCAGCCCGCGCCGCCGCCGACGAGGACGGCGTCTTCTACGCCTCGCATGTCTACAACCCGTACTTCCTGCACGGCACGAAGACCTATGTGTACGAGATCTGGGAGGACCTCGGCGGCCGGCTTCCCGAGACGCTCGTCGTGCCCGCCGGCAACGGGACGCTGCTGCTCGGCGCCTCTCTGGCCATCGAGGAGCTCCACTCCCACGGGCTGATCGCCGAGCGTCCCGCCCTCATCGCCGTACAGGCGTCGGCGGTCGCCCCGCTCGCCTTCGCCTTCCGGGCCGGCGCGGACGACATCCTCGCCCCCGCGGCCACCACCCCCACCCTCGCCGAGGGCATCGCGATCCCGAACCCACCGCGCGCCCGCCAGATCCTCACCGCCGTACGCGCCACCGGCGGCACCATCCTCACGGTGACGGAGGACCAGATCCGGGCCGCACAACTGGACCTCGCGGGCCGCGGCCTCTTCGTCGAGCCCACAGGCGTCGCCTGCTGGGCGGCGATCGGCGCCCACGGCCTGGACGACCGCACCACCGTCGTACCGCTGTGCGGGGCGGGAGCGAAGACGGGACTGGCACTGCGCGAGTGACGGGCGCGCTCGACAGTCGCGGTCGGCCGGACGAAAGAGGCGCGCGATGGCACTTGCCGTCGCAGACCCCCAGTGCCTTCCATGTCCGACCAACTGCTCCTGATGCGGATCCGAAGATGAGGCACTCGACGCCGATCCGTCCAACCACCGAGTGCCCGGCCCGCTGAGCTGCCGGCCACCCACCCGGCACAATGCCCAGGTGTCCGACTTCAACATCGAGACCTACGCCCCCGTGTGGCTGCGTAGCCATACCGCGATCACCGCCTGCCATGGCGATCGCCTGCGCGCGCTCGTCGGCAAGACGCTGACACGGGCATGGCTGCTGTGGGATGTCGCAGACGACACGTGGTTCGCCAACGGCCCCGTTCTGCTCGACTTCGACGGGGAGCAGGTCGAGATCCAGCACCACAAATTCGACGACCTCTCGGTGAGCTGGAACTCCCTCAACCCCCGCGGGCCCGCCCACCGGCTGGAGTTCGACGTCCGCTGGCGTGACGACGGGGTGCCGGCCTTGAGCTCACTCCACGGCCAGGTACTGCACGAAGTCGAGCTGCTGGAGTGGCGTGGCGACGATCTGGCACGCGGAATGGTGGCCGTCGGATTCGTCTTTCCCCACGGCCGGGTCACTGTCTTCAACGCACTCGACGAGAACGGCCTGTCCTTCACGACGCCCGACCCTCGTTACGCCTGCCACTCCTTGCGCAGGGCATGTCGCTGACCCGTCGCCCGAGAGTCCTGTGCACTGCAGCAGCAGATCGAGCCGCTTGCCGGGCCGCTGAGGCACGGCGCCTTCGTCGGGACCAGCCGGCCGGATTGTCAGTGGCCGCTGCTTCCATATCGCCATGAGCACTGTGCACGAGACCGCCGCCCTCCTCCCTGAGCCCGCCGAACTCCGCGCCCATCTGCGCGCGCTGGCCGTCCTGGACGCCGCGATCGGCAGCGATCCACGGTTCTGTTGCTACACCTTCGACGCGGCTTGGGGCCCGGGCGAGGAGGCCGCGCTGATGGAGAACGGCTCGGGGGACGACTTCTCCGTCGTTTTCACCTCCGCCGGCGTGCTCATACGCGGCTTCGACCACGAGTCGGAGATGAGCCCGTACGCGACGGACGACGAGCAGGTCTGGCCCGGTGTCATCGACGAAGTGCCCGCCGCGTTGCGCCCGCTCCTGGACGAACCCGCCTTCTGTGACGAGGGCATCGACGCCCCTCGTGTCACCACCTGCCTGTGGCGGGAGACCGGCGACACCGCCTGGCGCACCGGCTCGGCCATCGCCTTCCCCTCCGGCAGCGAGGACCCGGACGGCTCCGGTTTCCTCTTCCCTCTCCTCACCGACCGCTCCCCCGAGGCCGTCCAGGCCTACTTCGAGGACTACTACGAGCGCCCCGTCCCGCTCGACGCCATCCGCCACGTCCTGGCCGGGCGCACCCTCACCCCGGCGATCGCCGCAGCCCTCAACCCGGCCGCCCTCTCGGACAGCGCCCTCCTCCGCAGGATCGCCGAGCATCCCGAGGTCGCCTCCTACCTGGCCTGCGACGGCGAGTTCGACCTCGCCCGCACCGACCCGATCGAATCGATCGCCCTGCCCAACGGCCTCCCGGTGGAGCCCATTGCCGGCTGCAACGCGGGCGGCACCCACTATCTCTGCGGGCCGGCCGTCCCCGGCGGCTCTCGCCCCGTCCTCTACACCGACTCCGAGGGCCAGGCTTCCTTGATCGCCGAGTCCCTCGCCGAGGCCCTGACCCTCGCCGTCGTCCTCCCATCGTGGCACGACGCCCTGGCCGGCTTCCGTCCCCCGGCCCTCAACTCCGATTACCTCGACGACCACCCGGACCACCCCGCCGTCCGCGACCGCCTGCTCTCCGCCCTTCGGCTCCCCTCGGCCACCGACCGGGAAGTCCTGGACCGCCTCCTCGCCACCGCCGCCCGCACCGTCCCCGACGGCTTCCTCCCGCACGTTCCCGATGAGGAGGACTCCGCCTTCCAACCGATGCTCGAACCACGTGACGAGTAGGGCTCCCGCGAACCCCTGAAGAGAACCCGGCACGGGGGCCGTCCCAGCCCTCCGCGGCTATCGGGGCTGCCACACCCGTACGAGGTCCTCCGGCCCCCAGTGGGCGGTCAGTGGCAGATCATCAGCCACCCCACAGCGAGAGACCGCGACCAACGGAGTGTCCGGGGCGGTTCCGGGGACAGCGAGCATGTCGCGTACCAAGGCGTCGTAGTCATGACGGCCGAAGGGCTGGGTCTCCAGCCACTTGACCGACCCGACGAAGTGCACCTGCCGGGCCACCGGCTCGCGGTCTGCGCCAACGAGGTCGATCTCGGGGTTGTTCTGACGGTTCCACCAACCGCCGATGGCGTCGGTCTCGGGCCACTCGTCATTGGGCATCAGACGCAGCAAGGAGTCACGGATCAGTGGCTCGACCGCTCGCCCGCGCCAGGTGGCCCATGACCGCTCGATCCGTTCCAGTGCCAAGTCGCCGCGGCCGCGCTCGATGAGGGGGATCGAGCGTGCCAGGAACGCCAGCCAGAACCGCAGATACGGGTCGTCGATCCGGTAGCGCTTGTTCTTGCTGTCCGGCTTCACGGACAGAGGGAGATCAGCGGCCAGGACTCGCTTGGACTGCAGAGTGGCCAGCAGAGGGGAGAGCGTGCCGGACGGCAGCGAGCCGGCGCCGCCGGCCCGGGCAGCGATCGCGCTGAACGTGCGCTCACCGCTGCCCACCGCCTCCAGTACCGCCCGTGAGTGCGAAGCCTCCGGAAACTCGCCCAGCAGAGACAGCTCGCCGGCCACCAGCAGGGGCGAGAGAGGATTGGCGACCGAAGCCTGCAGGAAGGCCGTACGCCCCATCCCGGGCCGCCATGACTGCACGATCTCGGGGAACCCTCCAGTGATCAACTGGGCGTCGACGGCCTCGGCGGCATCGAGTTCGGTCATCGCCTGCACGTCGGCCAGGTTCAGGGGATGGACGGTCATCTTCGCCGCCCGGCCGTAGAACGGGCGCCCGTACGACTGGAGCGCCTCCATCACCGACGCATCGCTGCCGACCAGCAGCAGAAGCACGGGCTTGGAAGACAGGTGACGGTCCCAGACGGTCTGGAGGGCGCCCTCGAACTCCTGATCCTGCTCGACCAGCCAGGGCACCTCGTCGATCACCGCGATGCTGGGTGCGTCATCGGGCACCGCGAGCGCCAACGAGCGCAGGGCCTGGTTCCAGTCCTGTGCCTGGAGGCCGGCGACGAGCTCCACGCCCGGCAGTGGCGACTGCGCGAGGGTCGCGGCGAAGTCGGCACGCTCAGCCACAGGGTTACGCCCCCGGGTGGCCTGGAACACCACGTACGGCGCTCCCGACCGATCGCAGAACTCCTGGACCAGTCGCGACTTCCCCACTCGGCGCCGACCCGTCATGATCACGGCCCGCCCTCGCGTGGCACCAGCGCCGTCTGCCACGGTCCGGTACTGCTCGGCCAGCAGTTCAAGATCTCCGACCCGACCTTGGAACTCCACGGCACACCCCCCAGGGCAATTAACGTAGATAGATTCTTACGTAGATTGAATCTTACTTCATCTCGGGCGGCCTGGCGGCGCGGCTACTCGATCCCACGGGCACAAAGCCAGGGGCCCGCCTCAGAAGAGGTCGCACCCGATCCGAACCATCGGGACGCCCAAGAGCACCTCACCTGGGGTGACTGCAGCCGCTACCGTGAAGCCATGACCGCACTGCCCGACTGGATGCGCCCGCCGCGCGCGGAAGGCTGGTTCGCGGAGGACCTCGACCGCCTCCCCGAGGCACCCCGCCATACCGAGTTGATCGATGGAGCCCTCGTCTTCATGATGTCGCCCCAGAGGTGGTGGCACGGCCACCTCGTCACCATGCTGACCGTCGCGCTCATGGATCAGGTGCCCGCCGATGCCAGAGTCGGCCGCGAGATGACCATCAAGCTGGACCCGCGCAACCGCCCCGAGCCCGACCTCCTGGTGACCACTGCCGCCTACAACGACGACCGCACCTGGTTCTCGCCGGACGAAGTCCGACTCGTCGTCGAGGTCGTCTCCCCCGAGTCCGCCCACCGCGATCGCAACGTAAAGCTTCGCAAGTACGCAGAGGCCGGCATCCCGCACTACTGGTGCATCGAGGACGAGGACGGGGCACCCGTCGTCCACGTCTACGAGCTCGACGAACCCACCGGTGCGTACGCGCCCGCCGGGATCTTCCGGGGAACCCTCGAGCGTCCGGTGCCCTTCGAGGTCAGCCTGGACCTCGACAAGCTCACGCCGCCGCGAAGCAGCTGAAGAGTCGGCCCCAAGTCAGTACGGGAATGCAGAAGGGGTCGGACTCGTCAGAGTCCGACCCCTTCTGACCTGCACACTTGACGAGGGATGCCTAACATGCAGCAACGAGGCGGCTACACGTTGAAGCGGAATGCCTGCGGACCGATCCTGACCTGCGGCGGAACCGCATGTGCCGCCCTGGCCAGGCATTTCTCCGTTTGTGTGCGTTGGGTCCCGACGGCTGTTTACGGGTGTCCTGCGGACTCTCCGCGGACCGCTCCCAGCCGCGCCTGCTCCTCCTCGACGATCTGGCGGGCCATCGCCGTGTCCGAAACGTCGACCGCCTCCGGCGTCGACTCGGCGACAGCGCTGCGACGTGCGTATGCGTCGAACAGGCGGGTCTTGTTCTTCAGCATCTCCACCATCCGCTCGTCCACCCCGCGGGTGGTGAGCAGCCGGTGCACCCGGACCGAACGCACCTGCCCCATGCGGTGGGCCCGCGCCACCGCCTGGTGTTCAATGGTCGGTTTGATCTGAGGCTCGCAGATGATCACGACGGACGCGGCCTGCATGTTGAGCCCCACGCCCGCCGCCTCGATCTGCGCCACCAGCACCGCATGACCCGGCGCGGCAGCAAACTCGTCCACCAGCTGCTGACGGCGCGCGGGCGGCACACTTCCCGAGATCGGACCGAACACCTGACCGCCACCATTGCTCCGCGCACCATCCAGCGTGTTCTTCACCGCTCCAAGGACATCCCTGAAGTTGGAGAACACCACCACCTTCAACCCGTTCTCGGCGGCGTCCTCGACGATCTCGCGCAGCCGGTTCAGCTTGGCTGACTTCTCGGGGCGCGCGTACGCCGCTCTGCGCATCGCCATAAAGTTGCCGGCGCGCACGGCCTCGCGGTAGGCATCTTCATCCGACGCGCTCAGCTCCTCCCACTCGTCCGTCTGCTGGAGCGCGGGCAGTTCGGTCAGAACATCCTGTTGGTTGCGTCGCAGATAGACCGGGGCGACAGCCTTCCGGAAGGCCTTGGAACCGGCCACTCCGTCACGGTCATCGACAGCCCCTGCCAGGCTCGGCTGGAGAATGTGCACAAGGCTGCGAAATTCGGCGACTCGGTTCTCCATGGGCGTGCCGGTCATGAAGAGAACGCGTTCGCAGCGCCCGGACCATTCAGTCACGGCCTGGGAGCGACGCGTCTTCGGATTCTTCACGTAGTGCGCCTCGTCCACGACCAGCATCCCCAGCTCGCCGCCTCCGGGGGACGGGAAACCACGCAAGGCGTCGAAGGTAGTCACACCTACGCCGCCCCGGCCCTTCCAATCGGCGAACGCTTCCTGCCTGTCGGGGCCGTGAAGAGGCATCACGCGCAGCTTGCTGCGGGCCTCGATCTCGCGTGTCCAGTTGATCAGGACGCTGGCCGGGCAGACGACCATGAAGTGGCTGTGCCCCTCGGCAGCGAGATGAGCCAGAGCAGCGATGGCCTGGATGGTCTTGCCGAGCCCCATCTCGTCTCCAAGAATCACCTTGCGTTGCGCCAGGGCGAAGCGCGCCCCGAAGGTTTGATAGCCGCGCAGCGACACTCGCCGGTGAGTTTCATCAAGCATCTGGTCGCGGACCCGCTCGGCGACTTCGTCGGGCAGGAACCCCTCGGCAGCGGCAGTGTCGGGTCTGCGGCCGGAGATCTCCGCGAGCAGGCTGTAGTACTCGGCGGAACGCAGCTCGAAGTCGACCCAGGCCGCAACCTCGGTCGAGGTACCGCGCAGCAGATCCACCGAGGCCTGTGCAAGCAGCTCCGGCACACCGCCCTGCGCTGCTTCCTCGGTCAGCCTGCGGACCTCTGCAACGGCCTCCAGCGCCCGAGCTCGTTTGGCCTGACCCACCAGCAGCATCCGTAGCCGCCCAGCGGCGGGCTTGGCCTCGGCCAGCAGCGGACCGAGCCGCTTCGAGAGAGCCACGGCCATGTCGACGGCTCGCCGCACATCCGGGCCCGCTTCCACCAGCACGTGTAGGGCCATGACGAGTGAGGTGGTTCGCGGCTCCGGCCGATCGACGTCGATGTGGACGGCGATGGTCTCCCGAACGGCATCAGATATCTGACGTGCCGCCGCGATGGCCTGATCGGCGGTCCGCTGCCCCACGCCAGGAATCTGTCGCAACCGGTAGGAACCGGCATCGAGTACCTGCCGGACCGACCGAAGCCCGCACCCCTCGACTTCCCCGAGCCTCAGCCGACCCTCGGTGACCTCCTTCAACCGGGCCACTGGGATGGCGTCCAGCGCCTGTTCCGCCGCCGTATCGCAGATCGGCTTCAGCGCCGCCCGAACCGCCTCGACAGCCCGCCCGTGGTCACCGGCCACCGCCTGCGCCGCCTCGTACAGCCGCGCGCCCGCGGCAACCGCCTCCCGCTCCCTGCGCCCCATCCCGCCCCGGCCCCTCTCGCTGTGTCCCCGCATAGTGCCACCGCTGACCCTCGGGCACCGACCGGCACCCACAGGCGTTGTGTACACATGGCACACTCGGTACCCTTGAAGCATGACTCAGCCGCTGCCCATAGAGTCCATCCGCGACGTACGCGCTCACTTGGCCGAAGTCGTCGAACGGGCCGACCGCGACGACGTGCCCACTGTCATCACCCGTCGCGGCAAGCAGGTCGCCGCCGTGGTCTCGATCGAGGTGCTGCGCAGGTACCAGGAATGGGAAGAACGCGAGATCAACCGCATCATCGACGAGCGCATGGCGAGCCCGGCCGCCGGCGTCCCGATCGAGGACGTGATGAAGGAGACGCTGGCACGCAGTGAGTGACTACCGCACGGTATTCCGGCCCGAGGCCCAGGCCGAGCTGCGCAAGATCCCGCGTGACATGGCGCTTCGCATCCTGGCCAAACTGGCAGAGCTGGAGAGCGACCCCTTCGGCTTCAACACCACCGCACTCGTATCCCAGCCTGAGCGCCGCCGCCTACGGGTCGGCGACTACCGCGTCGTCTACACGATCGACAACGGGGAGCTGGTGGTGTGGGTCGTACACGTCGGACACCGCTCCACGGTCTACGACACGTAGCTGCTCCAGGTTCTGCGGACTGCTGCGGACAGCACAACGGCCCGACCTGCTTTCTCGCAGGTCAGGCCGTTTGTCCACGTCCACTCAGACGTTGAAGCGGAACTCCACCACGTCGCCGTCCTGCATCACGTACTCCTTGCCCTCCATGCGCGCCTTGCCCGCCGAGCGGGCGTCGGCGACCGAGCCCGTGGCGACGAGGTCGGCGAAGGAGATGACCTCGGCCTTGATGAAGCCCTTCTGGAAGTCGGTGTGGATCACACCGGCCGCCTCGGGGGCCGTGGCGCCCTTCTTGATCGTCCAGGCGCGGGACTCCTTGGGGCCGGCCGTGAGGTAGGTCTGCAGGCCGAGGGTGTCGAAGCCGACGCGGGCGAGGGTGGCCAGGCCCGGCTCCTGGGCGCCGACGGACTGGAGGAGCTCCATGGCGTCCTCCTCGTCGAGCTCGGCGAGGTCCTGCTCCAGCTTGGCGTTGAGGAAGATCGCCTCGGCCGGGGCGACCAGGGCGCGCTGCTCGTTCTTGAAGTCGTCGTCGACCAGCTCGTCCTCGTCGACGTTGAAGACGTACAGGAACGGCTTGGTGGTGAGCAGGTGCAGGTCGTGCAGCAGCTCGGCCTTCTCGCTGCCCTGGAGGATGCCGGCGGAGAAGAGGGTGTTGCCCTCCTCGAGGATGGCCTGGGCTGCCTCGACGGCCGCGACCTTGGGCGCCACGTCCTTCTTGATCCGGGACTCCTTCTGGAGGCGCGGAAGGACCTTCTCGATGGTCTGGAGGTCCGCGAGGATCAGCTCGGTGTTGATCGTCTCGATGTCGTCCTTCGGCGAGACCTTGCCGTCGACGTGGACGACGTTCTCGTCCTTGAAGGCCCGGATGACCTGACAGATCGCGTCGGACTCCCGGATGTTCGCCAGGAACTTGTTGCCGAGCCCCTCGCCCTCGCTCGCGCCGCGGACGATGCCGGCGATGTCGACGAAGTCGACCGTCGCGGGGAGGATCCGCTGGGAGCTGAAGATCTCGGCCAGCTTGGTGAGCCGGGCGTCGGGAACGCCGACCACGCCCACATTGGGCTCGATGGTGGCGAACGGGTAGTTGGCCGCCAGCACGTCGTTCTTGGTCAGGGCGTTGAACAGGGTCGACTTGCCGACATTCGGCAGACCGACGATTCCGATCGTGAGCGACACGTTGGCGACTTCCTGGAGTGAGGGCTGGCTGGTGGCCGGGGCCCGGGAGTGGGCCGATCCCCCAGTTTACGGGCGGCCCGCCGCAGTACGTCACGCGTGCGATGTCTCGAACTCACGACCAAGGTCACCCAAAGGGCGTGTCCTGTGACGTACTCGTCGCACATGGCGACCTACGTTGGTCACGTGGAGCAGCAAAGGACTGGTACCCCGTCGAGGCGGCCGCGGCCGCAGGCCCCTCTTTCACCGCAGGCCCCTGTCTCGCAGGGTTCGCTGATCGAGGGCGCCGCGGTGTACCGGGTCACCGCCCGGCCCGGGCGGCCCGGTCAGGTGGACGCCCCGGCGCGGCCCGGGAAGCGGCCCACCCTGCGGCCGGTCCGCCCGGGGCCACCGGTGCTGGCCGCCCTGCGGCGGCTGCCCAATCCCCGGCTGACCGGACTCGGCGCCGGGCTGTTCGCGTGCTCCGTGATGCTGGTCCTCGGCTCGCTCGACGAGCTGTTGTTCGACGGCTCGGCGATCGTGTACGGCGTGCTGTTCCTGCCGCTGAGCGCCCTGACCGCGTTCTGGGTACGCGACGCCGATCTGGTCACCGCGCCGATCAGTGTGCCGATCGCCTTCGCCACCGGGCTCGTCCCCATCTCGGGCGGTGCGACCGGGACCGGTGGCAGCGGGGGGATCGGCGTCCAGATCATGGCGCTCGTCACCGCGCTGGCCGTGCATGCGGGCTGGCTGTACGGCGGCACGCTCATCGCCGGCGTCATCGCGAGCGTCCGGAAGATCCGGCTGATGACCCGCCGCCGCTCCCGCCGGCCCTCCGCCCCGCCCCGCCGCGCCTGACGCCCTCGTAGCGCCCTCCCCCGGCACCGGGCCGAGGAAGGTCGAGGGAGGGTGTCGCTCAGTGCTCCGCCGTGGCCATCGCCGCGCCGACGATCCCCGCGTTGTTCTGCAGCTCCGCAGGGACGATCTCCGCGCGGATGTGCTTGATCAGCGGAATGAACTTGTCCGCCTTGCGGCTCACCCCGCCCCCGATGATGAAGAGCTCGGGCGAGAACAGCATCTCCACATGGGCCAGGTACTTCTGGACCCGGTGGGCCCAGTGCTCCCAGCTCAGCTCTTCGTCGTCCTTGACCTTGGTCGACGCGTGCTTCTCCGCCTCGTGGCCGTTCAGCTCCAGATGCCCGAGCTCCGTGTTCGGCACGAGCTTGCCGTCGATGAAGACCGCGCTCCCGATGCCCGTACCGAACGTCAGCAGCATCACCACGCCCTTGCGGCCGCGGCCGGCACCAAAGGTCATTTCGGCCACACCCGCCGCGTCCGCGTCGTTCAGCACGGTCACGGGCATGTTCAGCCGGTCGCCGAGCAGCTTGCCCGCGTCCAGGTCGATCCAGCTCTTGTCCACGTTGGCCGCCGTCCGCACGACCGAGCCGGTGACCACCCCGGGGAAGGTGATTCCGACCGGGCCCGACCAGCCGAAGTGCTCCACCACCTCGCCGACGCAGTCGGCCACGCCGTCGGGCGCGGCCGGATGCGGTGTGAGTACCTTGTGGCGGGGCTCTGCGAGGTCGCCGCGGTCCAGGTCCACGGGAGCGCCCTTGATCCCCGATCCGCCGATGTCCACTCCGAAGACGTTCATGGACACAACGTTACGAGGAACTGCTCACCGTCACTCCCTGAAGGCCGCTCTCAGTCCTCGACGAGCGACGTCGCCTCGGCACGCAGGTCCCGGCGGAGCTCCTTCGGCAGTGAGAACGTGATCGACTCCTCGGCCGCCTTGACGATCTCGACGTCCTCGAAGCCACGCTGCGTCAGCCACTCCAGGACCTCCTCGACCAGCACCTCGGGCACCGAGGCACCCGAGGTGACGCCGACGGTCGAGACGCCCCCCTCCAGCCAGGCCTCGTCGATCTCGCTCGCGTAGTCCACCAGGTGGGCGGCGCGGGCGCCGGCGCCCAGGGCGACCTCGACGAGGCGCTTGGAGTTCGAGGAGTTCTGCGAGCCGACGACGATGACCAGATCCGCCTCGGCCCCCATCTGCTTGACCGCGATCTGGCGGTTCTGGGTGGCGTAGCAGATGTCGTCGCTCGGCGGCGAGACCAGCAGCGGGAACTTGGTCTTGAGCTTGTCGACGGTCTCCATGGTCTCGTCGACGGACAGCGTGGTCTGGGAGAGCCAGACGACCCTCGACGGGTCGCGGACCTCGACCTTCTCGACGTCGTCCGGGCCGTCGACCAGGGTGATGTGGTCGGGGGCCTCGCCGGTGGTGCCGATGACCTCCTCGTGGCCCTCGTGGCCGATGAGGAGGATGTCGAAGTCCTCGTTCGCGTACCGGATGGCTTCCTTGTGGACCTTGGTCACCAGGGGGCAGGTCGCATCGATGGTGGCGAGCTTCCGCTCGGCGGCCTCGTCGTGCACGATCGGCGCGACACCGTGGGCCGAGAACATGACGATGGACCCCTCGGGGACCTCCGCCGTCGCCTCGACGAAGATCGCACCCTTCTTCTCCAGGGTCTGTACGACGTACTTGTTGTGGACGATCTCGTGACGGACGTAGATGGGCGCGCCGTACTGCTCGAGAGCCTTCTCGACGGCGATCACGGCGCGGTCCACGCCCGCGCAGTAGCCACGGGGAGCGGCGAGCAGGACGCGGCGGGCGTTCGTTGCAGTCATGGCACCCATCGTAAAGGCGCGCCGGACGGCCCAACG
This sequence comes from Streptomyces sp. NBC_00259, assembly GCF_036181745.1. Classification (NCBI taxonomy): domain Bacteria; kingdom Bacillati; phylum Actinomycetota; class Actinomycetes; order Kitasatosporales; family Streptomycetaceae; genus Streptomyces; species Streptomyces sp. NBC_00259. The sequence continues at coordinate 5,037,682 of NZ_CP108080.1, read as the reverse complement.
ATCGCCCACAGGACTGAGACTGGTGCTCGTATGTGATCAACGTCGTACGTACGAGGACGGAGGGCCCATGACGGGCACCGGCACCGGGACCGGGCCGGGGACCGGTATGGATGCGCACGCCCGGCTGCGCCGGAGCCTCGGATTCCGGGACCTCGTCGTGTACGGGCTGCTCTTCATCGCCCCCATGGCCCCGGTCGGTGTCTTCGGCACCCTGGACGCGAGGTCGCACGGCGCGGTCGCCCTCGTCTACGTCGTCGCGACGGTCGCGATGGCGTTGACGGCGTTCAGCTACGCCCAGATGGTGCGGGTCGCGCCGCTGGCCGGATCGGTCTTCGCGTACGCACGCAAGGGGCTCGGCGAGGGGCCCGGCTTCATCGCCGGGTGGATGGCGATGCTCGACTACCTGCTGATCCCCGCCGTCGCGTACCTCTTCTCCGGGATCGCCATGGAAGCCCTGGTTCCGCAGGTGGACCGGTGGGTGTGGACCGGGATCGCGGTCGTCGTGACCACGCTGCTGAACCTCTGGGGCGTACGGGCGGCGGCCAGGGTCGGGTTCGCGGTCCTGGCGATGGAGATCGTGGTGCTGGCGGTCTTCCTGGTCGCGGCCGTGTCAGTGCTGGCGCAGGACGGGCCGCGCCGCGACTGGGCGTCGCCGCTGACCGGGGACGGGGACTTCGCCCTGAGCGCGGTGCTCGGGGCGGTGTCGGTGGCGGTGCTGTCGTATCTCGGCTTCGACGCGATCGCGTCGTTCGCGGAGGAGGTCACGGGGGGTTCCCGGCAGGTGGCGCGGGCGGTGCTGTTCTGTCTGGGCGTCGCGGGGGCGCTGTTCGTGGCGCAGACCTATCTGGTGGCCCTGTTGGAGCCGGTCTCGTCGGCGCAGTTGGCGGCGGATCCGAAGGGGCAGGGGACGGCGTTCTACGACGCCGTGGACGCGTCCGTCGGGACCTGGCTGCACGATCTGGTCGCCGCCGGCAAGGCGATCGGGGCGGCGTTCGCGGCGCTGGCGGGGCAGGCGGCGGCGGGGCGGCTCCTCTTCGCCATGGGCCGGGACCGGCGGCTGCCGCGTGCGCTGTCCCGTACGGACGGGGGTGTTCCGCGCGTGGCGCTGGTCGTCGCGGCGACGGTGACGATGATCGCGGCGTTGTGGGCGGCGCGGCGTGACGACGGGCTGGAGCATCTCGTCTCCGTCGTCGACGTCGGGGCGCTGACGGCGTTCACGCTGCTGCACGCGAGCGTGGTGGGCTGGTTCGTGGTGCGGCGGGCGGGCGGTCCGCCGAGCTGGTGGCGGCATGTGCTGATCCCGGTGCTGGGCGCGGCGGTGACGGTCGCGGTGCTTCTGGAGGCCTCCCGCGCCGCGCAGGTGGTGGGCGTGATCTGGCTGGCGGTGGGGCTGGTGGTGCTGACGGTGCAGCGAGGGCGGCGGGAGCGGCACGAGGCGCAGGCACCGCCCGCTTCGTGACGACGCGGCGGGCCGGTGATGCCGGGCCGGTGATGCCGCTCCGGTGCTCGTAGTACGGCACTCCCGGGCCGGGATCGCGGGTCCGTTGCAGCTGAGCCGGATACAGCCCGGCCTGCCGTTGCGCGCCTGGTGCTGCCGTCCCGTCGGCCCGGGGTTGTCGGAGGGTGCCGATACGCTCGCGGGCATGGGTCTCACTACGTCTGCCGAAGCTCCCCTGCCCGTCGGCGAGGTGTCACGGCTCATCGGGGGATGGATCGACCGCCTCGGCGCGGTGTGGGTGGAGGGGCAGATCACCCAGCTGTCACGTCGGCCGGGCGCGGGCGTGGTCTTCCTGACGCTGCGCGACCCTTCGTACGACATCTCGGTGAGCGTCACCTGCTACCGCCAGGTGTTCGACGCGGTCGCCGACGCCGTGTCCGAGGGCGCGCGGGTCGTCGTGCACGCCAAGCCGGAGTGGTACGCCCCGCGCGGGCAGCTCTCGCTCAGGGCCGCCGAGATAAGGCCGGTCGGCATCGGCGAGCTGCTCGCCCGGCTGGAGCAGCTCAAGCGGTCGCTGGGCGCGGAGGGGCTCTTCGCACCCGCCCGCAAGAAGCCGCTGCCGTTTCTGCCGCAGCTGATCGGTCTGGTCTGCGGCCGCGCGTCGGCGGCCGAGCGCGATGTGCTGGAGAACGCGCGGCGACGGTGGCCCGCCGTCCGGTTCGAGGTGCGCAACGTGGCCGTGCAGGGCGTGCGCGCGGTGCCGCAGGTCCTCCAGGCCGTGAAGGAGCTGGACGACCACGCGGACGTGGACGTGATCATCGTGGCGCGGGGCGGCGGCAGCGTGGAGGACCTGCTGCCGTTCTCGGACGAACAGCTGGTGCGTGCCGTCGCCGACTGCCGTACGCCGGTGGTGTCCGCGATCGGTCACGAGCCGGACTCCCCCCTGCTCGATCTGGTGGCGGATCTGCGTGCCTCGACGCCGACCGACGCGGCGAAGAAGGTCGTCCCGGACGTGGGCGAGGAGCTGGACCGGGTGCAGGCGCTGCGGGACCGGGCCCTCAGGACCGTACGGGGAGTGCTGGAGCGCGAGGAGCGCGGGCTCGCGCACGCCCTGCACCGGCGCGTCATGGAGCATCCGCACCGGATGGTGGAGGAGCGCGAGCACGAGACCGACGCGTTGGTCGCCCGGAGCCGGCGGGTGCTGGGGCATCTGCTGGACCGCGCGGACTCCGAGCTGTCCCACACGCGTGCGCGGGTCGTCGCGCTGTCGCCCGCGGCGACGCTGGAGCGGGGGTACGCCGTGCTGCAGCGCGCGGACGGCGCGGTGGTGCGCGCAGCCGGCGAGGTCACCGTGGACGAGGAGCTGCGGGCGCGTGTCGCGGAGGGCGAATTCACGGTGCGGGTGGCGGGCGACTGACACGGCTCGGTCCCGGGGGCGATGTCCGGGCTCACTTCCCGGGCTCCGGGGCCCGGCCCGCCGAGGCCTCCGGCCCCACTGACAACAGGCGAACTTAGGGTGGATCAGATGACAGCCAAGACGGACGAGGGCGCGCTCGGCTACGAGCAGGCGCGGGACGAGCTGATCGAGGTCGTGCGCCGGCTGGAGGCGGGCGGCACGACGCTGGAGGAGTCCCTCGCGCTGTGGGAGCGCGGCGAGGAGCTGGCGAAGGTGTGCCGCCGCTGGCTGGACGGCGCCCGGGCCCGGCTGGACGCGGCACTGTCGGGCCGCGACGCGGCCGAGGGCGGGGACGCAGGCGCGAAGGCCACGAACGGCTCGAACGACTCGGACGACGAGGTCGAGGACAGGGGCGGCAGGGCTCTGTGAGACGCCGGAGCAGGGGCGGACTAAACGGACGTACCGTTTAGTTGAAAGTTGATTAGTTGAAAGTTGCGTGACTTAGCTCACGAGTGGCCGGATTTGGTTGAACGTTCACACACTCTGGTCGTACCGTGAGGTCACAGCTTGATCCCCCTGTTCCACCCGGAAGGCACAGCATGTCCCTCGTTCTCGACACCGCCGCCCAGGACCTCCTGTTCCGCGAGGCCCGTACCGCCAACACCTTCACCGACGAGCCGGTGTCGGACGAGCAGGTGCAGGCGATCTACGACCTGGTCAAGTACGGCCCGACCGCCTTCAACCAGACGCCCCTGCGCGTGGTCCTCGTCCGCTCCGCCGAGGCCCGGCAGCGTCTGGTGCAGCACATGTCAGAGGGCAACCAGCCGAAGACCGCCACCGCCCCCCTGGTCGCGATCCTCGCCGCCGACAACGAGTTCCACGAGGAGCTCCCGGAGCTGTTCCCGCACTTCCCGCAGGCGAAGGACGCGTTCTTCGGCGAGCGTCCGGTCCGCGAGCAGTCGGCCACGCTCAATGCCGCGCTGCAGGCCGCCTACTTCATCGTCGGCATCCGCGCCGCCGGTCTGGCCGCGGGCCCGATGACCGGGCTCGACTACGCCGGCGTGCAGAAGGAGTTCCTGGACGACGACCACACGCCGCTGATGGTGATCAACATCGGCAAGCCGGGCGAGAACGCGTGGTTCCCGCGCTCGCCGCGCCTGTCGTACGACGAGGTCGTCACCACCGTCTGAGTCCCAGTCCCGCCGAGTCGCAGGGCTCACACAGGCACACAGGCACGACAAAGGCCGCCGCACCCGTTTCGTTCCGGGTGCGGCGGCCTTGTGCTGCCGGCGTGCTGTCCGCGCCGGCCGGGATCGGGACCACGGCCGGCTCGCGGAAGGTCAGGACGTGGCCGGGGGCGGCGTCACGGCGGGGCTCGGCGTCGAGGCGGAGTCGGACGCGGCTTCCAGCGCCGCCGCCATCTGAGCCAGCCGCTCGTACGAGGCCGTGCCCGTCACGACCGTCGTCGAGCCCTTGTCCGTACGCACCAGCGCGTCGTACTTCGGGCCCTCCCAGCGCTGCCAGGTCTCCTCGCCCACCCGCTGGGTCTGCTCGGTCGGAGTCGCCCGCTGGGTGACCTGCGGGACGTACTTCCCGGGCGGCGCCGTGGACTGCTCGACCGCGATGTACTGGCCGTCCGGGTCGAGGAAGCCGATGTGCCAGGCATGGGCGTCCTGGCGCTTGTACGTGACGGACGTGGGCTTCCATTCCGCGGACAGGCCGGTCGGGGCCGCCACCGGGTACGGAGCCGCCCGCCGTGCCGTCAACAGTTCGACGCGGTAGTCCACGGCCTTGGTCGGGTCCGCCGAGTCGTCGTGCGGAACGAAGATGTACATCACGCCTGCGAATGCGCAGATGACCGCCATCGACTGGATCATTCCGCGCACTGTCTGCTTGCCTCGCATACCTGCCACCGCACTATGGTCGCATCAAGGTTGTTTGCTCAAACGTGGGCCCCTCTGCTCATTTTGTCGACGTACCGATAGAGTCACAGCACCCTCTTCATCCGGCCGTCGTCGTACAGAAAGGTGCGCTCCGATGACCGAGCACAACTTGCCGTCACAGCTCGAGGTCTCTCCCGAAGCTCCCGACCGCAACCTCGCCCTGGAGCTCGTCCGGGTCACCGAGGCCGCCGCGATGGCCGCCGGCCGCTGGGTGGGCCGCGGCGACAAGAACGGCGCGGACGGCGCGGCCGTCAAGGCCATGCGCGCGCTGGTCAGCACCGTGTCGATGAACGGCGTCGTCGTCATCGGCGAAGGCGAGAAGGACGAAGCCCCGATGCTGTTCAACGGGGAGCGCATCGGCGACGGGACCGGCGCGGAGTGCGACATCGCCGTGGACCCCATCGACGGAACGACGCTCACCGCCAAGGGCATGCCGAACGCGATCGCGGTGCTCGCGGCCGCCGACCGCGGCACCATGTTCGACCCGTCCGCGGTCTTCTACATGGACAAGCTGGTCACCGGCCCCGAGGCCGCCGACTTCGTCGACATCAACGCCCCGGTCCCGGTGAACATCCGCCGGGTCGCCAAGGCGAAGAACTCCTCGCCCGAGGACGTCACCGTCGTCATCCTGGACCGTCCCCGGCACGAGGGCATCGTCAAGGAGATCCGCGAGACCGGCGCGCGCATCAAGTTCATCTCGGACGGCGACGTCGCGGGCGCGATCATGGCCGTGCGCGAGGGCACCGGCGTCGACATGCTGATGGGCATCGGCGGTACGCCGGAGGGCATCATCACCGCGTGCGCGATCAAGTGCCTGGGCGGCACGATCCAGGGCAAGCTGTGGCCGAAGGACGACGAGGAGCGGCAGCGCGCGCTCGACGCCGGCCACGACCTGGACCGGGTGCTCTTCATGGACGACCTGGTCAGCGGGGACAACGTGTTCTTCGTCGCGACCGGCATCACGGACGGCGAACTGCTGCGCGGTGTGCGCTACCGCGCGGAGACGGCGACCACGCAGTCGCTCGTGATGCGCTCCAAGTCGGGCACGATCCGGCAGATCGACTCGACCCACCGTCTGTCGAAGCTGCGCGCCTACAGCGCCGTCGACTTCGACCGCGCGCAGTAGCCCGCAGACGTCGGCACGCGGCCTCACGGCATACGGCCTGACGCCATACGGAGAGGGGCGCTCCCATGTGCGGTGGGAGCGCCCCTCTCCGTACGTCCGTCCGTACGAGCCCGGAGTGCCGCGTGCCGCGGAACGTCAGGCCGCCGACGCCGACTTCTTCAGCTCCATCTCACGCCGCCTGCGCCGGGCCAGGACGACACGGCGCTCGGCCGCGGTGAGCCCGCCCCACACGCCGTACGGCTCGGGCTGGAGCAGGGCGTGCTCCCGGCACTCCACCATGACCGGGCAGCGGGCGCAGACGCGCTTGGCGGCGTCCTCCCTGGAGAGCCGCGCCGCCGTCGGTTCCTTGGATGGCGCGAAGAAGAGTCCGGCTTCGTCGCGGCGGCACACCGCCTCCGTGTGCCAGGGTCCGTCCTGATCTTCCCGAGCGGCGGTGCGCTGGGCCGGAACGGCGGCTACCTGCAGGGACTGATGCGGCAGTTGCAGCACGGTCTACTCCTGACGACGGCTTTCGCGAGCGAGAGACGATGCAGCAAGCCCTACCCGCTGTGCGCGTGCCTATGCACTGAGTGGCACTGAGTTCCGGAGGACGGAACTACGGTCGGCCACGCCCGGGACGCCTCGATCCGCGCCCCGGCCAGTGCCCCGGTCAGCGCCGCTGCCCACGCCCCGATCCCACGCCCCGGCCAGTGCCCCGGTTCCGCACCCCGCTCAGCGCCCCAGGTGCTTGCGCAGCCGGTCGTGAAGGTCGGCGATGCGCTTGCCCCGCTTCGGCTTGGCCTCCACGTTGCCGAACACGGAGTACCCGTTGACCACGACGACCGGGGCCTCCGGGTCTGCGGCCTCCAGCGTGTCGACCTCGAAGTTGCCGAAGATTCCGGTGCCGCTTCCGCGCAGCGAGATGTTCTCCGGCACGCGGACCTCGACGTTGCCGAAGATCGATGTCGCGTTGATGACGGTGAGACGTTGGCCGAACATCGCCTCTGTCAGGTCGATCTCGATGTTCCCGAAGAGGGAGAACGCCTGCGTCCGCCCACCCACGCGCCAGCGGCCCTTGCGGGTGGAGCTGGAGAAGACGGCGACGAGGTTCTCGGTGGGGCCGTCGGGCAGCTCCGGGCCGTACGTGTACGACGCCGGCTGCCGCCGGGGCGGGCGCGCGTCGGACGCGCCGGCGGGCAGGTCGCGCACGATCGGCTCCAGCTCGCCGACGGTCTTCGCGCGGTAGACCGCGTCGATACGGTCGGAGTGCTCCTCGGCGTCGAGCCGGCCCTCGGCCAGGGCTTCCCTGAGGATGTCGGCGATCCTGTCGCGATCGGCGTCGGAGGCGCGGATCGCGCCGGCGGGGTCCGCGGGCACGGCCGGTGCGGCGGGCACGGCGGGTTCCGCGGGCACGGCGGGTTCCGCGGGCACGACGGGTGCGGCGGAGGCGACCGGCTGCTGGGGCCGTCCGCGGCCGGAGTCGGCTGAATCATGCTTGTCGAGGTCCACGGACCCAGCGTAGCGAAACGCGATAGATCGCGACTAGTGGCGGCACGCCCGTCGGCCACCCGTCCGTCCGCGCCCGACGGCCCGCCTCCAACTGAGCCTTACCTCACAAGCTCGGACGACGGAGGGCGTCTTACGCTTATGGGCGCGCTGCCAATGGATGCCAGCCGCCGTCTGCCGAGTGAGGAATGGCCGTAATGCCGGAATTCTCGTACACCGATCTGCTCCCGCTGGGAGAGGACACCACGCCCTACCGCCTGGTGACCGCCGAGGGTGTCACCACCTTCGAGGCCGACGGCCGTACGTTCCTCAAGGTCGAGCCGGAGGCGCTGCGCAAGCTGGCGGAGGAGGCGATCCACGACATCCAGCACTACCTCCGCCCGGCGCACCTCGCCCAGCTGCGCAAGATCATCGACGACCCCGAGGCGTCGTCGAACGACAAGTTCGTGGCGCTGGACCTGCTCAAGAACGCGAACATCGCCGCCGCGGGCGTCCTGCCCATGTGCCAGGACACCGGCACGGCGATCGTCATGGGCAAGCGCGGGCAGAACGTGCTGACGGAGGGCGGCGACGAAGAGGCCCTGAGCCACGGCATCTACGACGCGTACACCAGGCTGAACCTGCGCTACTCGCAGATGGCTCCGCTCACCATGTGGGAGGAGAAGAACACCGGCTCGAACCTGCCCGCGCAGATCGAGCTGTACGCGACCGACGGCGGCGCGTACAAGTTCCTCTTCATGGCGAAGGGCGGCGGCTCCGCCAACAAGTCCTTCCTCTACCAGGAGACCAAGGCGGTCCTGAACGAGGCCTCCATGATGAAGTTCCTGGAGGAGAAGATCCGCTCGCTGGGCACGGCCGCCTGCCCGCCGTACCACCTGGCGATCGTCGTCGGCGGCACGTCGGCGGAGTACGCGCTGAAGACCGCGAAGTACGCCTCCGCGCACTACCTGGACGAGCTGCCGGAGGAGGGCTCGGCCCTCGGTCACGGCTTCCGGGACAAGGAGCTGGAGGAGAAGGTCTTCGAGCTGACGCAGCGGATCGGCATCGGCGCGCAGTTCGGCGGCAAGTACTTCTGCCACGACGTCCGCGTGGTGCGCCTGCCGCGGCACGGCGCCTCCTGCCCGGTCGCGATCGCCGTGTCCTGCTCGGCCGACCGCCAGGCCGTCGCGAAGATCACGGCCGAGGGTGTCTTCCTCGAGCAGCTGGAGACGGACCCGGCGCGCTTCCTGCCGGAGACCACGGACGAGCACCTGGAGTCCGAGGGCCAGGACGACGTCGTCAAGATCGACCTCAACCAGCCGATGGACGAGATCCTGGCGGAGCTGACCCGCTACCCGGTCAAGACCCGGCTGTCGCTCAACGGCCCGCTCGTCGTGGCGCGCGACATCGCGCACGCCAAGATCAAGGAGCGGCTGGACGCGGGCGAGGAGATGCCGCAGTACCTGAAGGACCACCCTGTCTACTACGCCGGCCCGGCGAAGACCCCGGAGGGCTACGCCTCCGGTTCCTTCGGCCCGACCACGGCCGGCCGCATGGACAGCTACGTCGAGCAGTTCCAGGCGGCGGGCGGCTCCAAGGTCATGCTGGCCAAGGGCAACCGCAGCAAGCAGGTCACGGACGCCTGCGGCACGCACGGTGGCTTCTACCTCGGCTCGATCGGCGGCCCGGCGGCGCGTCTGGCCCAGGACTGCATCAAGAAGGTCGAGGTCGTCGAGTACGAGGAACTCGGCATGGAGGCGGTCTGGAAGATCGAGGTCGAGGACTTCCCCGCGTTCATCGTCGTGGACGACAAGGGCAACGACTTCTTCCAGGACCCGGCCCCGGCCCCGACCTTCACCAGCATCCCGGTGCGCGGGCCCGGGCTCGCCTAGGCACCGGACGCACAGTCGTCCCGGCCCGGGACACGGGCGAAAGGCCCCGCCGCTCCCCAGCGGCGGGGCCCCGCTCATGTTGCGCCCGGTCACACGAAACGTGCCGCGCGTCCGGCTACGCGAAGCGCTGCTTCGCGGACCCGTCGCACGGCTGGAGCCGCAGCGGGTCCTTCGCCGCGGACAGGGTCGCGCACAGGTGCGGCGCGGACGTGGGCCGGAGCGTGCCGGCGTCACGGACGAAGCGCTGGTTCGCGGCGCCGTGGCAGTTCCACAGGGTGAGCGGCGCGCCGGCCCGGTAGTCGCCCCGGGGGACGTCCAGGCAGCGGTCCTGGGTGAGCTCGGTGTGGAGGGAGCCACGGGTGGTGTCGTACCACCAGCCCTGGTTGCGGCCGCCGTGGCAGTCCCAGCCCAGCACCCCGGTGCCGTTGGACGACTTCGCCGCCTCGGCGTCGAGGCAGCTGCCGGTGGCCTCGTTCTTCAGCGGCTTGTAGACGTCGTCCCAGGCGAACGGGTAGAGCACCGGCCTGCCCGTGGACGCGGGGTCGGCGCAACCGGCCTCGTTCAGCCCGGAATCGTAGAGCTGGGTGAGGCAGGAGGCGAAGGCGGCGTGCCCCCGGGCGTTGGGGTGGAAGGACTGGCGGACCGAGTTGGAGTCCGGCGGGAAGGGGTTGGACAGATCGATGGACAGCCCGCGCGCCCAGGTGTCCTCCATGCAGACCTCGTGGCCGTGGAAGAGCCGGGAGTTGTCGAGGTACACGGCGCCCGTGGCGCGGGCGACCCGACGCATGCCGCGTTCGAAGGCGGGGACGGCGGTGTTGCGGCCCCAGACGGTGTCGGAGTCGTAGCCGGTGCCGCCGCAGATCAGCTTGCCGGGGAAGTTCGGGTTGTCGGGGAAGTCGGGACCGATGGGGCTGGGGTAGCCCATCACGACGAGCTTGTAGTCGCCGTCGGCGTACCCGGCGTCGCGCATCACCGTCCGCAGATCGCGTACGGTCCGCTCGACCTTGGGGACGAGTCCGTCGACACGGGCCTGCCAGCCGCTCGCGTACTTCGTCTCGCAGGGCCCCTGGAAGGTGAACCAGCGCACCACGCAGTCGGTCATCACGGGCCCGAACTGCAGGTCGTCGTTGGCGCCCGCGACGAGCAGCACCATCTTGATACGGGTGTTGCGGGCCTTGACGGCGAGGTTGTCGCTCTGCACCAGTTCGTCGGGGTACTGCTTCGATCCGCCGATGACGATGTTTCCGCTGTATCCGCCCGAGCAGGAGACGTTGTACGTGACGTCGGCGGCGATGCCCGTGCGGTGGATGGCGGCGTCGGGTGAGCGGTGGCACCAGTTGCCGGGGCCGTCGGTGCCGGGTTCGTAGGTGCCGACGCCCTCGCCGGAGATCTCGCTGTCGCCCAGCGAGATCAGGCCGGTCCTGCGCTGGTCGAACGGGCGCTCCGCGGGGTCGCCGTAGAGGGCCGTCGCCTCGGCGGCCCGGATCCTCTCCAGCTCCGGCGGAAGGGGTACCGACGGTGCGGATGCGGCCGAGCGGGCCGTGTCGTGCGCACGCTCGGGGGTCGTGGCTGCCATGGTGCCGAGAGTCGCCGCCAGGGCCGCGGCGGCCGCGACCGTGCGGCGAAGTCTTCGTCCAGTGCGCCTCATTGCGCCTCCCCGGTTCGGTGTTACCGACGGTTTCTACTGGCCGGTAGCGCACTTGGGAATACGCAGAACAAGACAAGTGCTCACCTTTGCAGGAGGTTTGGAGATGTCCGACACGAGCGACAACGCAGGCCGGTACCGGATCGAGCACGACTCCATGGGCGAGGTGAAGGTGCCGGAACACGCCAAATGGCGTGCCCAGACCCAACGCGCCGTGGAGAACTTCCCGATCTCCGGAGAACGGCTGGAACGCGCCCATATCGAGGCCCTGGCCCGGATCAAGGCGGCCGCCGCCAAGGTCAACGCGGAGCTGGGCGTCCTCGACGAGGACATCGCGCGGGCCGTCCAGGACGCGGCGGAGGAGGTCGCCCTGGGCCGCTGGGACGAGCACTTCCCGGTCGACGTCTTCCAGACGGGCTCGGGGACGTCCTCCAACATGAACACGAACGAGGTCCTGGCGACCCTGGCCGGTGAACGCCTCGGCCGCGACGTCCACCCCAATGACCATGTCAACGCGTCGCAGTCGTCCAACGACGTCTTTCCGTCGTCGATCCACATCGCGGCGACGGCTGCCGTGACCAGGGACCTGATCCCCGCGCTCGATCACCTCGCCGCGGCGCTGGAACGCAAGGCGGACGAGTTCGCCGACGTGGTGAAGTCCGGCCGCACCCATCTGATGGACGCGACCCCGGTCACGCTCGGCCAGGAGTTCGGCGGTTACGCGGCGCAGATCCGCTACGGGATCGAGCGGCTGAACGCCTCGCTGCCACGGCTCGCGGAACTCCCCCTCGGCGGTACGGCGGTGGGCACCGGCATCAACACACCGCCCGGCTTCCCGGCGGCGGTCATCGCGGAGGTGGCACGGGCGACCGGACTGCCGCTGACCGAGGCGCGGAACCACTTCGAGGCACAGGGCGCGCGCGACGGGCTGGTGGAGACCAGCGGTCAGCTCCGTACGATCGCGATCTCGCTCACCAAGATCTCCAACGATCTGCGCTGGATGGCGAGCGGCCCGCGCACCGGGCTCGCCGAGATCGCGCTGCCCGATCTGCAGCCCGGTTCGTCGATCATGCCGGGCAAGGTCAATCCGGTCGTCCCGGAGGCGGTCCTGATGGTCGCCGCGCAGGTCACGGGCAATGACACGACGGTCGCGGTGGCCGGCGCGGCCGGGAACTTCGAACTGAACGTCATGCTGCCGGTGATCGGGAAGAACCTGCTGGAGTCGGTGCGGCTGCTCGCGAACGTCTCCCGGCTGCTGGCGGACCGGACGGTGGACGGGATCACGGCCGATGTGGAGCGGGCACGTGAGTACGCCGAGTCGTCGCCGTCCGTCGTCACCCCGCTGAACAAGTACATCGGGTACGAGGAGGCCGCCAAGGTCGCGAAGAGGTCCCTGGCCGAGCGCAAGACGATCCGTGAGGTGGTGCTGGAGGGCGGCTACGTGGAGCGCGGCGCGCTGACCCTGGAACAGCTCGACGAGGCGCTCGACGTGCTCCGGATGACCCGCCCCTGAACGGTTCGGCGAGGTCACGCCCCGCCGTGATCTGCACCGCAGCGCCGGGACTCCCCCGCGCCTAAGATCTGCGCATGACAGCATCGGCGGGCTTTCGGCACTGGGCGCCGGGGGAGCAGATTCTCTGGCGGTATCGCGGCAACGGCTCCGCCGATGTGCACATCTGCAGGCCGGTGACCGTGGTGCGGGACACCGAGGAACTGCTCGCGGTGTGGATGGCACCCGGCACCGAGTGCGTGAAGCCGGTGCTCGCCGACGGCACGCCCGTGCACCATGAGCCGCTCGAGACCCGGTACACCGTGCCCCGCACCACCGTGCGGGCCCACTGGTCGGGCACGGGGGTGCTGAAGCTGGCCAGACCCGGCGAGCCCTGGTCGGTGTGGCTGTTCTGGGAGCCGGGCTGGCAGTTCAGGAACTGGTACGTCAACCTGGAGGAGCCGCAGTTCCGTTGGTCCGGCGGCGTCGACTCCGAGGATCACTTTCTGGACATCGCGGTGCAGCCGGACCGCAGCTGGCGCTGGCTGGACGAGGACGAGTTCGCCCAGGCCCGGGCGGCCGGTCTGATGGACGCGGGCCTGGCCCGGCGGGTACGGGCGGCCGGGCGTGACGCGGTCGACGTGATCAGCGCCTGGGGCGCCCCGTACTCGGACGGCTGGGAGGACTGGCGGCCCGATCCCCGCTGGCCAGTACCGCAGCTGCCCGTCGACTGGAATCGCACTCCGGAGCGCACGTCCGCATGACGACGCCGTGAGACCCTTGATGCGCCCCCGGGGTTCAAACGTAGGATCGTCCTCCGCAAGGCTGCTTCGCATCAACGAATGAGCACAGCGCAGGAACTGACCGTAAGTCATCACGAGGGGGACTGAACCGTGCCGAATGTGCGCCCGGATCGCCCTCGTTCTGTCGACGGCTCGCCCGGATTGGGTATGGGCTATATCGACCATCCAGGGGCGTTGCCGTCCCGGACACCGGGCGGCTCCGCCCGGCGGCCCGGGGAACCGCGGCGCAGCCACGATCGTCACCGCCCCCGGACGCGTACAGCGGCACCCGAGGCAATCGCCTCGCACCACCGGCCCGGACGGACGGAATCCCAGGCGTGACGGAGCATCCCACCTCCCACGAAGGCCGGCAGCCCGTGGCTGCCCGGCCGCAGGAACGCACCCGGCCGCAGGAACGCACGCGGCCGCGCGAGGAGGCCGCCGCCCATACCCCGGTGCCGGCGGCGGGCGGCGCGGTCCCGCCACAGCCGCCCGGTCCCCCGGGGCCGCCGCAGGACCCCGCGGGGGTGGCGCGGCGCGAGGGCGACCGGCTCCGTTTCGTCGGGGCGGCGACCCGCAGGATCGCGCGCGGGATAGACCTGGACGAGATCGTGCTCGGGCTGTGCCGGGCCACGGTGCCCACGTTCTCGGACGCGATCCTGGTCTATCTGCGCGATCCGCTGCCGGTCGGCGACGAACGGCCGGTCGCGCCGTTCGTGTTGCGGCTGCGCCGTACCGACCGGCTGCGTTTAACCGACGAGGACTCCGAGGGCGCCTTCATGAGCGGGGCCCTCCAAGTGCCGGTGCTCAGCACTCCGGCCGACGTGGCGCCGGCCGCGGAGCTGTGCGAGGTGGTGACGGGAGGGGCGCTGGCCGAGGTGCTGCGGGGCGTACGTCCCGTCTTCGGCGACTCCGCCGCCGCCCGCGCCGCCCTGCCCGAGCTGCTCGGCGACGGCAAGACGCTGCCGACGGGACACCGCTCGATCCTGGCTCCGCTCCGCGGCCGCCGGCGGGTCATCGGTGCCGCGATCTTCCTGCGCCGCCCGGACCGGCCCGCCTTCGAGCCGAACGATCTGCTGGTCGCGGCCCAGCTGGCCACGCACACCGCGCTCGGCATCGACAAGGCCGTGCTGTACGGCCGTGAGGCGTACATCGCGGACGAGCTGCAGCGCACGATGCTCCCTGAGGGCCTGCCGCAGCCGACCGGTGTGCGGCTCGCCTCGCGCTATCTCCCGGCCGCGGAGACGGCCCGGGTCGGCGGCGACTGGTACGACGCGATCCCGCTGCCGGGCAGCCGGGTCGCGCTCGTCGTCGGCGATGTCATGGGCCACTCCATGACCTCGGCCGCGATCATGGGCCAGCTGCGGACGACGGCCCAGACCCTGGCGGGGCTGGATCTGCCGCCGCAGGAAGTGCTGCACCATCTCGACGAGCAGGCGCAGCGGCTCGGCAGCGACCGCATGGCGACCTGCCTGTACGCCGTCTACGACCCGGTCTCGCACCGCATCACGATCGCGAACGCCGGCCACCCGCCGCCGATACTCCTCCATCTCGGCGGCCGGGCGGAGGTGCTGCGGGTTCCGCCGGGCGCCCCGATCGGCGTCGGCGGGGTGGACTTCGAGGCCGTCGAGCTGGACGCGCCCGCCGGGGCGACGCTTCTCCTGTACACCGACGGGCTGGTGGAATCGCGGCTGCGGGACGTGTGGACCGGCATCGAGCAGCTGCGCGAGCGGCTGGCCGCGACCGCGCAGCTCACCGGGCCCGATCACCCTCCGCCGCTGGAGGCCCTCTGCGACGACGTGCTGGACGTGCTCGGCCCGGGTGACCGGGACGACGACATCGCCCTGCTCGCGGCCCGTTTCGACGGGATCGCTCCGAGCGATGTCGCGTACTGGTTCCTGGAGCCGGAGGACGCGGCACCGGGCCGGGCCCGGAGGCTGGCCCGCAGGGCACTGGCCCGCTGGGGCCTGGAGGAGCTGTCGGACTCGGTGGAGCTCCTGGTCAGCGAGGTGGTGACCAATGCCGTGCGGTACGCGGAGCGGCCGGTGACGCTGCGGCTGCTGCGTACCGACGTCCTGCGCTGCGAGGTCGGTGACGACTCTCCTCAGTTGCCCCGGCAGCGGCGGGCTCGCGACACCGACGAGGGCGGCCGTGGGCTGTTCCTGGTGAACCGGCTGGCCAGAAGGTGGGGCGCCACGCGGCTGTCGACGGGCAAGGTCGTCTGGTTCGAACTGCCCACCCACGCGTGACCCTATGTGACCATCGGCCCATGGGGAGTCCGAGTCTGGACCCAGTCCGAAAGTTGCCGACTTCGCATCTGCGGCGTTGACTGGGGTACACGGCCGAAGCGACCAGATTTCCCCTCGATCGATGGGAGGACGCTCGTGACCGAGTCACGCCCCAAGGCTCCGTACACGACGAACAACGCCGGCATCCCCGTGGAGAGCGACGAACACTCGCTCACCGTGGGATCCGACGGCCCGATCCTGCTCCAGGACCACTACCTGATCGAGAAGATGGCCCAGTTCAACCGTGAACGGGTCCCCGAGCGGGTGGTGCACGCCAAGGGGTCGGGAGCGTACGGCACCTTCGAAGTCACCAATGACGTCAGCCAGTTCACCAAGGCCGACCTCTTCCAGCCGGGCAGGCGCACCGAGATGCTGGCCCGCTTCTCGACGGTCGCGGGTGAGCAGGGCTCCCCCGACACCTGGCGCGACCCCCGCGGCTTCGCACTCAAGTTCTACACCGAGCACGGCAACTACGATCTGGTGGGCAACAACACGCCGGTCTTCTTCGTCCGTGACACGATCAAGTTCCAGGACTTCATCCGGTCGCAGAAGCGCCACCCGGCCACCGGGCTGCGCAACAACGACATGCAGTGGGACTTCTGGACCCTGTCCCCCGAGTCCGCGCACCAGGTCACCTGGCTGATGGGCGACCGGGGCATCCCGAAGACGTACCGGCACATGAACGGGTACGGATCGCACACGTACATGTGGATCAACGGCGCGGGTGAGCGGTTCTGGGTGAAGTACCACTTCAAGACCGACCAGGGCATCGACTTCCTCACCCAGGCCGAGGCCGACGAGCTGGCCGGTTCCGACGGGGACAAGCACCGCCGTGATCTGTACGAGTCCATCGAGTCCGGGAACGCGCCGTCGTGGACCCTGAAGGTCCAGATCATGCCCTTCGAGGACGCGGCGGACTACCGGTTCAACCCGTTCGACCTGACCAAGGTGTGGCCGCACGGCGACTACCCGCTGATCGACGTCGGCCGGATGACCCTGAACCGGAATCCGGAGGACTACTTCATCCACATCGAGCAGGCCGCCTTCGAGCCGTCGAACATGGTGCCGGGCATCGGCCCCTCGCCGGACAAGATGCTGCTCGGCAGGCTCTTCTCGTACCCGGACACCCACCGCTACCGGATCGGCCCCAACTACGCGCAGCTGCCGCCCAACCGGCCGCGCGCGGCGGTCAACTCGTATGCGAAGGACGGCCCCATGCGGTACACGCCGTCGAACGCGTCGGTGCCGTACGCCCCGAACTCCTACGGCGGCCCGGCCGCGGACTTCGGACAGTTCGGCGACCCGGCGGGCTGGGCCGCGGCGGGCGAGATGGTGCGCGAGGCGTACAAGCCGCACAGCGAGGACGACGACTGGGGCCAGCCGGGCACGATGGTCCGCAAGGTCCTCGACGACGCGGCCCGCGACCGGCTCGTGTCCAACGTCAGCGGTCACCTGAAGCAGGGCGTGTCGCGCCCCGTGCTGGACCGGGCGGTGCAGTACTGGCGCAACATCGACAAGGAGATCGGCGACCGGATCTCCAAGGAGGTCAACGGAGGCTGACGGCCTGAGGCCGGCGGCCGACACGCGGAAGGGCCCGGCGCCGAGGCGCCGGGCCCTTCCCACGTCCACCCCGGGGGTGCCGGGAGGTTACGACTGCGGTGGCCGGATGCCTGCCGTCGTGCCGCTCGTCGTGCCGTCCGTGGTGCCACCGTCGTCGGTGCCACCGCTGTCCGTACCGCCGCTGTCGGTGCCACCGCTGTCCGTACCGCCGTTGTCGGTGCCCCCGTTGTCCGTACCGCCGTTGTCGGTGCCGGAGCTGTCGCCCGGCTTGGTCGGCGGGTCGTCCGACGGGGTCGGGTCCGTCGGACGGCTCGGACGGTCGTCCGGGTCCTTCGTCTTCGTCGGCTTGTCGTCCGGCTTGTCGGGCTTCTCGGTCTCCGACGGCGTCCCGGTCGGGGTCGACGGGGTCTCCTCGACCACGGGCTCGGCGGCCTCCAGGTCGAACTCCTCGTCGGAACCACCGCCGAGCGCACCGGTGGTGTAGTGCTGCCAGATCTGGGCGGGTACGCCGCCACCGTTGGCACGGCCCTCGTTGATCGTGTCCGTCAGCGTGACCTGCTTGCCCTTGGGGTCCTCGCCGAAGAGTCCGACGGCGGTGACGAGCTGGGGCGTGTAGCCGACGAACCACGCGGAGCGGTTGTTCTCCGACGTGCCGGTCTTGCCCGCCGCGAAGTAGTCGCCACGGGCGTTCTGGCCCGAGCCGTTCTTCACGACGCCCGTCATGGCCTGGGTCACCGTGTCCGCCGCCTCACGGCTGATCACCTGGTCGCCGCCCTCCTCAGCGGGCTCCGCGGAACGGGTCCGGTGCTCGGCCGACTTCACGATCGACGGCACGACCTCCTTGCCGTGGTTGTCGAGGGTCGCGTACACCCTGGCCATGTCCCAGGGCGAGGCGCCCATCGTGCCGAGCGACATCGCGGGCCGGACCGGCCAGCCCTCGCCGTCGTGCATGCCGAGGGCGAGCGCGGTCTTCTTCACCTTGTCGGGGCCGACGTCCACGATCATCTGGGCGTACACCGAGTTGATCGAGCTGTTGGTGGCGCGCTGGACGGTGACCGGGCCGTAGCTGCGGTCGTCCTCGTTCTCCGGCGCGAAGGCGACGTCGCTGCCCTCGACCGGACGCTTGCTCGTGCCGTCGTAGACGGTGCCCAGGCCGATCGGCCGCTCGTCCTGGGTCACCGACCTGTTCTCCAGGGCCGAGGCGAGGACGATGGGCTTGAAGGTGGAGGCGGGCTGGTAGTCCCGCCGGGTGGCGTTGGACAGCCAGTGCTCGGTCGCTCCGACACCGCCGTACAGCGCGACGACCTTGCCGGTCTTCGGGTCGATGGAGGTCGCGCCCGCCTGGACGGTCGCGTCCCGCTTGTCGCCCTCGCGGTCGAGCTTCTTCTCCAGCTGCTCGTCGACGGCCTTGACCAGCGCCTTCTGCCGCTTGCTGTCGATGTTCAGCGTGATGGTCCAGCCGCCGGCCTTGATCTGGTCCTCGCTGACGCCCCTGCGCGCCAGCTCGGCGTTGGCCGCCTCGACGATGTAGCCGGTCTGGCCCTCCATGCCGGGTGCGGCCTTCGGGGGCTTGGGCTCGGGGAACGTGAGCTTCGCGCGCTCGGAGGCGTCCAGCCAGCCCTCCTCGACCATGTTGTTCAGCACGTAGTGCCAGCGCTCGGTCACCAGCTTCTTGCTGGTCGGCGAGGCGATCGCCCAGTCGTACTGGTTCGGGGCCTGGAGCAGCGCGGCGAGATAGGCGCCCTGAGCCACGGTCAGTTTCTGCGCGTCCGTGCGGTAGTACGCCTGGGCGGCGGCCTGGATGCCGTACGCGCCGCGTCCGTAGTAGCTGGTGTTGATGTACCCGGCGAGGATCTCGGTCTTTTCCTTCTCCTGATCCACCTTCAGGGAGATCACCAGCTCCTTGAGCTTGCGGGTGACCGTCTGTTCCTGGTTCAGGTAGTAGTTCTTGACGTACTGCTGGGTGATGGTCGAACCACCCTGCTTGCCCTTGCCGGTCAGGGTGTTGAGGACACCGCGGGCCGTGCCCTTCAGGTCGACGCCGGAGTCCTTGTAGAAGGTCTTGTTCTCGGCGGCGACGAACGTGTTCTGGACCTCTGTGGGGATCTTGTCCAGGCCGACGATCTCACGGTTGATCTTGCCGGAACGGGTGAGCACGGTGCCGTCGCTGTACTTGTAGACGTTGCTCTCCATCTCGGCCTGTGCGTTGGCCGAGGGCACCGGCACGAGCAGATAGATGATGAAGAACGCGCCCATCACCAGCAGGCAGAAGGTGAAGAACGCACCCAGCAGCTTCTTCCAGGTGAAGAAGCGCCGTATGCCTCCGCCTCCGGCTTTGCCCGCCCGGCGCGCACCGCGCTGCCGGGCTCGTCGCGCTTCCGCTCGGCCCATCGCTCCGTTGCTCCGCTCTGTGTTCCGCGCTCGTCGTCGTTCGTCGTCGTTCGTCGTACGTCGTTCGGGGTTCGTCGTGGTTCGTGCGCCGGCGGTCGTCGCCAGATCAGCTCAGCAAACTAACACCGCTCGTACAGACAAAGGACAACTGATCCGGTCTTTTCCGGACGTGACAATCAGCACCCGTCTCAAAAGGAACCGACTCACGAGAGGTGCGGAGGGTTGCCAGCCGCGATAATGTGTAATCACATTGATAGCCATCGGGTCGCAGCGGGCGACCCGCGGAACGGGGGAGGCATCATGCCTGCGACCAGCACATCCCTTCATCACGAGGACACGGACGGGACGTACGGGACGGGGATCCGGGAGTTCGCGGCCGGCAGCATCGGCGGCGGCCCGGCCCTGCTGATGGGACTGGCGGGCGTGGCACTCGGCGCCGCCCTGGGCGTGACGGGCGGCACATTGGATTCGGCGGCCGCGAAGACGGCTCTGATCGTGGTCGGACTGCTCACGGTGATAGCCGCGGGCATCGCCATGACCGGACTGAACATGATCGCGCCGGGCGAGGCCCGCGTCGTGCAGCTCTTCGGCCGCTACCGCGGCACGATCCGCACGGACGGCCTGCGCTGGGTGAACCCGCTGACCACGCGCGAGAAGATCTCGACCCGGGTCCGTAACCACGAGACGGCCGTCCTCAAGGTCAACGACGCGTACGGCAACCCGATCGAACTCGCAGCGGTGGTCGTGTGGAAGGTCGAGGACACCGCGCAGGCCATGTTCGAGGTGAACGACTTCCGCGAGTTCGTCTCCACCCAGACCGAGGCGGCCGTACGGCACATCGCGATCGAGTACCCGTACGACGCCCACGAGGAGGACGGGCTGTCGCTGCGCGGCAACGCCGAGGAGATCACCGAGAAGCTCGCGACGGAACTGCACGCCCGGGTGGCGGCCGCGGGTGTCCAGATCATCGAGTCCCGCTTCACGCATCTCGCATACGCTCCGGAGATCGCCTCCGCGATGCTCCAGCGCCAGCAGGCGGGGGCCGTCGTCGCGGCCCGCCGGCAGATCGTGGACGGTGCGGTCGGCATGGTGGAGGCGGCACTGGCGCGGATCTCGGAGGAGGGCTTCGTGGAACTGGACAACGAGCGCAAGGCGGCGATGGTGTCCAACCTGATGGTGGTGCTGTGCGGGGACCGCGCCGCACAGCCGGTGCTCAACACGGGCACGCTCTACCAGTGACCCGTCCCGAACGGAAGCAGGTGCTGCTGCGGCTCGATCCGGCGGTGTACGAGGCGCTCGCGCGCTGGGCCTCCGACGAGCTGCGCAGCACCAACGCGCAGATCGAGTTCGTGCTGCGGCGGGCCCTGTCGGAGACGGGGCGCCTGCCGGGGGGCGTCAACCCGATCCCCCGGCGCGGCCGGCCCCCGAAGACCCCGCCGCCGGGCGACTCCTGACCGCGGCTTCGGCACGGAGCCCCGGCACGACCTGCGGACGGAGTGGGTCAGCCGGCCAGGACGCGTACCGGAAGGTCCGCCAGGGCCTCCCGGAGCGCGACCGCGAACTCCTCGAACTCGCCCTGGCGGGCCGCGCCCGTGCGCATCGCCAGGGCGATCCGCCGTGCCGGGGCGGGATCCGCGAAGTACCCGGTCGCCAGGACGGGACTGCGGCCGGTCTCGACCTCGACGGCGGTGCGCGGCAGCAGCGTCACCCCGAGGCCGCCCGCGACCAGCTGCACCAGCGTGGAGAGCCCGGCGGCGGTGGTCGTCACCGGCGTCCCGTCGGTGCGGCCCGCCTCCCGGCAGATGTCGAGGGCCTGGTCACGCAGGCAGTGACCCTCGTCGAGCAGCAGCAACGGGAGTTCCTTGAGCGCGTCGCGCGGAATGTCCTGGCGACCGCCCAGCCAGTGGTCGCCGTGGGTGACGAGCACGAAGTCCTCGTCGAAGAGGGACAGTTCGGTCACTCCCGGCACGCCGAGCGGCACGGCGAGCAGCAGCAGATCCAGCCGGCCCGCCGCGAGCCCCTCCAGCAGGGACGACGTCTGCTCCTCGTGTACCTGGAGGTCCAGCTCCGGATAGCGCTCGTGAACCAGCCGGAGCACGATCGGCAGCAGATACGGCGCCACGGTCGGGATCACACCCAGCCGCAGCACCCCGGTGAACGGCGCCCGTACGGCCTCGGCCTCCTCCAGCAGCTCGCCGACCGCGTCGAGGACCGCCTTCGCCCGGACCGCGAGCCGCTCACCGGCGGGCGACAGGAGCACCTTGCGGGTCGTACGCTCCAGGAGCTGGACACCCAGTGCCTCTTCCAGCGCCGACACGGCGCCGGAGAGCGCGGGCTGACTCATCCCGATTGCGGATGCCGCGTCCCGGAAGTGCAGATGCTCGGCCACGGCCGCGAAGGCACGCAGCTGCGCCAGGCTGGGCTGCTTGCCCCGGTTCACCGCATTCGTCACGGCCACTGATAACCTCCTCCGATCACGGCGACCAAGTCTAGCTATTTCTGTGATCAATGCACTCTGTGCCAGGGTGGAGATCCGTCCAACCCCCCGGAAGCCCCCACAAGGGGCGTTCCCCCCTGCAAGGAGAGCGTGTGCTCACTGTCGGTGACCAGTTCCCCACCTTCGAACTGACCGCCTGCGTCTCGCTGGAGAGCGGCAAGGAGTTCGAGGAGATCACCCACAAGTCCTACGAGGGCAAGTGGAAGGTCGTCTTCGCGTGGCCCAAGGACTTCACCTTCGTCTGCCCCACCGAGATCGCCGCGTTCGGCAAGCTGAACGAGGAGTTCGCCGACCGTGACGCCCAGATCCTCGGCTTCTCCGGCGACTCCGAGTTCGTCCACCACGCCTGGCGCAAGGACCACGACGACCTGCGTGACCTGCCCTTCCCGATGATGGCCGACTCGAAGCACGAGCTCATGCGCGACCTCGGCATCGAGGGCGAGGACGGCTTCGCCCAGCGCGCCGTCTTCATCGTGGACCCGAACAACGAGATCCAGTTCACGATGGTGACCGCCGGCTCCGTCGGCCGTAACCCCAAGGAGGTCCTGCGGGTCCTCGACGCCCTGCAGACCGACGAGCTCTGCCCCTGCAACTGGACCAAGGGCGAGACGACCCTCGACCCGGTCAAGCTGCTGGCCGGTGAGTGAGCATGGCTCTCGATGAGCTGAAGTCCGCGCTCCCGGACTACGCCAAGGACCTGAAGCTGAATCTCGGTTCGGTGATCGGCAACAGCGACCTCCCGCAGCAGCAGCTGTGGGGCACGGTCCTGTCCTGCGCGATCGCCTCCCGCTCGCCGATCGTGCTGCGCGAGCTGGAGCCGGAGGCCAAGGCCAACCTGTCCGCCGAGGCGTACACGGCCGCCAAGTCGGCCGCCGCCATCATGGCCATGAACAACGTCTTCTACCGGACCCGGCACCTGCTGTCGGACCCGGAGTACGGGACGCTGCGCGCGGGTCTGCGGATGAACGTGATCGGCAACCCGGGCGTCGAGAAGATCGACTTCGAGCTGTGGTCGCTGGCCGTCTCCGCGATCAACGGCTGCGGTCAGTGCCTGGACTCGCACGAGCAGGTCCTCCGCAAGGCGGGCGTCGAGCGCGACGTCATCCAGGAGGCCTTCAAGATCGCTTCGGTGATCCAGGCGGTCGGTACGACGCTCGAGGCCGAGGCCGCCCTGGGCGGCTGACGCCGCACACGTATGACGAAGGCGCCCGCGCCCGGCTCCGTGCCGGGCGCGGGCGCCTTCGTCATGCCCGTATGTCCGTATGTCCGTTCACCGCTCGCACGGGGCGTGTCCGTTCACCGCTCACACGGGGCGCCGGAGCTCGTCCATCAGCGCCTGCGTGTCCGCCATGACATGGTCCTTGAGCGACAGGAGTGCCTGGACGCCCCGCTGCCGCTCCTCACCGTTCTCGATCGTCGTGTCGTCGTACGGGAAGCTGACGTCGACCCGGAACACGGCGCGGCCGTCGAGCACCACGAGTTCGAGCACCGGGAACTCCTCGGCGGGGACCAGCACATAGGCACGCTCTCCGATGCCCTCGACGCGCTCGGCCCTGCGGAGGTCGCCGTCACCCGCGGCCGGAAGGTGCAGGGCGTCGAACTCCGCCTCGGGGTCGGTCTCCTTGTGCAGCTTGTACGTGATCGAGACCCCGTAGTCGAGGCCGTCGCTCTTCCGGCCGAGCTGGAAGTCGCAGTACGAACGGTCGAGCGTGACGTGCTCGGCGACCGACGTCGTGATCTCCTTCTTGTTCTTGCTGCCGAGCGCCCCGCCGAGGGCCGTGAACTCCGCGTCCAGGCACAGATTCCGGCTGACGCGGTAGCCCCCGAGGTCGGCGGCCCGGTGCTCGTACGCGTACAGTCCCCCGGCCCACACCGCCGAGGCGGCCACCGCTCCGCCGAGCGCCCACAGCCAGGGGCGCCGGGACCGCGCGGGCGCGGTCGGCGGCGGCCTGTCGGACGATCCGGCTCCGCCCGCCACGACGTCACCGGTGCGCGGCGCCGGGACGACGGTGCCGCCCACCAGCTCCGGCTCGGATATCACTTCGGCTCGTCTCCCTCGGGGGGCGAGGCCGGGGGCGAGGGCAGGGGCGGAGGCGGCGCGCTGGGCGCCACCTCGATCGCTGTCACGCCGTGCGGCGCGGGGCCCATGTGCACGGGGTACCGCTGTCCGTACGCGCGCAGATAGCCGACCACGGTGTTGGTCACCGCCACCAGCGGTACGGCGACGACGGCACCGCCGATGCCCGCCGTCAGGCCGCCCGCGGCGACCGCGAGGACCACCGCCAGGGGATGGACCCGTACCGCGCGGCCGAGGATGAACGGCTGCAGCACATGGCCCTCGAGCTGCTGTACGGCGAGCACCACGACCAGCACCATCAGCGCCGTGAACACGCCCTGGGTCACCAGCGCGACGACGACCGCGAGGGCTCCCGACACGACCGCGCCGACGAGCGGGATGAAGGAGAAGAGGAAGATGAAGACGGCCAGCGGCACGGCCAGTGGGACGTCGAGGATGTAGACCCCGAGACCGATGAAGATCGCGTCGATGAGGGCCACCACCACCGTGCCCCGCACATACGCGGTCAGTGTCCGCCACGCCCGCGGCCCCGCGCCTGCCACGCCTGGCCTGGCGTGAGCCGGCACCAGCTTCAGCGTCCACTGCCAGATCCGCTTGCCGTCGTACAGCAGGAAGAGCGTGGAGAACATCGTGAGCAGTATGCCGGTGAGGATCTCGACCATGACGGTCACGCCCTGCAGACCGGCCGAGGTGATCTCCTCGGTGTTGGTGCCGATCGTGTCGCTCAGGTTCTTGGCGATGTCGTTGATCTGCTGCTCGGTGACATGGAACGGGCTGTCCAGGAGCCAGCGTTTGAGCTCCTCGATGCCGTCCTTGACCCGGTCCGCGAGATTGTCCAGGTTGTCCAGAACCTGCCACACGACGAACCAGCCGACCAGGCCCATGATGACGAAGCCCAGGATCGCGGTCACGGCGGTGGCGAGCCCGCGCGGCAGCCCGAGCCTCCTGAGCCGGGCCACGGTGGGCTGGAGCAGGGCCGTGATCAACAGGGCGGCGACGAAGGCGAGAACGACGAGCTGCACCGCGCTGATCGCCTTCATCAGCACCCAGAGGGTGCCGGCGAGGACGAGCAGCCGCCAGCCGGCCTCGGCCGCGACGCGCATCCCCCACGGGACCGCGGAGGCGGGGTCGGGTCTGTCGACGACGGCCGGGACGGCGGGAGCGTACGAGGGCGGCAGGGGGACGGTGCCGGGCTGCCGGCCGGCCGGCGACTCCTCGTCGCCGTTGCCGTTGCCGGCGGCCTCGGCCCGGCGCTGCGCCAACCGCTCCTCCATCCGGGTCAGTCGGGCCCCGAGCCGGCCGAGCCACCCTGGCATGTTCGACATGGTGCTTTCTTCCTCTCCCCCCGGGTCCGCCACGACCGTACACGCACGCAGCCCCTCACCGTAGGACGGTGAGGGGCTGCGCGGAGTTGAGCGCCCGGAACGTTCCGGGACCCGGGGGCCCGGTACTAGTACCAGTGGTTGGCCTGCCAGAACGACCAGGCGCCGCAGGGGCTGCCGTAGCGGTCGTTCATGTAGTTGAGGCCCCACTTGATCTGGGTGGCCGGGTTGGTCTGCCAGTCGGCACCCGCCGAGGACATCTTGGAGCCGGGAAGGGCCTGCACCAGACCATAGGCACCCGAGGACGGGTTCTGGGCCCGGTAGTTCCAGCTGGACTCGTGGTCCACGATGTTGCTGAAGCACTGGAACTGGTCGCCCGGGATCATCTGGCGTGCCATCGCCTGGACCTCGGAGACGCTGTAGGAGGCCTGGGTCGCGAAGCTGGAGGCGTCACGGACGGCGGAACGGCTGGCCCGCTCCTCCGCCTCCTTCGCCTCGGCCTCACGCTCGGCCTTCTCGTCAGCGGCTTCCTTCTTGGCCTGGGCGTCCTTGGCGGCCTGGACCCGAGCCGCCTCCTCGGCGGACTTCCTCGCGGCCGCGTCGGCGGCAGCCGCCTGCGCGTCGGCCTGCTGGGTCAGGGATGCGACCTGAACCTGGGCCTGCTCACCGACGGGGATGTCTGCGAGGAGCGTCGCGTCTGCCGCGGTCGTCTCCAGGTTGTCGCCGTTGACGGGGTTGCCCGAGGCAACGCCCACGACAGCGCCGACTGTGGTGACTGCGGTGGCGGACGCCACTGCGAATCCCCGGACCGAGATCCGGCTCACACGGTTTCCTTCCAGCATCGCCCGCACAGGTGACCTCGCGGACGCAATCGTGCCCCTGGCACTGGCACTCCCCATTACTAGGTCACGGGAGGCACGGGCCCGGTGGGCAACTCCCTTGCGGGAGTGCCGCGTGGTGCTCGGGCGGCATACGGCGGCATCTGTGGAGTTGTGTGGTGCCGCACCTCTGGAGGTGCGCATGTGCCGCATGCGGGGCCTGACGGAACCCAGACTCTGCCGGATGCCGACACCGCAAGGCAATTCATCGCTGCGTGTGAAAGCTCACACCTCGTTTGTCTCGGCAGTTTTACGGAAAGAGGCGCGCAGCACGACGCCGCCCGGCTAGGCTCCTGCGCTTCGCCGGGCGGCGCCAACTCTCGAGCCGGACAACGGACGTCAGATCGGACCGTCCTCCAGCATTTCGGTCACCAGCGCGGCGATCTGCGAGCGCTCGGAGCGGGTGAGCGTGACATGCGCGAAGAGCGGATGGCCCTTCAACTTCTCGACGACGGCGACGACTCCGTCGTACCGGCCGACCCGCAAATTATCCCTTTGCGCCACATCATGGGTCAGAACGACCCGCGAGTTGGCCCCGATACGGGACAGAACGGTCAGAAGGACATTCCGTTCCAGGGACTGGGCCTCGTCGACGATGACGAACGCGTCGTGCAGCGACCGCCCACGGATGTGGGTGAGCGGCAGCACCTCCAGCATGCCGCGGCCGAGCACCTCCTCGATGACCTCACGGCCGGCCACCGCGGACAGCGTGTCGAAGACCGCCTGCGCCCACGGACTCATCTTCTCGGCCTCGGTGCCCGGCAGATAGCCGAGCTCCTGCCCGCCCACGGCGTACAGCGGCCGGAAGACCATCACCTTCTGGTGCTGCCTGCGCTCCAGCACCGCCTCCAGGCCGGCGCAGAGCGCGAGCGCGGACTTTCCGGTGCCGGCTCTGCCGCCCATGGAGATGATGCCGATGTCCGGGTCGAGCAGCAGATCGAGGGCGATGCGCTGCTCGGCGCTGCGGCCGCGGATGCCGAAGGCCTCGCGGTCACCACGGATGAGCCGGACATTTCCCTCGGCCGTGACCCTGCCGAGCGCCTTACCCCGCTCGGACTGGAGGACGAGCCCGGTGTGGACGGGCATCTCGGCGGCTTCCGGAACGTACAGGCTCTCCTCTTCATAGAGGATGTCCACCTGTTCCCCGGCGAGGGCCAGTTCGGACATTCCGGTCCAGCCGGAGTCCGTGATGGCGAGCTCCGCCCGGTACTCCTCGGCGAGGAGGCCGACCGAGGAGGCCTTGATGCGCAGCGGCAGGTCCTTGGAGACGACGGTGACGTCGTACCCCTCCGCCTGCAGATTGCGCGCCACCGCGAGGATCCGTGAGTCGTTGTCACCCAGCCGGTAGCCGGCGGGAAGCACCCCGGGGTCCGAGTGGTTGAGCTCGACGCGGAGGGTGCCGCCGAGGTCGCCCATCGGAATGGGTGCATCCAGACGGCCGTACCGGACGCGGTAGTCGTCCAGCAGGCGCAGCGCCTGCCGGGCGAAGTAACCGAGCTCCGGATGATGCCTTTTGGCCTCCAGCTCCGTGACCACGACGATCGGGAGCACGACCTCGTGCTCGTCGAAGCGTGTCACGGCGTTCGGGTCGGCCAGCAGGACGCTGGTGTCGAGAACGTAGGTGCGCCTGTCGGGCATGCGGCGCTTTGTGCTGTTCACCACGGAAGGACGTACCCCCTCGGCTGAGATCGGGGTGCGACGACGTCGCGGGCGGAAGGACCGGTCTCCGGCCACGATGCACGGGCCGGGCACCGGCCCTCCGTTCCTTCCGTGCTGATCGCACGGTCGTCCTGGCGCAAAGGGCCTCCCGGGCGAGCGGCTCGGTGCCGCGCGCTGTAGAACGGCATCCGGAGCGGGTGTCCGGATGTCGACCTGTCAGGGATATTCCCTCGAACAAGCGAGGCCATGCCATGGCATATGACGACGCGTCGATGAACACCCGATGACCACGCCCGGGAAGGCCGCGGTGGGCCCGCGCCCCGGCGCACAGCGGCCCCGGGACGGATCAACGCGATTCCGCCACCCGGGTGACGGGCGGACCCGCAAGACGCGGGCCCGGGGCGAAGTCCCCTGAAGGCGGGGGTCGCGGAGGTGGCGGGGGTGCCGGCCTCGGTTCAGGAGCCGTAGCGGCGGTGGCGGGCCGCGTAGTCGCGCAGGGCCCGAAGGAAGTCGACCTTGCGGAAGGCCGGCCAGAAGACCTCGCAGAAGTAGTACTCGGAGTGCGCGCTCTGCCAGAGCATGAAGCCCGACAGCCGCTGCTCACCGCTCGTACGGATCACCAGGTCCGGATCGGGCTGACCGCGCGTGTAGAGGTGCGACGCGATCATGTCCGTGTCGACGATCTCCGCGAGCTCCTCGAACGTCGTTCCCTTGGAGGCGTGCTCGAGCAGCAGCGAGCGCACCGCGTCCGCGATCTCCTGGCGGCCGCCGTAGCCGACGGCGACATTGACGAGTATCCCGTCGTTGCCGTCCGTCGCCTGCTCCGCCTCCTTGAGGACGGACTGGGTCTGCGGCGGCAGCAGGTCCAGGGTGCCCACGTGGTGCACCCGCCAGCGGCCGTCGGCCGCCAGATTGCGCACGGTGTTCTCGATGATGCCGAGGAGCGGTCGCAGCTCCTCCTCCGGGCGGTCGAAGTTGTCCGTGGACAGCAGCCACAGCGTGACCACCTCGACGTCCGTCTCGGCGCACCAGCCCAGCAGCTCGGAGATCTTGTCGGCCCCGGCCTGGTGACCCTCGGCCGCCGTGCCGCCCGATGCCCTCGCCCAGCGGCGGTTGCCGTCGAGGACGACACCGATGTGCTTGGGCACCTGGGCGTGGTCGAGGCGGCCTTCCACGCGGCGGGCGTAGAGCCCGTACACCAGGTCGCGCAGGTTCACCGTACTAACCCCTCCGTGTGCGTGGCTGACCCCCGAGTCCGTCACACTACTGCGGTCGGGCCACGGGCACCCAACCCGGCCTGTCACAAGTCCGTGATAAGGAGGGAAGCGTGACTGATTCCCCCTATTACCGCGCAGCCGAGGGCCGCTACGACTCGATGGAGTACCGCCGCACCGGCCGCAGCGGACTCAGGCTTCCCGCCGTCTCCCTCGGCCTCTGGCACAACTTCGGTGACGACCGCACGCTCGACTCGCAGCGCGCGATCCTGCGCCGCGCCTTCGATCTCGGCGTGACGCATTTCGACCTGGCGAACAACTACGGGCCGCCCCCCGGCTCCGCCGAGCTGAACTTCGGGAAGCTCTTCGCCCAGGACTTCGCCCCGTACCGGGACGAGCTGATCCTTTCCACCAAGGCCGGCTATCTGATGCACCCCGGCCCTTACGGCGAGTGGGGCTCCCGCAAGTACCTGATGTCGTCGCTCGACGCGTCCCTGAAGCGGATGGGCGTCGACTACGTCGACATCTTCTACTCGCACCGTTTCGACCCGCACACCCCGCTGGAGGAGACGATGGGCGCGCTGGCGTCCGCCGTCCAGCAGGGCAAGGCGCTGTACGTGGGCGTGTCCTCCTACAAGGCGGAGCAGACCGCCGAGGCGGCCCGGCTGCTGAAGGAGATGGGTGTCCCGGCGCTCATCCACCAGCCGTCGTACTCGATGATCAACCGCTGGATCGAGGACGACGCGCTCCTCGACACCCTCGAGTCGGCCGGGATGGGCTGCATCTCCTTCGTGCCGCTCGCCCAGGGGCTGCTCACGAACAAGTATCTGACCGGCATCCCGGAGGGCTCGCGGGCCACGCAGGGCAAGTCCCTCGACCCCGGTCTGCTCTCCGACGAGGTGCTCCGCCGGTTGCGCGGGCTGAACGAGATCGCGCAGCGGCGCGGGCAGTCGCTCGCCCAGCTGGCGCTGACGTGGGTGCTGCGCGACGAGCGGATGACCTCCGCGCTGATCGGCGCGAGCAGCGTGAAGCAGCTGGAGGAGAACGTGGCGGCGCTGGCCGGACCGCCGCTCTCCGACGAGGAGTTGAAGGAGATCGACACCTTCGCGGTGGACACCGCGGGGACGAACATCTGGGCGGGCCGCGGCTGAACCCTCGCCCGGTCCCGGCCGGGCAAAGAAAACGGGCCGGTCCGTGGGGGGGATACGGACCGGCCCGAGGGGGGGTTTCCACCATAACCCTTCGTAAGGGCCGGCGCGTGCCACGCCATGCCATAACTACTCTCCGAATTCGCCGGACTGCGGCGCGGAGGCGGAAACTCCCGGGATTCCCGGGAGAACGGGGCCTCGAAGGCCGATCCGGCCCCTTACTCCGCACGGGGGACGCACGGCGCCGGGCACCCGGTTGACGCACACGCCATCGGTGCGGCGGGCCGCCCGGGTCAGGCGGCGCTGCCCTTCGGGTGCTCCTTGTTCCGCAGGATCTGGCTCATGAAGTCGTCGCCCCACTGCCCCAGCGGCAGCAGCGCCGTGTTCAGCGCCTTGCCGAGCTCGGTCAGCGAGTACTCGACACGCGGCGGGACCTCCCGGTACACCTCGCGGTGCACGATCCCGTCCGCCTCCAGCTCACGGAGCTGCTGGATCAGCATCTTCTCGCTCACCCCCTGCACGTCCCGCCTGAGCTCCCCGAAGCGCCGTGTCCCGGCGACGTGCAGGGCCCAGAGGATCATCGGCTTCCACTTGCCGCCGACGACGTCCACGGCCGCGTCGAGACCGCAGGTGTAGGAGATCTTGTCCTTCGCCACCGTCAACTCCCCGTTCCGTCCCGACATTTGGTCACTTTCCGATTCGACAGTACTGCATGCGCCGCGCGTGAAAGCGGGATGAAAGCGGACAGTTTCCGGCCTGATGGCCACCTAGGGTCGCCCGTATGACGACGACGCGCCGTGTGACCTGGGCCGAAGCCAACGCCCGCCGCATCGGCCGGCAGCATCTCGCCGCTCCGGCCTCCGCCAAGGGCTCCTCCCCCGCCGCGATCACGGGCGCCATCCTCGGCGCGCACGCCCAGGTGCTGTCCGCCGCCGAGCTGTCGATCGCGCTGCGTCTGGCGGGCTCGACCCGAGCGGACGTACGCGAGGCGCTGTGGACGGACGGCACGCTGGTGAAGACGTACGGGCCGCGTGGCACCGTTCATCTGCTGCCGGCTGTCGATCTTCCGCTGTGGACGGGGGCGCTCTCCGCGATCCCGGCCGGGCCGAACCCGATGCCGCCCGCGTCCCGGATGACGGACGAGCAGACGGAGGAGGTGCTCACGGCCATCGGGGACGTGCTCGCGGAGACCGCGCTGACCGTCGACGAGCTGACCGACGCGATCGTGGAGCGGACGGGCCCCTGGGCCGGGGAGCGGGTCATGGAGGCGTTCCAGGACCTGTGGCCGCGCTGGCGGCAGGTGACGCACCGGGCCGCGCACCGGGGCGTGCTGTGCTTCGGCCCCAACCGCGGCCGCAAGGTCACGTACACCAATCCCCACCACGCCCTGCCCGGGTTCACCCCGATGGACGGCGCCGCCGCGCACACCGAACTCGTACGCCGCTATCTGCACGCCTACGGTCCCGCCACCCCGCAGCACTTCGCGCGGTGGCTCGCGGCGCCCGGGACCTGGGCGGCCGAGCTGTTCGCCTCGCTGGCGGAGCAGGGGGAGATCGAGGACGTGCTGTTCGAGGATGCACCGGGATGGGTCGTGGCGGGCGACACCGACTTCGCGGACGGCCCTGTCCGGGGTGTGCGGCTGCTCCCCTACTTCGACGCGTTCGCGATCGCCTCGCAGCCCCGCGACCTGCTGTTCCCGGGTCGCGCCGAGGAGCGTGCGCTGGCCGGCGGGCAGGCGGGGAACTTCCCGGTGCTGCTCGTGGACGGCACCGTCGCGGGTGTCTGGCACCAGCGCCGCTCGGGCCGCCGGATCGCGGTCACGGTCGAGCCGATCGCGCCCGCAACCCTGACGCCCGCCCGCCTGCGGGCGCTGGAGGAACAGGCGGAGCGGGTGGGCGAGGTGCTGGAGGGCCGGGCGGAGCTGACGGTGGGAGAGGTGACGGTGGGCCCCCACGCGTGAGCCCTCCGGGACGCTTCAGCCGGCCCTCTCACCCTCCTCCTCGGCCGGCTCACCCTTCTCACCGCAGCCCTCGCCCCTCGGCCTTGGCGCCTCGGCCCTCCCCCTCTCGACCGTCGCGCCTCAGCAGGGTGATGCCGTCGCGTGCGGCGACGAGCCGGTAGCCGTACGTCCGCCGCGCCGCGTCCAGCTCGGCCTGCTGCTGCTCCGGGGGATAGGGCCAGTGGCCGGTCTTGTAGGGCCAGGCCTCCGGGGCCCGGCTGTCGTGGATGATCCACTCCGCGGTGGGCCCTGGCAGCCGCTTCCTGTCGTACTCGTACAGATGGCCCTCGACCGGCCACGTCGGGAAGAGCACGACGTCGCAGCGTGAAGTGAGCTGGGGAACGAGCCGGTTGGACGCGGCGACCGTCGCCCCGTCCGGGATGCGTCGCAGCAGGTCGCGTGCCGCCTCGATGTGCGGGGTGGTGCGCCAGGTGGCCCGCTGCGCCAGCTGGGCGAGCGGGAAGGACGGCAGCATCACCACCGTCACGGCGAGGACGATCAGCAGCGAGGCACGGACGTGGCGCGCCATGAGCGGGTGGTCCGACTGCCGGTGGCGGGCGAGGACGTCGATGAGCCCGGCGAAGACGACCGGCATCAGGACGGCGCTGTAGTGGAACGCGGTGCCCCAGTGGAAGCCGTTGTCCGACAGCATCCGCCAGGCGAGTGTCGGTACGGCGATCAGCGAGAGCGGTGAGCGCAGGGCGAGGAGCGCGCTCGGAGCGAAGACGAGGACGAGGGTCATGGCCTTGACGTCCGGGCGGAGCGAGTCGAGCGGCGCGAACGCGATGGTGGCGAGCAGCGAGCCGTGGGCTTCGGCGAGGTTGCCGCCGTGCGCGTATCCGCCGCCCGGGTTGAACGCGGGCAGCAGCAGTTTGATCTCGATCGCGCTGCCGATCAGCCCCGCGGCGGCGGTCACGAGCCCCAGCTTGCGCGGCCCCTTCCACGCGACGTACCCGCCGAGCGCGGCGAGGGTCAGCCCCAGGTCCTCCTTGACCAGCAGCAGCGGCGCGGCCCAGGCGACCGCCTGTCGCCAGCGCTGCCGGCCGAGTGCTTCGAGGGCGAAGGCGAGCAGCGGTACGGCGAGGGCGACCTCGTGGAAGTCGAAGGCGGCGGCCGAGGCGATGCCCCAGCTCGCGCCGTATCCGAAGGCGACGACGTGCGCGGCACGACGGCCGAGTGAGCGCACGGCCCAGCGGGCGAGCGGCACGACGGCGAGCGCGAGGAGCGCGGACTGGGCCAGCAGCAGGCAGAGCGGGGAGGGCCAGAGCCCGTAGAGCGGGGCGAGGACGGCGACGAGCGGATGGAAGTGGTCGCCGAGCAGGTTGAAGCCCTCACCGCGCAACGGGACGACCGGCGCCTGGAGTTGGGCGTAGGCGCGTACGGCCTGCTCGAAGATGCCGAGGTCGTAGCCCGTGGTGCGCAGCAGTTGATGGCGGCGCACGGCGACGGTCGCGTAGAGGAGGAACAGCACCGCCGCCCACCCCCAGGGGAGGAGGGCGGCGGGAAGGCCATCCGCCGGCCGGGCGACGGTGGGAGCCGGAATCGTCCTCGTCTGCGCACGCGAGACCGTCGAATTGTCAGAGAATGTCCCCATGCGTCCGCATGCTAGAGGGCGTGACCGGTGGTGCTGTCCACATGAGCGGGGATCTCCCCCTCGTGGCGGTCCCCGGTCGATTTCGTGCCGCTCGGTTCGAACATCAGGATCGAGCCGCCCGGCGACGACGGCTTGTGCTCGATGCCCTTCGGCACCACGAACGTGTCCCCCTTGTGGAGCTCGACGGTCGTCTCCGTACCGTCGGCGTCGCGCATCGCGATGTCGAAACGGCCGTCGAGAACGAGGAAGAACTCGTCGGTGTCCTCATGAACGTGCCAGACGTGGTCCCCGGCGGCGTGTGCCACACGGACGTCGTAGTCGTTCATCCTGGCCACGATGCGCGGGCTGTAGATGTCGTCGAAGGAGGCGAGCGCTTCAGCGAGATTGACGGGCTTGGTGTCCATGCACCGAGTCTGCCGCGCGTCCGCGCTATGCCGCGAGGCCGCCCAGCAGCAGCCCGATCAGCGCCCCCGAGATCATGAACGGCCCGAACGGGATGGCCGTCTTGCGGCCCGCCCCGCGCAGCACGACGAGCCCGAGCCCGTACACCGCCCCCAGCGCGAATCCGGCGAAGGCGCCCACGAACAGCACCGGCCAGCCGTACCAGCCCAGCGCCACCCCGAGCGAGAGCGCGAGCTTCACATCACCGAACCCCAGGCCGTTCGGGTTGATCAGGAAGAGCACGAGGTACGCGGCACCGAGGGCCGGCCCGCCGAGCAGCGCCGTCCGCCACGATCCGGCGGCCTCGGGAAGCAGCGCCGCGACGGCGAGCAGGACCGCGGCCGCGACGGCGAGCGGCAGGGTCAGTCGGTCCGGGAGCCGGTGGACGTTGCGGTCGACGATCGCGAGCAGCACGGCGACGGGGGCGAGCAGTACCCATACGGCGAGCTCCGGCCGGGGCCCGACGGCCGCGGCGAGCGCGGCGCAGGCGAGCGCGGTGACCGCGGCCACGACGAGCGAGGGCCGGTACGGCACGGGCGCACGGCCGGCATCGCCCGGTGTCCCGGGCGCGGCGTCCTCGGGGGCGTCCGGCGACGCGGGGCCCGTGGTGGCCGCCACGGGCGCCGGTGCCGGAGCGGCGACCGCACAGCTCGGACACCGCGCGGCCCCGAGCCAGCCGCCCGCCCGCCCGGTGAACGGATGCCCGGCCGGGCACACGTCCCGCCACCCCTGCTCCGGCTCGACGGACAGCCGGTACGCGGGGCGCGGCACGAGCACCCCGGCGGCGGCCCCCCACAGGGCGGCGACGGCGATCAGCGTGACGTACCCGTACTCCACGCTCCGACCCTAGGGCCGGCGGGTCTCCGGGTCATGGGCCCACGGGCCCACTCCGCGCCATCAGGGGCCCACGGGGGGTCAACTCCCGCTACGGTCCTGTCCCATGGGCGGATGGCAGGACGGACAGGGCACGCTGACGGTCCCCGGCCGGGACGAGCCGGTGGATCTCCTGATCGCCGCGTCGTACCGGACACGGGCCCGCGGGCTGCTGGGCCGTGACGGGCTCGACGGCGCGATCATGCTGACCCCGTGCACCAGCGTGCACACCTTCAGGATGCGCTTCACCATCGATGTGGCCTACCTCGACAGGGAGTTGCGGGTTCTGCACGTCCATACGCTGCCGCCGGGCAGGCTCGGTCTGCCGCGGCTGCGGAGCCGCCACGTGCTGGAGGCGGAGGTGGGGGCGATGGCGCGGTGGGGTGTGCGTCCGGGCGTACAGCTGTCGATCGGGTCGATCCGGTCGATCGACGGGGCCTGATCGGGTCGATCGAAGGGGCGTCTGTCGACGGGACGTAGCCACCGGTTGCGTCGGCTACGCGGTCACGGCATCTTCGCCGCCTGCTCGGTGACCAGGGCGGCCGGGACCTCGGGCGTCCTGGCGTCGACGAAGTTGGCGGCGTAGAAGGTCGCGACGCTCGCCCCTCGGCGTACGACGTGGAAGACGAGCGGCACCTTCGCCGCGCCCACCGCTCCCGTGACCTGGTAGGCGAAGGCGTCGTCACCGGCCCGCGGCGCCGGGAGCCGCTTCACCGCCGAGTAGGTGGAAGGGCCCTCGCCACCATGGGTGCTGAAGCCGCCGGCGCACGCCTCCACGGCGGTACGCAGCGCTCTGAGCACGCCCGCCGCGGAGCCGTTCGCGTGGGAGGTGAGGATCTCGGTGACGACCGTCTGGGTCTCCTTGCCCTCCTCGGACGCGTCGACGAGCGTGCGGAAGACGGTGGCCGTGGCCGCCGGTTCGGGCGCTCCGTTGATCATGGCGGCGAGCGGCCGGCACTCCTGCTCGTCGGCCTGCTCGGTGCCGGTCTCCTCGCCGCCCTGCATGGGCGAGACGACGAAGTCAGGCACGTCCCCGGTCACGAGCGCGACCTTGGCCAACTCGGCCTTGGTGAGCGTCCTGCCGCTGCTGGGAGCGGAATCGGCCGGAGTGGGCTCGGCCGGAGTGGGCTCGGTCGGGGCGGACGGTGCCGCTGTCCCCGGAGAGGGCGCGGCGGACGCCTTCCTCGCGTCGTCCTTCCCGTCCCTCCCAGCCTTCCCGCCCTTGTCGTCCCCCTCGCACCCGGTCGCGAGCACCGTCGTCAGGGCTGCCGCGACCGCGGCGATCGCGATGCGCCGTGCCGTACCCGCGGTGCGCGTGGTCATGCCGTCCCCCACCTCGATCGTGTCGTCCACGGCACGCTAACAACGCCGTCCGGCACGACGCATGGGCCCACGGACCCATTCCGCACCGGTCAGGGCGGCCCCGACCCGAGCAGCGTGAACGCCCCGTACACCCCTGACGCGACGGCGAGCAGACCCACGACCGGGACCAGCGTCCGCCGCCGCAGCCGTGCCAGCGCCACGGCGGGGGGCAGCAGCAGCGGGAAGGCCGGCATGATCAGCCGCGGTCGGGAGCCGAAGTACGCGGCGCCGATCAGGGAGATGACGACGATCCCGATGCCGTACACCAGCACGGGCAGCGGCTGACGCTGCTTCACACACAGCCACACCACCCAGAACAGCAGCCCGAGCGCGGCGATCAGCCCGATCCCGGCGAGCGGGTTCGGCCCGGTGAGGTGCCCACCGACGAAGCGGGCGAGGGCGACCCCGCCGTCGATGTTGTTGCCCCAGGCGGCCTGGACCTCGAAGTACGCGGTCGGGCTGCCCTGCCGTACCGCCACGAAGATCACGTAGCCCAGCCAGCCCAGCGGCGCGAGCACCACCCCCACGGCCGTCCGCCACGTCAGACCGCCGCGGAAGACGCGGACGAGCGCCGTGATCCCGAGGGCCGCGACGAGCGCCGCCGCCGAGGGCCTGGTGAGCCCGGCCGCCGCGCACAGCGCTCCTGCGACGATCCAGCGGTCGGTGAGCACGGCGTACAACGACCAGGCGGCGAGCGCCGTGAACAGCGTCTCCGTGTACGCCATCGACTGCACGAACGCGGTCGGGTACACGCCCCACAGCACCGCCAGCAGCACCCCTGCCCGCTGTCCCGCCACCCGCGTCCCGACCGCGTAGATGCCCCACGCGGCGGCGAACGCCGCGACCCAGCCGATCACCAGCCCCGCCGTGGCGGGGCTGACGGGCAGGACCTCCGAGACACCTCGCTCCAGCGCGGGCAGCAGCGGGAAGAAGGCGAGATCGGAGTGGACGCTGCCGTCGGGGAGCGTCGTCTCGTACCCGTAGCCGTTCTCCGCGATCCGGACGTACCAGACGGAGTCCCAGCGCCCGCTGAGGCGGTGCAGCCCGTCCTTCCCCTGGACGACGGCGACGAGCGCGAGGATCGCCATCCCCAGCAGCCGTACCGCCGCGTACCCGAGGAGAGCGGGGGCCGCGGGGTGGAGTCCGCGCAGGTGGGCGGTGTGGGGCTGGGACATGCGGTCGATTATGGCGGTACCGCCGACGATCACCCGAAGCGGGAATCCCCGCTCAGGCCGCTCAGTCCCACGGCAGCCGGTCAGGCCGGCGCCGCCACCACCAGCCGCGCTCCCGCACCGCCGACCCCGATCTGGTCAACCGCCCCAGCAGCTCCCCGTCGTCGTCCCGCGAATGGCTGCGGAACAGCTCGTCGAGCCCGTCGGCCGCGCGGGCCAGCGGCTCGCGGACCGCCGCCGGAGCGGTCTCCAGCCGCTCGGCCAGGGCGTCACGGGCGCACAGGTCCTCCACGTACGACTGCTGTGGATAGCGGCCGGTCGGCGCCCAGTCCGCGGCGACCCGGCGCACCAGCCGCTCCCACAGCAGCAGCTCCTCCCGGGCCCGGTTGGCCGCGCCCCGGGCCGGCGCGGTCCCGTCCGGATCCGTGGCGGCCACGAAGGTCTCGGTGGCGGGAAGGTCGATGTGCTCCGCCCGGAAGACCTCGGGCAGCGGCTCCACCCGGGCCCCGGGCAGCTGCGGGACCGGCGTGTCGACGGCGTCGACGGTGTGGACCGGTACGTCGCCGTCGTCGGACACGTACACCCGGGCGCGGGCGAGCGTCCCCCCGGGCGTGGCGGCACAGTACGCGGACGGCGCCTGGAGGTCCGGCGCCGGATACAGCACGGTCGTGCCGGTGGCGGCCGCGAGCCGCAGGGCCGCCGTCGCCTCGTCCGGCGGCTGCGGCACGTCCTCGGACACCCACACGTCCCAGGAGAGAGCCAGATCGCCGGCCGTCGCCTCGTAACCGCACAGCACGGGCGCCTCCCAGTCACGGCCGTCCTGCTCGCCGTCCCGGTCGGCGACGTCGACCGCCGGCACCGGCACGCCGAGCACCTTCGCCAGCGCCGCCGCCATGGCGTCCGGCGCCGGCCGGTGCACCGTAAGGAAGTTGTAGATCACTGGTAGGTCCCGTCGTACACCTGCTTGGCCTTCTCGACGGCCGCGGGGTTGTTCTTGAACTTGGGGTCGAACTGGAAGGCCTTGACCTTGGACGGATCGCCGCCGGCCCTGGCGATCTCCTTGAGCGCCGCGTACTCGGTGCGGTTCATGTCCACGAGTCCCTTGCCGGAGATCGGGTACGTCCGTCCATTCTCCTCGACACCGTACTTGCGGCCGTTGATCTCGTAGGCGCTGCCGTTGTCGACGAGCTTGCCCTTGCCCTCGGCGATGCCCTTGATATCGGCCTCGACCTCGGCCTCGCGCCCCTTCAGGATGACCGTGTTCTTCTCCTTGACCTGCCCGTGCTTGGCCCCGGCGACGGTGTGGCGGTCGTGCGGCGGCTTGAGCTTCTTGCCGGCCGCGGGTCCCTTGACGCTCGGATCGGTCTCGAACTCCTTGCACCCGTTGGTGTTGTGGACGAGCGCGTGGGCGCTGCCGATCCCCACGTAGTACGAGTGGAGGCCGTCGACCGCCAGGTCGTACGTCGTCTGCCGCTGCGCGTAGCGGGTGACGGACGTGACCTGGAGCGAGCCGCCGTCCGGCAGCCGCAGCGTGTCACCGGTCCCGATGTCACCGGCCTCCGCCCAGCGCCGTTCACCGGTGAGCCAGAAGGGGTGCGTGTCGGTGGCGGTGACCGGTCCCGCGGTCGTGCCCAGCCGGGTGAAGTCCTTGTCGTCGTGCGTGACGAACGTACGGACCACCTGGCGCACCGTGGTCAGCCCGCTCGCCGGGTCGGTGGCGACGACCTGGTCCCCGAGGCGCACCGACTCGATCGGGATGCTCCAGCCGCCGGCGAGCAGCACCCGCGTCCCCGGCGGGAAGCTGTGGGCGACCGGGCAGTTCGTCGGCGTGTCGTCCGGCTTCTTCTCGTCCGGATCCTTGTCGCCGGGTTTCTCGTCGGGTTTCTTCTGTTTCTCCGGGTCGTACTTCTT
This sequence comes from Streptomyces sp. NBC_00259, assembly GCF_036181745.1. Lineage (NCBI taxonomy): Bacteria > Bacillati > Actinomycetota > Actinomycetes > Kitasatosporales > Streptomycetaceae > Streptomyces > Streptomyces sp. NBC_00259. The sequence goes on along the minus strand of NZ_CP108080.1, from coordinate 4,998,121 downwards.
CCTGGCGTCGTCGAGCGCCTTCTCCGCGTCCTTGACCCGTTTGCGGTTCTTCAGCAGCCCGGTCAGTCCGTCGTACAGGTCACCGCCGTGCTTCTTGAGCTTCTGGATGAGCTCGTACGCCTTCTTCCACTTCCACGGCGCCCCGTACTTCGCGGCGAGTTTGCCGACCGCGCCGCCGACCAGGCTCAGCAGGATGTTGACGAGCGTCTCGGTGCAGGCGCCCATGTCGCCCTTGGTGATGCAGTCCAGCGCGTCGGTGATGCCGAGTTCCTCGGCGAGGATCTTGGCCAGCTCCTTGGCGGCCTCCTTCGCCTTGTCGGAGTCGCTCTGCTCGGCGGCCTGGGCGTCCTGGAGCTCCTTGAGGGCCTTCTCGTAGTCGAGCTGCTCCTGGGACTTGGGGGTGTCGCCGTCGTCGGAGGCGTTCTGCTCCCCGCCCGTGCCGTCCGAGCCGCCCGCGTCCTGGCCGCCGGCGCCGTCCTGCGCCTGGGTCCCGTCACCGCCTCCGCAGTCGCCGCCTCCCGTGATGCGGCAGACCTGCGTGCTGAGCCCCTCGGCGAGCGTCGGGCCGATGCCCGTACCCACCAGGGCACCGACGATCGCCGCGACCACGACGACCAGACCGACGTACTCGAGCGCCGACTGTCCGGACTGCGACGCGCGCAGTCCCAGCAGCCGTGCGTCGGTGCCCGGTACGACCCTCCGCGCCCAACGGCGAACTCGGCGCGCAACCCCCGATGCTGACATGCTTGCGACGCTAAGGCGGGTGCGGGCCGGGCGTCGTGGGCCCATGGACCCAAAGCCGGGCTCAAAGCGCCGTGCGGGACCGGCCGTTCACGGCATGCGAGGTGGGCCGTTCAAGGCGTGCCGGGCGGGCCGTTCACGAAGTGCGGGGCGGGCCGTTCACGGCGTGCGTGAGGACGTCACCACGTGGGGCGGTCGAACGGCACGGGAAGTGCTTCCAGGGCTCCGGCCGAGCCAAGTGCCCGATGGGCCGCGATGATCGTCTCGACGGAGGGGTCCTCCGACCCTCCCCGGGTGAGATCGATGACCAGTCCGTCATGTGCGGTACGCGTGTACGTACCCGGCAGCCCCTCGGGGGCGAGGGCCGCGCGCTTCGCGGACAGGTAGACGGAGCGGCCGCAGCGGGGCGCGGAGTTCGGTAGGCCGAACGCGTCCTTCACGGCGGTGAACTGGGTACGGCCGGCGGCCTGGCCCGCGTCGATGTCCCACGCCTCGGCGACGATCCGCAGGATGTCGGCGGTGCGGCGGATCACCGCCACGGACTCGTCGAGTTCTCGTGAACGGAACGACACGGCGACGGAGTTCGTCACGTACTCCGACGTTCCGCCCGCGTGGATCGCGACGGTCACCCGGGGCATCCCGGGGTTGTTCGTCAGAACGGACGTCGTGAACCCGATCCGCCCGGCGTCGGGCTCCTGGTTCGTCCGCTCGATGTAGTCGGTCAGCGCGGCGGCCGAGGCCGGCAGCTCCGGGGCGGACGCGACGTCACCGGTCGCCTCGCGCCATCCGCTGAACGCCGCGCGGTCCAGCGCCTCCAGGGCGTTCAGGCTGTCGGCCCAGCGCCCGGCGACCTGCGCGGCACTCTCCTGCCGTCGCCCCCAGAATCCGTTGACAACGACGTTCAGCACGACGTGCTCCCTCCGCCCTCTGGCTCCGGCGCCTGGTCACGGTCGTGTCCCTGGCCGTGGGTCATGCTCCCGGTCCTGGCCTCAGCCGACAACGTCACTCGCGGTCTTCTCCACCGTAACCTCGATACCCCTGGTCTCGAACATCTCCTGGGCCGCTTCGGCCACGTCGGGATCGGAGAAGTGCCACACGACGGGCTTGCCCCGGGCCGCGTCGACCTGTCGCTGCGCCTGCTTGGCCCAGCGGTCGGCGATGTCGGGCTTCAGCGCCCCGGCGTCGGCGTCGTAGTACTTCGGGCTCCGGTAGCCGTACTTCGCTTCGAGGTACTTGCCCGACGCGGCGTCCCAGCCGTCGAAGTTCACCGGCTTGCCGTCGAGCTTGTCGAGCGGGACCTGGTACTCTTTGCCCCGGTTCACGCCCGAGATCTGCTCCTGGTAGCGCGCGCCCATCTCGGACTCGTAGCTGAAGAGCGCGGGCTTGATGCGCTCCCACTTGCCGGCGCCGCCGTCCTTCGTGCCCGCGCGCGGGTTGGTCAGGTCTTCGTACCAGGCAGGCTTCGGCTGCTGCTGCGCCCGCTCCAGACCGGCCTTCCGCTTCGCCGCCTCGGCGGCCTTCCTCGCCTCCTCGGCCTGCTTCGCCGCGTCCTCCGCGGCCTGCTTCTTCTCGGGATCGACCTCGTCGCAATTGTCGGCGAACAACTGGACCGGTACGACGGCACGCGGCCCCGCGACGACACCGGTACCGCTGCCGGACACGGCCGGCCCGCCGCCGTACGGGACACGGACCCGGCCGCCCATCCCGATGGTGCAGCCCGTGAGACCCGCGTCCTTCGCGGCGTCGTCGGCGTGCTGCTGGGCTTCCTTGGCAGCCCGCTCGGCGCCTTCGACATCGCCCGCCTTGGCCGCCTTACGGGCCTTCGCGGCCGCCTCGGAGGCCTTCTGCGCGAGCTCGCCGACCTTGCCCAGCTTCCCGAGCTTTCCGAGTTTGCCGAGCTTTCCGACGAGCTTCGCCTCGCCGTAGCCGGGGATGAAGAGCGAGCCGATGTTCCAGGCGACGGTGCCGATGGCCTGGCCCTCGTCGCCCCGGTTCCACATGTCGCGGACGTCGTCGCCGACGAAGACGTCGTCGAGGACGGTCACACCGGTGTTGACGGATGCCGAACCCCAGTCCCAGATCGCGCCCAGGTAGTCGCCCTTGGACCACTTGTCCCCGGCGCCCTCGGAGTCCTTGAGCCACTGGTCGCCGAGGGTCGATCCGTAGTCCTTGATGCCTTCCCACGCCTTGATGGGGTGGAAGATCGTCTCGAAGGTTCCGGTGATGTCGCCCCACAGGCCGTCGACGACGACGCCTTCGAAGAAGCCGCCGACCTGACTGGCCCCGCAGGACAGGAAGGCGCCGATGCCGGAGGTGCAGCTCTCGCCGTCGTCGCCGCTCCCGTCCTCGCCGTCGCCGTCATCGACGTCGTCGTCCTCGTCGAGGCCGTCGTCCGGGACGCCCGGCCGGCCGGTCTCATCGGTCTCGTCGTCCTCGTCGTAGACGGCTTCGTCGGCGGCGGTGGTGTCCTCGGTGCCCGTGCCCGTGCTCGTGCCGGTGCTGGGGTCGTCGGCGCCGCCGGTGGTGTCGGTGCCCGCGTCGGTGCCCGCGGCAGTACCCGTGTCGGGGGCGTTGTCCGTACCGCCGTCCGTACCGTCACCGGCCTCGACGTCCGTCGATCCGTCGCCGTCCCCGTCACCTGCGGGGCAGGAACTGCCGGTGATCTCGCAGACGGCGGAGCTGAGCCCGCCCGCGATCTGGCTTCCGACCCCGGTCGCGACGAGCCCGACCACGATGGCCGCCACGAGAACGATGAGGCCGACGTACTCCGTGGCCGTCTGCCCGCCGTCCCTGCGCCACTTGATCAGGCGCGCCGCGCGGAACGGCCGGCGCGCGACCCGCTCGGACGCGGGCAGCAGGAACCAGGCGCGCGTCGCGGGACGGCACAGCAGCACGATGACGGCGATCGGGACGACCATCTGGGTGACGCCGCGGCCGTTGCCGTCGGTCAGCGAGTGCAACGCGCCGAGCAGCAACCAGGCTTGAACGGCCAGCAGCGCACGGCGTACCCACACTCCGCCGGTCCACACCCGCAGCGCCAGCACGAACCCGGCGATGCCCGGGGCCGCGGCGTACAGCAGCAGCCCGAACAGCTCGCCGTCCGCACCGCCCACGGCCGAGGCGACGATGAGCAGTCCCAGCGCCCCGAGGACGGTGAGGCCGAACAGCAGATGCAGCAGTACGAGGACCGCCTGAAGCGGTCGCGGCATGGGCTGCCTGCCAGGTCCCGGCACGGGTGGCAGCGTCCCCGCACCTGTGCCACCGGCCGCGTTCTGCGGCTCAACTCCCGCGAATCCCCCACCCGTTGCAGCCATACTTCGGAGGCTAGGCGCCCTGGGGCAGGAGGTCATGGGCCCCTGGGCCCAATGTCCACAGGGGGCGGGCGGGCCCCTGGACTGGGCCCTGGAGGTGATGCCGTTCAGGGGTTATCCACCGGCCTCCGCCCCGAGTCCCAGCCGCACGAATCCTGCAGCCTGGTTGAGCAGGAAGGGCGACCCGGGAGCGCTCGGATCCCAGCCTTGCGCTCGCGCCTCCTTGATGGCGGCGGCGACATGAGCAGGCGGAACAGGCTCAGCCTCTACGCCCACCCAGTTGCCGGGGTGCGGCAGTCCCGTGGTGACGACCAAGGCTCTGCCCGGACGATCGGAGTCCGTGATCCCCACTGCGTAGACCAACGGCGTCCAGCACAGCCCCTGCGTGCAGGAGGGCTTCCGGCGAATCCGCCAGCGGTACGCGATCCCGTCGACGACGATGCGACGCGAGCCCTTCTTGTTCAGCGTCACCCGGCCTCCTCCCGTCGGGAACTGTGATTGCCTGCAGTTGGATCGCCCTCGAACGCTCCAGGACGTAAGCCCCGTAAGGCTAGGGCTGTTCACAACGGTTGCGCGATGGGATGACCCCGTATCCGCCCTCGGCGCTCCCGATCTGCACGTGGTGATGTGCCGTGCGATGTGCACCATTCCCTGTACGCCTCGCTGAGCTGCGCTGAGCCGGTCCCGGCCGGCCAGCGTGTCCGACATGCACGAAAGGTTTGCGATCATGCGACGGTACGTTCTGACCGGCACTCCGGGTGCCGGCAAGACATCGATCCTGCGGTGCCTGGATGATCTCGGCTACGGGGTCGTCGAGGAGGCGGCGACAGCGGTCATCGCACACGCTCAGGCCCGGGGCGAGGACGAGCCATGGACGCGGACGTCCTTCATCGACGACATCGTGGTTCTGCAGCGGCAGCGACAGTTGGAGGCGTCTGCGGCAGCCCCTGTCCACGTCTTCGACAGATCGCCGGTCTGCACCCACGCGCTCGCCACCTACTTGGGGTGGCCGGTGTCCCGGTCGCTGATCATGGAGCTCGAACGGATCACCTCCGAGGGGATCTACGAGCGGCAGGTGTTCTTCGTTCGCAATCTGGGCTTCTGTGAGCCCACCGCGGCCCGACGGATCAGTTTCGAGGAGTCGCTGGTGTTCGAGAGGATCCATGAGCAGAGCTACCGTGCGTTCGGCTATGAGCTCATCGACATTCCTGCTGACGACCTGGCCCGCCGTGTCGCCGCGGTCAGCTCAGTGATCGCAGGCCCCGCCTAGTGAGCGGGTCGCGCTTGGCCATGGGTTCGAAATCGGCTTTCGCGCCGGGACGACGAGGTCTAGGGTCCGGGTGCAGCAAGGAGCCCACGAGGAGCTGAGACATGATCGTCGGTCGTCCGAGCGCGCGTTGACGTCGTAGGCCGTATCGGCCTGTCATCGCGTGCTGCCTTGATGTTGCGGCACAGCGAGCCTTCCCCGCCTGCACCGTAGGTGCGCCCTTGTGCGCCGGTTGGCGGGCCCTCGTCGTCGGCAACCCAAGGGGTCTTCGTGCCGTCCGCTGCCTCTGCCGTATCCGATTCCGGCCGGCCTGTTCCGTCAAGCCTGTGGCGGGACGGTGACTTCCGCAGCCTCTGGGTGGGCCAGACGGCTTCCCAACTCGGCGAACACGCGTCTCTGGTGGTCCTGCCGCTCTTCGCCGTCCTGACGCTCCACGCCGGTGCCGGCGAGTTGGGTGTCCTCCGTGCGGTCGGACAGGCGCCGATCCTGCTGCTCTCGCTCTTCGTCGGTGCGTGGGTGGACAGGTGGCGGGCCCGCACGGTGATGGTGGTGACGGACATCGGCCGGACCCTGGCCCTGGGCGCCGCCGCGGTGGCCGGTCTCCTCGGTTGGCTCGGCCTGCCCGCGCTGCTCGTGGTCGCCTTCGCCGTCGGAGCCCTGTCCGTGTTCTTCGACGTGGCTTACCAGGCGTCTCTCGTAAGGCTGGTGCAACGCGATCAACTGGTGCGAGGCAACAGCGCGCTCGAGGGCAGCCGGTCCGCCGCGCAGATCGTCGGTCCCGCCCTCGGCGGTGCGTTGGTGTCCCTGCTGTCGGCGGCTGCCGCTGCCGCCTCCAGCGCGCTGTTCTTCGCGCTGTCGTTCCTGTCGATCCGGCGGATCCGCCGGCGCGAATCGATGCCGGAGCACTCGGAACGTCCCTCCCGGGTGTGGCGGCGGATCCATGACGGCGTCCGTTTCGTCGTCATGGAGACCTCTCTGCGGACCGTGTGCCTCGCCTCGGCTGCGTTCCAGTCCTCCTTCGCGGCCATGATGACCGTCTACCTGCTCTTCCTGCCGCGTGAACTGCATCTGTCGGGCACCGCCGTCGGGCTTGCGCTCGCCGCGACGGGCCCGGGCGCGCTCCTGGGCTCGATGCTGGCGGCCCGCCTGCCGGGCCGGTTCGGCCATGGCGCGGTACTCGTGTCCGCGGCGGCACTGGCCGACGGCGTGTTCCTGTGCGTGCCCGCGCTGCACGGCTCCCCCGCGACGACCCTTCCCGTGCTGCTGGCGGTCAACTTCGTGTTCGGGGCGGGCGGGCAGCTGGTGAACGTCACGGTCATGGCCGTCCGGCAGGCCGTCACTCCGGACGGGATGCAAGGCCGCGCGGCCGCGACGATCACGTTCGTCGGTATGGGACTGACCCCACTCGGCTCACTGCTCGGCGGATTCCTCGCACAGGAGTGGGGGCTGCGCACCAGCCTCCTGGTGACAGCCGCGGGCATGATGCTCTCCCCACTGCTGATGACGCTGTCCCCGCTCGCACGCCTGGGCCGGATACTTCCGGCCGCACTGGGATCTGGGGACGGCAATCAAGACACCGGAGCGGAACGCTGAGCACCATGCCTCACCGGTCGACGGGCAGGTCCCCGAGCCGGACCGGCATGGACCGGTTCAAGGTCGCGGGCCATGCAAGTCCGCGACCGATCTCGAGCGTCGCCATCGACGACTCCTCGTCGAACGGACGGGAATCCTCCGCGCGCCGACTGACATGCGCACGGGAGGATGAGCGACGTGCTGCCCTACGTCTACCGCGTCACCAAGTACGACCCCGCCGACCGCGACGAGCACGGCCACTACACCGGCTCCGAGGACACAGTCAGCGATCACGGACGGGTGGAGGCTGCCTGTCTTCAGGCGGTCGAGGCCTTCGCGGCGGACACCAGCGTCGACCACCTGGTCGTACGCGAGCCGCACGTCACGTCCCTCGCACACTTCGGCGTCGAGCAGGCACTGGACGGATTCGGACTGGACGGACTCTTCCCGGCCGGCCTGACAGGCTTCCACGACGGAGCAGAGGTACCCCTCGGCATCGGTCTGGAACTGGTGCGGGTCATGCTGCGCGAAAGTGGCGCCTGGTGCCGGTTGGAGGTGGAGGACACCTTCACAGTGCACGTGGGATGGGACCAGTACCTCTACATCGGCAGCAACTCGCCCTGCGAGGAGGCGCTGGCCCGGACTCGCGCGATCGGGCTGTTCCCGGAACGCCTGGACGCATCTCCCTACGACATGGAGACCGAAGGGGAAGACGTCCAACGGCCCGGTGACGACGACTTCTGGGCTGGAGTCCACTGGGCCGTCGCCTCGTGCCGCGCCGGAGTCCTGGAGGAGCTGTACGCCGAGGGCGCCTCTCGGTGGCACCGCCTCACCTGCGACACCATTCATACGGTGCGCGCCGGGATCGCTCCCCGCGCCCGGCTGGCCGTCTGGCCGGACCTGTCCTCCGACATCGACGCGGTCCTCGGTACCCTCCCCGCCGAGGGCCTCGTCGAGTGTGTCTGGCAGGACGGGGACGGTCGGCTCCATAGCGTTGTCGCCGACGAGGAGGAGCTCCCGGAGCTGGCCGCGAGAATCTCCGGTGCCGGCGCCGCAGCGCTCCTGTCCGTGTACGCCGATGAGCGTGTGCCTCTGTTCACCGCTGTCATGCCCGACAGCGACGGAGTGGTGCGGGCTCGCTGGCGGACCGAGTCGACGCCGAGTGACCGGATCTGGGCCTTCCTCAAGACCCTTCACCGAGGTGAGGTCGTCACCGGCACCGTGACCCGCATCGCCGGTTCCGGCGTCACCTTCGTGGACGTCGGCGGCTTTGAGACGATGATCAATATCCCCGAGCTGTCGTGGCGCCCCATCAACCACCCGTCCGACGTCGTCTGTGTCGGTCAGGAGATCAGCGCCGAGATCGTCGATGTCGACCCGGTCCGCGAACACCTGTCGCTGTCCCTCAGGGCCCTGCGCGACCTTTGATCGACTCACCGCAGGGTCTGCTCAGTTGTCGAACCAGACCACGAGTCGGACGTTGTCGTCACCGTGCTGCGAGGCGAGTGCCTCCATGACAGTCCAGACCGGCTTCCACTCGCCGTCATCCGGAACAGCCTCCCGGCGGTGGAGTTTCACGGATCTGTAGAGAGTGTCGTCGATCAGCCATTCGCTTCCTTCGGGCCACTCCTGAGCATGGTCCGGCCCTAGTTCGGAAAGGCCGACGGCCTGCGCGAACCGAGGGCTCCAGGAGGACTTCCCCGTCAACCTGAGTCCGTCCGAGGTCTGCCGGTACTCATGGAGTCGGCTGTCGGTCTTCTCCGCAGGCTCGTCCCAGTCGACTGCCTTCAGCTCGGCCCAGGTGATCCACGTGGTGCCGTACGCCTGATCCGGCCACTGGGCGAGCTTGTCGAGTTCGCCACGCACAGTCTCGGACGCATCGGCCGGCAACCCACGATCTGCGGCAAGCGGTCGGAAGTTGGCGTAGTTGCGGACACCGAAGAGGCAGCCGAACGCGTCATAGTTCCGGGTGATGTTCAGGAGGAAGAGGTCGATCGCGGCTCGCCAAACCGACTCCCGGCCGTCCTGGTGGAGGTGCCAAGCTCGGCATTCGACAAAGCCGCTGGCGTCCGTCCCCATGGCAGAGATTCTGCACCCGGCGTCAATCGGTTTGGACAGCGGTTCCGATCACCGGTGTGACGGCTCTGGCCTTCGAGTGTCACGGCGGCGGCATGGATGCCGCCGCCGTCCGCCATCTCTGCTGAGACCATGCGGCGCGATCTGAGACTCCGCGTGGAGCGGCGTCAGCTCTGGGAGCCGCCGCCCTTCTCGCCGCGCGGGAAGGAGACCTCCACCCGGCGGTTCTTCTTGCGGCCTTCCTCGCTGCCGTTGTCGGCGATCGGGTACTGCTCGCCGTAGCCGCGGATCTCGTAGCTGATCCCGGCGCCGGAGAGCTGCTTCGACAGCACGCCGTGCACGGCGTCGGCCCGCTGCTTGGAGAGGACGTCACCGTGTGCGGAGGACCCGAGGTTGTCGGTGAAGCCGAAGACGCGGACCTTCTTGGCGCCCTGCTTCGTGATCTCCGCCGCGATCTCGGCGATCCGCGCGTTGGCGGCGCCGGACAGCTTGGCGCTGTCCTTGCCGAAGAGCACCTCCGCCTGGAGCGCGAACTTCAGGTTCGAGCTGGTCTCCTCGCGGCGCTCCTCACCACCCTCGGACTCGACGACGGAAACGATGTCGAGCACCCGGGCGGGGGCGAGCGTCGCGCCGTCGCGGAGCTTGAGACCGGGCGCGTTCCCGTCGACCTCAGGTGGTGGGGAGGTCGACTCCGTGCCCGGTGGCGTGCCGGGGCTCGGGGTTTCGTCGGCCCATGCGCCCCCGACGACGGTGAACTGCAGGCTCACGACGAGCGCGGCGGCGGTGAAGACCGACGCCGCGGCCCGGCGGGAGCGGGGTGTCGTGGCGGCCCTCATCAGGAGATCTCAATCATGGCGGTGGGCATCAGGGGAATCTGGATGGCGACCTGTGACGTCGTGTCGGGAGGAGCCGGGAACTGAGCGAAGAAGGGGACCCCAGCGTCGCCTGCCTCGATGCTCGTGACGCCTGTCGTGGTCAGCGGATAACCTTCAGTGTCGCGCAGCACGTAGTAACGCTTCTTCTCCGCCTTGTCGACGAGAGTGATCCCTGCGAAGGAGCGCCCAGCACGCTTGACATTGCTCTCCTGGCCGTTCCACGCGACAGGTGGATAAGCCACCTTGCCCGACGTGTTCTTGACGGTGCCCGTCACAGTGAGGAAACCGCCGTCGTCCCGGACTGCGCTGTGGATGACGAACTGGAATCCGTTACTGCCGTTGATCGTTGCCAGAGTCTGGCTGGTGTCCGGCACGGTGTTACCGCCGCCCTCTTCTTCTTTGGGCTTGCTGTTTCCCGAAGCGGCGGGGGCGGAGCTGCTCCCCTGATCCTTGGCCGCCCCCTCGCCGTCACCGCCACATGCGGTGAGCGACAGAGTCAGCGTTGTCGCGAGGAGAGCGGCGGTGGCCACCCTGCGAGTCGTCACTCCGTACCGGACATGCATGATTGGTGAATTCCTTCGCATTCGTTCTCGGTCAGTTCTCGGCCAGCCGGATGTCGAAGAGGTCCGGCCCGTCCGGCGGCGGGCCTTCGCCCACCAGCCAGGGGGCGACCCCCTTGCAGGTCAACGTCCCCAAGGGCTTGGGTACCGGCGTGTAGACGCACCGTGATTCGAGCTCGGCCGTCGCCTGTGCCGTACCCTTGCCTTTCTCGCCCTCGGTCCCCGGCAGGACCGTGTCACCCACCGGTTTCTGCGACTTGGTGTGGACGGTGAAGCCCCAACGCCCGTTGAAGGCCGGAGAGCAGCCGCCGCCCTTCGTCATATCCACCACGGCATTGTTCTTCTGAGCCATGGGGAAAGCCGCGTGACACCCCCACCAGGATCCGATCTGGCCCAGGTTGAAGACTGCTGCCAGGATCGCAGGGTTGGGCACAGCAAGAAGTTCCAGCCTGAACTTGTCCCGAGATTCCTTCGCCGCCGCGAGTGCGGCGGCGTCGGCCGCTGTCTGCGTACCGTTGCGTGTGGCACCGGCCTGGCCGACCGCGAAGAACGCGAGCGCGAGAAAGAGCAGGCCCGCTACCACCGTGACATAGGCGGGAGAGGCCTGCCCTTTCTCGCGAGCGAACGAGGTGATCACTAGCCGTCGCCACGCAGAATCTCGCCGACCCGGGTGGTCAGGGCGTCTGCGATGGTGGTGTCGATGTCCGTCCCGACGACCGCCACGATGATCAGCGCAACCAGGACGATCACACCCACGTACTCGACGGCACCCTGGCCCTTGTCGCTGCGGCGCTGGATCGCCTCGACGGTCGTCTTCGCCCAGGAACCGATGTAGACGCGGGCGTTGGACGCGGCCTTCAGCGTGATGTTCGACATGGTGTTCCCCTCCAGGTCCGGCCGGCCGCGTGCCGGCCGACTCGTACGAGTCTTTGGTGTCGCTCGCGCTTCCGGCTTCCTCCTGGCCGGTCTCGCTGGCGACATGAGAAACGTACGGGGGGAGAACACCCCTCGGCATGGGCCTCAGGGCCCAACTCCGGGCCCATTCCACGGATTGGGCCCGTTCCTGTCCGGACATGTCAGCCATGACTCGTCGGCCCCCCTCGGGAACCTCGCCTCAGGCTGTGCCAGAGGGCGATGGCCTCGCCTCGGCTGCCGGCGTTGAGCTTGGCGAAGATGCGGTTGATGTGGTTCTTGACGGTCTTCTGGCTGATGAAGCAGGTGGCGGCGATCTGCTGATTCGTCATGCCCGACGCGATCAGGTCCATCACTTCCACCTCCCGTTGGCTCAGCTCCGTCAGCAGCCCTCCGGCACCGCTGGCGCCAGGGTTGGCCCCTGGCGTGACCGACTCTGCTGAAGAATGTGCCATATTCGCTTGCGAAAGCGAAGAGGGCGCATCGAATTGTTGCGGAGGAGTCTCCGCCCTAACTGGGCCCACCTGCTGATTTGTTGACGATGAGTTGACACGACCGACGCTCGTGTCGTGTGCGGTTGCAGATGCTCCGGGCTGGTATCCGGGACCGTGGAAGGCCGTCCCGAGACCCTCCGGCAGCGGTGGACCCGTCGGCTCGGGGTGCGCCTGACCAGTGCCCCGTACGGTCGCGAGGAGCGCGCTGGATGCCGAGGCGGTGAAGGAGGCACGACCCTCCTTGATGTCCCTCACGGCGGCGACGAGCTGGTCCGCGGTGAACTCGCCATGGACCAGGTAGCCGCCCGCTCCGCGCCGCAGGGCCTCGTGGACGATTTCACTCTCCCGGCTGTACGTCATCATCAGCACCGGCGCGAGCCGGACGAGGTGCGGCAGAGCGGAGATGCCGTCGACCCCGGGCATGCGTACGTCCAGCAGGATGACGTCCGGCCGGTGCTGGACCGCCGCGTCGTAGGCCTGGCGGCCGTCGGCTGCCTCCGCGACGACGTGGATGTCCTGACGGCCCTGGAGCAGCACGGTCAGGCCCGCTCGTACGACCGGGTTGTCGTCGGCGATCACGACCCGGAGCGTCGGGGCGGGTGCCATGGAGCCGGGGAGGGCGGGGAATTCGCCGGATGCCGCTGCCGCCGGCCCTTGGGGAGCGGGGAAGGCGGACGATCCGGAGGAATGGTCGGAAGTGAGCGGTGTGGCATGCGAGGACGTGTGCTGGGACACGTGGGGATGCTGTGTCCACTGCTGCCCTGAGCTACGGGAGATGTCGTCCGGCATGGATGCGGCCTCCTCTCGGGATGGTGGGGGACGGGATGGTGGGGGACGGGGTGGTGGGGGACGGGGTGGGGACGGGAGACGGGTGGGGATCGGGTCGGGGACGCGGCGGTCAGTTCAGGAGCGGCGCCGTTCGCTGCTGTCGCGGCACCGCGCCCAGCGGCGGCGGCGCGATCGCCATCAGCGGCAGTTCGAGCCGGACCTCCGTACCCCGCGCGTGGCGGCCGCGGCCGATGCGGATGCGGGCGCCGATGGACGCGGCCCGTTCGACCATGCCGACGAGACCGAAGTGGCCCGCGCGGCGGAGGTCGTCCAGGGTGGTGCCGGGCGGCAGGCCCGTTCCGTCGTCGTACACGCTGATACGGAGGACGTCACCGACGACGCCGGCGGAGACGTCCAAGTAGCTCGGTCGGCCGTGGCGGTGGGCGTTCTCCATGGCCTCCGAGGCGATGGTCAGGGCCTGGCGTGCGACGACCTGCGGCACGGCCGGTACGGGGGCCTGGTTGAGCCGTCGGAAGGTGGCCCGGACCTCGTGCCGCCGAGCGAAGTCCTCGGTGCGGGCGGTGAGTTCGTCGAGGACGTCGATTCCGCCGTCGAGCCCCGACTCACGGCGCAGGTCCGACAGCAGCTCCCGCGACTCGGCGGCGGCACGGCGCGCGGAGCGGGCGACGAGGTCCGCCTGGTGCTTGATGGTGAGCGGGTCCATGCGGTCGGCCGTGCCGGCCAGTCCGTCCGCGGCCAGCGCCAGCCCGTGCAGGGTCTTGGCGACCGAGTCGTGCATCTCCCGGGCGAGGCGGGCGCGCTCCTCCTCCACGGCCTCGTTGACGGCGAGCCGGGCGCGGGCCTCGGTGAGGGCCTGGCTCGCCGCGCCGAAGCCGAGCATCAGGTTGCGCAGGGTGCTGCCGACGGCTCCCGCGATGACGCACAGGCCCGGCAGGAGCAGATCGCTGACTCCCGCCTCCACGGTGGGGTTCACGGCGTACGCGCCCGCGAGGATGAGCGACTGGAGCACGGCGAAGACCGCGGCCCCGCGCCAGCTGTAGACCAGCCCGGCGAGCAGGGGTGTGCAGATGGTGACGTAGGCCAGGAGGGACTCGGGAGAGGCGACGGCCAGCAGCAGTGCGCCGAAGAGGGAGTCGACGGCGAGCAGCGTCGGGTGCCGCAGCAGGATGGGCCCGAAGCGCTCCCAGTCGCGCAGGGGGATGTACGACACCATGACCGTGACGATCACGGCGGCGCCGACGAGCCATACGGCCAGCCCCGGTGCGGTGTTGTCCAGGGCGAACGGCGTGGCCAGGCCGATCACCGCCAGCCGGAAGCCGAACACCTGCCGGCAGAGCGCCTGCAGGGCGTTGACCTGGATCGGGAGCGAGGGCACGTGCTGGGAGGCGGTGGCTGTCGCCTGCGGGGGCAGTTCACCGTTCATACCGCCGCCGATGCCGCCGGTGATGCCGGCGCCGGCTCCGCCGCCGAGGGCGGCGATTTGCTGGGCCATGGTGGTCACCTCCTGTCCGAGTTCGGTTCCAGCTCCAGTCCCAGTTCCGGTTCCGGTCCGGTTCCCGTTCGCGTTCGCGTTTCGCTCCTGTTCCGGTTGCGCTTCCTTCCAGGTCTCAGCCGCCGTTGAGGACGTTGGTGAAGTCGACGCCGGAGCCGTAGTAGAAGCTCACGACGATGAGGATCAGGGTCGCGGGGAGCATGACCATGGTCACGACGAGCGTGGTCTTGGGAACGGCCTTGGCCGCCGTACGACGGGCGTTCTGAGCGTCCGCACGGCGCATGTCGGTGGCGATCTGGATCAGGGTGTCGACGATCGGGGCACCCAGTTCCTCGCCCTGCTGGAGGGCGGTGACGAACATCGACACCTGTTCCGACGCGTTCCGCTTCCGCAGTTGCTCGAAGGCCTCGCGGCGGCTGACGCCCATGTCCATCTGGCGCAGGGTGATCCGTAGCTCGTCCGACCACGGTCCCTTGTACTTCTCGGCGACCCGCTCCAGTGCCTGGCGGAAGCCGAGGCCGGCCGAGACGACGACGGCGAGGACGTCGAGGAAGTCGGGGAGGGTGCGCTCGATGTCCTGGCGGCGGCGGGTGATGGCGACCCGGATCAGGAAGTCGGTCCACACGAGTCCGTACACGAGGGCGATGACGGCGATCACCGCCTGTCCCCGAGCGAGGAGGGCCAGGGCGGCGGCCACGCCGAGGATCGTGTAGACGGCGCGGCGCGCGGCGTAGCGGTCGACGGTGATACCGCCGGGGTTGCCCGCCATGTCGAGCCTGCGGCGCAGGGCGTCGACGCGCTTGGGCCCCATCATCGAGAGCACGGTCGGGGCGTACCGCATGCCCATGCGGTCGACGCCGGAGCCGACCGCGGTGGTGCGCGTGGAGCCCACTTCGAGGGCGATCGCGAGGTCGCTGGGGAGCTTGGCCTCGGCGCGGTACATCCGGATGCCGTGGAACACGCCGTACACGGCGAGACCGAAGGCGACCGCGAGCAGAAGTCCCATCATGTGTCCTCGTGTCCTTCCCGTTCAGACCCGGATCCGGGACATGCCGCGGATCAGGAAGAAGCCGACGGCGTACAGGCCGAAGGCGACGACCACGGCCAGCTGGCCGATCACCGAGCCGGTCATCTTGTCCAGGGCCCCGGGGGTCATGGCGTTGATCATCAGGAGGAAGCCGAGGCCGAGGAGCGGGACGGCGAAGGCGGTCACCTTCACCTGCGAGAGCATCGTGGTCACTTCTCGCCGCGTCTCCTTGCGCTCCTCCAGGGTCTCGGTCAGGTTGCGCAGCGAGGTGACGACCTGGCCGCCGGCCCGGTTGGAGAGGACGAGCGTGGAGACGAGGACGACGAGTTCGCGGGACGGCAGACGGTCGGCGAGTTCGCCGAGGGCGACGTCGAGGGAGTGGCCGACGGAGAGCTGGTCGGCCACGCGCAGCAGTTCCTCGCCTGCCGGGTCGTCGAGTTCCTCGGCCGCCATGGCCAGTGCGGTGCGCATGGCGAGTCCGGCGTGAGTGGCGTTGGCGAGGACGCGGGTGAACTCGGGGAGCTGGTTGATGAACGCCTCGGTCCGCTTGGCGCGCTGCCAGTTGAGGAAGGCGTTGGCTCCCCACAGTCCGACGAATGCCGCGAGGACGCCGAAGAAGGGTGCGAAGATCGCGCCGACGGTGAAGTAGATGGCGAGCAGTGCGCCGATCACGTACACGAGGTACTCGCCCGGGGTGAGGTCGAGCCCGGTCGTGGCGATCTTCCGCTCGATCCGCTTGCCGATCCCCGTCCCGCGCAGGCGTCGGTCCACGCCACGGAAGCGGCGCCGGCGGCTGCTGGGGAGCGCGATCTGGCCGGTCTGGGACATCCGGTCGACGATCGCCTGCCGTTGGGCCTTGCCCGAGGAGTAGATGTGGACGCCGACGACGCCGAGGACGCAGGCGAGCAGGGTGACGCCGATCGTCAGGAGCGGGAGATTAGCCACGGGCTGAACCTTCTGTCGCGGTCGGGGACACTGCCTCCGCCTTACGGCCTACGGGGCTTACGGAACGCACAGGACTCACGGGACTCACAGAACGCACGGGACTCACAGAACGCACAGGACTCGCGGGACTTCGACTGCCGAGATCCACGGGACCAACAGAGTTCACAGGGCTCACAGGGGTCACGGGGGCCATCGCGCTCATGCCACCGCCTCGCGCAACGCCAGTTGTTCCTCCGACTCGGCGACGCCGAAGGCCGGTGGGATCGGCTCGTTCTTCATGTACAGGCGTTCGGCGACCCGGCGCGGCAGCGGGAGGTACTCGAAGACGCCGTGGATCCGGCCGTCGGCGGACATGGGCTGGGCGTCGAACCGGCAGACGGTGACGATCCGGTACTCCTCCCTTCCATGGGAGTCGACGATGGCGATCTCCGTGATCCGTCGGGAGCCGTCGGCGTGGCGGGTCAGTTGGACGATGACGTCGACGGCGCTGTTGATCTGGTCCTTGATCGCCACGAACGGGATCTCGACGTCCGACATGGAGCCCAGGGTCTGGAGCCTCATCAGCGCGTCCTCGGCACTGTTGGCGTGGACCGTGGCGAGGGAGCCGTCGTGACCGGTCGACATTGCCTGGAGCATGTCAAGCGTCTCGCCGCCTCGGACCTCACCGACGATGATGCGGTCGGGGCGCATTCGCAGCGAGTTGCGGACCAGGTCGCGGATGGTGATCTGGCCCTTGCCCTCGACGTTCGCCGGGCGGCTCTCCAGGGTGATGACATGGCTCTGCTGGAGCTGGAGCTCTGCCGAGTCCTCGATGGTGACGATGCGCTCCCCGTCCGGGATCAGCCCGGAGAGCGCGTTGAGCAGGGTGGTCTTTCCCGTACCGGTGGCGCCGGAGACGATCACGTTGAACTTGGCGCGGACGAGCCCGGACAGCAGCACCGTCATCTGCTCGTCGAGCGAACCGAGCTCGATCATCTCGCGCAGCGTGAAGGCCCGCGGGAAGCGTCGGATCGTGAGGATCGGTCCGGAGAGGGAGAGCGGCGGGATGATCACGTTGACGCGCTCGCCGCTGGGAAGCCGGGCGTCGACCATGGGAGTGGCCTCGTCCACCCGGCGGTTCACCGTGGAGACGATGCGCTCGATGGTCTGCATCAGCTGTTCGTGGGAGCTGAAGCGCATCGGCAGCTTCTCCAGCCGGCCGCGCCGCTCGACGAAGACCTGCTCGGGGCCGTTGACCATGATCTCGCTGATGGAGGCGTCTTCGAGCAGGGGCTCCAGGATGCCGAGGCCGAGGGCTTCGTCGACGACGCGGCGGATGAGCTGCGAGCGCTCGATCGACGAGAGGACCGGTCCCTCGCGGCTGATGATGTGGCCCAGCACGCGTTCGAGGCGGGCACGGCGTTCGGCGGCCTGAAGGGCGGACATCTCCGCGAGGTCGATCTCCTCCAGGAGCTTGGCGCGGTAGATCCCGACGAGCTGGTTGTCGGAGCCCTGCCCGTTGCTCGGTTCGGGATTGCTGATGCGCGCCCGGAGGCTCATGTGCTCGACTCCTTACGGATGTGCTCGGGTGGTCAGTCGGTGACGGGCATGGTCGCGGAACGAGTGGCCTCGCCGAAGTCGTCGATGCCGGGGATGATGGACGGGATGGTGACGCGGGCGGTCATGGTGACTTCCTCACCCCAACCACTGCGGTCGATCTGGGTTCTACCGGCCACCCAGTCGCTCATCGCCTCCTTGCCCGCCTGCCCGCCGCCACCGTTCCCGATCGATTCGCTGCGAGCCGCCGCCCGCGCCCCCGTACCCGCCTGCTGAACGGCGTACGCGGCGAGGCCGAGCTGGATGGCCGCGAGCGCGATCAGGAGAAGGAAGGGGATCCAGCCGACGTACTCGAGGGCGGTCTGGCCCCGGTCGCCTTCCTTACGAAGCCGGAGTATGCGCTTCCGCATGGCTCAGTCCTCCCACACGGCGGAGGCCCGCCCATCGACAGGGATCGGGATGTCGACGAAGCCGGGGAAGAGGAAGGGCGCTTTGAGGTCCACCCGGGCCTCGAAGAGGCCGTTGCCCTTCCTCTGGCATTCGGTATCGCCGGCCTGCCACGCGTCGGGAAGCTTCTTCCGCGCCGCCGCCTCGCACGCCGGGCCCGAGCCCAAGCCCGCCACGGCGCCGGCCCGCGCGCCTTCGTCCGCCGCGTTGCCCGCCAGCGAGAACGTGTACCCGACGAGGGCCGCCTGCCACAGCAGGATCAGGGTCGCCAGGATGATCGGCACCATCCCGGTGAACTCCACCGCGGTCTGCCCGCGGTCATCTCGCCAGTCGGTAACCACCGCGATGCGCATCGCTTCAACTCGCCCCCTCGTTTCGTCGTTCAGGTCCGGCGCCGGATGCCCAGCGCACCCCGGTCGCTCCTCAACTTGCCCTGTTTCTGCGGTGCTTCACTCGTCTTCACGAGTCCCAGTTCTCCCGCCAGCCCCCACAGCGCCTGCTTGACCGTGGACTTGGCCTCCAGGTCCTGCATCCGGCCCGCGTCGACGAGGGCCTGCAGTTCCTTGAAGTTGGCGGGGATCACGACCTTGGACACCCGGGTCGAGGTGATCCTCTCGACCAGTGCCGGCTGTATCTCCGTGTTGCGTACGTACCGGTTGACGACGGTCACCGTCTCCTCCGCCTTGCGGATCTGGAGGCGGTCCCAGAGCCGGACCATGCGCTTGGCCGCCCGCACCGCGACCACGTCCGGGGTCGTGACGAGCAGCGTCGTGTCGGCCATTTCGATCGCCGCCGCGTTGGCGCCGTTCATGTAGCTGCCGCAGTCGACGATCACCACTTCGTAGCGGTTGCGCAGGGCGCTGACGATCTGCCGCACCGACCGGTCGGTGACCTCCTCGCCGCGTTCGCCCTCCCCCGGTGCCAGCAGCAGCCCTATCCCGCTCTCATGGGCGTAGACCGCGTCCTGGAGGACCCGTGGCGAGAGGTCCTGGATGCCGGACAGATCGACGATCGAGCGGCGGAACTGCACGTCCAGGTACGAGGCGACGTCGCCGGACTGCAGGTCGAGGTCGGCCAGGGCGACGGTCCTGCCCGAGGCCCTGGCGGCGAGGGCGAGCTGTACGGCGGTGACGGTGGTGCCGACGCCGCCCTTGGCGCCGCTGACGGTGACGACGGTGCCGCCCGGGCCGGTGAACACGTCGCCGCCGGAGCCCAGATGGCGTCGCACGCCGACGGACCAGGCGGCTGCGGCCTGTACGCGCTGGACCAGCTCCTCGTAGGAGATCGGCAGGCCGACGAGGCCCCGTGCCCCGGAGTCCATCGCGGCCGAGTACAGGCCGGGGCTCGCGTCCGCGGTGACGAGGATGACGCCGACGGCAGGGAAGCGGAGGGCCACCTCCCGGATCAGTTCGAGTGCCGGTACCGGTCCGATCCGCTCGTGGACGAGGACGACCTCCGGGAGCTCGTCGATCGACTCGGTGGCGAGCCGCGCCAGGGTGTCGATCAGCGAGGTGGAGTCACCGACCGGCCCGGCCGGCTCCGCCTCGGGGAGCTGGCCGAGCAGGGTGGTGATGGATCGGACGGCGTCGGCGTCACCGACGGCCGGGAGGATTCTGGTCGTCATCCGGCTCTCACTTGTCCCCTTCGAGGGTGTAGGTGCCCTCTCCCGGGCGCAGCTGCGTCGAACCGCCGGCGGCGAGCAGCGCGAGCCGCACGTTCACCGCGAACGATTCGGCGTACGCCACACGTTGGGCATCCTTGGTCGTCAGAGCGAAGGTGATCGGGACGGCCTCGCGCAGGGTGCCGCGGCGGTCGTCCTCCTTGGGCTCGAGCGCGGTGAGCCGGCCGACGTCGAGCACCCGGGCGTTGGGGACGATGACGCGCGACTGGGCCTTGACCCCACCCTGGTCGTCGGCCGGGAACGTGGCGTAGATGTTGACGGCGTCACCCGCTCTGATCTTGCCCGCGACACCGGTCGCGGCATCGATCATGATGGCGATCTCCTGCTCGTCCCGGTCGAGTTCGGGCCGCTTGACGAACATGTCGTCCTGGAGCAGCGAGCCCTTCTTGAGCTGGGTGACCGCCACCTTGCCGCCGACGACCGACACATCGGTCACCGCGTTCTTGGAGAGCCAGCGCTTGGGGATCTTTATCTTCTCGAACTGGCCGGGCTGCAGGGCCTGGTACGGGGCGACATCCGACTTGACCCGGTAGGCGTCCACCTCGGGCCCGACCTTGGAATTCACGTCGCTGATCACCGAGAGCACACCGGCGAACGCGCCGAAGGCGCACAGGACCGAGAGGAGCAGAAGGATGATGCCGCGGCGTTGGCGTGAATTCATGAGCGGGGCAACCTCGTTGGGAGACGTGGGCTGACGAGCGGACGGATACGCGGACTGGCGGGCGGACCGGTAGGTGCGGTGCGGTGCGGGCGCGTACGGCCGGGGCAGCCGGGCCGCCATCGGTCCGTGCGTACCGCCCCGGCGGCGCCTTACGACCCGTGGTTCATCGGTGTTCCTTGGCCTAGGACACCCGTGGCGTGCGTTCGGTTCTCGACTGCCGCGAGCGGTGCCGAGCAGAATCCGCAGCGGTCACCGATGAGTTCGATGCCGCACCAGGTGCACACCTCCCGTCGTACCGAGGAAACCAGCTGATAGATGACGGAGATATCAGGGAGAAAGGCGGCGAATTCGACCATCCGGGGCGTTCCCCACCAGCGCGGTGAATCGGCCGGCAACGCCGTCTCCTGCATTCCCTGGACCTGCCACGCGGGAGCCAGGGTGGATTTCACCCATTCCGACTGCAGATGCCCTTTTGCCACCAGAAGCTGTGTGGCGAACTCGGGCCCGGTGAGGTCTCCGTTGCCGATTCTGATCAGCTGTGGGGTGGGGTTGGCCACGACCCCGAACTGCGAGCCCGGCACCCAGGACTTGGCGTGCGACTTGAGGCTCACCGGTACACGGTCGAGCTTGGTGACCGAGTTGAGCAGCGCGCCCGCGTAGATGTAGTGCGACAGGAGCCGTGCGGCGGAGGCGACGACCCCCGCACTGAAGTCACAGATGGACAGCTGCCTGAGCTGGCGGACCAGGACGGACACCCCGAGCGGCGGCAGATCGAGTTTGAGGAGCGCGATGCGGTCGCTCTCCAGGACCGAGCGGACGGTGTGCAGTCTGCGCTCGTGGGCGGCGGGGATGGAGGCGGGGTAGAGGGCGATCACATAGCCGTTCTGCTCCACCAGGACCTGCATGTCGGCGAGCGCGGCATCGAGCGGCTGGGCGTCCGGCGAGTGCAGCAGCGCCGCGGTGGGCGTCTGGCGGTCGGTCGGCGGTAGCACCAGATCGGCGCTGGTCACAGCAATTGCGGTCGGCACGCTGATTCCCCGTTCAGCTTCGGTCGCCGTCGTGACGGCGACCGCAGATCCCTACTGCTCCGTACTGCTCCGTGACTGGTCTGCGTACTCCTCCTGCACCAGCACTTTATCCACGTCCTACAGGGCAGAGAACAGCTTTCGAGACGCAGTGCCCCAACCCTCACGCAATACTCACCGGCCAAACCGGACGAAGCGGCCAGAGGTTAACTCCCGTATCAGGGAAGGGATTTCAGGAATCGTTCCTTCGATTCTGCGAATTCCTCCCGGGTTCACCCTCACAAGGGCCCAACAGGCCCTCTGGGCCCGGAATGGGGCCCCAGGACCCACGCCGCTGCCGCCGGCCTTCCGTAGCGTCCGAATCCGGTCGGTGCCGAAAGCGGCATCGGTGACAGGAACGGGCTCGACGGTCCGAGGGGGTACGGCATGGAGCAGGGGTCCGCCCGCAGACGCCACCCGAGACGCGACCGGGGCGCCACGGCCACGGAGTACGTGGGCGTCATCGTCGTCTCCGCCGCCGTGATCGGTGCACTCGTCGGCACCGGGATCGACGGGACCATCGCCGAGAAGCTGCGCTGCCTGGTCACCTTCGGCGGCTCCTGCGGCACCGGCGACGGCAGCGGCCAGGACGAGGCGGCCCCGAGGACCGACGCCGACTACGAGCCCGCGCTGTGCCAGATCTCGTCGGTCAGCGACAAGGCCGGCGCCAAGGGCAAGCTGCTGTTCATCGAGTGGGGCGAGGAGTACGGCTTCCAGCAGCAGACGTACCGGGCCAAGACCGACGTCAACAGGGACGGAACGGTCGACGAGAACGACCAGCAGGTCCTGATGACGTTCACCGACGCCGCCTCGATCGCCGCCAAGAAGGACTGGAAGCCGGGCGCCAAGGTCGGCAGGTTCGGCTCCGACAAGGTCGAGCTGGGCGCCGGGATCAAGGTCACCAACGGGGACACCTGGGTGTTCGACAGCGAGGCGGACGCGAAGTCCTTCCGCGACGACATCGAGAGCCTGAAGACCTACGAGCTGACCAACCGGCACGCGGGCGCCCGGGGCGGCGGGCTCGGGAACAGCATCCTCTACCTCTTCGGCAAGGGCCCGATGGCCGAGGAGGAGAAGCTGCGCAACCGCATCGACGAGCAGCTCGGCAACCGGCACATCAGCTACGGCAAGGTCGGCATCGAGGCCGGTGCGGCCGGCGGGCTCAAGCTGTCGGCCGGCGACGAACGGAAGCTCAGCGCCACGCTCGGCGGGAACTTCAGGTTCTCCCCCGAGGCGACCTGGACCGACAACGAGTTCAAGGGCACCAAGTCGTACACCTACAGCGCGTCGGTCGAGTACGGCACCAAGGCCGGGTACGAGGCAGGCCCCCTCGGCGGAGAGGCGTCCGCGACGACGACCCGGACGGGGACCATCACCGTCACCCACGACAAGAGGACCGGCGAGCTGCTGCGGATCGACATGACGCGGACGGTCGAGAAGGGTGCCACCAAGGACGGGGTGAAGGTCGGCGGAGACAACGGCAAGGAGGGCTCCGACAAACGCGGCGGAAGCGGCTCGGCCAAGGGCAGCGACCAGGAGACGGGCATCGAGGTCGTCACCGACTCCGTCGTCCTCCCGCCGGGCGCCGAGGGCGCGAAGCAGCGCGCGATCGCCCAGCAGTGGCTGGACGGGAACGGGCAGTACGCGGCGCCCTTCAGCTACATGTTCGGCGACCACTCGCCGACGAAGCGGCCCGGGAACGACGACCCGTTCGGACAGCTGCTCTTCGACGAGGGGCTGTCGAGCCGGACGACGTACACGGGCCTGACCGATGCGGCGGAGTACGGCTTCGAGCTCAACCTGGGACTGAGTCTCGGCTTCTCGGTCTCCACCGAGAAGAGGGAGGAGATCCTCGATGACGCGGAGTTCCTGGGCGCGCCACAGGGAGGTGGCCGCAGCTATGTCCCGTACAGCTACTGTGCGAGCTGATCCCGGCGACAGGAGCACCGAGGCCATGGGTACCGACGCCATGAGCGCCGACGCGACGAGCACCCGCGCCACGAACCCCGGCGCGACGAGCACCCACGCCACGAACGCCGGGGCCCTGAGCACCGCGAGAAGAACCGCCGGGCGGCTGCTCTCGGCCGCGTCCCTGACCGCATCCCTGACCGTGGCCCTGCTGGGCACCGCCGCGTGCGGGTCGGGGGCGCGGGCCGGGACGGCACCCGAGGGCTGGGGGGTCCTGGAGACCGCCGCCGTCACGGTCGCCCATCCGCCCGCGTTCAAGGAGCAGGGCGACGCCGGCCGCAGCAGGTTCAACGCGGCGGCGGCCACTCTGAGCGAGGGCGGCCGGGTGGTCGGCACGATCACCGTGCAGCTGGGCTTCACCGAGGCCGACTCGGCCGAGGAGGCGGCGATCGGCGCCGAGGCCGGGATCGCGCTGGGCTCCACGCTCAAGGGCCAGAAGGAGATCACGGTCGCCGGCCCGGAGGGCGGGAGGTCTCAGGCCCGGCGGATCGACTTCGCGTTCACGGTGAAGGGGGACCGGGTCGGCGGCGTGATCGTCGCGGGTCTCGACGCGGACAGGAAGGCGTACGCGGTCCGTGTCGACGCGGTGCAGGGGCGGCTCGGGGACGACGACCTGAAGAGGATCATCGAGTCGGTCACGGTGCGCGGATGACGAGGTACGGCTATCCCGGGGCACCGGCCCGGCGGGACGAGGGGCGCGGAGCGGGAGTGCTCGCGCTCGTGCGCGCCTGGGCGGCCGGAGTCGTCGTTCTGGTGTTCACCGAGTACGTACAGGCCACGGTCGTGTACGAGCACGTGGCGACGGCATCGCGGATGGAGACGTTCGGCGGCCGTCTGCTGTTGATCCATCTGCCGAACGCCGTGTGCATCGCACTCGCCGCCTGGGCCGCGGCCCGCATCCACGGGGACCCGTACCGGTACTCCACGCCGCGGCATCTGACGGCGGCGCTCACCGTGCCGGTGGCGGCGCAGCTGCTGAACATGGCGGTGCAGTGGGAGCAACTGGCGTTCGAGGGGCTGCTGATGTCGAACGCGGTGCTGGTCGTGGGGTGTGTGGTGGGGTGCGCGGCGGACCGTTTGCAGGAGGACGGCTGAGCGCCGCAGGGACGCTCGACGGGCAGGGCTCGGTCCGGTGGGGACCGGGCCCTTTCGTATACGACCTTCCGCCAGAGGTCTTGACAACCGGATTGGTCTGGACCAGCTTTACGCCAAGCGGTGGCCACCGTTCCCGTACGTCCTCCCTCCCCTCTCTCCTCTCCCCCAACTCCCCCACGGAGGCAGCAAAGTGGAACGCACCACACGCAGACGGAGATGGCTCGGCGGAGTCCTGGCGCTGGCCGTGGGCGCCGGACTCGGGCTGGCCGGCGGCGCGGGCACCGCGGTGGCCGCCGATGTGAACAACGCGAAGAACGCCGGGTTCGAGTCGGGACTCGCCAACTGGACCTGTTCCGCCGGGAGCGGGGCCGCGGTGTCCTCGCCCGTGCGCAGCGGGACTTCGGCGCTCAGGGGCACGCCCAGCGGCCAGGACCACGCGAAGTGTTCGCAGACCGTGACGGTGAAGCCCAACTCGACGTACCAGCTGAGCGCCTGGGTCCAGGGCTCGTACGTGTACCTCGGCGCGAGCGGGACCGGGACGTCCGACGTGTCGACCTGGACACCTGGCGGCTCCGGCTGGTCGCAGCTGAGCACCAGCTTCACGACGGGCGCGAGCACGACGTCGGTGACCGTCTACACCCACGGCTGGTACGGACAGGCGGCCTACTACGCCGACGACGTCTCGGTGTTCGGGCCGGACGGGGGCGGCGGCGGTGACCCCGACCCGGTGGTGCCGCCGACCCCCGGTGGGCTGGCCGTCGGTGCGGTGACCTCGTCGTCCGTGGCGCTGAGCTGGAACGGCGCCTCCGGCGCGACCGGCTACAACGTGTACCGCAACGGCGCCAAGGTCCAGTCGGTGACCGGGACCTCGTCCACCGTGACGGGGCTGGCGGCGTCGACGTCGTACCAGTTCCAGGTGAGCGCGACGAACGCCGCCGGGGAGTCACCGAAGTCCGCGGCGGTGACCGGGACGACGACCAACGGCGGCGGCACGGGCAACCCGGCCGTGCCGAGGCACGCGCTGACCGGCTACTGGCAGAACTTCAACAACGGCGCCACCGTGCAGAAGCTGCGCGACGTGCAGTCGCAGTACGACATCATCGCGGTGTCGTTCGCCGACTCGACGGCGACGCCCGGTGAGATCACCTTCAATCTGGACCCGGCCGTCGGCTACGGCTCGGTGGACGAGTTCAAGAGCGACATCAGCGCGAAGAAGAGCGCCGGCAAGTCGGTGATCATCTCGGTCGGCGGCGAGAAGGGCAACGTCACCATCAACAGTGACGCCTCCGCGACCGCCTTCGCCAACAGCGCCTGGTCACTGATGCAGCAGTACGGCTTCACCGGTGTCGACATCGACCTCGAGCACGGCATCAACTCCACCTATCTGACGAAGGCGCTGCGCCAGCTGTCGCAGAAGGCGGGCTCCTCGCTCGTCCTGACGATGGCGCCGCAGACCATCGACATGCAGAACACCGGCACGGAGTACTTCAAGACCGCGCTCGCGGTGAAGGACATCCTCACGGTCGTCAACATGCAGTACTACAACAGCGGTTCGATGCTCGGCTGCGACCAGAAGGTCTACTCCCAGGGCTCGGTGGACTTCCTCACCGCGCTCGCCTGCATCCAGCTCGAGGGCGGTCTCGACCCGTCGCAGGTCGGCCTCGGTGTCCCGGCGTCCACCCGAGGCGCGGGCAGCGGGTACGTCGATCCGCAGATCGTGAAGAACGCGCTGGACTGCCTGACCCGCGGCACCAACTGCGGTTCGTTCAAGCCCTCGCGGACGTACCCGTCGCTGCGCGGTGCGATGACCTGGTCGACGAACTGGGACGCGACGGCCGGAAACGCCTGGTCCAACGCGGTCGGACCGCACGTCCACAACCTGCCGTAACCCGACCTGCCCCACCCCTCACCCTCCCCGCGACAGGCAGCGCCGTCGTCCCCACCGGCGGCGCTGCCGCTTGCGTGCGGCCGGTCAGTACGTCTGCGGACGGCCGGGGAGGGTGAGGTAGAAGTGGACGACGGGAGCGATCTCCTCGAGCCACTCCCGGAGCACGGTCTTGCGGCGGGCGGTGACCCGGCACTCGTAGAGCATGCCGCCGGCGTGGGCGACGGCGACCATGAGCACGGTGCCGTACGGGGCGGGGGCGTAGTGCACGGTCGCGATCTGGGCCCAGGGGAACTCCAGGGCGTGGCCCTGGATCTCCAGGGCCACACCCGACCCGTCGACGATGACCGAGTTGTGCCGGTCGTGGGCGACGAACTCGGGGTCCACCGCGGGGGGCGGCGGACCGTACGGAGGCTGGGGCGCCCCGTACGGGACCTGGGGCGGACCGTACGAGGGCTGCGGCGGCCCGTACGGAGGCTGCGCGGGCACCGGTATCGGAGGGCCGAAGCCGGGCTGCGGCCCGTACGACGGCGGCGGCGGGCCGTATGTCATGTACGCCAGTATGGCGGGCGGTTCACCACGGGAGTTCCCGCACCTGCTGCACGCACAGCACGATGAAAAGCAGCCCGGCTGTGGCCAGCATGCCGTTGCTGAGCCAGCCGTTGCGCCATTCCCTCGGTGTGCGGGAGGAGTTGAGCAGCCAGACCAGGGTCAGCGCGAGGAACGGCATGAAGAAGGCCCCGATCACGCCGTAGACGATCACCAGGCCGAAGGGCTGGTTGAGGAAGAGCAGCGCGATCGGCGGGAAGGTGAGCCACAGCAGGTACGCGCGGAACGGGAGGGACCTCTCACGGGGGGTGCCGGACGGTACGAGTGACGGACGGTAGTGGGCGACGAAGTCCGCGAACATCAGGCTGACGCCGTGCCAGACCCCGATCAGCGAGGTGAAGGACGTGGCGAAGAAGCCGATCAGGAAGACCTTGGCGGTGGTGGCGCCGTAGCGGTCCTCCAGGACGGTGCCGAGGTCCAGCAGGCCCTTGTCGCCCTTGGCGAGTGCGACCCCCGAGGAGTGCAGCAGTTCGGCACCGACGAAGAGCATCGCCACCACGAAGATGCCGGTGGTGAGGTAGGCGACACGGTTGTCGAGCCGCATCACCTTCATCCAGCCGGCGTCCTTCCAGCCCTTGGCATTGACCCAGTAGCCGTACGCGGCCAGCGTGATGGTGCCGCCGACGCCGCCGATGAGCCCCAGCGTGTAGATGAGGGAACCGTCCGGGAGGACCGGCACGAGGCCGGCGAACGCGTCGCCCAGGTGCGGGGTGACACGGACGGCCAGATAGACGGTGACGACGAACATCACGCCCACCAGTACCGTCATGACCTTCTCGAACACGGCGTACCGGTTGAACCAGACGAAGACCAGTCCGACGAGACCGCACGCGACGGCCCACAACTTGAGGTCCATGACGTCGGGGAAGAGGGCGCCGAGCGGGAGGGCGCTGGAGGACATCGCGGCCGCGCCGTAGACGAAGCCCCAGACGACGACGTACCCGGCGAAGTAGACCGTGGTCCATGAGCCGAGGCTGCGCCAGCCGTCGAAGAGGGTGCGGCCGGTGGCGAGATGCCACCGGCCCGCGGCCTCCGCGAGGGAGATCTTGACGAGACAGCCGATGACCGCGGCCCACAGCAGGGTGTAGCCGAACTTGCTGCCCGCGATCAGCGTGGCGACGAGGTCACCGGCGCCGACGCCGGTCGCGGCGACGACGATGCCGGGGCCGATGTGGCGCCAACTCGCCTTGCGGAGGGGAGTGGCCGGTGTGCCCGCCCCGTCCGCCGCCGTGCCTCCTGCGCCCACCGCGCCTCCCGGGTCTACTGTGCCTGCCGTGTCCGCCATGGTTGCCGCCGCCTTTCCGCTCAACGTTGAGCGTCATCAGAACTCGTGGCCGAAGCTCGCTCTTGACCGGGCCATGCCATACCCCGACCATGTGCCCGTCACACCCGCATCACCCGCACGTCGCATTCAGCCACCCCCACACTCCCTACCCAGGAGACAGCATGCGACTTCGTATTCGCGGCAGCGGCGGAAGGTCGGTCACCCTCGCGGCTCTGCTGGCGCTCGCCGTCGCGGTCCCGTTCACGGCCACCGCCTCGCCCGCGCCGGACAACGCCCCGACCGCCCAGGCCCCTGCCGAGGAGCAGACGAGGCAGTACGAGATCCACGGCCCGTCCACGGTCGCCGAGCGCACCGCCATCGCCGCCACCGGTGTCTCGATCGACGAGGCCCATGACCACACGGTCGTCATCAGCGCGGACGCCGCCCAGGCCAAGCGGCTCCGCGCCCTCGGCCATGTCCTCGAAGCCCTGCCCGCACCGCCGGCGCGCAAGGCCGCGGGCGCGGCGGCCGAACCGTTCGACTTCCCGTCGGCGGACGCCCGCTACCACAACTACGCGGAGATGACCACGGAGATCGACCAGCGCATCGCCGCCCACCCGAGCATCATGAGCAAGCGGGTGATCGGCAAGTCGTACCAGGGCCGGGACATCGTCGCCATCAAGATCAGCGACAACGTCGGCACGGACGAGAACGAGCCCGAGGTCCTCTTCACCCACCACCAGCACGCGCGCGAGCACCTCACGGTCGAGATGGCGCTGTACCTGCTGCGTGAGCTCGGCGACGACTACGGCAGCGACTCGCGCATCACCAACGCGGTCAACGGCCGCGAGATCTGGATCGTGCCGGACCTCAACCCGGACGGCGGCGAGTACGACATCGCCACCGGCTCCTACCGCAGCTGGCGCAAGAACCGGCAGCCCAACTCCGGTTCCTCGTCGGTCGGTACGGACATGAACCGCAACTGGAACTACAAGTGGGGCTGCTGCGGCGGCTCCTCGGGCTCCACGGGTTCCGAGACCTACCGCGGCCGGGCCGCCGAGTCCGCGCCCGAGGTGAAGGTCGTCGCCGACTTCGTGCGCTCCCGCGTGGTCGGCGGCAAGCAGCAGATCAAGACCGGCATCGACTTCCACACCTACAGCGAGCTGGTGCTCTGGCCGTACGGCTACACGACGGCGAACACCGCCCCGGGCCTGACCCAGGACGACCGGGACGCCTTCGCCACCGTCGGCCAGAAGATGGCGGCGAGCAACGGCTACACGCCCGAGCAGTCCAGCGACCTGTACATCACGGACGGGTCGATCGACGACTGGCTGTGGGGCAACCAGAAGATCTTCGCGTACACCTTCGAGATGTACCCGACGGGCTTCGGCGGCGGCGGCTTCTACCCGCCCGACGAGGTGATCGAGCGCGAGACGAGCCGTAACCGCGACGCGGTGCTGCAGCTGCTGGAGAACTCGGACTGCATGTACCGGTCGATCGGCAAGGAGCAGCAGTACTGCTCCTGAGCCGCTCCGAGCCCACCTGAATCTGTCCGGAAACAGATGACCGAGAAGGTGGTTGAATCTTCTCCCGTCGTGGCACAACACCATCGTGTGCCACGACGGGGGGAGTGCCACATGACGGTCATCATGACCCTGGCCACGGTGACGGCGGCGCTGCTGATCGGCGCCTCGCTGACCGTACTGATCCGCTTCCGGCGCCGGGCCGTTCGGGAGAACGCGCAACGGCCGCCCGCGCCGTTGCCTCACGATCCGCTGACCGTCGCCGTCCTCGCGGGCGGCGTGCCGCGGCTCACCCACACCGTCCTGTTCCGGCTGCACGCCGCCGGCCGGATCCGGTCCACGAAGCGCGGCCATACGATCCAGCCCGCGGCGGACGGCGCCGCGGCGTCGACGGCGGTGGACGGGATCCTCCTGGCCAAGGGCCTCGGCCTCAGGATCACCTCCGCCGAGGCCCGGCAGGCGCTCGCCACCGCCGGGCCGGTGGACCAACTGACCTCGCGGCTGGTGAAGGACGCCTTCCTCTGGGACACGGGGACGACCCGCCGCTGGAACGCGTGGTCCGTGGCGCACACCGTCCTCTGCATCGCGGCCCTGGGCATCGCGCTCACGGCGTCGGGCGGCCTGTTCGAGCCGTCCGCCGCGGCCCTGGGCATCGTCGCCGGCACCGGGATCGCCCTGAGGCTGTGCGTCGTACGCCTGGACCGGCTCACCCCGGCGGGGCAGGCGGCCCTGCGCCAACTGCATGCGGAGTACAAGAGCCGGGACGAGCAGGAGGGCCGGTCCGGCTCGCACTGGGCGAACCTGGACCGGCCCGGACTGCACCTGGGTACGGAGGCGAACGGCCTGGGCGTCGCCCTCCTCGGCACGAAGGCCATCGCGGACGCCAAGATACGGCGCCGCATCGCCCCCGACGGTACGAAGGGTTCCGGGTGCGGAGGCGGGGGCGGTTGCGGGGGCGGCTGTGGCGGGGGCTGCGGCGGCTGACCCGTACGGGAACCGGAAGCCGGGAACCGGGAACCGGGAGCCGGAAGCGGGTCCGTACGAGCCTGCCGCGCGACGGCCGGCCGCTACACCGCGAGGCTGAGTGCCGCCGCCACCGCGAAGCCCGCCACCGAGAGCACCGACTCCAGCACCGTCCAGGACTTCAGCGTGTCCCGCTCCGAGATGCCGAAGTACTTGGAAACGATCCAGAACCCGCCGTCGTTGACGTGCGAGGCGAAGATCGAGCCGGCCGAGATCGCCATGATGACGAGGGCCAGGAAGGCCTGCGAGTGGCCGCCGCCCTCGACGAGCGGGAGGACGATGCCCGCGGTCGTCACGATCGCGACCGTCGCGGAGCCCTGGGCGACGCGCAGCACGAGCGAGATCAGATAGGCGAGGACGATGACCGGCAGACCGACGTCGTTGAAGGTGTCGGAGAGCGCCTGGGCGACGCCGCTGGCCTTCAGGACGGCGCCGAAGACGCCGCCCGCGCCGACGACGAGCAGGATGTTGCCGACCGGCTTGAGGGACTGGGTGGACACCGATTCCAGCGACCTGCGGGACCAGCCGCGCCGGATGCCCAGCAGGTAGTACGCCAGGAACAGGGCGATCGTCAGGGCGACGAAGGGGTTGCCGAAGAACTCGATGACCGAGCGCAGCGTGGACTCCTCCAGCGCGATGGAGGAGAACGTCGCGGCGAGGATGAGGACCAGCGGCGTACCGATGATGGCCAGGACCGTGCCGAGCGGGACGGGGGCTTCGTCGGCGCCCTTGCGGTCGGCCGCCACCGCGGCCTTGGCGTCCTCCGCGGCCTCGACCATGTCCTCCGGTACGGGGACGAAGATGCGCTTGCCGATCCAGGAGGCGTAGACCCAGGCGGCGAGGACGGCCGGGATGCCGACGACGATGCCCATGAGGATGACCCAGCCGAGCGAGACGTGCAGCAGACCGGCGGCGGCGACCGGGCCGGGGTGGGGCGGCAGGAAGGCGTGGGTCATGGACAGGCCCGCGAGCAGCGGCATCGCGTACAGCAGGATCGACTTGCCGGAGCGCTTGGCGGCCGCGTAGACGATCGGCGCGAGGACGAAGATGCCGACGTCGAAGAAGACGGGGATACCGAAGATGAGGCCGGTGAGGCCCATGGCGAGCGGGGCGCGCTTCTCGCCGAAGAGGTTCAGCAGACGGCTGCTCAGCACCTCGGCGCCGCCGGACACTTCGAGGATCGCGCCGAGCATCGTGCCGAGGCCGATGATGATCGCCACATGGCCGAGGATGCCGCCCATGCCGGTCTCGATGACGGAGACGGCGGCGGACTTCTGGATGGTGCCGAAGAGTTCGGTGACGGAGAGCCCGGCGGCGAGGCCGACGGATATGGAGACGGCGAGCAGCGCGACGAACGGCTGCAGCCTGATCTTGATGATCAGGACGAGGAGGAGGGCGATACCGAGTGCGGCGACGGTCAGCAGCCCGGCGGTCCCGGGTATGAGGAGGAGCAGTCCGCCCGTGTGGGGTGTGGGCGGTGGTGGGGCGTCTGCGGCGAGCAGCATGGCAGGGGGACCTCGTTTTCGGGTAGGGGGGAGCGCGGCACGGCGCCGTGCGGAGGGCGCCGTGCCGTGGAGCGGCTGGTGCAGCGGGATCAGCTCGTGGGGAAGCGCTAACGGGATCAGCTCGGCCCGGCTCAGCTCAGGACCGCCAGGGCGTCGATCTCGACGAGCAGTCCGGCGGGCAGGCCGACGTACACGGTCGTACGGGCGGCGGGGGCCTCCTTGAGGCCCTGCTCCTCGAAGTACGCGTTGTAGATCGCGTTCATCTCCGCGAAGTGGTCCACGTCGGTGAGGTAGACACGGATCATCATCACGTCGTCCCAGCTCGCGCCGCCCTCCTCCAGGATCGCCTTGACGTTGGCGAGGGTCTGGAGGGTCTGCTCGCGCAGGGCCGGCCCGACGACGGTGGGCGCCTGGCCCTCGACGGCCGGGAGGAAGCCGACCTGTCCGGCGACCTGGAGGATGTTGCCCTTGCGCACGCCGTGGGAGAACTTGGCGGGCGGGGTGGTGTGGGTGGCGGGGGTGATCGCGGTCTTCTCGGTCATACGGTGTCCTTGCCTGAGTAGTCACGGGTGATGGCGTCGGCGGTGCGGCGCACCAGCGGGAGCAGGGTGAGGAGTTCCTCGGCGGTGACGACCACGTTCGGCGCGGAGACCGACATGGCGGCGACGACACGGCCGTCCGCACCGCGGATCGGGGCCCCGATGCAGTTGATGGACTCCTCGTGGCCACCGAGGTCGGTGGCCCAGCCCTGTTCGCGTACGGTCGCCAGCTCCCTGAGGAAGGCGACGGCGTTCGGGATCGAACGGGGCGTGTACATGGGGAAGTCGAGGCGCTCGGCGATCGCGCGGCGTTCGGCTTCGGGCAGGTCGGCGAGGAGCAGCTTGGCCACGGCGGCGACGGTGATCGCGACGGGCTTGCCGATCCGGGAGTACATCCGGACCGGGTAGCGGCTCTCCACCTTGTCGATGTAGAGGACCTCGTTCTCCTCGTGGACGGCGAGGTGGACCGTGTGCCCGCACTGCTCGTTGAGGGCGACGAGGTGGGGGTGGGCGATCTCGCGGATGTCGAGGTTCTCGACGGCCTCCTGCGCGAGGGCGAAGAGCCGGGCGCCGAGGCGGTAGCGCTGGTCCTGCTGGCGGTAGACGAGCCCGTGCTCGTGGAGCGTACGGAGCAGACGCAGCGCGGTGGACTTGTGGACGCCGAGCCGCTCGGCGACCTGTCCGAGGTCCGCGGGGCCCTGCGCGAGCAGCGGCAGGATGCTGAGGGCGCGGTCGACGGTCTGGCTCATGACGTACGTACCTCCTCCATGGCCTGGTCGGCTGCGGTCCAGCCGGGGCCGAGGTGAAGTGTCCCCCAGCGCTCGTCGTCCAGGGCGGCGAGACGGTCCGCGTACGCGGTGGGCGGCGGCGTGCCGAGGTCACCGGCGACGGTGAGCGTGGCGGCGGCCGTCAGGTGCCCGTGCCGCAACCGCGCCTCCACGGGCAGTCCGCGCAGGCTCGCCGACAGGAAGCCGGCGGCGAAGGCGTCACCGGCCCCGACGGCGGCGACGACATCGACCCGCGGCGCGGGAACGTGAGTGACGGTGTCCTCGGGGTGCCCGGCCTCGTCGGCCTCGGAGGCACAAGGGGTCCGGGCGGGGCGGGTGTACGCCACGGCGCCCCGCGCCCCCTGCTTGACCACGAGCACCGCCGGCTCCGGCAGCGCGCTCCGGATCGCGGCGGCGCCGCGCAGCCCCCACGCCTCCTCCGCCTCGTCCTCGCCCACGAACACGACGTCCGCCCCGCGTGCCAGGTCCAGCAGCACCGCCGGGTCCTCGCGCCACAGTCCGGGCCGGTGGTTCACGTCGAAGGAGACCAGGGGACGCCCGGCCCGCCGAGCGGTGAGCACCCGCATCAGCCCCAGGCACTCCGGCGACAACGCCGCGGTGATGCCGGACAGATGGAGCACCCTCGCACCGTCGAGGTCCTCGTGGGGAACGTTCGTGGGAGACATCGCGGACGCCGCGGACCCGGCCCGGTAGTAGAGCACCTCGTGCGCGTCCGTCGCCCGGTCGGTCGCCGTGCGGAAGTAGATGCCGGTCGGCCGGTTC
The DNA here is from genome assembly GCF_036181745.1 of Streptomyces sp. NBC_00259. Classification (NCBI taxonomy): domain Bacteria; kingdom Bacillati; phylum Actinomycetota; class Actinomycetes; order Kitasatosporales; family Streptomycetaceae; genus Streptomyces; species Streptomyces sp. NBC_00259. The sequence continues at coordinate 4,963,710 of NZ_CP108080.1, read as the reverse complement.
GCGTCCCGCCGCACACCGCTCGTGTCGACGCCGTAGGCCGCGACCGCCGCGATCAGATGGTCGCCGAAGCCGTCGGCGCCGACCCGGCTGACCCACTTCACCGCGTGCCCCGCCGCGGCCAGCGCGCACGCGACGTTCGACTCCGCGCCGCCGATGGTGCGGGCGAAGGACGGTACGTCGGCGAGGCGGCCCGGCCGGGAGGGCAGGAACGTGACCATGGACTCGCCGAGGCAGACGACGTCCACGACGTCACCGTCCACTGCTGCGGTTCCGGTCACCCTGGCGCTCCTCGCTGGTCGTACGGGTCCATTGACCCGGTGTCGGCTCGGATGTTAGACAGCGTTAAGCGTTATACGCAACGACCATTGCACATGCTGCAACCACAGCTGGAGGAGGCACACCATGCCCGCCGACAACGCCGTCGAAGGGCTCGCGGAGCTGGACCGCGAGACCGTCGACCATCGCTTCAAGGCGCTCCCTCCGGACGCCGAGGGCCTCACCGTCGGCGAGCTGGCCGCCCAGCGGCGCAACCTCTTCACCGGTGGCTTCACCACACCCGTACTCGCGCTCTCCGCGGAGTCCCTGGAGCACAATCTCGCCCTGCTGGAGACCTACGCCGAGCGCCACGGCCTCGCGTTCGCCCCGCACGGCAAGACCTCCATGTCGCCGCAGCTCTTCGCGCGCCAGCTGGAGCGCGGCGCGTGGGGCATCACCGCCGCGGTCCCCCACCAGGTCCGCGTCTACCGCGCGCACGCGATCAAGCGCATCTTCCTCGCGAACGAACTCGTCGACGCGGTCGCGCTGCGCTGGCTCGCCGGCGAGCTGGAGCGCGACCCCGACTTCCGGTTCGTCTGTTACGTCGACTCCGTGCGCGGCGTGGAGCTGATGGACGAGGCGCTGCGGAGTTCGGGCCGCGAGACCCGGCCGGTGGACGTCGTGGTCGAGCTCGGCGCGGGCGAGGGCGCCCGCACCGGCGCCCGCACCGACGCCGACTGCGCCGCCGTCGCCGACGCGGTCGCCGCGGCACCCACGCTGCGGCTGGTCGGCGTCGCGGGCTACGAGGGCGAGGTCCCGGACGCGACGCCCGAGCGGGTCCGCGACTGGCTGCGCCGACTCGTCGCGCTCGCCGCCTCCTTCGACAAGGACGGCCGGTTCGCGGACGCGGAGGAGGTCGTGGTCAGCGCGGGCGGCAGCGCCTGGTTCGACTCCGTCGCCGAGGTCTTCGCGGAGATCCCGGAACTGTCCCGTCCGGTGCTGAAACTGCTGCGCTCCGGGGCGTACGTGTCCCACGACGACGGCCACTACAAGCACCTCACGCCGTTCAACCGCGTCCCCGAGGAGGGCGCCCTGGAACCGGCGTTCCGCCTCTGGGCCCAGGTCGTCTCCCGGCCGACCCGGGAGCAGGCCTTCGCCAACGCGGGCAAGCGCGACGCCGCGTACGACCTCGACCTGCCGCAGGCCCAGGTCGTCCGCGACGCCCGGGACGGGTCGGTCCGGCCGGCCGCGGGCATCACGGTGACCGGGCTGTCCGACCAGCACGCCTGGATCCGCACGGAGGAGGACGCGGACCTGGAGGTCGGGGACTGGGTCGGCATGGGGCTGTCGCATCCGTGCACGTCGTTCGACAAGTGGCAGCTGATCCCCGTGGCCGAGTCGGACGGCACGGTCACGGACTACATCCGCACGTTCTTCTGACCGACGTCGGGCAGCCCGGCCTCCCGGCTGCCCGACAACCCGGCCTCCCCACGTCCGACACCCCGACGCAGCCAGAAAGGCACCCCGATGGACCTCGTCATTCGCGACGTACGCGTCATCGACGGCACCGGCGGTGCCTCCTACCGCGCCGACGTCGGCGTCGAGGACGGCCGGATCACCACCATCACCCGGGAGCGCGAGGGCGGCGGCCCCCGCCCCACGGCCCGGCGCACGATCGACGCCGACGGCCTCGCCCTCGCCCCCGGCTTCATCGACATGCACGCGCACAGCGACCTCGCGCTGCTTCGCGACCCCGACCACGGCGCCAAGGCCGCCCAGGGCGTGACCCTCGAAGTCCTCGGCCAGGACGGCCTGTCGTACGCGCCCGTCGACGACCGCACGCTCGCCGAGGTCCGCAGGTCCATCACCGGCTGGAACGGCGACGGCTCCGACATCGACTTCGACTGGCGCACGGTCGGCGAGTACCTGGACCGCCTCGACCGCTCCCACGGCGGCCAGGGCATCGCCGTCAACGCCGCCTACCTCGTCCCCCAGGGCACCGTCCGCATGTACGCCGTCGGCTGGGACGACCGCCCCGCCACCGACGCCGAGCTCGTGCGCATGAAGCAGCTCGTCGCCGAGGGCCTGGAGCAGGGCGCCGTCGGCATGTCCTCCGGCCTCACCTACACCCCCGGCATGTACGCGAACGACGCCGAACTCACCGAGCTGTGCCGGGTCGTGGCCCGCTACGACGGCTACTACTGCCCCCACCACCGCAGCTACGGCGCCGGCGCCCTGCGGGCGTACGAGGAGATGGTCGGCCTCACCCGCGACGCCGGCTGCGCCCTCCATCTCGCCCACGCCACCATGAACTTCGGCGTGAACAAGGGCCGCGCCCCCGAACTGCTCGCCCTGCTCGACGAGGCCCTCGACACGGGCGCCGACATCTCCCTCGACACCTATCCGTACACCCCCGGCTGCACGACGCTCGTCGCCACCCTGCCCAGCTGGGCGAGCGAGGGCGGCCCGGAGGCGACCCTGGCGCGCCTCGCCGACGACGCCACCGCCGAGCGGATCCGCCACCATCTGGAGGTCGTCGGCTCGGACGGCTGCCACGGTGTGCCCATCGAGTGGGACACGATCGAGATCTCGGGCGTCTCCGACCCCGGCCTGGCGTCCTGCGTCGGCAGGACGATCGCGCAGAGCGCGACCGCGCGCGGCGAGGAGCCGTGGGTCACCGCACGCCGGCTGCTGCTCGCCGACCGGCTCGGCTCGACGATCCTCCAGCACGTCGGACACGAGGAGAACGTCCGCGAGATCATGCGCCACCGCGTCCACACCGGCGGCAGCGACGGCATCCTCCAGGGCTTCAAGCCCCACCCGCGTGCCTACGGCACGTTCCCGCAGTACCTCGGCCGGTACGCCCGCGACCTCGGCGTCCTGTCCCTGGAGGAGACGGTCGCCCATCTCACCTCCCGCCCGGCCGCCCGGCTCCGCCTGCCCGACCGCGGCCTGGTGCGCGAGGGCTACCGCGCGGACCTGGTGCTGTTCGACCCGGACACGGTCGCGGCGGGCTCCACGTTCGACGCCCCGCGCACGCTCCCGACGGGCATCCCGCACGTCCTGATCGACGGCAGGTTCGTCATCGAGGACGGGAAGCGTACGGACGTGCTGGCGGGGCGGGCGGTCCGCCGGACCCCGGTCCGCCCGGCTCCGTAAGCGGCCCGCGCCGGACCACCACGACCGCCGTCGCACACGCGACGGCGGCGAGGACGAATCCGTAGAGCGGCGTGTGCCCCGAGGGCGCGGTCTCGTACACCAGCGCCGCGGACAGCACCATCAGCACCGGGACGATCCGGTCGTCCCACGCGGACACGGTCGCCGCCACCACCGCCGTCCCCCACAGCAGGTACCACGGCTGCACCATCGGCGAGAGCGCGACCAGCACCAGCAGCGACAGGCCGAGACCGCGCACGGGGTGCAGCCGCCCGCGCAGCGCACCGAGGGCGAAGAAGGCGATCGCGGCGACCGCGACGGCGAGGCCGAGGCTCTGCACCGCCTCCTTCACGGTGAGGAGTTCGGCTCCCGTCAGAGCGTGGGCCAGCGCGCCCAGTCCCTGACCGAGATCGCTGGAGAGCGACAGCGGCGTGTGTATGGTCCCGGCGACGCTCTGCGTCCGCAGCCAGCCGAATCCGGTGCCGCCGAGCAGGGTCGCGGCGACCGCGACGGCCGCGGCGACGAGCCCGGGACCGAGCAGCGCCTTCGGCAGGCGCTGCGCCAGGGAGCCCTCGCCGCGCCGTACGACGATCACGCCGATGAAGAGCAGGGCCAGCGCCGCCGGCGACTTGATCAGCACGGCGAGGGCGACGACCGCACTGCCCACGACCCAGCGTCCGCGCAGGGCGAGAACGAGCCCGGTGAGCATGAGGCCGATCATCAGCCCGTCGTTGTGCGCCCCTCCCACGACATGCATCAGCAGGAGCGGGTTGAGGGCCGCCAGCCACAGCGCGCGGCTCTCGTCCGCCCCGCACTCCACCGCGAGCCGCCGCACCGCCCAGGCGATCAGGACGAGCGCGGCGACGGCGATCAGCCGCATTCCGAGGACGGCGGGGACGAGGGTCCCGCCCGTGACCCACACGACGCCCTTCGCCAGGACGAGGAACACCGGCCCGTACGGCGCCGGGGTGTCCGTCCAGTGGCCGCCCACGCTCGCCGCCGCGTCGGCGCCCCGCGAGTCCGCGGCGAGGACCGACGGCCCGTGCGTGTAGACATCGTGGCCGTCGAGGACCATCGCGCCCTGGGCGATGTAGCTGTAGACGTCCGCGCTGTAGAGCGACGGCGCGAGGACGAGGGGCGCGGCCCACCAGCCGAGGGTGACGAGGGTGTCCCGCACCCCGGGCCCCTCCCCCTTGGCCAGGAGCCTTCCGTACGCCCACCAGGCGAGGACCAGCAGCGTCAGCCCGGCGTACGCGAGAACGGCGCCCGCGACGGTGACCACGGACCCGTGCGGAACCCACAGCCCCCACGGATCGCGAACCGGCAGGGCCCCTGCGACCGTGCCTCCGGCGGCGATCGCCAGCGCTCCGCTCGCCCCCAGCCGGCGCACCCCGGTCACACTCTGCACCCGGCCGAGCCTACAGCGCCCGGCCCCGGGCCCTGGGGGGGACCTGACCTCAGGGGATGTTGAGCATGTACGTGTTCTCCAGCTCGTCCTGCAGGACGGTGGCCTTGTTGTCCGCCGTCCGTACGTGCATGTCCTCGTCGGGTGTGTGCACCCGGAAGCGCCACCCCTGCGGCAGCTCCAGGCGCTCGCCGAGCGTGGACAGGGAATCGATGGTCTGGCTGTCGTCCACGGTGTGCGAGTACGCCTGGAGGATGTACGTCCGCCCGCCCGGGCCGACCAGCGCGTACACGGGCTTCCCGGCGTCCAGGACGTACTCGGTGTCCCGCTCCACCGTGGTGTCGACGTAGAACTTCCTGGGCGTGGCGCCGGACACGTCGATCTCCGTGGGGATACGCACGTCGGCGGCCCAGCGGGCCTCCAGTCCGTCGAACTTCTCGACGTCTCCCCACGCGTAGGTCGTGACCTCGTCGATCGTCCAGAAGCGCGGGCCGTTCAGAAAGACCATCGGCACCTGGAAGCGCTCCGCCAGGGCGACCCCGTCGAGGGCGTTCCACTTGTCGAGCGGGCAGTCGTTGAGCCCGAAGGTGTTGTAGACGGCCCCCTTGAGTCCGCCGTCCTCGGTGGGCGAGATGAGCAGGACCTCGCCGTAACGCCGGCCCCGCATTCCCTCCAGGTGCCGGGATTCCCGCGTCGGCTTCGTCGTGTGGGTCATGGCGCCTCCTCGCGGTTCGTCCACACCGTCCACACCCCCAAGCGCAGCACACCCACGGTGAACACGCACCCCGTCCCCGGTGACACCCGCCCCCACCTCGAACCACACCGTCTTCCCGATCCCGCACTCCCGCGGATACGCACCCCACGCGTCGGCGAGCGCCTCCACGAGCGCGAGCCCGCGCCCCGACTCGTCGTCGGGCGCGGCCGACCGCGGGCACGGGAGCACGTCGCTCGCGTCCGAGACCTCGATCCGCAGCACCCCGTCCCGCAGCACGCACCGCGTCCACACCTCACGGCCCGGCGACACCCGCGCGTGCCGGCAGGCGTTCGTGACCAGCTCACTGAGCAGCAGTACGGCGGTCTCCGTCGTGTCGTCCGGGAGCTTCCACTCCCGCGCCTGCCCGACCAGATACGCGCGGGCGCGGCCCGCACTGCGTGGGCTGCGGGGCAGCCGCCACTCGATGTGCTGATTCATGGCTCCTACGCTGCTGGCGCGCCCTAGCCTCATGAAGTAACGACCTGAGTACGCACGGTGGTTGTACCCCACGCGTACCTGTACCGGGGAGGGCGGACCCGTGACGGAGACCTGGCGGTACTGCGGCAACCAGATCAAGCTCTGGCGGACGGAAGCGGGAATCAGCAGGGAGGAGCTGGGCAAGGAGGCGAACTACGAGTACGAGACGGTCAAGTCCATGGAGCAGGGCCGCCGCAAGCCCAGCGTGCGGCTGCTTCAGGTGGCGGACCAGATGTGCGGGGCGCAGGGGAAGTTACTGGCGGCGCAGGAGTTCTTGAAGCCGGAGCCGTTTCCAGCACGATCGCAGGAGTACATGGCGATCGAGGCGGAAGCGATCGCGCTGCACTGGTACGAGCCGTTGCTGATCCCTGGGCTGCTCCAGACCGAGGAGTACGCGCGAGCACTGATCAGCGAGAGCTGCCCTCCGCTGGACGACGAGACGGTGGATGAGCGCGTAAGTGCACGATTGCAGCGGCAAGATGCACTGACACGCAGGGCGAGCACTCTGTTCAGCTTCGTGCTGTACGAGGCGTCACTGCGCACCATGGTCGGCGGACGTGAAGCAATGAAGCGCCAGCTACAAACCCTCCTTGAAGCAGCCGAGTTGCGGAACGTATCCGTCCAGGTGCTGCCTATGGGCCGTTGCAGCGGCCTCGCGCTGGCGGGCTCGATCGTTCTGCTGGAGACTCCTGACCATGAGCACTACGCCTTCGCCGAAGGGCAGACGACCAGTGCGCTTTACGCTGAACCAGCCAAGGTCAGTGAACTAACTCAGCGCCATGACATGATCCGCAGGCACGCCCTCTGCGTCGAGGACTCAGCCGGGTCCCTCAGAAAGGTGGCCGAAGAGCTATGAGCGACAGACTCACGTGGTTCAAGTCCAGCTACAGCGACGACCAGGGCAGTGCCTGCATAGAAGTCGCCCTCGACTGGCACAAGTCCACCTACAGCGATGACGAAGGCGGCGCCTGCGTCGAGGTCGCCACCTGCCCCCACACCGTTCACGTCCGTGACTCCAAGCTCGGCGACACCAGCCCCCGCTTCGCCGTCGCCGGCGACGCGTGGACCGCGTTCCTGGGAGGCGTCACCGCATGACGTCTGCCGGCACACGCGTACCCGGACCCGCCGGACTGCCCTTACTGGGCTCGATGTTCGACCTCAAGCGGGACTCGCTCGGCACGTTCCTCGCCGGTCAGCGGGAGCACGGAGACGTCGTCCGGTTCACCGCGGGCCCGCCAGGGCTGCGGATGGAGCTGTACGGGGTGTTCTCGGCGGAGGGCGCCCAGCAGGTCCTGGCGACGGAATCGGCCAACTTCCGCAAGGACAACGCGTTCTACCAGGAGGTCCGGGAGTCGTTCGGGAACGGTCTGCTGACCAGCCAGGACGACGACTACCTCCGGCAGCGGCGGCTGGTGCAGCCGCTCTTCACCCGCAAGCGCGTGGACGGCTACGCCTCCGCCGTCACCGACGAGACCTCCGCTCTCCTCACCCGCTGGGGCAGCGCCCCGGGCGGCACCGTGGACGTCATCGACGAGATGACGGGGCTCGCTCTGCGCGCCGTGGCCCGGATCCTGTTCGGTACGGGCGTCGAGGACGCGATCTTCGTCGTGGAGCGGTGCTTCCCCGTCATCGGGAGCTATACGCTCCGGCGCGGACTCTCGCCCGTCAACCCGCCCCGCCACTGGCCGATTCCGGACAACCGCAGGGCCGCGTCCGCCATGGACGAGCTGTACGCCGTCTGCGACCGGATCGTCGAGGAGCGGCGCGCGGAGGGGGACGCGGCGAAGGGCGACGATCTGCTGACTCTGCTCGCGCAGGCGCAGAGCGCGGAGGACGGCAGCCTGGACGCCACCGAGATCAGGGACCAGGTGCTGATCTTCCTCCTCGCGGGGCACGAGACGACGGCCACGTCGCTCGCCTTCGCTCTCCATCTCCTCGCCCGCCATCCCGAACAGCAGGCGCGGGCGCGGGCGGAGGCCGAGCGCGTACTGGCGGGGCGCACCCCCGAGGCGTACGACCTCGACGCGCTGCCGTACCTGACCAGGGTGCTGAAGGAGGCCATGCGGCTGTATCCGGCGGCGCCGGCGATCGGGCGGCGAGCGGTCGAGGCCACGGAGATCGGCGGGTTCGCGATTCCGGCCGGTGCGGATGTGGTCGTGGCGCCGTGGGTGACGCACCGGCATCCCCGGTACTGGGAGGAGCCGGAGCGCTTCGATCCTGAGCGGTTCCTGCCCGAGCCGGAGAAGGAACGTCCGCGGTACGCCTGGTTCCCGTTCGGCGGCGGCCCGCGCGCGTGTATCGGGCAGCACTTCTCGATGCTGGAGTCGGTGCTGGCGCTCTCCATGATCCTTCGGGAGTACGAGCTGGAGGCCGTGCACCAGGAGGTCCCCGTCCACGCGGGCATCACGCTGCGCGCGGACGCCCCCGCGCGCTGTCTGCTGCGGCCCGTCGGCGCCTCCTAGCGGATCACTCCACCGTCGCCGGTGGGCTCTCGGCCTGCCGGGCGGTGGAGCGCCGGGCGTAGAAGCGGGCGATCGGCTCGGCGCTCAGCCCGTGGAGGACGATGCTGAGCATCACGGTGATCACCATGACGCGCGCGATGAAGTCCGCGTTGGCGTCCGGGAGCTCGATGACCGCCAGCGATCCGAAGACGATGGATGTGATGCCTCGCGGGCCCATCCAGCCCAGGAACAGCCTGTCCGCCGGCGCGATGTCCGTCCTCATGAGGACGAGCAGGACGGGCAGCATGCGGAACAGCGTGACGGCGAGCAGCGCGTAGAGGATCACCGAGACCTGGAAGCTGTCGCCGAAGGCGTCGTTGACGATCTGTCCGAAGAGGAACCACAGCCCGAGGCAGAGGAGGACGACCAGATCGTCGGTCAGCTCCGCCACGCCCTTGGGAAGTTGCCTCACCGCCGGGCCGATCACCACGCCGGCCACGAAGGAAGCGACGAATCCGTTTCCTCCCAGGGCGCTGGAGAGGGTGTACGCCGCCAGCGGCACGGCGAGGACGCCCAGCCTCATCGCCGACAGCTCGGTCCACCCGCGCGACCACGACAGGCGCAGCAGACGGCCGGCCACCCATCCGACGGCGAGACCGGCCCCGAGGGCCCAGCCGGCCGCCCCGACCGCCTCCAGCACCGCCTGGCCGTAGTCGGCGTGGGCGCCGTGCGATTCGACGGCCGCGGCGAGGCAGAGGAGGAAGACCGGCGAGACGATGCCGTCGTTGAGGCCGCCTTCGACGTTGAGGAGCTCCCGTAGCCGGGCCGGGATCCTGCGGTCACGGACGACGGCGGCGGTGGGGGCCAGGTCCAGCGGTACGACGATGGTCGCCAGGACCGCCAGCAGCCATCCCGACTGGCCGGGGAAGAGGAGCAAGCCGGTCAGGAACGCGGCGCACAGGGTCAGCGGCAGGCCGCCGGCGAGCAGACGGGTGACGGGACCCTTCTCACGTCCGAGAGCACCGCCGGGCAGCTCGATGGCGTCCACGAACAACAGCAGGGCCAGAATGACCTCGACGGCGTGCTCGAAGACGGAGGTCTCCAGCTCGAAATGGAGCGGGGGTCCCGACCCGGCGGTCAGCGCGATGCCGGCGCCCATCATCGCGATGGGCGCGGTGATGCTCCAGCGTGAAAGCCTGTGGGCCAGCAGCGCCCAGACGAACAGAACTCCCGCGATGACCGTGACGGCAAGCATGCAACCCCGCTCTCCGCTTCGCGCATCGCCCGGATCGCCCGGATCGCCCGGATCGCACAGAGCCTAGGGCGGACGCCTCGCGGGGCCGCGTCGACAGCGCCGCGAGTCGCCCATTGCCGTGATCCCGGCAGCATCGCTCCGGGCGCGGTACGTCCGTCAGTTCACAGCGGTACGTCCGTCAGTTCACGCCGCGCGGGCGGTACTGGATGCTGATCCGCGCTCCCACCGCCCGCGTCGTCTTCGGCACGGCGTGCTCCCAGGTGCGCTGGCAGGAGCCGCCCATGACGACGAGGTCGCCGTGGCCGAGGGCCTTGCGGACCGGTTCGCGGCCGCCGCTCCGCGGGCGCAGGACGAGGTCGCGCGGGGTGCCGACGGAGAGGATGGCCACCATCGTGTCCTCGCGTGCCCCGCGCCCGATGCGGTCGCCGTGCCAGGCGACGCTGTCGTGGCCGTCCCGGTAGTAGCAGAGCCCGGCGGTCACGAAGGGTTCGCCGAGTTCGGCGGCATAGTGCGCGGAGAGTGCGTCCCGGGCCTCGGTGAGGACGGGGTGCGGCAGCGGGTCGCCGTCGCCGTAGTAGGCGAGCAGGCGGGGCACGTCGACCTCGCGCTCGTACATCTGGCGGCGTTCGGCGCGCCAGGGGACGACTTCGGCGAGCTCCTCGAACAGCGCGTCGGCGCCGCTGAGCCAGCCCGGCAGGACGTCGAGCCAGGCGCCCTGCCCGAGCACGGTGCGGCGGATGCCCGTCAGCGGACCGGGACGGATCTCGTCGGTCTGGTCGAAGAGCGAACCCTGCAGATGGCCTGCCATGCCTCCAGAGTACCCACGAAACCGAACGTATGAACGATTGAGTGATTCCGCGGGGGTCCGGCGTGGCCCAAAACACGAAGCGCGCATTCCGGAGGGCCCGTAAGCTCACGTCATGCAGGTGATCCAGTCGACGAAGCTCGCCAACGTCTGTTACGAGATCCGGGGCCCGGTGCTCGAGGAGGCGATGCGGCTGGAGGCTGCCGGTCATCGCATCCTCAAGCTGAACACCGGAAACCCGGCCGCGTTCGGCTTCGAGTGCCCGCCGGCCATCCTCGAGGACATCCTCCGCAACGTCGGCGACGCGCACGGCTACGGGGACGCGAAGGGCCTGCTGAGCGCACGGCGCGCGATCATGAGCCACTACGAGACCAAGGGCGTTCCGCTCTCGGTCGAGGACATCTACCTCGGCAACGGCGTATCCGAGCTGATCCAGATGTCGATGCAGGCGCTGCTCGACGACGGCGACGAGGTGCTCGTACCGGCGCCGGACTATCCGCTGTGGACGGCGTCCGTGTCGCTCTCGGGCGGGACGGCCGTGCACTACCGGTGCGACGAGCAGTCCGACTGGATGCCGGACCTCGCGGACATCGAGCGGAAGATCACCGATCGGACCAAGGCGATCGTGATCATCAACCCGAACAACCCGACGGGCGCGGTCTACGACGACGAGGTCCTGCGCGGCCTCACGGAGATCGCCCGCCGGCACCGTCTGGTGGTCTGCTCCGACGAGATCTACGACAGGATCCTCTACGACGGCGCCACGCACACCCCGACCGCCTCGATCGCGCCGGACCTGCTGGTGCTGACGTTCAACGGGATGTCGAAGAACTACCGGGTGGCCGGCTACCGCAGCGGCTGGCTCGCGGTCTGCGGCCCGAAGGCGCACGCCTCCTCGTACATCGAGGGCCTGACGATCCTGGCGAACATGCGGCTGTGCGCGAACATGCCGGCGCAGCACGCGGTCGCCGCCGCGCTCCAGGGGCGCCAGTCGATCGAGGACCTGGTGCTGCCTGGCGGGCGACTGCTGGAGCAGCGGGACACGGCGTACGACCTGCTGACGCAGATCCCGGGCGTGACGTGCGTGAAGCCGAAGGGGGCGCTGTACCTCTTCCCGCGCCTCGACCCGGACGTCTACAAGATCAAGGACGACCGGCAGATGGTGCTGGACCTGCTGCGGGCCGAGAAGATCATGGTGGTGCACGGGACGGGCTTCAACTGGCACGAGCCGGATCACTTCCGGATCGTCACGCTGCCCAACGCGAAGGACCTGGCGGACGCGGTGACACGGATCGGGAACTTCCTGGACGGCTACAGCCAGCCATGATCCACGGGGCCCGGACCCCAGACTTTCGGACTCCACTCAACTTTAGACCGGATCTAAGCTAGGATGGCCGCAGAGCTACTGCAGGAGGCCGTCCCATGTACGAACCGATCCGCTCCAAGTCGGTGCACTCGTCGGCATGCGAGACCGACTTCCCGCACCGCAGCCGCGAGGAGGAGCTGGACATCCAGCTCGCCGGCCATCTCGCCGCGCTGCTCGCCACGACCGACGAGCTGGGGCTCGACGCCCAGGCCCGGCGCATCGCCGAGCAGGTCGCCCGGCTGCGCGGTGCCCCGCCCGTGCGCCACGCAGGACTGAGCGGCGCCGATCCGGCCGCCCTGCACCGCCGCGCCCTCGCCCTCGCCGGACGCGCCCTGGTCGTCGCCGCCTCGCGCGCCGACACCGCGGCCGCGATCCTCGCCGCCCAGTGCATGGACGCCCACACCGCCGCCCTGCGCGACACGCAGCTGGTCGGCGCCTCCTGACCGGCCCCGGTCCGCGTGCCGAGGAGGCGCGCGGCCCGGGTGCCACCTTCTGAAACCCCCGGCCCTTTGGGACACACCCGTCCCGGGGGTCCCCCGCCCGTGGGCACACCTCGGGCCCGTCGGCGTACTGCGACCGGCGCTTCACTCCACGTACACCCAACTCCGCCTGGAATGTGGGATTCCGCGAGCACGCTGCAGCCGTGAGACGCATCGTGGGAATCGTCCTGGCGGTGCTGCTGATCGGCGGTGTGGCAGTCGCCGTCGTCGCAGGCCGAGACAGTCAGGACCCGGGCACGGCAACGAAGACCGTGCGAGGAGTGATCGGATCGGAGAAGGCGGAGTTCTTCGCCGATCCCGAGGTGGTGAAGGCCCTGGCTGCCAAGGGCCTCACCGTGAAGACGGAAACGTCCGGCTCCTGGGACATGGAGCACCTTCCGCTGGCGGACTACGACTTCGCCTTCCCCTCCGCCAAGGCACCCGCCGACGGGCTGCGGAAGAAGTCGACGATCCAGGGCGCGCCGCCACGGCCCTTCTACTCGCCGCTCGTCGTGGTCGCGCACCGGGGCGCCGCCGAGGTGCTCGCCGGCAACGGACTGGCCACCCTCGGCGGGAAGTCCTCCGGGACCCTGCGCATGGGCCCGTATCTGGACGCGGCGAAGGCCGACCGGACCTGGCAGCAGCTCAAGGGGGCCACGGCCCACGCCGAGCTGGGCGGGACGGTGTTCATCACCAGCACCGATCCGGTCGCGTCCAGCTCGGGCGCGCTGTATCTGGCCGCGGCCTCGTACGTGGCCGACGGCGGAAAGGTCGCCACCGACGACGCCGCCGTCGCGCGCACCGCGCCGCTGATGAAGAAGCTCATCGCCGTACAGGGCGCCCAGCAGACCAACTCCGACGCGCCCTTCCGCGACTTCATCAGCGGTGTCGGCAACCCTCTGGTGCTCGTCTACGAGTCACAGGTCGCCTCGCTGCTGCTGCAGAAGCAGGACGTCGGGGACCTGGTGGTGCTGTACCCGGACACCACCGTCTCCAGCGACCACACGCTCGTACCCCTCACCACGGAGGGACGGCGGCTGGGCGAACTGCTCGGCACCGACAGGCGGCTGCGGGAGCTGGCGGTACGCCACGGCTTCCGGCCGCAGGGCGCCGCGGCCGAGTTCGTCTCGGCCACCGCGCCGCACACCGCGTACCTCAACCAGAAGCTGACCGGGGTCCGCCAGGCGCCCGTGCCCACCTCCGCGGTGCTGCACGCGATGGCGCAGCGGGCCCGGTCGTAGGGGGAGTTCACAGATGACCGACAACAGCAACAGCGGTGACGCGCTGGTCCTGACCCCGCCGGAGTCCGTGGCGCCGGTGCGCAGCGAGCAGGCGGCAGGGCTCGTACCGCTCGACGACTCCGTACGGGAGGAGATGACCCGCCGCGCGGGCGAGTACGTGGGGTCGCTGTCCGGGCTCGACGCCCGCTCCCCCGAGTTCGCGCACCGCATCGGCGAGATCGCGGGGCTCGGCGCCGGGGAGATCCGCGGCGCGGCCCAGCAGTCCAACCGGATGCTCGACCGCACGGTCCGCTCGCTCACCGACGCCGGCGGCGGCCAGGACGCCCAGGCACGGGTCGCCTCCTCGCTCGTCGAACTGCGGCGGACCGTGGAGGACCTGGACCCGCGCGAGACGCCGGGCAAGGGGGCGCGGAAGTTCCTGTCCCGGCTGCCCGGCGGGAACAGGTTCCGCGACCACGTCGCCAAGTACGCCTCCTCACAGGCCACGCTGAACAGGATCGTGGGCGCCCTGCGCGGCGGCCAGGACGAACTGCGCCGCGACAACGCGGCCCTGCACACCGAACGCACGCGGCTCTGGGAGACGATGGGCAAGCTCCAGGAGTACGCGGTCCTCACCGAGGCCCTCGACGCGGCCGTCGAACAGCGCATCGGCGCGACCGCCGACCCGGCCCAGGCGGACGCGCTGCGCGCCGACGTCCTCTTCCCCGTCCGACAGAAGCACCAGGACCTGCTCACCCAGCTCGCGGTGTGCGCACAGGGCTACCTCGCGATGGACGTCGTCCGCCGCAACAACGAGGAGCTCATCAAGGGCGTCGACCGGGCCGCGACGACGACCGTGTCCGCGCTGCGGATCGCGGTGATGCTGTCCTCCGCGCTGGAGAACCAGCGCAAGGTGACCGAGCAGGTCAACACGCTGCGCGCGACCACGGAGGACCTGATCCGCGGCAACGCCGAGATGCTCGCCGGCCAGAGCGGCGAGATCCAGCGCATCGCCGCGGACCCCGCGGTCGGCGCCGAGACCCTCCGGGCCGCTTTCCAGCAGATCTACCGGACGCTGGACGCGATCGACACGTACAAGGTCCAGGCGACCGAGTCGATGGCGGCGACGGTGGAGTCCCTGACGACGGAACTCCAGGCGGCGAGCGCGCACCTGGCGCGCACGCGCTCGGCGAACGCGCTGGAAGGCGGGCAGGCATGAGACCGCGCACCGTGATCGGGGCCGCGCTCGCCGCCCTCCTCGTGGCCGGCGCCGCCGGGTGCACCGAGCCGGGCGCGAAGCCCGCCGCGGGCCCGGACGACGCGTACCGCACCGGCACGCTCCGGGTGCTCGCCAGCAGCGAGCTGAGCGACATGAAGCCCGTGCTCGACGCCGCCGCGAAGGAGACCGGGGTGACCGTGCGCCCGACCTGGACCGGGACGCTGGACGCCGTCGAGCAGATCATGTCGGGCCGTACGGACGGGCGTTACGACGCCGTCTGGCTCTCGTCCAACGACTATCTGCGGCTGCGGCCCGGGAGCGCGGGGCGGATCAGCAGCGAGACGCCCATCATGACGTCGCCGGTCGCGATCGGCGTGAAGCCGCAGACGGTCCGCCGGCTCGGCTGGCAGCCGGCCTCCGTCACCTGGTCCCAGCTGCACCGGGCCGTCGCCGACGGGAAACTGACGTACGGCATGACCGACCCGGAGCGGTCCAACTCGGGCTTCTCCGCGCTGGTCTCGGTGGCCTCGGGGCTGTCCGGAGCCCAGTCCGCGCTCAGCGACGCCGATGTCGCCGAGGCGACGCCGAGGCTCAAGGAGTTCTTCGCCGGGCAGAAGCTGACCTCCGGTTCCTCCGGCTGGCTGGCCTCCGCGTACAAGCGGCGCGGGACGGTCGACGCGATCGTCAACTACGAGTCGGTGCTGATGTCCACCGGACTGACCGTGATCCGGCCCAAGGACGGGGTGGTGACGGCGGACTATCCCTTGACGCTGCTCACCTCCGCGCCGCGCGAGGCCCGGGAGTCGGGCCGGAGGCTGACCGAGTACCTGCGCGGGCCGAAGGCGCAGCGGGCCATCACCGAGAAGACGTTCCGGCGGCCGGTCGTCCCGTCCGTACGGCCGGCGGCCGGCCTCGCCACCGACCAGCGGCGCGAACTCCCCTTCCCCGGCAGCCGGTCCGTCGCGGACGGACTCCTGGAGGCGTACGAGAACACGCTCCGCAGGCCCTCGCGCACGGTGTACGTCCTCGACACCTCCGGGTCCATGGCCGGTGACCGGATCGAGAGGCTGAAGAAGGCGCTCACGGAGCTGACCGGGGACTTCCGGAACCGGGAGGAGGTGACGCTGATGCCGTTCGGCTCCCAGGTCAAGGCGCAGCTGACGCACACGCTCGACCCGGCGGACCCGGACACGGGCCGCAACGCGATCCGCAAGGACGCGGAAGGGCTCTCGGCGGACGGCGAGACGGCGATCTTCAGCAGTCTGCGGGACGCGTACGCGTATCTGGGCCGCGGGCCCTCCGGTGACACGTTCACCTCCGTTGTGCTGATGACGGACGGCGAGAACACGACGGGTGCCTCGGCCGGGATGTTCGAGTCCTACTACCGGGCCCTGCCGGCCGCGCAGCGGCACACGCCCGTGTTCCCGATTCTCTTCGGCGACTCCGACCGCGGGGAGCTGACCCGGATCGCGGAACTGACGGGCGGGCGGCTGTTCGACGCGCAGAAGGGGTCCCTGGACGGTGCTTTCGAGGAGATCCGTGGCTACCAGTGACAGCGGGGCGCCCGGCAGGGTGCTCGGCTTCCTCGAGTCCAGGAAGAACCTGACGGGCAGCGCCTGCGGGCTGGCCGGTCTCGGGCTGACCTTCGCGGGTGTCGCGGGCGCCTACTGGCCGGTCGTCGTCGCCGGGCTGTACGCCGCGGGCGCGCTGATCGCGCCGCCCGAGCGGCCGCGGGCGCCCGGCTTCGCGGAGCCCGCCGAGCAGCTCGACGAACTCCGCGGCGACTTCGGCCGGCTGCGGGAGTATCTGGCGGCGGTCGACCTGCCGCCCGCCGCGGCCGGCCGGCTCACCGAGCTGGACGCCCTGCTGGCGGCGCTGCTGGAACCCGGATGGGTCGCGGAGGCTCTGGCCCTGGACCCGGAGGCGGTGCACGCGTTGTCCCGTACGGTCCGCCAGGACATCCCCGAGTCGGTCGACACCTACACCCGCACCCGCTGGTGGACCCGCCTCAACCCGGGCGCGGCACCGCCGGAGCGTGAACTGGATCGGCAGTTGGGGCTGCTGCACGGGGAGGCGGAGGCGATCGCCTCCGCGCTGCGGGAGGCGGAGGCGCGCCGGCAGCAGACCCACACGCGGTACCTGGAGGACCGGGGACGCTGACCGCGCCGCCCGCCGGGGGCTCCTCGGCCGTTCCCTCGCGGAACGCGAAGAGGGGGCCGAAGGCGAAGAAGGGGCCGACCGCGAGGAAGGGGCGAACGCGAAAAGGGCCGAACGCGAAAGGGCGCCGGGGCCCGCTCCGTACGCCGTTGTACGGTGCGGGCCCCGGCCGGGAAACCGGGCGCGGCTCAGCCCAGTCGGGCCACCAGCGAGCGGTACTCGTCCCACAGCTCCTTCGGGGTGTGGTCACCGAAGGTGTTGAGGTGCTCGGGGACCAGAGCGGCCTCCTCGCGCCAGACGTCCGCGTCGACCTTGAGCAGGAAGTCCAGGTCCTCGTCGGCCAGTTCCAGGCCGTCGGTGTCGAGCGCCTCGCGCGTCGGCAGGATGCCGATCGGGGTCTCGACGCCCTCGGCCTTGCCCTCCAGACGCTCCACGATCCACTTCAGGACGCGGCTGTTCTCACCGAAGCCCGGCCACACGAACTTGCCCGCGTCGTTCTTGCGGAACCAGTTCACGTAGTAGATCTTCGGCAGCTTCTCCGCGTCCGCGTTCGCGCCGACCTTGATCCAGTGGGCCATGTAGTCGCCCATGTTGTAGCCGCAGAACGGCAGCATCGCGAACGGGTCGCGGCGCAGCTCGCCGACCTTGCCCTCGGCGGCGGCGGTCTTCTCGGACGCGACGTTCGCGCCGAGGAAGACACCGTGCTGCCAGGTGAAGGACTCGGTGACCAGCGGGACGGCGGAGGCGCGGCGGCCGCCGAAGAGGATCGCCGAGATCGGCACGCCCTTCGGGTCCTCCCACTCCGGCGCGGCGATCGGGCACTGCGCGGCCGGGACGGTGAAGCGGGCGTTCGGGTGGGCCGCCGGGGTGCCGGACTCCGGGGTCCAGTCGTTGCCCTTCCAGTCGGTCAGGTGGGCGGGGGTCTCCTCCGTCATGCCCTCCCACCAGATGTCGTTGTCGTCGGTGAGGGCGACGTTGGTGAAGACCGCGTTGCCCCACAGGGTCTTCATGGCGTTGGCGTTGGTGTGCTCACCGGTGCCGGGCGCGACGCCGAAGAAACCGGCCTCGGGGTTGATCGCGTACAGCCGGCCGTCCTCGCCGAAGCGCATCCACGCGATGTCGTCGCCGATGGTCTCGACGGTCCAGCCCGAGATGGTGGGCTCCAGCATGGCGAGGTTGGTCTTGCCGCAGGCGGAGGGGAAGGCGGCGGCGACGTACTTGGACTCGCCCTGCGGCGGGGTCAGCTTCAGGATGAGCATGTGCTCGGCGAGCCAGCCCTCGTCACGGGCCATGACGGAGGCGATGCGCAGGGCGTAGCACTTCTTGCCGAGGAGGGCGTTGCCGCCGTAGCCGGAGCCGTACGACCAGATCTCGCGGGACTCCGGGAAGTGCGAGATGTACTTGGTGCTGTTGCAGGGCCACGGCACGTCCTCCTGGCCGGGCTCCAGCGGCGCACCCAGGGTGTGGACGGCCTTCACGAAGAAGCCGTCGCTGCCCAGCTCGTCGAGGACGGGCTGTCCCATGCGGGTCATCGTCCGCATGGAGACCGCGACGTAGGCGGAGTCGGTGATCTCGACGCCGATCGCGGAGAGGTCCGAGCCGAGCGGGCCCATGCAGAACGGGACGACGTACATCGTCCGGCCCTTCATCGAGCCGCGGAAGACTCCCTTCTCACCGGAGAAGATCTCCCGCATCTCGGCGGGGGCCTTCCAGTGGTTCGTCGGGCCGGCGTCCTCCTCCTTCTCGGAGCAGATGAAGGTGCGGTCCTCGACCCGGGCGACATCGGTCGGGTCGGACGCGGCGTAGTACGAGTTCGGGCGCTTGATCGGGTCCAGCTTCCTGAACGTGCCCTTGGCGACGAGCTCCTCGCACAGCCGCTCGTACTCCGCCTCGGACCCGTCGCACCAGACCACCCTGTCCGGCTGCGTCAGAGCTGCGATCTCGTCGACCCAGGCGATCAGTTCCTGGTGATTGGTCGGGACGGTGCTGGGAGCCGCGATGTCGCGCGCCACGATTGCTCCTAAGTGAGGGGTTTGTAATTGGTTGCCCCGTGGGGGCTGCGACCCGGATGCTTCACAGCTTCGATCTCGTTGGCGCTCATCCGGTGCCGACCGCACTCATCTGATCATCCGTGCACTCCGCCCATATGTCCAGAGGACCCCTCACGTGAGCATGGCCACTCAGGACCCCGACCTACGGTCGCGTAGGTAGCATGCCGCCATGACTGCACCTTCGCCCGACGTGACCGAGATCGACCCACCGCCGGTGAAGCCGCGGTTGCGGGGGTGGCTGCACGCGGGGATGTTTCCCGCCGTGCTCGTCGCGGGAATCGTTCTGACGGCACTCGCGGACTCGACGCGCGGCCGGATCGCGTGCGGCATCTACGTACTCACCGCCTGCCTGCTCTTCGGCGTGAGCGCGCTCTACCACCGGGGCAACTGGGGACCCCGCGCAACAGCCGTGCTCCGTCGGCTCGATCACGCGAACATCTTCCTGATCATCGCCGGTACGTATACCCCGCTGACCCTGCTGCTCCTCCCGGACTCCACCGGGCGAGTGCTGTTGTGGGCGGTCTGGGCGGCAGCGGTTGCGGGAATAGCGTTCCGGGTGTTCTGGGTCGGCGCTCCGCGCTGGCTCTACACCCCGTGCTACATCGCGATGGGCTGGGCGGCGGTCTTCTTCCTGCCCGACTTCATGCGCACCGGCGGCATCGCGGTGCTCGTGCTGGTGATCATCGGCGGACTGCTCTACAGCGCGGGCGGTGTGATCTACGGCATGAAGAAGCCGAACCCGTCACCGCGCTGGTTCGGCTTCCACGAGGTCTTCCACTCCTTCACGCTGGCGGCCTTCGTCGTCCACTACGTCGGGATCTCGCTGGTCGCCTACCAGCACGCCTGACCCGCACGCCCTCGAAAAGGCCCGTGGCAGCCGCCACGGGCCTTCTCGCCGCGACGACCGCCGTATCGACACGCGATGGCTTTTGAGAGTCACTCTCATTTGAGACCCACTCTTACGAAGAGGACGCAGCGGACCGTACGGCCACGGCGATCCGGGCGACAATGAGCCGCATGGCCGCCGCACACACCCCGCTCGAAGAGCGCAGGCCCCCGCTGGGGCTGCGCGAGCGCAAGAAACTCAAGACACGCACAGCGATCCGCCGTGCCATGTACCGGCTGATCGCCGAGCAGAGCTACGAGGCGACCACCATCGAGCAGATCGCCGCGGCGGCAGAGGTCTCCCCCTCCACCGTCTTCCGCTACTTCCCCAGCAAGGAAGACATCGTCCTGGCCGACGAGTACGACGAGGCCATCGAGCGGGCGCTGCGGACCAGGCCCGTCGACGAGCCGCCGCTGGACTCCCTGCGCGCCATCCTCACGGCCGCCGTCTCCCGGATGCTCGAGAACGAGCCGCAGGAGATGCACCTGCGCACGAAGCTCATGGCCGAAGTCCCCGCCCTCCGGGCGCGGATGACCGAGACCATGGCCGAGACCTCGCAGTCGCTCGCCCGCCCGCTCGCCGACCGCGCCGGACGCGACCCCGACGACCTGGAGGTGCGGGTCTTCGCCGCCTCGGTCATGGGCGCGCTGCGTGAGGCGCTGCTCTACTGGGCCGAGCACGACCAGCAGGACGATCTGGTCGCGCTCGTCAACCGCACCCTCGACACGCTCAAGGGCGGACCGGGCCTCTGACGAGGCCCCGTCGGCGCCGCCCGGCTTTCCTCATCGGTCTCCTCACCGGTTTCCTCACCGGTCTCCTCACCGCCCCGGCGTCAGCTCCCGCCGCAGATCCTCCACCTCGGTGACGGGCGCGGCACAGACGAAGTGCCGGCAGACGTACGCCGCGGGCCGCCCGTCCACCAGCGGACGGTCCACGAGCAGCGGAAACTCACCGCCGTCCGGCTCCCCCGCGGCGACCACGGCCCCGGGCGCCGCCCCCAGCAGCGCGGCCCGGTGCAGCTTCCGCGTCTCCGGATCGTCCGGTGCCCCGACCACGGCCACCTCCCGGGGACCGTCGAGCAGCGCCTCGGCCACGGCCAGCCCCCACCCGATGAACCGCGGCGCACGCGGGCCGAGCGCCTTCACCACACCCAGCGCGCCCTCGGCGGCCGTGCGATGGGCCTCGGAACCGGTGTGCGCGGCATACGAGAGCAGGGCGCCGGCGGCGGCCGTCCAGCCGGAGGGCGCGGCGTTGTCGGTCGGGTCCTGCGGGCGCCTGATCAGCTGCTCGGCGTCATGGGCGGTGTCGTACAACTGCCCCTCGGGACCGGTGAACTGATCCAGCACGATGTCCAGCAGGAAGCCCGCGAACTCCAGCCACGCGCCCTCGCCGCTGACGGCCGCCAGCGCGAGGAACCCCTCCGCGACATTCGCGTAGTCCTCCAGCACCCCGGCGTTCGCGCCCGTGTGCCCGTCCTTGGAGGTGCGGGCCAGCCGTGCGCCCGCGTCCATGTGCAGCCGTACGAGCAGATCGGCGGCCTCCGTGGCCCGCTCGACCAGATCCGGCCGGTCGAAGTACCCGCCCACCTCGGCGAGCGCGGCGACCGCCAGCCCGTTCCACGCCGCGACGATCTTGTCGTCCCGGCCAGGCCGCGGCCGCTGCTCCCGCGCGGCGAGCAGCCGCTCCCGTACGGACGCGACCCGGGCCGCGTCCACCACTCCCGCGTCCTGCGGCAGTTGGAGCACGGAGGCCCCCTCCTCGAAGGTGCCCTCCTCGGTCACCCCGAAGTACCGCGCGGCGAACTCCGCGTCCTGTTCGCCCAGCACGTCGGTGAGCTGGGCCGGCGTCCACACGTAGTAGGCGCCCTCCACGTGCTTCCCCGCGCCGTCGTCGCTGTCCGCGTCCAGCGCGGAGGCGAACCCGCCCTCCGGCGTGCGCAGCTCCCGCACCATGAAGTCCGCGGTCTCCAGGGCGACCCGGCGGGCCAGATCGCTGCCGGTCACCCGCCACACATGCGCGTACACCCGGCACAGCAGGGCGTTGTCGTACAGCATCTTCTCGAAGTGCGGCACCACCCACTCACGGTCCACCGAGTACCGCGCGAAACCGCCGCCGAGCTGGTCGTAGATCCCGCCCCTGGCCATCGCCTCACAGGTGTCGGCGGCCATCTGCAGCGCCCCTTCGGCCCCGGTGCGCGCGTGGTGCCGCAGCAGGAACTCGACGACCATCGACGGCGGGAACTTCGGCGCCCCGCCGAACCCGCCGTGCCGCGCGTCGTACTCCCTGGTCAGCCCCAGCAGCGCCTGCGCGAGCTCCTCCTCGCCCGGCTGCCCCTGCCCCTCGAGGGCCAGCGACCGCCCCGCCAGATCCCGGACGATGTTCCCCGCGACCTCGGCGACCTCGTCACGCCGCCCGCTCCAGGCGGCGGCGACGCCCTCCAGGACCTGCCGGAACGAGGGCATGCCGTGCCGCGGAGCCGGCGGGAAGTACGTACCGAAGTAGAACGGCTCGGCGTCCGGCGTCAGGAACACGGTCATGGGCCAGCCGCCCTGCCCGGTGGCGGCCTGCACGGCCTCCATGTAGACGGCGTCCACGTCGGGGCGCTCTTCGCGGTCGACCTTGACGTTGACGAAGTGCTCGTTCAGATACGCGGCGGTGTCGTCGTCCTCGAAGGACTCGTGCGCCATCACATGACACCAGTGGCAGCTGCTGTACCCGACGCTGAGCAGCACGGGCACCCCGCGCTTGCGCGCCTCCTCGAACGCCTCGGCGGACCAGGGCCACCAGGCGACGGGGTTGTCGGCGTGCTGGAGGAGATAGGGGGACGTCTCTTGGGCCAGGCGGTTCGGCATGCCCCCATCCTCGCGCACCCGGCCCCGTAAGCCGCGCGCACACCCGCGTGCGGCGGCCGTGGCGACGGTCCGCGGGCCGGCGGCGGGCAGGTCTTCGGCGACACGGTCCCCGCACGGCGGAGCGGGGAGAGACACGGTCTCTCCCCGCTCCGGGACTTCGGACAGCTCACTGGTTCAGCGCATCGTCACCTCCCTCGTGGTCCGGCGGTCGGGGGACGGGCGGCTTCCGGGTGGCGTTCCGGCAGGAAGAGGCGTAGCAGGCGATTCGGGAACAACCACCCTCCGCCGCCCCGCAGATGACGGTCCAGGTCCTCTCCTCCCAGTCGTCGACGGGAACTTCGGCGAGTCGCAGCGACACCTCCCTTCCCTGTCGTTGTCTCCGCTATCGACCGACTGCCCACCGCCATTCCCGACAAACGCCCTCTTTTCGGGTGATGCTGTGAGCGGGCTCCTCCTGCGGTGCCGTCCCGCCCTCGATACCGGACGGGCTTGATCGCCGGACTCCCTCGCGTCCACGCGCGTCTCGCAGGACACTTGACGCCGACACGGAAGCGGAAGCTCTCGGAGGGGGACCACATGCGGGACAGCCATCGGGCGGAAGCCGAGCGGCTGTTGGTACGTGCCGTCGAGGAGGAGGTGCGCCGCTCGGGAGGGCGCAGTGACTCCGCGGCGCTGCTGGCGCGCGGGCGGGCGGCGCTGGAGACGCTGGCGGCGAGTGCGGACGAGGAGTACACGACCTACCTCCACGCGCTGGAGGAGGCCGAGGCCGGACGACTGTCGCTGGCCCAGCGGTTCAGCCGGCAGGACATGTCCACTCCGATGCTCGTCGCTGCCGTTGCGGCTGCGGCTGCGATCGGTGCGGACATGGCGCTGGGCACGGCGACCGGCACGGCGCTCGGCGCCGGTGCGGTGGTCGCCGTGGCCGGGGCCGCCGCGACCGTGCTCAAGGTGACCGCGGCGCACTGGCCGGCGGCACACCGCAGGGCCGGGGCGCTCGGTCAGCCGGGCGGGCCCGAGCAGCTGCGACTGCAGTGGCTGACGGCAGTGGAGGTACGGGGCATCCGGCCGTTCCTGGACCAGCAGCGGATGCTGACGGCCTCCACGGCGCGCCCGGTGAAGAAGTCCCCGTCGGGGCCGCCGCTGCGCGGGGCGGACCGCAGTCAGGCGGCGCGCCGGCGCAGTGTGCTGGAGCAGTCGTTCGGCCATCTGCCGGAGCCCGCTGGGCCGTTCGCGGGCCGCCGGGAGGCGATGACGCAGATCGCGCAGTGGGTGCACGCGGCGCGGGCCTCGACGGAGACGAGGCCGACGGTGGTGGTGCTGCACGGCGCGCCGGGGTCGGGGCGTACAACGCTCGCGGTGCGGGCCGCGCACCATCTGAAGGACCAGTTCCGGGGCGCATGCCTGGTGGATCTGCGCGGCGGCTCGGCGGACGAGCAGCCGCTGCCCACCCGGGACGCGCTGCTGCATCTGCTGAACCGCCTCGGCGCACCCCGTGAGCAGCTGCTGTTCCGCGAGCGGTCGTCGGCGGAACAGCAGGTGCGGCGGCTCGGCGAGCTGTACCACCAGTACCTGACCGGGCTGCCGGTCACGGTCGTCCTGGACGACGCGAGCGACCCCGAGCAGGTGCGGACGCTGATCCCGGAGCGCTCGGACAGTCTGGTGCTGGTGACCGCGCGCGAGCCGCTGACCCTGCCGGACGACGTTCCGGCGTGGGTGCACCAGCTGCCGGTGGACGCGCTGGACGGGGCGGGCGCGGAGGAGCTGCTCGCGGCGGCCGCGCAGGAACCTCTGGAGGGCCCGTACGACTCCCGCTCGATGGACGACGTGCGCGAACTGTGCGGCGGGCTGCCGCTGGCGCTGCGCATCGCGGGCTCCTCGCTCGGCGCCCGGACCCCCCAGGGCCTGGCCTTGGACCTCGGCGCGTACGGGCCGGTGGCGCCGGTCGAGCGGGTGTTGTGGCTGCGCTACACGGACCAGCCCGAGCAGGCCCGCCGGCTGTTGCGCCGGCTGGCGCTCGCGGGGCGGGCATCGCTCGGCGCGGCGGCGGCCTCGGCGCTGCTGGCCACCGACGAGACGGAGGCCCTGCGACTGCTGCTGGAGCTGTCCCGGGCCGGGCTGCTGGTCCATGTGCGTGGAGAGCGCTACCGGTTGCACGACGCCGTACGGGCCTTCGCGCTGGCGCGGCTGCTGGACGAGGAGGAGCCGTCGGAGCGTACGGCCGCGCAGGAGCGGCTGATCATCGGCTACGCGGAACTGGCCGACTCGGTGATCCGGCTGGTCGACGGGAAGACGTCGACGCGCGCCGACACGTTCGCGAAGGGCCCGGCCGGAGGTCATGGCTTCACCTCGCTGGACGCGGCGCTGCGCTGGCTGGACGACGAGTCGAGCTTCATCACGGCGGCGCTGCGGCACGCGGAGGGCGTCGACCAGCAGGCCGTGCTGAATCTGCTGGGCGCGCTGTGCGACTACTGCCTGCTGCGCGGTGACCTCTACCGGCTCGGCGAGATCAACGAGCTGACACAGGCCGTCGACCATGGCCTGCTGGTCCGCTCGGTCCAGTGGCGCACCGGTATCGCCGCCCGCCAGCTCGGCGAGCTGGACAAGGCGCGGACCACCCTGTCGTCCGTGGTGGACCTCTACCGCGAGGCACAGCACGACGCGGGTGCCGCCCGTGCGCTGTGCTCGCTCGGCATCACGCTGCACCACCAGGGCAATCTCGCGGAGGCGTCGGCGAAGCTGCGCGAGGCGATCGAGCTGCAGTCGTCCGAGGAACTGGCCGCCGACCGGGCCTGGACCCTGCACGCGCTGGCCGCGGTGGAGCGGGACCGGGCGAACATCGCCGAGGCCATGACCCTGCTGACGACCGCGGTCCGGCTCCACCAGGACAGCGAGTCGCTGCACGGCGAGGCCTGGTCCCGCTTCCAGTTCGGCCAGGTGTACCTGCGCCTGGGCCAGGTGCCGGACGCCGAGTCCGCGCTGCGCGAGGCGCTCGACCTGTACGGCCGCACCCAGGACGAGCGCGGCGAGGCGTGGGCGCTGACCCAGCTGGCCCGGGCCCGGCTGGTGGACGGCGACCCGTCACCCGCGGTCGACGAGCTGCGCCAGGCCCTGTCCCGGCACCGCGACAACGAGGACGCGCGCGGCGAGGCGTGGACCCTGTACTACCTGGGCCAGGCGCTGGAGGAGCAGGGCGACCGCGACCAGGCGGTGCGTGAACTGGAGCGGGCCCGCACGATGTTCTCCCGGATGCGGGACGTGTACGGGCTGGCCTGCGCCCGCCACCACTCGGGCCGCGCCACCCGCGACCAGCGTGCGGCCCAGACCGGCAACCTCCGCAACTCCGGCTTCGCCCGTCAGCTCCTCGTCGACGCCCGCGCCGACTTCCAGCGCATCGGCGTGGCCCACGGCGAGGCCTGGACCTGCCTGGAACTCGCCGTCATCGACGCCGGCAACAACCGCCCGGCCCAGGCACTGGGCCTGTGTGACGAGGCGGCCGCGCTGTTCGCCTCCTACGGCGACCGCCGCGGCGGCGACTGGGCCGGTTTCCTGCGCTGCACGCTGCTGCCGTACGCCTCACCGGGAGGTGTGGACATCGGCACGGTCGTCGCCCAGGAGGAACTGACCGGCCTGCGCGGCGGCCCCCACCCGGCCCGCGACGGAAAGCTGGAGGACTGCGCGGAGGCCTTCGCCCTGGTCCTGGAGCGCGGAGTACGCCTGGAGGACGGCTGGCAGGCCTGGCAGCTGGGGATGACGCCGGGCCGCCACGCACGCGAGGTGATGGGGGTCCCGGTGACCTGACACCGCGGGGGGACAGGCTCGGTACGGGCCAGGGTGCAGCCCGTCCGGCACGGGCCACGGTCGCAGCTCGTCCGGCACGGGAGACGTTCGGAGCCCGTCCGGCACGGGCCGGTCGGCAGAGGCCCCGTGGCCATGTCGGTACAGGCCCGGTGGCCTGGTCAGTACCGGCCCCGTCAGATACGGGCCGCGTCCGGTAGCGGCCATGGTCGCAGCGCTACGTCCCGGCGCGGCCAACGGCCGCAGCAACGCCGGGCCGAAGACGAAGGTCCGGCACAGGCCCCGGCAGGCGCAGGCGCCTTCCGAGCCCGTCCGGCACCGGAAACGTGCGGTACGGGCCACGGTCGCGGTTCGCGCGGCGTGGCACCGGGCCGCCGGCCCACGAGCACGGGCGGGCCCGCCGCTCGGGTGCGCCCCGCCCCGCGGGCGGGGCGGGCCGAAGGGTTACGCGCCCTTCGTCGGCCCGGACGCCTCCGCGCCCGCGGTGCCCTTCGTGCCCGTCGCCGTCGGCGACTCCTCGAAGTTCACGCGGCCCATGTGCCGGTTCATCGACTTCATCAGCAGCCATACCCCAGCCGCCATCACCGCGAAGACGACGAACCCGAGGACGCCGGGCGTCACCTTGTTCTTGTCGAGCTCCGCGGCGAGAGGGACGAGATGCGTCATCGCCAGGCCAGTGCTGCTCATCGAACGCTCCTTGTGTGGATGTACCGACCATACCCGGGCGCTCCGAACGCGTTCTCCCGGCCCACCCGGGGCCGCCCGGGGCCGGGAGAACAGCGCGAACGGGGCCGGTCAGACGGTGACGACGCTCCGCACACCGGCGAAGAGGTCGTCCTCCGGCAGGGAGGTGTCGACGAGGGACTTGGCCAGCTCGTACTCCTCCGTCGGCCAGACCTCCCTCTGGATGTCCATCGGCACGCGGAACCAGCCGCCGTCCGGATCGATCTGCGTCGCGTGAGCGATCAGCGCCTTGTCGCGGGTCTCGAAGAAGTCGGCGCACGGCACATGCGTCGTGAGCGTCCGCTCGGCGCGCTCGAACTCCTTCCAGCGCTCCAGCCACTCGCCGTACGGAGACTCCAGGCCACGCGCGAGCAGCGCCTCGTGGAGGGCGACCGTACGCGGCTTGTTGAAGCCCTGGTTGTAGTAGAGCTTCTGCGACTGCCAGGCCGGCCCGTACTCGGACTCGGGGTACTTCTCGGTGTCGGCCGCACCGTCGAAGGCCACCATCGTGATCTTGTGGGTCATGATGTGGTCCGGGTGCGGATACCCGCCGTTCTCGTCGTACGTCGTGATGACCTGCGGGCGGAAGGAGCGGATCTTCCGCACCAGCTCGCCCGCCGCCTTGTCGACGTCCTCCAGGGCGAAGCAGCCCTCGGGGAGCGGGGGCAGCGGGTCGCCCTCCGGCAGGCCGGAGTCGACGAAGCCGAGCCATTCCTGCTTCACGCCGAGGATCTCCCGGGCCTCGTCCATCTCCTTGCGGCGGACCTCGTGGATGTTCTCCTCGATGTATCTGTCGCCCTGGAGCTTGGGGTTGAGGATGGAGCCGCGCTCGCCTCCCGTGCAGGTCACGACCAGCACGTCCACCCCCTCGGACACGTACTTCGCCATCGTGGCCGCGCCCTTGCTCGACTCGTCGTCGGGGTGGGCGTGAACGGCCATCAGTCGCAGCTGCTCAGTCAAGACTCGATCCTCAGTGATGTAGGGCATCGGGCCCTCAGCGGTGTAGGGCATCGGGCGGCTTCTATAGTGACGGAATCGGCGGGCCGAAAATTCCGGCGTCTCCGACCGTGAGAGGACGATCATGAGCGCGGTGCGCGAAGAGCTTCCCGAGGGCCGCTACGGCCGCTCGGCGGACGAGCGCGCCGACCGCAAGCTCAAGATCGTGGGCGCGGTGCTGGGTGCGGGCCTGATCGCCATGATCGGCTGGTTCGGCTACGACTACGTGAGCGGCCAGCGGATCAGCGCCGAGATCATCAAGTTCGACGTCACGGCGGACGACCGGGTCCAGGTCCATCTCGAGGTCCGCAAGGACGCGGACGCCCAGGGCTCCTGCACCCTGCGTTCGCGCGCGGAGGACGGCAGCGAGGTCGGCAGGCGCGACGTCCGCTTCGATGCCCGTGAGAGCCGGATCGACGAGGTCGTCACCGTGCGTACCACGGAGAGGGCGACCAGTGCCGAGCTGGCGGGCTGTGTCGCGGACGACGGGCCGAAGGGCTGACGTTTTCTCCGCCGCGTCGGCGCTGACCTGCGTTGACAGATTTTTGATGGCTTTTGGTCCTCCCCCTTTCCTTCGCCAATTGTTAGGCTCGTGGTTTCGCCCACTCGTGAAGGCACATCCTTCTGGGTAGGGCGATGCTTTGTATCCCCAGTACCTACGAGGAGCACCTGTGACCCAGACCAGTGAGAACGTCACCTGGCTCACCCAGGAGGCGTACAACCAGCTCAAGGCCGAGCTGGAGTACCTGTCTGGTCCCGCACGCGTCGAGATCGCGAAGAAGATCGAGGCGGCCCGTGAGGAGGGCGACCTGCGGGAGAACGGCGGGTACCACGCGGCCAAGGAGGAGCAGGGCAAGCAGGAGCTCCGTGTGCGCCAGCTGACCCAGCTCCTGGAGAAGGCGAAGGTCGGTGAGGCCCCGGCGGACAACGGCACGGTGGCCCCCGGCATGGTCGTGACCGTCGCCTTCGACGGTGACGAGAGCGACACCGAGACCTTCCTGCTCGCCTCCCGCGAGTACGCGTCGGGCGACATCTCGACGTACTCGCCCCAGTCCCCGCTCGGCGCGGGCGTCAACGGCAAGAAGATCGGCGAGGACGCGGAGTACGAGCTGCCCAACGGCAAGACCGCCATGGTCAGGATCGTCGAGGCCAAGCCGTACCAGGGCTGAGCCGCCCGTCCCCGCCAGCAGGCCGTATACGGAAGGTCCCCGGCACCGTGTGGTGCCGGGGACCTTCTGTCTGTGTGAGCGCCTGCTGTGTGCGCGAGCGCCCGGTGTGAGCGACTGATGTGAGCGCCCAGTGTGAGCGACTGATGTGAGCGACTGATGTGAGCCCGCGGGCTCAGACCGTCGCCGAGCGGTACTTGCGGACCGCCAGGGTGCGGAAGACGAGCAGGATCAGCACCGACCAGAGCACCGAGGCCAGGATCGGGTGCTGCATGGGCCATGCCTCGGGCGCCTTGAAGCCGGGCGGCAGATTGCCGAACAGCTCACGGCACGCCTGCACGGTCGCGCTGAACGGGTTCCACTCGGCGATCGTCCGCAGGAACGTCGGCATCTGGTTGGCGTCCACGAAGGCGTTCGAGATGAACGTCAGCGGGAACAGCCAGATCAGTCCGCCGGAGGTGGCCGCCTCGGGCGTACGCACGGAGAGGCCGATCAGCGCGCCGATCCAGGAGAACGCGTACCCGAGCAGGAGCAGCAGCATGAAGCCGAGCAGCACCTTGCCGATGTTCTCGTGGACGCGCCAGCCGACGATCAGTGCCACGACGGCGAGGACGACGAG
Organism: Streptomyces sp. NBC_00259; assembly: GCF_036181745.1. Lineage (NCBI taxonomy): Bacteria > Bacillati > Actinomycetota > Actinomycetes > Kitasatosporales > Streptomycetaceae > Streptomyces > Streptomyces sp. NBC_00259. The sequence goes on along the minus strand of NZ_CP108080.1, from coordinate 4,933,633 downwards.
CGTGAGCGCCGTCTGCACCAGGTCGGCGAGCGTACGGCCGGTGAGGACCGCACCGCGCGCCATGGGCAGCGACCGGAAGCGGTCGATGAGGCCCTTGTGCATGTCGTCGGCGATGCCCGCACCGGCACCCGCCGTGGCGAACGTCACGGTCTGGGCGAAGATGCCGGCCATCAGGAACTCGCGGTAGGCCTGCGTCGAGGTGGACCCGCCGACCTGGATGGAGCCGCCGAAGACGTACGTGAACAGCACCACGAACATGATCGGCTGGATCATGCCGAAGATGATCATCTCCGGGATCCGCGTCATACGGATCAGATTGCGCTTGGCGACGACGAGCGAATCGCTCACCGACTGTGCGATGCCGCCGCGCGGACGGGGGGCCGCGACGCGGTCCGCCGCTTCCTGGACGGTGGTCACTTCACGGCCTCCTTTCCGGCCTTGCGGTCCTTGCGCTCTTTCGACTGCCGGGCCGCCGGCACCTCGCCGTTGTCCTCCGCGGCCGCCTCGGCGTGGTGGCCGGTCAGGGAGATGAAGACGTCGTCGAGGGTCGGCCGGCGCAGACCGATGTCGTCGATCTCGATGCCGATGGTGTCCAGCTCGCGGATGACCTCGGCGAGCAGCTTGGCGCCTCCCGCGACCGGGACGGTGAGCCTGCGGGTGTGCGCGTCCACGGCGACGTCGGCGGCCTCGGCGCCGTCCATGCCGAAGCGGAGGAGGACGTCACGGGCCGGGGCGATCTCCTCGGGCCGGTGGACGACGACCTCGACGCGCTCGCCGCCGGTACGGGCCTTGAGCTCGTCCGACGTGCCACGGGCGATGACCTTGCCGTGGTCGATGACGCAGATGGCGTCGGCGAGGTGGTCGGCCTCCTCCAGGTACTGGGTGGTGAGGAGCAGGGTCGTACCGCCGCCGACGAGCTCCTTGATGACCTCCCACAGCGCCTGACGGTTTCGCGGGTCGAGACCGGTCGTCGGCTCGTCCATGAACATCACGGGCGGGGAGACGACCAGCGCGGCCGCGAGGTCGAGACGGCGGCGCATACCGCCGGAGTATGTCTTGGCCGGGCGGTCGGCCGCGTCGGCGAGGTTGAACCGCTCCAGCAGCTCGCCGGCCCGGACCTTCGCCGCCTTCGCGTTCATCTGGTACAGCCGCCCGACCATCTGCAGGTTCTCGCGCCCCGTCAGATACTCGTCGACGGCGGCGAACTGGCCGGAGAGCCCGATCGACCGCCGGACTTCGTTGGGATTCTTGAGGACGTCGATGCCCGCCACGACCGCCTTGCCGCTGTCGGGCTGGAGCAGGGTGGTCAGGACGCGCACGGCGGTGGTCTTGCCCGCGCCGTTCGGGCCGAGGAGCCCGAGGACGGTGCCCTCGGGAACGTCGAGATCAACTCCGTCCAGAGCCCTTACCTCGCCGAAGGTCTTCACCAGACCTTCGGCGTAAATGGCGCCTGGCATGTGGGTACTCCCAGTGGCAGAGGATGAGGTCATGACTTATGGACCGCTTACTTCAGGCGATTGCCGCGCAAGCTTAGGTATTGCCGTCGACCGACGCATCCGAAAATAGCGGCGCGGGCCACAAGGTAACGCGATACATCGCGATACACAAGCCCTGCCGTAAGGCTGTCGTCAGCAGTTCTGCGGGCAGTGTCGTGAGTGGTGCCGCGGGCAGTGCCGCGGGCGGTGTCGTCCGCAGTGCCGCGGGCAGTGTCGTGGGCGGCTCGGCCTCAGCCGATGACCCGGTACCCCGCCTCCTCCAACGCCGCACCGACCTCCGCACAGTGCTCCGGCCCCTTCGTCTCCAGCTGGAGCTCCACCTCGACCTCCGTCAGGCCGAGCCGCGGATCGGTCCGCACATGCCCCACGTCCAGAACATTCGCATCCACCACTGACAACACCCCCAGCAGCGTCGCGAGCGCCCCGGGCCGGTCCGCCAGCCTCAGCCGCAGCGACAGATAGCGGCCCGCCGCCGCCATGCCGTGCCGCAGGATGCGCTGCATCAGCAGCGGGTCCACATTGCCGCCCGACAGCACGGCCACGACCGGCCCCTGGAAGGCCCGGGGCTCGCTGAGCAGCGCGGCGACGGGACTCGCCCCCGCCGGTTCGACGACCTGCTTCGCCCGCTCCAGGCACAGCAGCAGCGCCGAGGAGAGCGCGTCCTCCGACACCGTGCGCACCTCGTCCACCAGCTCCTCGACGATCGTGTACGTCACATCGCCGGGGCAGCCCACCTTGATGCCGTCCGCCATGGTCACCGGCGCCTCGACGGCCACCGGCCGGCCCGCGGCCAGCGACGGCGGAAACGCCGCCGCGCCCTCCGCCTGGACCCCGATCACCTTCACATCGGGACGCAGCGCCTTCACCGCGACCGCGATACCCGCCGCCAGACCACCACCCCCGACCCCGACGACGATCGTCCGCACCTCCGGGCACTGCTCCAGGATCTCCAGACCCACAGTGCCCTGACCCGCGATGATGTCCGGGTGGTCGAAGGGGTGGATGAAGACCGCGCCGGTCTCGTACGCGTACTCCTGCGCCGCGGCCAAGCTCTCGTCGACGACCTGGCCGTGCAGCCGCACATCGGCGCCGTAGTCCCGGGTCGCCGCGATCTTCGGCAGCGGCGCCCCCTGGGGCATGAACACCGTGGAGTGCACGCCGAGGAGCGAGGACGCCAGGGCCACGCCCTGCGCGTGATTGCCCGCCGACGCCGCGACGACGCCCGCCGCGCGCTCCTCGGGACGCAGCCCGGAGATCCGTACGTACGCGCCGCGCAGCTTGAACGAGCCCGTCCGCTGGAGGTTCTCGCACTTGAGGTGCACCGGGGCTCCGACCAGGCCCGACAGATACCGACTGCCCTCCATCGGCGTCATGCGGGCCACACCGGCGAGCATCTTCTGGGCCCCTCGGACGTCGTCGAGGATGAGCGGGTGAAAGGGGCCAGGCGTGCGGAAGCTCATGACAGCAAGTCTCGCAGCTCAGCGGGGTGACGGCCGCCCCGGTCACACAGTTGTCCACAGGATTTCGCAGGGCCCGTACGCACTCGCCCGGCTCCGCGTACTCTGTCCCCCACCAACTGACCACCGCACGAGAGAGCCCGCAGCCATGCCCACATCTCAGGACATGACGACTGATCTAGACCCCGGTCTCCTCGATGCCCTCCAGCACCAGGTGGCCCTCTTCGCGCGCAGAGCCGAGCAGACCCGGCTCGGCGGCGTCGGTCAGGTCCGCAACTCGATGGATCGTGCCGCCTATCTGCTGCTCAACCGGCTCGACCAGGAAGGCCCGATGGGCGTGAAGGCCCTCGCGGCCGGAATGGGCATCGACTCCTCGACCGTCACCCGCCAGGTCGCGCCGCTCGTCGACACGGGCCTGGTGAAGCGCACCTCGCACCCGGAGGACGGCCGTGCCGTCGTCCTGCAGCTGTCGCCGCGCGGCCAGTCCCGACTGGAGGAAGTGCGCTCCTCGCGGCGCGAGTTGATGGCCCAGGTGACCGACGGCTGGACGCCCGAGGAGCGGGAATCGTTCTGCACGCTGCTCACGCGTTTCAACTCGGCGCTCTCCGCCCGGCAGGCCGGGCTCCCCGGTGAAGCGACGGAGCCGTCCCCGACCTCTTGACCGCAGCCGCCGCCTGCTCTGATATGAGGACGTGCGCGAGAGGCGAGAGTCCACGCTCGCCGACCGCCGCGCCCGGGAATTCGAGGCATTCGTCGCGGGCGCGGGTGGCCGGCTGCTCCATGTCGCGACGCTGCTGACGGCGGAGTCGCCCGGGCACAGCCCCGAGGCACAGCGGCTGCTGGTCGGCGCGCTGGCCGAGATGTACGCGGAGTGGGACCGGCGCCACGACGAGGACCCGTACGACCGCACCCGCCAGGAACTCGTCACCCGCTTCGCCCGGAGCGCCTGGCGGCTGCGGCGACGGGCCAGGACCTGGGACGCCGGCGCGGACGCCGGGGTACTGGTCCGGCTCGTCCCGCAGGAGCGGCTCGTCGTCGTACTGCGCCTGTACGAGGGCGTGCCCGAGGAACAGACCGCGGCGCTGCTCGGACTGCCGGTGGAACGGGTCCGGGCGATCGGCACCCGTGCCGTCTCCGTCCTGCGCAGCACCCGCCCGCCGCGGCTGCGCGCCCCGACCTGGAGGGATGCGTCATGACCCGGCAGGGCGGCCGCAAGGAGGAAGAAGTACGGCGGATGCTCGACGCCCCGCATCCGCTGGTCCCCGGCGACCTGCACCTGCGCGCGGCCCACCGGGGCGCCCGGCTGCGACGCCGCCGCAGGGCACTGCACCGCGTGGGCTGTGCGCTGCTGCTCGCGGCCGCGATCGCGTTCGCGGTGTGGGCGGCGGCCGCCGAACCGTGGGTCGTACCGCCGTCGACGACGACGCCGGAGGTCGAGGGCTGGTGACACGAGGGCTGCTGACACGAGGGCTGCTGACACACGGTCGGTCGGTGACACGGCCGGCTGGTGAGAGCTCGTGAGGCCGGACCTATCCTGGAACGAGCGGCGCAACGCATCAGACAGGAGGTCGTCATGACCAGAAAAGTTGCCGATTGCCGCAGGTTCCCGAGCGAGACGGGTTGCACGCTCACCATCTCCGGCCAGGAGGAGGAAGTCCTCCAGGCCGCCACGGAACACGCCGTATCCGTCCACGGCCACACCGACACCGCGGAACTCCGCGAACAGATACACAGCATGCTGGAGGACGAGAAGGTCAGCACCTGACCGGCCCGTCCGCTCGCTGCGATCTGCTCGCCCCCGCCCGCACGCCCCTGCCCCCGCCCGCGTACGACCCGGCCGGCCCGTACGAACTGCCCGCACGCCCCGCACAGCCCGTCCGAACTGCCCGCACAGCCCGTACGACAACGGGCCCCGGCCCGCCGGGCGGCGGTACCGGGGCCCGGGGCAGCGCCCCACGAAGGTCAGCCCAGCGCCTGCTGCAGGTCCGCGAGGAGATCGTCCACCGACTCGATCCCGACGGACAGCCGCACCAGATCCGCCGGAACCTCCAGCGCGGACCCGGCGACGCTCGCGTGCGTCATCCGGCCAGGGTGCTCGATCAGGGACTCGACACCACCCAGCGACTCACCGAGGGTGAAGAGCTTCGCGCGGTTGCAGACCTCGACCGCCGCCTCCTCGCCACCCTGGACCTGGAACGACACCATCCCGCCGAAGCTCTTCATCTGCTTCGCCGCGACCTCGTGCCCCGGGTGCTCCTCCAGCCCCGGGTACAGGACCCGCGTGACCTTCGGGTGGCTGGTCAGCATCTCCGCGACCCGCGTCGCGTTCTCGCTGTGCCGGTCCATACGGACCGGCAGCGTCTTGATGCCCCGCAGCACGATCCACGAGTCGAAGGGACCGGCGACCGCGCCCATCGCGTTCTGGTGGTACGCCAGCTCCTCACCGAGACCGGCGTCGCCGGTGATCAGCGCACCGCCGACCACGTCCGAGTGGCCGCCCATGTACTTGGTCAGCGAGTGCACGACGATGTCCGCGCCCAGCGCGAGCGGCTGCTGCAGATAGGGGCTGGCGAAGGTGTTGTCGACGACGAGCTTCGCCCCGGCGGTGCGGGCGATGTCCGCGACGGCGGCGATGTCGGTGATGCCGAGCAGCGGGTTGGACGGCGTCTCGACCCAGATCACCTTCGTACGGTCGGTCAGGGCGGCCCTGACCGACGCCGGGTCCGAGGTGTCGGCGACGGAGTACTCCACACCCCACCGCTGCACCACCTTGGCGAAGAGCCGGAAGGTGCCGCCGTACGCGTCGTTCGGGATCACCACGTGATCGCCGGGCACCAGCAGCGTACGCAGCAGGCAGTCCTCGGCGGCGAGGCCGGAGGCGAAGGCGAGGCCCCGGCGGCCGCCCTCCAGCGCCGCGAGGTTCTCCTCCAGCGCGGTACGGGTCGGGTTGGCGCTGCGGCTGTACTCGTAGCCGCCGCGCAGTCCGCCCACACCGTCCTGCTTGTAGGTGGACACCTGGTAGATGGGCGGGACGACCGCGCCGGTCAGCGGGTCGGCGCTGTTGCCCGCGTGGATCGCGATGGTCTCGAAGCTGTGCTGGTCGCTCATGCGACCCGAGCGTAGTCCCCACCCGGCGCTTACCCGGCCTCGTACCCGGCCCCCTGACCGGTTCCCGTCACTGGGCCGTCCGGGACAATGGCCGTATGGAGATTCTCTGGTTCCTGCTCGCGCTGGGCCTGCTGGCCGCGGCGATCGGCCCGTACATGCTGCGCCGCCGCCACGCCGTCCGTCAGGTCGCACCCGGATCACCGGACGCCGCCGACCCCGCCGCGTACGGCTTCGTACGCCAGGAGGAGCTCGACCTGCGGCTGCCCGGGCCCGACCAGGACCTCCTCGACGTGCTCGACCTGGTGCAGCGCACCCAGGACTGGCGGGCCGCGTCCCAGCTGCTCTCCGGCACCGAGAAGGAGGGCGAGCGACGCTGGCAGCGGGTGCAGGCGTTCGCGGGCGCGGCATCGCTGGAGCTGCAGCAGCAGCCCGGGACCGGAGGCTCGTGGCTGCGCACCTGGCGCGCGGAGTCCCCGAAGGACGCGGGCGGCGCGGCCGTGCACGCGGAGTTCCTGGTGCAGCAGGCGTGGCGGTCCTCCGGCGGCGTCGGCAGCGACGACTTCCGGATCATCCTGGAGGAGGCCCGTACGGTCTGCGGCGAGGCGGCCCTGCTGGCACCCGGCGACCCCGTCCCGTACATCGTCGAACTGGCCGTGGCCCGCGGACTCGGCTACTCCCACGAGCAGTTCGACCAGCTCTGGGCGAAGGTGATCGACCGCGCCCCCACGCACATGGGCGCCCATCTCGCCGCGCTGCACTACTGGTGCGAGAAGTGGCACGGCTCACGCGAGGAGGCCGACCACTTCGCGACCACCTCGGCGGCCCGCGCACCCCAGGGCTCGCTGCTGGCCGCACTGCCGCTGTTCGCGGTGTTCGAGCACCTGCCCGAGGTCAATCTGGTGACCGGCTTCTACCAGAGCGCGGTGGTCACCAAGGCGGTGGAGGGCGCACTGCACGCGGCGCACACCGCGAGGGCCGACGACCCGGTGCTCCCCCACGTCCGCCATCTGCTCGTCTTCTTCCTGGTCAGGTCCGAGCGCTGGGCCGAGGCCATGCACCAGCTGCTGCGGGTGGACGGCCACGTCGGTGCCCTGCCGTGGACGCACGGCGGCGACCCGGCGGCGGAGTACGCGGTCTACCGGGCGCTCGCGGTGGCGGGCTACGAGGCGAACGGCGGCAGCCCGGCGACGCTGTCGCACTGACGCCGGCGCACCGATGCCGCAGTACCGACAGGCGCTCCGGACGGGGCCCGCGGGGGAATCCCGCGGGCCCCGTCCGCGTTCTGGACACTGCACCCTTCACTCCAGGAGGAGTCCCCCGCATGTTCCTGAACCGCCGCGTCCCCGAGCTGCCCACCGCCACCCAGGCGCTGCGCGGCCGCGAAACCCCGGCCTTCGACGTCCCCGCCCACCACACGGTCCTCGGCAACGCCCTCCTCGGCCCTTATCCCGAGGGCCTCGAGGTCGCCGACTTCGCGCTGGGCTGCTTCTGGGGCGCGGAGCGCAAGTTCTGGCAGACGAAGGGCGTCTGGACCACCCTCGTCGGCTACCAGGGCGGCTACACGGAGAACCCCACCTACGAAGAGGTCTGCTCCGGCCTGACGGGCCACACCGAGGCCGTCCGCGTCGTCTTCGACCCGTCCGTCGTCACCTACGAACAGCTCCTGAAGGTCTTCTGGGAGTCCCACGACCCCACCCAGGGCTTCCGCCAGGGCAACGACGTCGGCACCCAGTACCGCTCGGCGCTCCACACCCACACCCCGTCCCAGGCCACCACGGCCCAGTCCTCCCGCGAGTCCTACCAGCGGGCCCTGACGGGCTCGGGCCACGGCACGATCACCACGGAACTCCTCCCGGCGGATGGCCGCCCCTTCTACCCGGCGGAGGACTACCACCAGCAGTACCTGGACAAGAACCCCGCGGGCTACTGCGGCATCGGCGGGACGGGTGTGTCCTGCCCGATCGGCGTCGCTCCGGCCCCGGATCCCAGGGAAGGCTGACCACACGCCGGTGTCCGTGTTCGGAGATCGCCGTATCGGCGAGTTCGGCTTCAGAGAGCACTCGGGGCTGATCCGGACACGGCCCGGCACGTACGGCTTGGACACCTCCTGCGGCGACTACGTGTCGTACCTGAACGGCTACAACGCAGGAGGAAGAGGGATTCTCCGGTCTGCGGCCACGACACGCGGCCGCTCGCAAGCACGCCGTACACCGACGCCCAGCGCGATCCTGGGCAACCACAACAGGCGACTTACTGAGCGAGGAAACCAGGTCGACGGCAGTGGCTGCAGTACCCGATCATGCACCCATGCCGTTGAGAGACACCCTTGCCCGAGTCGATGCAGATCTGACTGCCGGCCGGGTTCCCGTCGCGCGCCAGCGTCTGCGTGGACTGGTGTCGTCCTTCCCGAACGACCTGATGCTTCGTCGCCGCCTGGCCGAGGTCTACCGCCTGTACGGAGAGCACGCGGAAGCCGGCCGTTGGACGTACCTCGAAGAGGACCAAAACGCAGCTGAGACCGAGGCCTTCGAGGCGAGGTACCGCACGGCTCAGCAGCGCATGCACGCACTTGCCTGGCGTGGTCCTGAGTCGCTTGCCCGAACGGCATTCGCCAGAGAGCAACTAGCAGCAGTACGAGCAGCCTGCTCGGAAGCCGTGGGACGCCCCGTCGACTGGGACACGGTGCCGTCCGGCTCGAAGGAAGACAGCAGAGGAAGCTCGTTCCCCGGCTGTCTGGCAGGGGCTGGATGCCTGGTAACAGTCCTTGCGTTCCTCGCGATCTGGGTCAACGGACTCATCGCCCTCTTCGACTGACTCAGGTCACGCGAGACAGGACATCGAGTGGGCGGCTAAGGCCCGGAGGTAGCCGCCACGGTGGAGACAGTCGTTCTTCACCCACCGCCTGGTGATGCTCGACGACCAACCGCCCTCCCGGGACGAGGCACATGGCAGCGCAGGTTTGCCGGGACGGGCGTCAAGCTAATCGAAACCAACTCGGGAGCGTCCTGCCCGACCGGGCTGGACCCGGACCCGGACCCGACCGAGGAGTCAGGCAAGTACAGCTGCGGACGGCGGGAGTCTGCGCGTGGTGCTGCCGGCGGCAGCGGCTCATGACGTGGCAACACTGGTACGGGCGGTTGCTCGATTGGGTAGGGCAGGCTGCGGCGGCTCGCAGCCCGTGGGGTACCTTCTCCGGTCCTGGCCTGAACCGTCGTGAACCACGCTGAATGAGACGGAAACTGAGACGAGGGGCTCCGATGGAACGGGTAGAGGCCGAGCTGTTCACCGACGGCGGCAACGACGCGATGGTCCGCCTTCCAGGTCGCCGCTTCCCCGGAGTCTTGATCCAGGGCGACACTCTCAGCATTCTCCGGTCGGACGTGGCCGAGCTGGTCGACCTGTGCACCGCCGGCGACCTGGAGGCAGCTCGACACGCGGCAAGCCTCCTTCAGGCTGAGCTGAGCTCGAAGCTTCAGCGTTACATCGATGCGCTCGGAGCTCACGGGGTCCCTCGACCCTTCTGATCCGTAGCTCAAGCCGGATCGCTCGGCGATGGTCGCTCCGGTGGCGTCAAGGCTCTGGAGAGGTGCTCCCGACCCGGGCGGTTACTGGGGTTGCTGTATTTCGTTGCTGTACAGCGGCGGACCGGCTGCCCGACTCAAGGACGACACGGTGGCTCGCATCCCCACGGAAAACACGTCGATGAACAAGCCGGACATATCGCCCATGCGGGGTGATGTACCCACCGTGGAGCGGAGTGAGGCTTTACTCATCGGCGTCCTGTGCGACCGATACCGCCGGTGACGGTGCTGTCACCCTCGACCGGCCCATCTGGTCGCCCCAAGGGAGGTAGAACGATGAACCGAAATCGTCGTCTCGCAGCATTCGCATCCCTGATCGTCCCCGCGCTCGCGCTGGGCCCTGCGGTCGCCGCATACGCGTCGACCACCACAGCGCCCGGCGCCGCACCCAGCGCGACGTGCAATGTCGAAAGAGAGTCGAACGGCAAGTATCACCTCTGGGGTGAGGGATTCCCTGGCGGCACGAAGGTGACCTACTCGGGGTCCAGTTCGGACACCGTCCCAACGGACGAAGGGGGCAGGTTTGACATCGGCGGCCTCAGCGGGTCCCAATTCGTCGTCAAGTCAGGCAGCACGACGCTCACCTGCGTCGTGGTCCAGCACTGAGGATCAACTCAGGGCGGTGGAGAGGGGTTGGTCTCCTGCCTGGTCCGGGGCGCCGGCCCGCTCGGAAGCCGTGGGACGCCCCGTCGACTGGGACACGGTGCCGTCCGGCTCGAAGGAAGACAGCAGAGGAAGCTCGTTCCCCGGCTGTCTGGCAGGGGCTGGATGCCTGGTAACAGTCCTTGCGTTCCTCGCGATCTGGGTCAACGGACTCATCGCCCTCTTCGACTGACTCAGGTCACGTGAGACATCCCTACGATGGCAGCGCCCAGCCAATGCATCGCTCGCAAGGGCCGTCCTCCCGACAACATGTGGTTCCACACCGGGAAATGAGCAACAGAGCCCCTGCTAGGGTGCGCCGATGTCCGCGATCAAGCAGTTCCAAGTCACCTTCGACTGCGCAGAACCTGAGCGCCTCGCTCGTTTCTGGTGCGAGGTGTTGGGGTACGTCGTGCCGCCGCCACCGGAGGGGTTTGCCACTTGGGACGACTTCACGTGCTCGCAGCCACCTGAGCAGCGGGATTCATGGTTCGCCTGCAGTGATCCGTCGGGTGTGGGCCCGCGACTGTACTTCCAGCGCGTCCCCGAAGGGAAAGCCGCCAAGAACCGGCTGCATCTCGACGTGCGGGTCGCCACCGGACTCGTGGGTGAAGAGCGCCTCGCCGCACTTGAGGCCGAATGCGCACGACTGGTCCCGCTCGGCGCGGTACACGTGCGAACGCTGTATGACGGCAATGACGCGTGCATCCCGATGCAGGACATCGAGGGCAACGAGTTCTGTCTCGACTGAGCATCCCCGAGTCGGCGAACCAGAGCCGGCGGCTGAGACCCGTCATCCACCGCGGGGCACCACCGGCCCCGCGGAGCGCAAGCACGGACCGGCGCGGACCCCGCCGGGCCGGCCTGCGCCCGCGGCCGGGCCGCGTCGCGCCGGTCAGCCCTCCGTGCGGGCAGGCAGCCGCCATCCCGGACGCGGGAAGTGGCAGGTGTATCCGTCCGGGTAACGCTCCAGGTAGTCCTGGTGCTCGGGTTCGGCCTCCCAGAAGGGGCCGACCGGCTCGACCTCGGTGACGACCTTGCCCGGCCACAGTCCGGAGGCGTCCACATCCGCGATCGTGTCCTCGGCGACCCGCTTCTGCTCGTCGTCCACGTAGTAGATCGCCGAGCGGTAGCTGAGGCCCATGTCGTTGCCCTGGCGGTTCTTGGTGCTCGGGTCGTGGATCTGGAAGAAGAGCTCCAGGATCGCGCGGAAGTCGGTCTTCTCGGGGTCGAAAAGGATCTCGATGGCCTCCGCGTGCGTGCCGTGGTTACGGTACGTCGCGTTCGGCACATCACCCCCGGTGTATCCGACCCGGGTCGCCGTCACCCCCGGGAGCCGGCGGATCAGGTCCTGCATCCCCCAGAAGCATCCGCCCGCGAGCACGGCCCTCTGCGTCTGCGACGCCATTACAGCCCTCCAATATGTGTCGGCTCGGTCGCTCGGGCTGCTCGGTTCACACACCACCGGCATCCCTCACGCACCTGCTGCAACACGAGAGGCTGCCACGCGATTCCGCACGGGCGGGGTGCTCTGCGTCGCAGTGGTCGGCGGTCGAAAATCAGTGGCCGCCTGAACCGGCCGACCCCACGCTGTACGCCATGGAAGAACCGCAGCGCGGGATCCGTGCGGCCTACTCGGACTCCACGATCACCGTCTACCAGGCGTACCGCCCGGAAATCGGTCAGCCCGCCGCCCGGGAGGGCCGTTTCCCTGCCGCGTGGAAACGGGACAGGATGACGTGGATCAAGCCGTCGTTCCTGTGGATGATGTACCGCTGCGGCTGGGGCACGAAAGCGGGGCAGGAGACCGTCCTCGCCGTCGAGATCGGCCGTGACGGCTTCGAGTGGGCGCTGCGCCACGCGTGCCTGTCGGGCTACGTCCGCGGGGTGCATCCCGACCGGGCCACCTGGCAACGTCAGTTGAAGCGTGCACCCACTCGCGCACAGTGGGACCCCGAGCGGGACCTGCGCCTGCAGCCCCTGCCGTACCGGTCCCTGCAACTCGGCCTCTCCGGTGAGGCCGTACGACGCTACGCCGACGAGTGGACGGTCTCCATCCGCGACGTGACCCCACTGGCCCACGAGATCCACGCCCTCGTGAGCGGTGGTGACCTGGACTCCGCCGCCCGACTGCTGCCCCAGGAACGCCCGTACCCCCTTGGGGACGAAGACCTCGCCCACCGGCTCGGCGCCCAACGGCCCGGCAGCCCGGATGACTCGCGTCCGATCGGTGTGGCCGAGACCGCTGGCTGAACAGCCACGAACACCTGGCCATGAACACCTGCCCCGCAGAGCGGGAGCAGCCAGTCACAGCGGTACCCGGACCGCGACATTGACGAGGACGGGACGGGGACGGCTGTCCGTCAGTGGTCTGAACTCGGCCCGGCAGTGCCGCCCGAGGTCGTTTCGGGTTTCGCATGGACGACTCCGCGGGCCTGGTCCGCGGGCCCGGACATCACGGTCTCCTTCGTGGTCGGTGGTGTGTCCGGCATAGCGTTCACCTCCATCCATTGCAACGCACGAGATGAGGGTCGTTGCATTACGCGCGAAACCATTGCAATGATTTAGCGGCTTCTAGCTGCAATAACAGCAATCATGCGCAACGACTCTGTTGCCAGATTCATGAACGCAACGTAGCTTTTCCTTCATCAGAAACAGCGGGCCGAAGGAGCGCCCGCTACTGAAGAAGGAGAGCACGATGCAGAAGTTCGACACCCCCGCCCCGGTCTCCGCCGTCCTCGACATCCCCGCGGGGCGCATCCGGTTCATCGCCGCCGAGCGGGCCGACACCACGGTCGAGGTCCTGCCCGCGGACGCCGCCGAGAGCCGCGACGTGGCGGCGGCGGAGCAGACCGAAGTCGCGTACGGCGACGGCGTCCTGCGGATCAAGACCCGGGAGGCGAAGAAGCGGATCCTCGGCGCTTCCGGGTCCATCGAGGTGACGGTCCAACTGCCCGCCGGCTCGCGGATCGAGGCGAAGGCGGCCGGCGCCGAGTTCCGGGGCGTCGGACGGCTCGGTGACGTCGCCTTCGAGGGCGCGCAGGCGACGGTCAAGCTCGACGAGGCCGACAGCACCCGCGTCACCCTCCTCGCCGGCGACATCTCGGTCGGCCGTCTGGGCGGCCCCGCGGAGATGAGCACCCAGAAGGGCGACATCCACATCACCGAGGCGGTGCGCGGCACGGTCACGCTGCGCACCGAGCACGGTGAGATCTCGGTCGGCGCCGCCCACGGAGTCTCCGCCTCCCTGGACGCCGGCACCACCTACGGCCGGATCCACAACGCGCTCAAGAACACCGACGGCGCCGCCGCCGGCCTGCACATCCACGCGACCACCGCCTACGGCGACGTCACCGCCCGCAGTCTGTGAAGAAGGAGCACCTCTCATGACCGACCTGGCCATCGCGGCGAACGGGCTGCGCAAGTCCTACGGCGACAAGACCGTCCTCGACGGCATCGACCTGGCCGTCCCGGAAGGAACGATCTTCTCCCTGCTCGGGCCGAACGGCGCCGGCAAGACCACCGCCGTCAAGATCCTCTCCACCCTCATCTCCCCTGACCCCGCCAGTGGCCAGCTCCGCGTCGGCGGCCACGACCTGGCCACCGACCCGCGGGCCGTACGGGCGGCGATCGGTGTCACCGGGCAGTTCTCCGCCGTCGACGGCCTGATCACCGGCGAGGAGAACATGCTCCTCATGGCGGACCTGCACCACCTCTCCAAGCGCGAGGGACGCCGGGTCGCCGCCGAACTGCTGGAACGCTTCGACCTGGTCGAGGCGGCGAAGAAGCCCGCGTCCACCTACTCCGGCGGCATGAAGCGCCGCCTCGACATCGCCATGACCCTGGTCGGCAACCCGCGGATCATCTTCCTCGACGAGCCGACCACCGGCCTCGACCCCCGCGCCCGCCACAACATGTGGCAGATCATCCGCGAACTCGTCACAGGCGGCGTCACCGTCTTCCTCACCACCCAGTACCTGGAGGAGGCCGACGAACTCGCCGACCGCATCGCCGTACTCCACGGCGGCAGGATCGCCGCCGAGGGGAGCGCCGAGGAACTCAAGCGGCTCATCCCCGGCGGACACGTCCGGCTCCGCTTCACCGACCCGGCCACCTACCGCTCCGCCGCCTCCGCACTGCGCGAAGCCTCCCGGGACGACGAAGCACTGGCCCTGCAGATCCCCAGCGACGGCAGCCAACGCGAACTGCGCTCCATCCTCGACCGCCTCGACACGGCCCGCATCGAGGCCGACGAACTGACCGTCCACACCCCCGACCTCGACGACGTCTTCTTCGCCCTCACCGACACCACCCACATCCCCCACCAGACCGAGGAGACCGTCCGATGAGCTCCCTCTCCCTCGCCGTACGCGACTCCTCCACCATGCTGCGCCGCAACCTCCTGCACGCCCGCCGCTACCCCTCCCTCACCCTCAACCTGCTGCTCACCCCGATCGTCCTGCTGCTGCTCTTCGTCTACATCTTCGGCGACGTGATGAGTGCGGGCATGGGGGGCGGCGACCGTTCCGAGTACATCGCCTACGTCGTGCCGGGCATCCTGATGATGACCATCGGAGGCACCGTCGTCGGGACGGCGGTGTCCGTCTCCAACGACATGACCGAGGGCATCATCGCCCGCTTCCGCACGATGGCGATCCACAGAGGCTCCGTGCTCATCGGGCACGTCATCGGCAGCGTCCTGCAGTCGGTGATGAGTGTCGTCCTCGTCGGTGCCGTCGCCGTGGCCATCGGCTTCCGGTCCACGGACGCCACCGTCCTGGAGTGGGTGGCGGCGCTCGGGCTGATGGCGCTCGTCGCCCTGGCGCTGACCTGGATCGCGGTCGGGATGGGCATGGTCAGCCCGAACGCCGAGGCGGCGAGCAACAACGCGCTGCCGCTGGTCGTCCTGCCGCTCATCTCGAGCGCCTTCGTGCCGGTCGACGCGATGCCGGGCTGGTTCCAGCCGATCGCCGAGTACCAGCCCTTCACGCCAGCCATCGAGACCCTGCGCGGCCTGCTGCTCGGCACCGAGATCGGCCACAACGGATGGCTCGCCGTGGCCTGGTGCCTGGGCCTCACGGTGCTCGGCTACGTCTGGTCCAAGTCGGTCTTCAACCGCGATCCGAAGTAGGAGGGCGGCAGCCTACGGGCCGCCTCCCGCAACTCGTCCCACCCAAGGGCGGCGTACACCGACACCCCGTCGGAGTGCGCCGCCCCGTTCGTCTGCAAGGCCATCGCACCTCGAAGGAGGTGTCGTCGCCGTCGTCGATGCCGGATCGGTGGATGCCCACCGAGGTGTCATCCGCGTACGTCGACGCCGAGTTCGTCCAGCAGGCCGCGGATGCGCTGCTCGATCTCGTCCCGGATCGGCCGTACGGCGTCGACGCCCTGGCCGGCGGGGTCGTCGAGCGTCCAGTCGAGGTAGCGCTTGCCGGGGAAGTAGGGGCAGGCGTCGCCGCAGCCCATGGTGATGACGACGTCCGACGCCTGTACCGCCTCGGTGGTCAACACCTTGGGGGTCTCGGCGGAGATGTCGATGCCCGCTTCGCCCATGGCCTCGACCACGGCGGGGTTCACGGTGTCGGCAGGGGCGGAGCCCGCCGAGCGGACGTCGACCCGGTCGCCGCCGAGGTGGGTGAGGAACGCGGCGGCCATCTGGGAGCGCCCCGCGTTGTGGACGCAGACGAACAGCACGGACGGGGTTTCGGCAGTACTCACGGAGTCTTCCTCGGGCAGGGCGGTCAGCGGTTGACGGTGGTGAGTTCGGGCTCACCGTGGGAGGCGGTCACGTCGTCCGCCGTCGCCTGTGGCCGGCCGAACAGGACGGCGACGAGGGCGACACCGACGACGGCGCCGACGAGTTGGAACGCGATGAACGGCGGCACAGAGGCGGGGGCGATCCCGGCGAAGGTGTCGGAGAAGGCGCGGGCGATGGTCACCGCCGGGTTGGCGAAGCTGGTGGAGGACGTGAACCAGTACGCCGCGCCGATGTAGGAGGCGACCGCGACCGGGCCGATGTTCTGCCGGCCGGTACGTGCCAGCCCGAGGACGAGGAGGACCAGGCCCGCGGTGGCGACGACCTCGCCCAGCCACAGGGGCCCGGCGGACCGTTCGTGCGTGGAGAACCGGATCAGGGGTTCGGCGAACATCGCGTTCGCGAGGATCGCGCCGCCGATGCCCCCGGCGATCTGCGCGGGTACGTACGCGGCGACGGCGCGCAGGCTCAGCCTGTCCCCCGTATGGCGTCCGGTCCACCAGGCGGCCAGCGTGACGACCGGGTTGAAGTGAGCGCCGGAGACCGGGCCGAGCAGAGCGATCAGGACGCCGAGGCCGAAGACGGTGGCCAGGGAGTTGGCCAGCAGCTGTATGCCGACGTCGCGCGTCAGCTCCGTGGCCTGGATGCCCGAGCCGACCACGATCGCGACGAGGGCGGCCGTGCCCACCAGCTCGGCCAGGGCACGGCGTCCGAGGGGAGCGGGCTCGGTCACGTGGCCGCTCCGACCGGTACGGATTCGGACGGTGCCTGCAGGAGCGACGACAGCCGGGCCAGCGCGGCGGGCACGACCCAGTAGTAGACCCATGTGCCGCGCCGCTCGGATCCCACCAGGCCCGCTTCCCTGAGCACCTTCAGGTGGTGGGAGATCGTCGGTTGGGACACGTCGAACGGGCCGGTCAGATCACAGACACATGCCTCGCCGCCCTCGTACGAGGCGATCAGGGACAGCAGGCGCAGGCGGACCGGGTCGGACAGGGCCTTGAACATCCGGGCCAGGTCGGCGGCAACCTCTTCGCCGAGCGGTTCGCGAACCATCGGCGCGCAGCACTCCGTCTGATCGTCCTGCCCGATCACCGGCAGCTCTGATTTCGACATGTGTCTATGTTGACAGCTATCGAATTAATTGACAACCTCGATCTCACCAGCCTGTATCGATGAACGTCGATGAACGTCGACGCATCGTCGATCGAGAAGTGAGGGAGACCGCCATGTCCCGCGTTCAGCTCGCCCTGCGCGTCAGTGATCTCGAAGGCTCCGTGGCCTTCTACTCCAAGCTCTTCGGCGTCGAGCCCGCCAAACGCCGCCCGGGGTACGCGAACTTCGCCGTCACCGAGCCCCCGCTCAAGCTGGTCCTCATCGAGGGCGAGGCCGACGAGGACACGCGCCTGGACCACCTCGGCGTCGAGGTGGAGTCCACCGACCAGGTCGACGCGGCCACCACCCGGCTCAAGGACGCCGGCCTGGCCACGTTCGAGGAGAACGACATCTCCTGCTGCTACGCCCGCCAGGACAAGGTGTGGGTGCACGGTCCCGGCCAGGAGCCGTGGGAGGTCTACGTCGTGAAGGCCGACGCCGACACGCTCGGCAAGAGCGCAGAGGAGCCTCGGCCGAGCTGCTGCACGAGCGAGGAGCAGAACACCGACCTCGACCTGGCGCACGGCCCGGCAGAGGCGAAGGCCACGACCGGATGCCGTTGCGGACGCTGATGACGCGTCCGCCCCGACCCTCGGCCTGGCCCTCGCCCTCGCCCTCGCCCTCGGCCTAGATCTCGGCCTAGATCTCGGCCTAGCTCTCGGCGTCCGCGACGGCGATCGCGATGCCGAGTGCCTTGGCGATGTTGCCGGCTGCCGTCATGACGCGGGCCGTGCCCACGATGGGGGCGATGGCGACCAGGACGTCCTGCAGTTGCTCGGTGGTCAGGCCGGCCTGGATCGCGGGGTCGATGTGGGCGACGTAGGAGATCGGCGGAGCGTCGGAGGCGGCGAGGGCGGCGATGCGGGTGAGCATGAACATGTCCGGGGCCAGACCGCACCGCTCGACGGAGTCGACCGTCATCGCGGCGAGGGTGTCCAGTACCGGAGTTTCAGAGGCTGTGGCCATGGCTACGCGTCTCCTTCTGGTGTCGTGACGAGGATCAGCGGGCGCAAGCAGGAAGCAAGACAGGGCTCCGCATCTCCTGCTCGACCGTAAGTCCACTGTCCGTGGATCGCCTGTCGAGGGCCTTCCGAGGGAGGGAGACGGACGGGCGCAGGACGGGAAACAGCGGCGCGGACCTGCCGGCGGACGGCGTCGGCCGCGGACCGCTGCTGCGGGTCGAGAGCCACCGACGGGAGCGATCCCCGCCCTCACCACCGTCTCCGCCATGTCATGCCGAGTTGTCGGCCGGGAGTTCCAGGCGGAGTTCGTAGCCGCCGTCCGCCGTTGGGCCGGAGGTGACCGTGCCGCCCAGGAGTTCGGCGCGTTGGCGGAGGCTGACGAGGCCGTAGTGGGCGCTGGGCAGGGGGAGGGCGGGGCGGGTCGGGGTGGTGTTGGTGATGGTGACGTGGACGGTGTCGGCCTCGCGGTGGATGCGGACCGTCGCGGTGGCGCCGGGAGCGTGTTTACGGACGTTGGTCAGCGCTTCCTGGACGGTGCGGTAGATGGCGCGCTGGACCGTCGGCGGCAGGCCGTCGGGCAGCGTCTCGGGCGGCAGGTCCGTGTGCAGTTCCGCCTCGATGCCGCTGCCGTCGACCAGCCGCTGGAGTTCGGCCAGCGACGGTTGCGGGGTCAGTTCCGCGGGACGGCCCCCGGAGGCGCGCAGGACGCTGACCATGTGCCGCAGTTCGTCGAGCGTCTGCACGCTCAGTCGCCGGATCGTGGCCGCGGCTTGCCTGGTCTCGGCGTCCCGGGTGCCGACCTGGAGCGCTCCGGCCCGGACCGCGATCAGGCTGACCTGGTGGGAGACCACGTCGTGCATCTCCCGGGCGAGTTGTGCGCGCTCCTTGGCCAGCACGGTCTGGGTGGTGAGGAGCCGCTCGTGGTCGCGTGCCTCGGAGATCTCCGCGAGCCGCAGCGACAGATCACGCCGGGTCTGTACGAGCTGACCGAGGAAGACGGGCGCGGCCGCGGTCGCCGCGGTGTAGCCGAGGGTGATCAGGGTCGCCGTGGACGACAGGTCGAGGCTCGGTGACGGAAGCGAGGTCATGTCGCTGATCGTGAACGCCAGCGCGCAGGCGCCCAGCAGGACGCGGCGGCGGCTGAGCGAGGCGAGGGTGTAGAGCGCGGCCAGCGCGGCGAAGATCGCGTCGGACAGGACGACGGAGGGCAGCGTGAGCACGAACGTGAGCAGGGGCATGCGCCGGCGCAGCAGCAGGGCGAACGCGCCGACCAGGGCGAAGGCAAGGCGCAGCGACTCGGCGGTGTGGACGTTGAAGAAGACGTCGATCAGCGCGATTCCGACGAGCACGGCGTCCATCAGCGGGGCGGGGAGCCGGGGAGAGACCGGACCGACCGGATTCGGACGACCGAGGGCCGGATCCCTCAGGATCGGACCGCTCGGGGTCGGACCCTGTGGACGCGGTGAGCTCGGACGGCCCGGGCTCGGGTCGCTCGGGTTCGGATCACGCGGGTTCGGACCGCTCGGGTTCGGACCGCTCGGGTTCGGACCGCTCGGAGTCATGCCCCCTCCTCGTCCCGCTGCGGCCTGAGCAGGCCCGCCCGTTCGGCGAGCAGAGCCGCCTGGACACGGCCGCCGACCTCCAGCTTGGTGAAGATGGCGCTCACATGGTCCTTGACCGTGCCGGTTCCCAGATGCATGCGTACGGCGATGTCGGCGTTCGACAGTCCCTCGGCGATCAGGACGAGCACGGCGCGCTCGCGGTCGGTCAGCCGGGCGACGCCGTGGACGGCGGCGTCCTGGGGGCCGGCCTCCAGATAGCCGTCCACGACCGCTCTGGTGACCTTGGACGACAGTACGGTGCCGCCGTCGGCCAGCGTCCGCACCAGGTACGGCAGCCCCTCGGGGTCGGTGTCCTTGAGCAGGAACCCGGCGGCGCCCGCGCGCAGGGCGGTCGTCACGTACTCGTCCATGTCGAACGTCGTGAGCATGGCCACCACCGGGGGGTTCGGCAGCCGGCGCAGGCCGGCCAGTACGGTGAGCCCGTCCACGTCGGGCATCCGGATGTCCAGCAGCACGACGTCGGGGCGCACTTCCTGCGCGGTCTTGAGCGCTTGTCCGCCGGGGACCGCCGCGACGACCTCGATGTCGTCCGCCGTGTCGAGGATGTGCTGGAAGCCCGTGCGGATCAGGGCTTCGTCGTCGACCACCATTACCCGGATCACGCGTGCTCCACTCACCATCGGAACCTTCGGAACCATCGGGACCTTCGGAATCGTCCGGACCGCCGGAATCGTCCGGGCCACGGGAACCTCGGGCTGCTGCCCGATTCGCACGATATGCCCCCCGGTCGGCGGGGGCGGTTCCGGACACCTGCCGGATGGCTGCGCCTCGCGGCTTCCCCAACCCTTGGGCGTATGACGCACGACGCAGTGCCGACGGCGACAGCCGCGCGCTCCGGGACGGCCGCGGCCGCCACTCCGGGCGGCTCGCCCTCCCGTGCGCCGTCGACAGGGCGTCTGATCGGCATCGACCTGGCCCGCGGGCTGGCGATCTTCGGCATGTACGCGGACCACGTGAGCCCCGCCCCCTCCGTGGGCGGCGCGCTGGGCTGGTTGATGGAGGTGGCGCACGGCCGGTCCTCGGCCCTGTTCGCCCTCCTCGCAGGCTTCACCCTGATCATTCTCACCGGCCGTCCGCAGCCGCGGACCGGACGCGCGGGGCGGCAGGCGATGGGCCGCGTACTGATCCGCTCCGCCGTCCTGATCGCCCTGGGATACGCCCTGACCTGGCTGGACACCGATGTCGACGTGATCCTCGCCTGCTACGGGATGATCTTCGTCCTCGCCCTCCCGCTGTACCGTCTGCGCGCCGCGACCCTGGCCGTCATCGCCGCGTCGGCCGCGCTCGTCATGCCCCTGGTGCTGTACGCGCTGCGCGCCGCGGGCGAAGGCGGGGGCTGGGCCGATGCCGTCGTCGCCCGTGATCCGCTGGCCAGGGTCACGGGTGGCGACGGGTTCGTCGAGCTGTTCGTGACGGGCGCGTACCCCGTACTGACCTGGCTGCCGTTCATCATCGCCGGCATGGCGGTGGCGAAGCTCGACCTCACCCGCCCCGGGATGCTCACCAGGCTCGCCCTGTCCGGCGGGGCGCTGGCCGCGCTCGGATACGGGGGGTCATGGCTGGCCCTCCATCTGGTTCCCGGCGCGCTGTCCGCCGTGAACGCGGTCACGGCGGGCAGCTCCGCCGGCTCGGCCTGGTGGTCCGACGCCGCCGGCGCCCCCAGCGAGGGCACTCCCTACTGGCTGCTGGTGGCCGCGCCGCACAGCCAGACGACCTGGTCCATCCTGGGCAACACCGGCGTGGCCCTGCTCGTGCTTGCCGTATGCCTCGCGGCCATGGACCGCTCGGCGTTCCTGCGGCGGTCGGCCGCGCCCGTCGTCGCGGCCGGCTCGATCTCCCTGACGGCGTACGTCGGCCACATCGGCGCGATCAAGATCCTGGGAGCCGACGAACTGCCGGCCGATGCGGCCCTTCCGGTCCTGGTCACCTTCATCACGGCGACCATGCTGTTCGCCCTCGTCTGGAAGCGCTGCTTCCGACGCGGACCGCTGGAACACCTTCTGCACGTCGCGACCACGACCACGGTCCCGTCACCATCACCATCACCGACGCCGACGCCGGCCCTGCTCCCGCCCCCCGTCCCGGTCCCGACCCCGGTCCCGACCCCGGTCCCGACCGCGTCGGCCGACCGCCGGGCGGAACCAAAATCGCTTCGGCAGCCTGACGGGCGCCCCGTAGACTGACGCGCATGGGTTCGTACTACTTCTTTCTCTGATTCCGGGCGCCGAGCCGGCGTGACCCTCTGACCCGCCGACCTTTCCTGGTCGCGGGTGGTCCCCGGCATGTCAGGCGTATCCCTCCCCGGTCCGACAGAACCCCGCCCCTATTCCGGGCATGTCATTTCAGGGAAAGCCCATGCGCGACCGCGCCCGTAGTCATCGCTCCACCCAACTGACCATGAAGGACGTCTCCAAGGCATACGGGGACCGCTCCGTCCTCGAACAGGTGTCGCTGACCGTGCGCCCCGGCGAACGGGCCGGAGTCATCGGCGACAACGGCTCGGGAAAGTCCACGCTGCTCCGGCTGCTGGCCGGGGCCGAACGACCGGACGAGGGGGAGATCACCGTCCTGTTCCCCGGCGGCACCGGCCATCTCGCACAGGTCCTCGACCTCGATCCGGCGGCGACCGTCCAGGACGCCGTGGATGCCTCCCTCGCCGAACTGCGCGAGCTGGAACGGCGGATGAGGAACGCCGAAGCGGGCCTCGCCACCGCGTCGACGGCCGAGCTGACCGCGTACGGCGAACTGCTGGACGCGTACGAGGAGCGCGGCGGATACGAGGCGGACGCCCGCGTCGACGCCGCGATGCACGGTCTCGGCCTCGCCCGCGTCACACGGGAGCGGCGCATCGGCTCGCTGTCCGGTGGCGAGCAGTCCCGGCTCGCCCTCGCGTGTGTGCTGGCCGCGGCGCCGGAGCTGCTGTTGCTGGACGAGCCGACGAACCATCTGGACCGGCAGGCCACGGCCTGGCTGGAGGACCATCTGCTCGCGCACCGCGGCACGGTCGTGGCGATCACCCATGACCGGGAGTTCCTGGAGCGGATCGCGACGACGATCCTGGAGGTCGACCGGGACCGGCGGACGGTGACGCGGTACGGGGACGGCTGGAGCGGCTACCGGGCCGCGAGGGCGGCGACGCGCCGCCGCTGGGAGCAGGAGTACCAGGAGTGGCTGGACGAGCTGGCGCGTACGGAGGAACTGGTGGCGGCGGCCGGGCAGCGTCTCGCGGCCACCGGCAAGGACCCGCGCCAGGGCTTCGGCAAGCATCGCCGCTCTCACGAGGCCAAGCTGTCGGGGCAGGTCAGGGCGGCGCGGCAGCGGCTGGTACGCCTGCGGCAGGAACCGGTGGCGGCGCCACCCGAGCCCCTCTCCTTCCGGGCGGAGCTGACGACCGCGGCCAGGACCGCGGACGGTGACCTGCTCGCGCCGCCGACGCCCGACGAACACGCCCAGCCGGACAGCGGCATGCACAGCGAGCCGACGGCCGGCGAACACAGCGAGCCGGACGGCGGCATGCTCGCCGAGCTGGACAGTGACGTGCTCGCCGAGCTGAAGGGCGTCGCGGTCGGTGACCGGCTGCGCATCGACGAGCTGGCCGTGAAGGTCGGCGAGCGGCTGCTGGTGACCGGGCCCAACGGGGCGGGGAAGTCGACCCTGTTGCGGGTGCTCGCGGGGGAACTGGAGCCGGACGAGGGGACGGTACGCCGCCGGGCGCGGATCGGCTATCTGCCGCAGGAGCTGTCCCCGACGCCGACCCGCCGCCCACTGCTGTCGGCGTACGCGGCCGGTCGCCCCGGCCCGGCCGAGGAGTACGCGGACGAGCTGCTGGCCCTCGGGCTGTTCCGCGAGGAGGACCTGACGGTGCCGGTGGCCGCGCTCTCGGCCGGCCAGCAGCGCCGGCTGGAGCTGGCCCGGCTGGTGACCCGGCCCGCCGACCTCCTCGTCCTGGACGAGCCGACGAACCATGTCGCGCTCGGCCTGGTCGAGGAGTTGGAGGCGGCACTCGTCGCGTACGCGGGCGCGGTGGTCGTCGTCACCCACGACCGCCGCTTCCGCGCGACCTTCCGGGCCCCGCGGCTGGAACTGCGCGCGGGGCGCCCGCGCTGACGGACAGAGGGCCAGACGGACAGCGGGCCAGACGGACGGCGGGACGAACGGACGGTTGGGACAGGCACACGACGCCGCCGCGGCGGACCCGCCGGCCGGGGTCCGCTACGGCGTCGCCGTCCGCCCGTCCTGTGCCGCCCGGAGCTTCGCCGCCGTCGCGGCCGCCTCGTACCCCTCCGGGACACCGTCGATCAGCATGATGTCGCCCGTCATGTGCCGCGTCCGCAGCGGAACGAGTTCCTGGTAGGCCGGGGACCCGTACCAGCCGCGGGCCGCGGCCATCGAAGGGAAGCCGATGACGACGAGCGCTCCGGGCCACTCCCCCTCGCACACGTCCCGCTCCGGGGCGCCGTGCACGAGGAACCGGCCGCCGAAGGGGTCGAGGGTGGCCTGGATGCGCTCCATGTAGGTGAAGACCTCGTCGTCGAGACGGGCCGGGGGAAACAGGTTGCCGATCGCGTATGCGCTCATGTCTCGATCGTGCCCCCGGCCGGCCCGCCCGTCGATTACCTGCCAGGTCATCCGGCTTCATCCGGCTACAGGCCTCAGATCGTCGCCGTGTCGATCACGAAGCGGTAGCGGACGTCGCTGCGCAGCACCCGCTCGTACGCCTCATTGATCTGGTCCGCACGGATCAGTTCGATCTCGGCGCCCAGGCCGTGCTCGGCGCAGAAGTCGAGCATCTCCTGGGTCTCCGGAATGCCGCCGATGCCCGAACCGGCCAGGGTCCTGCGGCCGCCGATCAGGGAGAAGACGTTCAGCGACACGGGCTCCTCGGGAGCGCCCACGTTCACCATCGCTCCGTCCGTCCTCAGCAGGCCCAGGAACCGGTCCAGCGGGAGCGGCGCCGACACCGTGTTGATGATCAGGTCGAACGTGCCCGCCAGGGCCTCGAACGTGGCCTCGTCACTGGTCGCGTAGTAGTTCTCGGCACCGAGCCGCAGTCCGTCGTCCTTCTTGCGCAGCGACTGGGACAGCACGGTCACCTCGGCGCCCATGGAGCTCGCGAGCTTGACGGCCATGTGGCCGAGCCCGCCCAGGCCGACGACGGCGACCTTCTTGCCCGGGCCGGCGTTCCAGTGCCGCAGCGGCGAGTACGTCGTGATGCCGGCGCACAGCAACGGTGCGGCGACGTCCAGGGACAGCCCGTCGGGGATACGGAGCGTGAACTCCTCGTCGACGACGATGTGCGTGGAGTAGCCGCCGTACGTCGGCTCACCGTTCTTGTCGAGGGCGTTGTACGTGAGGACACTGCCGCCCGTGCAGTACTGCTGCAGCCCGGCCTTGCAGTTGTCGCACTCCCGGCAGGAGTCGACCATGCAGCCGACGCCGACGCGGTCGCCGACGGCGAACTTGGTCACGCCCGGGCCGACCTCGGTGACGATGCCGGCGATCTCGTGGCCGGGCACCATCGGGAAGATGCCCTCGCCCCAGCCGTCGCGGGCCTGGTGGATGTCGGAATGGCAGATGCCCGCGTACTTGATGTCGATCAGTACGTCGTGCTCGCCGACCGCCCGGCGCGGGACGGTGGTCCGCTCCAGAGGGGCGTCGGCGGCGGGGGCAGCGTACGCGGGGACAGTGGTCGCCTGTGTGGTCATGTCCAGGAGCCTGACGCCTTTCCCGCGGGTCACCCAGACCTCTGTCGTACCTACGCACGCCGTGCCTACCACTGACAGGATCAGGCTCGGCTCGTACGTCGGCGTGCGAAGCCTGAATACTTGACGTATGGACCAGCGTGCCGAACTCAGCGAATTCCTGCGCTCCCGCCGGGCCCGGCTGAAGCCGGAGGACGTCGGGCTGCCCGACTTCGGCCGCCGTCGCCGGGTGCCGGGGCTGCGCCGTGAGGAGCTGGCCCAGCTGGCCGGGGTGTCCGTCGCGTACTACACCCGGCTCGAACAGGGTCATGGGCAGAACGTGTCCATCGAGGTGCTCGACTCGATCGCCCGCGCCCTTCGGCTGTCCGACACCGAGCGCGACCATCTGACGCACCTCGCGAAGCCGAACCCGAAGAAGAAGAGGCGCGCGGTGCGGGCGGCCCAGAAGCTGCGGCCGCAACTGCAGATGCTGATCGACGCCATGGACGGGGTGCCCGCGTTCTTCGTCGGGCGCCGGATGGACATCCTCGGGTGGAACAGGATGGCGTGCGCCCTCCTCGGCGACCTCGCGGCGCTGCCTCCGCAGGAGCGGAACATGGCGCGGATGGTCTTCCTCGACCCGGGCGCGCGTGATCTGTACCTCGACTGGGAGGGCAAGGCGCTCGAGGTCGTGAGCATGCTGCGGCTGTGCGCGGGCTGCTATCCGGACGATCCGCAGCTCTCGGCCCTGGTCGGCGAACTGTCGGTCAAGAGCGACGAGTTCCGCACGCTGTGGGCGGCGCACACGGTGCAGGAGAAGGGCCATGGCACGAAGGGGCTGCGCCATCGGCTGGTCGGCGAATTGACGTTGCTGTACGAGACGTTGAGGCTGCCCGACGATCCCGACGTGTCGCTGGTGACCTATCACGCGGAGCCGGGCTCGGCGTCGGAGGAGTCGCTGGGGCTGCTGGCGAAGTGGGGGGTCGACGAGGTGCCCGCCCCGGCGATCCGCTGAACGGCCGCTGAGCGGCGCCGCTGAGCACTCGCCGTACGACGAAGGCGGCGGCCCCCGGAGCGTTCCGGGAGCCGCCGCCTTCGTACGTGGTACGTGGGTACGTGGGTACGTGGGTACGTCGTACGTGGATGGCGGGAGCGGCGGTCAGACCGCCGAGCCGGCCTTCCAGTCGGCCCAGCTCATGTTCCAGCCGTTGAGGCCGTTGTCGGGCTTGATCGTCGTGTCCTTGGAGTTCTTCACGACGACGACGTCACCGACGATCGAGTTGTCGTAGAACCAGGCGGCCGGCTGCTTCGGGTCGCCCGCGCCCTTGACGTCGTTCAGACCGACACAGCCGTGGCTGGTGTTGGCGCTGCCGAAGACCGAGTCCGGGCCCCAGTAGTTGCCGTGGATGAACGTGCCGGAGGTGGACAGCCGCATGGCGTGCGGGACGTCCTTGATGTCGTACTCGCCCTTGCCGTCGTCATCGGTGAAGCCGACGGTCGCGCCGTTCATCCGGGTCTCCTTGAACTTCTCCGAGATCACCATCCGGCCGTTGTAGGTCGGGTTCTCGGGGGAGCCGGCGGAGATCGGGATGGTCTTGATCGTCTTGCCGTCCTGGGTGACCGTCATGGTCTTGGTGGCGGCGTCGACGGTGGAGACCTGGTTGCGGCCGATCGTGAAGGTGACCGTCTTCTGCTGGACGCCGAAGACGCCGTCGGCGCCCTCGACGCCGTCGAGGTTCAGCTTCAGCGTGACCGTGGAGCCCTCCTGCCAGTACTCGTCCGGACGGAAGTCGATCCGCTGCGAGTTGAACCAGTGGCCGACCACCTCCTGACCGCCGCTGGTGGAGACGGTGATGCCGGACTGGACGGCCTTGCGGTCGGTGATCGCCTTGTTGAAGTTGATCGAGACCGGCATGCCGACGCCGACGGTGGAGCCGTCCTCGGGCGTGAAGTTCCCGATGAAGCTGTTGTCGGGCGAGACGGTGGTGAACGACGCGTTCTCGTGGGCCTCACGGCCCTTGGAGTCCTTCGCGCTGGCGGCGATCTTGTAGACGGTCGCGCGCTCGAGCTGCCCCTCTGGCTGCCAGCTCTTGCCGTCGGCGGCCAGCGTGCCCTCGACGGCCTTGCCGTCGGCGGTGGTCATGGTGACCTCGGTGAGCTTGCCGTTGCTGACGGTGACCTTGGCGTCGTTGTTGATGCTCGCGTTGGTCGCGCCGTTCTTGGGCGAGATGACTATTCGGGCGTCCGAGGAGTCCTTGGCGGCCGCCTCGTCGACCTGCTCCTGCGACTTCTTCGAGCTCTCGGCAGCGGAGCCGTCCGCGTCGGCGCTGCTGCAGCCCGTGAGTACCAGTACGCCGCCGAGCAGTGCGGACGCGGCCGCCAGGCGCCCGCGCCGCTTGCTGTCCGTCATCACACGCTTCTCCATCGTCACCGATTTACCTGCGATCTCTTACAAGAAGACCCACAACCACCCGCCCGGTTCCAGTCCTGGCGAAATATGTGGGCAACACCACTGATCGACGCACGCTGGGCGCCGCCGGTTGCAGTGCTGAGGATTCTGTTGGGCGTTTCCCGTGCGCTTCCCCTTGTGGGACACGGACGGGAGCGGGCCCCGGTTCGCCGGCCGCGGCGCCCGGGGCCCGGTGGACCGAACTGGTCAGGCCCATCGGGCTGATCAGCTGGATCCGGTGGATCCGGTGGATCCGGTGGATCCGATCGTTGCGGCTCCGGCGTCACGGGCCTCAGGCGCGGTCCCTCTCGTCGTCCTCGCCGTCGTTCTCGTCCTCGTCCGTCTCCCCATCTTCCTCGTCGATATCCCACTCCTCGGCATCGGGGTCGTAGTCGATCTGCTCACAGCTCCAGGACGCCTGGGCGAGGTCGACTCCCGGGACGTCGCCCACCAGGTCGAAGGGGTCGACGAGATAGGCGAGGGCCTCGGCGGGGTCGTCGCGTACGGCGGCCCCGGCGTGCGCGCGCTCCTCGTCCGGCATGAGTTCGTCGGTGTCGATCCGGTCGAGGGCGGCGTCGGTCAGCTCTTCCGGTTCGCCGACCTCCAGCACCAATTCGACGTGTAGCCGCACATAGCGTGATGTCTCAGAAGTGGTCATACGACGGAGACTAGGCCTCCGGGCATCCCGACTTTCCAGCGACCCGCTGCTTTCATTAGCATCGCCGCAGCATCACCTCCCGCGGCCAAGTCGCCGCTGTCACAAGGGGGATCGTTCCCGTGCCCGTCGCCCGACGCCCACTGCTGACCGCTGCCGCAGCCGGCACCCTGCTCTGTGCGCTGTGGTTCGTCCCCTCGGCGAACGCGACGGCGGAGGGTGCGGCCGTGCAGGCCGCCCAGAAGCAGTCCGGAGGTTCCGCTTCCGGCCACCCGGCCGAGGCTGTGCAGGACAGGCGGGAAGCTCAGGACACCCAAGGCCCTGAGGACTCCGAAGGGTCCCCGGACGTCCAGGGCTCTGAGGACTCCCCGGGAGCGCAGGAGGCGCAGGGCGGGACGCCGCAGCAGCTGTCGCTCGCCGATACGGGCAGCGTGGACACGACGCCGTATCTGATCGGCGGCACGATGTTCCTGGCCGTCGGGGCCGGGTTCGTGAGCTTCGCGGTCCGCAGGAGCGGCGTCCACCCGGCCTGAGACGAACGCCGGGCACGAACGCCTGAGACGACTGCGACGAACGCCTGGGACGGAAGGGCCTCCCCGCACCGGGGAGACCCTTCCTGCCGTCACGGCGCCATTGGTCGAACGCGACCTAGGCCAGCGGGCCGGTCACCGGCTCCACGGCCGCGACGAGCCGTCCGTCCCGGACGAACGCCTCGGCGGCGGCCAGGTCCGGGGCGAGGAAGCGGTCCGGGCCCGGGCCCTCCACGCCCGCCGCGCGCAGGGCAACGATGGCCGCCTTCGACGCGGGCGCCGGGGTCAGACCGCGGCGCATCTCGATCGCCCGGGTCGCCGCGTACAGCTCCACGGCGATGATCCGGGCCAGGTTGTCGACCGCGGTGCGCAGCTTGCGGGCGGCCGACCAGCCCATGGAGACGTGGTCCTCCTGCATGGCGGAGGACGGGATGGAGTCGGCGGAGGCCGGGACGGCCAGCCGCTTCATCTCGCTGACCAGGGCGGCCTGGGTGTACTGGGCGATCATCAGGCCCGAGTCGACGCCCGGGTCGTCGGCGAGGAACGGCGGAAGGCCGTGCGACCGGTTCTTGTCGAGGAGCCGGTCGGTGCGGCGCTCGGCGATGGAGCCGAGGTCGGCGGCGGCGATGGCGAGGAAGTCGAGGACGTACGCGACGGGGGCGCCGTGGAAGTTGCCGTTGGACTCGACACGGCCCCCGGGCAGGACGACCGGGTTGTCCACGGCGGCGGCCAGCTCGCGGTCGGCGACCAGAGCGGCGTGCGCGACGGTGTCGCGGCCGGCCCCGGCGACCTGGGGTGCGCAGCGCACCGAGTAGGCGTCCTGGACGCGGGGCGCCTCCTCCTCCTGGAAGTGGCCGACGAGTTCGGAGCCCTTGAGCACCGCGCTCATGTTGGCCGCGGCGGCGGCCTGGCCCGGGTGGGGGCGGATGGCGTGCAGCTCGGGCGCGAGGACCTTGTCGGTGCCGAGCAGGGCCTCCAGGGAGAGGGCGGCGGTGATGTCGGCGGAGGTGTAGAGCCGGCGGAGGTCGGCGAGGGCCATGATCAGCATGCCGAGCATGCCGTCGGTGCCGTTGAGGAGGGCGAGGCCCTCCTTCTCGTGCAGCTCGACGGGCTCGATGCCGTGGGCGGCGAGGAGCTCGCCGGCGGGGCGGACGGTGCCGTCGGGGCCTTCGGCGTCCCCCTCGCCCATGAGGGTCAGCGCGCAGTGCGACAGCGGCGCGAGGTCGCCGGAGCAGCCGAGGGAGCCGTACTCGTGCACGACGGGCGTGATGCCGGCGTTGAGCACGTCCGCCATGGTCCGGGCGACCAGGGGGCGCACACCGGTGTGCCCGGACGCCACGGTCTTCAGCCGCAGGAACATCAGCGCGCGGACGACCTCGCGCTCGACGCGCGGGCCCATGCCGGCGGCGTGCGAGCGGACGATGTTGCGCTGCAGCTGGGTGCGCAGGTCGTGACCGATGTGCCGGGTCGCCAGGGCGCCGAACCCGGTCGACACTCCGTACACCGGCTCGGGCTTCGCGGCCAGCGCTTCCACGATCCCGCGCGCGGCGGCGAGCGCGGAGAGGGCGTCGTCGGAGAGCTCGATGCGGGCGTTGCCGCGGGCGACGGCGATGACGTCTTCGGCGGTGGTCCCGGACGTCCCCACCACGACAGTGTGCATATCCATATTCAGCACCCTACGGACTGAATCCCTCTCTGTCACGGGGTGCCGTCGACCCCGTTCCGGCCCGTAGGGTCAGGGCCGTGCGTCGCGGAAGCGGCGGCGGTCCTGGGACGGGCCCGGAGGCGCGTCCGCCAGCGACAGCACCGTGTCGTCGCGGCCCGCGACGACCGGCCCCCGCGAGCGCGCCGCCTTCGCCCGGTACTGCGCGGCGTCCGCGAGACGGAAGAGGCGGCGGGCCGAGCGGACCGGCCCGATCGGGTCGCCCGTCGACGCGACCCCGCAGGCCACCCCTTCGCCCAGCTTCAACTCACCGGCCCGCTCGCAGAGTTCCTCCGCGACCTTCACCACGTCGTCCGCCGAGGGCCCCACCGTCAGCAGGCAGAACTCGTCGCCGCCCAGCCGCGCCGCCAGCGCGCCCGGCAGCATGGCCCCGCACAGCGACAGCACGGAGCCGAAGCGCTCCAGCAGGCGGTCGCCCGTCGCGTGGCCGAGCGTGTCGTTGACGCGCTTGAGGCCGTTGAGATCGCAGACCACCAGCGAGAGCACCGAGCCGTCCGCCCGGTGCTGTTCGAGCGCCTCGTCGAGGCGCAGGTCGACCGCCCGCCGGTTCGCGAGCCCGGTGAGCGGGTCCGTGAACGCCAGCCTGCGGACCTCCTCCAGCCGCTCCTGCTGGGCGAGCCCGGCCGCGACGACCTGCGCCAGCACGGTCGCGAAGTCCGCGTCGTCCCGGTCGAAGACGGGCTGCCCGACCGCCCTGGCCACGTACAGCTCGCCCCATGCCCGCCCGTGCAGCACGATCGGCGCGACGACGCAGCAGCCGCGCCCCCGCTGCCGCAGCGCGTCGACCCGCTGATGGCTGTAGCCCTGCTCGCCCTCCGCCGGGCCCTCCGCCGTCTCGACCCATGCACGCGGCGCACCGCCCCCGGCCCACTGCTCGTGGAGGAACTCCGTGATCTCCGGGAAGCGATGCACCGGATAGGTCTCGCCGTCCGGGAACTCCTCCTCGTCCGCGGCACGCTCCCCCGCGTTGACGAGCACCTTCAGCCGGCCACGCTCCCGCTCCCAGACCGAGAGCGCGCCGAAACTCCCGGCCAGCGCGTCGCACGCGCCCACCGCCGCCGCCCGCCACGACTCCCGCGGAGTGTGCGAGGCGGCCATCGACTGTGCGAGCGCCACCACGGCTCGCAGCCGTACATCCTCACCCATTACCCCAGCTTAGGGAGTTTTGTACGGGTTTCACTCGCCGGGCCACTCCGGCTTCCGCTTCTCGTTGAAGGCCGCCACACCTTCGGCCCGGTCACCGGAGAACGCCACCGACCGCCATGCCGCGTCCTCGACCTCCAGACCCGCCCGCAGGTCCAGCCCCTGACCGAGCCGCAGGGCCCGCTTCGCGGCCCGCAGCCCGACCGGGGAGTTCGCGGCCATCCGCGCCGCCAGCGCGAGAGCGGCGGTACGGGCGTCCTCGGCCAGCTCGTCCACCAGGCCCAACTCCCGCGCCTCGCCCGCCTCCACCCGCCGCGCGGTGAAGACCAGCTCCGCCGCCCGGGCCGCGCCCACCCGTCGCGGCAGCAGCTGCGTACCGCCGCCGCCCGGGATCACGCCCACCGACACCTCGGGCAGCCCGACGACCGCGGTCGCGTCGGCCACGATCACATCGCAGGCGAGCGCCAGCTCGAACCCGCCACCCAGCGCGAACCCGTGCACCGCGGCGACCGTCGGCATGGGCAGCTCCAGCACCCCGGTGTACGCCGCGCGGGCGGTCGGCCGCTGCCGCACCAGCTCCGCGTCCGTGAAGGAGTTCCGCTCCTTGAGGTCGGCGCCGACGCAGAAGGCCCGTTCGTTCGAGGAGGCCAGGACGGTCACCCGGACCGTACGGTCACCCGCGAGCGCCTCGCAGGCCGTGCCGATCGACCGGGCCATGTCCGTGGAGACGGCGTTCATCGCCTTGGGCCGGTCGAGCACCAGCTCGGCGACGTGCCCGCCCTCGTGCCGACGGACGACGACGAACTCCCCGAAGCGCTGCTCGGACATGGGTGCACCCTCCTGGTTAACGGTCGTTACCAGGGGGATCCTAGGTGGGGCGCCTCGTCAACAGCCAGGGCTCGACCACACCCAGTCCACGCACCGGCCGCTGCCACATGGGCTGCAGCGCGAAACGGTACTTCGAGGCGGCCACCGGCTCCTCGCCCTCCTTCTCGGCTGCGGCCGCCGCCTCCGCGGCCTCCGCCTCCGACACGGGTGCGTCCCCCGTACGCGACAGCTCCTCCGCGAACGCCCCGTCCACCAGGACCGCGTCCTTCGGCGCTATCGACGTCAGCCGGCTCGCCAGGTTCACCGTCGTACCGAACACGTCGCCCATCCGGGTCGTGACCGTCCCGAACGCGATACCGACCCGCAGCGCCGGCATGGAGTCGTCGTTCGTCAGCGTCTCGATCAGCCGCAGCGCGATCTCCGCGGCCGTACCGGCGTCGTCCGCCGCGTACAGCACCTCGTCCCCGAGGGTCTTGATCAACCGGCCGCCGTGCGCGGCGACCAGGTCGGCGCAGGTCGTCTCGAAGGCCTCGACCAGCTCGCCGAGCTCCTCCTCCTCCAGACGGCGGGTGAGCCGGGTGAATCCGACGAGGTCCGCGAAACCGACCGCGAGCCGCCGGTCCACCATCTCCTCGTCGTCCGCGGCCTGCACGACCCGGCCGGTGGCGGCGGCCAGCTGGCGCCGCCACACATAGACGAGGAACTCCTCCAGCTCCGGGAGCAGCAGCTCGACCAGCGGATAGGTGACCTCGGTACGGGTCATCCCCGGCTCGGGCGGCTCGGTCAGACCCTCCAGGAAGGAGTCGATCTGCCATTCCGCGAGCCGCGCCGTGGTCTGCCCGGTCGACCGCGCCACCTGCACCGCCATCGGCTCGCTCAGCAGCCCTGCCTCCACCAGACCGGCGAGCCGGCGCAGCGCGAGCACATCGGCCTCGGTGAGCGCCTTGGCCTGGCCGATGTCGGCGAAGCCCATGGCCCGCCAGAAGCGGGAGGCCAGGTCCATGGAGACCCCGGCGGTCCTGGCGGCCTGGAACGGCGTGTAGCGCCGGTCGGCGCCGAGGATCAGCTGCTCCAGACGGATGGCGAGCGGGTCCTTGGTCGGCTCGACGGTGTGGTCGACCTCGTGGTGCGGCGTCGGGTGGACGTCCGACGTCTGCTTCCTGCCGGAGCCGGAGGCGCCGCCGCCCGAGGGGCCGTCGCCGGAAGCGCCCGCGCCGGAGGTCGTGTCGTCGACGGTCACCGGCCGCCTCCTGCCCGTTCCGTGCGCACTGCCCTGCCGATCTGTCGTGCCGTGCTGGTCCGCTGGTCCGCGTACGACCGCGGATGCCCGGCGCGGCCTCAACGATACGGCAGGTGTGCCCTGGCTCACGTCCCGGCGGCCCGCCCCGTCAGGGGGTGTCCTGGCCGCCCGGCCGCAGGTGGACGATGTCACCGGCGCCGATGGGGTGATCCTTGCCGTCCGGAGTGGTCACCACCAGTCGTCCGTCGCTGTCGATCGCGACCGCCTCGCCGACCAGCGTCCGGTCGCCCGGCAGCTCGGCACGCACGGTGAGGCCCAGGGTGGAGCAGCCCGCCGCGTACGTCTCCTGGAGCCGTGAGGCGTGCGCGTCGCCGTTGGCCGCGCGCCAGGTCCCGTACCAGTTCTCCAGCGAACGCAGCAGGGCCCGCAGCAGCGGGTCGCGGTCGGTGGAGATGGCGTCGGCGAGGACGAGGGAGCCCGCCTGGGGCACCGGGAGCTCGTCCTCGCGGAGGGTGACGTTGATGCCGATGCCGATGACGACGCCGTCCGTGCCGACCCGCTCGGCGAGGATGCCGCCGGTCTTGCGCTCCTCGCCGCCGACCTTCACCAGCAGGTCGTTCGGCCACTTGAGGGTGAAGTCGGCGCCGGCCGCCCTGGCCAGTCCGGTCGCGGCGGCGACTCCGGTGAGCAGCGGCAGCCAGCCCCAGCGGTCCACGGGCACGTCCGGCTTGAGCAGGACGGACAGGAAGAGCCCGGAGCGCGCGGGCGCCGTCCAGCTGCGGTCGAGGCGGCCGCGCCCCGCGGTCTGCTCCTCGGCGACGAGCACGGCCCCCTCGGCGAGCTCACCGGCGCGGGCGGCGAGATCGGAATTGGTGGAGCCGGTCGCCTCGACGATGTCGAGCGAGGTCCACAGACCGCCGGGGCGGATCAGGGCGCGGCGCAGCGCGGTGGCGTTCAGCGGCGGACGGTCGAGATCGGACCAGCGGCCGTGGAAGGCGTCGTGAGGCGTCATGCCGCACAGCTTGAACCCTTCGGTCCCCGCGGCGCGAACCACGCGGAGGACCGTGTCGGGTCACGTGCGCAAGCACCCCGGGGTGTGGCCAACGCCGCACTGCCGAACCGTATCCGCGCCGATACGCTACGAGTCAGTAGCCAGACCTCTCTTCACCGTAGCCAACACCCCCGTGACCAGGCAGGGAGCCGCATCCCGATGTCCGAGCCGGCAGAGCACCACGAGATCGACATCCACACCACCGCTGGCAAAATCGCGGATTTCCAGCGCCGTGTCCACGAGGCGACGCACGCGGGCTCCGAGCGCGCGGTCGAGAAGCAGCACGCCAAGGGCAAGCTGACGGCCCGTGAACGGATCGAACTCCTCCTCGACGAGGGGTCGTTCGTCGAGCTGGACGAGCTCGCACGACACCGTTCGACCAACTTCGGCCTGGAGAAGACCCGACCGTACGGTGACGGTGTCGTCACCGGCTACGGCACGGTGGACGGCCGGCCGGTGGCCGTGTTCTCGCAGGACTTCACGGTCTTCGGCGGGGCGTTGGGCGAGGTGTTCGGCCAGAAGATCATCAAGGTGATGGACTTCGCGCTGAAGACCGGCTGTCCGGTCATCGGGATCAACGACTCCGGCGGCGCGCGGATCCAGGAGGGCGTCAGCGCCCTGGGCATGTACGGCGAGATCTTCCGCCGGAACACCCATGCCTCCGGCGTGATCCCGCAGATCTCGCTGGTCGTCGGCCCGTGCGCGGGCGGGGCCGTCTACTCCCCCGCGATCACCGACTTCACGGTCATGGTGGACCAGACGTCGCACATGTTCATCACCGGACCCGACGTCATCAAGACGGTCACCGGCGAGGACGTGGGCTTCGAGGAACTGGGCGGCGCCCGTACGCACAACACCACGTCCGGTGTCGCGCACCACATGGCCGGCGACGAGAAGGACGCGATCGAGTACGTCAAGTCGCTGCTGTCGTACCTTCCGTCGAACAACCTGTCCGAGCCGCCGGCCTTCCCGGAGGACACCTCGCTGGACCTCACCGCCGAGGACCAGGAGCTGGACACGCTGATGCCGGACAGCGCCAACCAGCCGTACGACATGCACACGATCATCGAGCATGTGCTGGACGACGGTGAATTCCTGGAGACCCAGGCGATGTTCGCGCCGAACATCGTCACCGGCTTCGGCCGGGTCGAGGGCTTCCCGGTCGGTATCGTCGCCAACCAGCCCATGCAGTTCGCGGGCTGTCTCGACATCGACGCCAGCGAGAAGGCCGCGCGGTTCGTGCGCACCTGCGACGCGTTCAACATCCCGGTGCTGACGTTCGTGGACGTGCCCGGCTTCCTGCCGGGTGTGGACCAGGAGTACGGCGGCATCATCCGCCGCGGCGCCAAGCTGATCTACGCCTACGCAGAGGCGACCGTCCCTCTGATCACCGTCATCACGCGCAAGGCGTTCGGCGGCGCGTACGACGTCATGGGCTCCAAGCACCTGGGCGCGGACCTGAACCTCGCGTGGCCGACGGCGCAGATCGCGGTGATGGGCGCGCAGGGCGCGGTGAACATCCTGCACCGCCGCACGATCGCGGCCGCCGGGGACGCGGAGGCCCAGGAGACGGTCCGCGCCGAACTGATCGCGGACTACGAGGACGCCCTCCTCAACCCCTACACCGCGGCCGAGCGCGGCTACATCGACGCCGTGATCATGCCGTCCGAGACCCGCGCGCAGGTGGTCAAGGGCCTGCGTCAGCTGCGGACGAAGCGGGAAAACCTTCCCCCGAAGAAGCACGGCAACATCCCCCTGTAGATCCCCGAGACCGCGAGGAGCCGCGATGATCAAGGTCGTACGGGGAAACCCGACCCCGGAGGAGCTGGCCGCCGCCCTGGCGGTGGTCCAGGCGCGCGCCGCGGCGACGGCCTCGGCCTCCTCGGGCGCGCCGCAACCGCCCGAGGAGTGGTCGGATCCCGCACGGATCGCGCGGGCCCGGGCCCTGCGACCGGGCCCCCGGGCCTGGACGCGCACGTTCTGGCCGGGCTGACTGGTCCATCGGCACCGGGCGCCTGAGTACGCGTACTCAGGCGCCCGGGCCGTCCCGCCAGCACGATCGGAAGCATGCTGTGGTCCGACCCGGAGAACGAACCCCCACAGGACATGCGCGACATGCAGGCGATGCTGCGCCGCGCGGGAATCCTGCTGGCCCTCGCCATGATCGTCGCGATGTTCGTGGTGGGCCTGCACTGACCGCGCCGGGCCGCCTGCGACGTGCCGTACCGCGAGGCCGGAGCCCGGCT
Organism: Streptomyces sp. NBC_00259; assembly: GCF_036181745.1. Classification (NCBI taxonomy): domain Bacteria; kingdom Bacillati; phylum Actinomycetota; class Actinomycetes; order Kitasatosporales; family Streptomycetaceae; genus Streptomyces; species Streptomyces sp. NBC_00259. The sequence goes on along the minus strand of NZ_CP108080.1, from coordinate 4,896,309 downwards.
GCCGTACAGCGAGGCCGGCACCCGGCGCCCACGTGGCCCCGTGCCCACGCCGGCCGCCCGCACCAGGACCGCGGCCCGGGGCGGTCGTCGCGTATCCCTGGTCCGCGCCCACGCGGTCGCACACGGCGCCTACGATGGCCCGCATGAGTGATCAGCGCCGTCGTGTCGTGCTTGCCTCCGCCTCGCCCGCCCGACTCAATCTGCTCCGGGACGCCGGGCTCGCGCCGGAGGTGATCGTCAGCGGTGTCGACGAGGACGCGCTGACCGCACCCGATCCGGGCGCGCTCGCGCTGGTCCTCGCCGAGACGAAGGCCGCCGCGGTGGCCGGGCGGCCCGACGCCGCCGGCGCCCTCGTCATCGGCTGCGACTCCGTCCTCGAACTCGACGGTGAGGCCTTCGGCAAGCCCGCCGACGCGGAGGAGGCCACCACCCGCTGGAAGTCCATACGCGGCCGCGCCGGCATCCTGCAGACCGGCCACTGCGTCATCGACACCGCTTCCGGCCGCCGCGTCTCCGCGACCGCCTCCACCACGGTCCGCTTCGGCGAGCCGACGGACGCCGAGATCGCCGCGTACGTCGCCAGCGGCGAACCGCTGCACGTGGCGGGCGCGTTCACGCTGGACGGCCGCTCGGCGCCGTTCGTGGACGCCATCGAGGGCAGCCACGGCAATGTCATCGGGCTGTCGCTGCCGCTGCTCCGGCGGCTGCTGGGCGAGCTGGGGATCGGGATCACGGACCTCTGGGTCTGACGCGGGCCGTACGCCGGCGGGCGCCGCGCCCCGGGAGAGTCCTCAGGCGGTGGCGGCGCCGTCGCTGACCACGGGGCCGCCGTCCTCGCTCTTCTCCGCACTCTTCTCCGCGCCCGGCGTGCCGTACGCGACGAGCGACAGCACGACCAGTCCCAGCACCACCATCAGGAACGCGAACGCGTGCCAGCCGACCAGACCCACGGTCAGCGCACCCAGGACACCGTGCACGACCGCGCAGCTGACCAGCAGGATGCGGCCGAAGCGGCCGGGCGCACGGTCACGGATGCCCGCCACGAGAAGGACCGTGCCGCAGGCGGCGAGGAAGACGCCGAACACCCCGCCCATCACCCACGTGCCCATGGCCATGGCTTCGGGGTCGAGGCCGTCCAGGGACATGTTCTGCTTGCCCACGAAGGTGGCGAGAACGCCGTTGATCACCACGATGCCCACGGCTTCCAGATAGAGCACGATCGCGGCCACCACGGCCACCGGTCTGCGCACCACGGCGCCCACCCCTTTGGTTCACAGCCTCTGTTACCAGCAGTACGAACGACACCGCGAACGCTACTAACGGGTAAACCCGTGGACAAGGGTCCGGGCACAGGCAAAGAATCATTCGGCCATTCGTAGGGACTCCACAAAGAAACGCGTGGCGCCGCTGGCCGCCCGGGCAGAGACCTTGACCACATCGGACGGCTACGCTGCTCAGGAGGAACCCGGCGTACCGTGGTGCGACAAGGGCTTTCGCGATACGGATACGCCTCGGATCACCCTCCGTGTGGGCAAGCTCACGACTGGGAACGGGTCGAAAGGCCGTGTCGGTAGTCCCTAAACTCAGCGTGTTTCAGCGAAGTCTTCGGCGCGGTGACCTGCCGAGTGCTCCGGTCCCGGCGCGCCCGGACCGGGGACCGGCCCGCGGCGTAGCCGCACACCGGGGGTGGGATCCCCCGGAATAACAGCAAGGAGGGAGCCATCGTGCGCAAGGTGCTCATCGCCAACCGAGGCGAGATCGCTGTCCGCGTTGCCCGTGCATGCCGGGACGCCGGGATCGCGAGCGTAGCCGTCTACGCCGACCCGGACCGTGACGCTCTGCACGTCCGCGCGGCCGACGAAGCGTTCGCCCTGGGCGGTGACACCCCGGCAGCCAGCTATCTGGACATGGCCAAGGTCCTCCAGGCCGCGGCCGACTCCGGCGCGGACGCCATCCACCCCGGTTACGGCTTCCTCTCCGAGAACGCCGACTTCGCCCAGGCCGTCATCGACGCCGGGCTGACCTGGATCGGCCCCCCGCCGGCCGCGATCCGCGACCTGGGCGACAAGGTGGCCGCCCGTCACATCGCCCAGCGCGCCGGTGCCCCGCTGGTCGCCGGCACCCCCGACCCGGTCTCGGGCGCCGACGAGGTCGTCGCCTTCGCCAAGGAGAACGGGCTGCCGATCGCCATCAAGGCCGCCTTCGGCGGCGGCGGGCGCGGCCTGAAGGTCGCCCGCACGCTGGAGGAGGTCCCGGAGCTCTACGATTCGGCGGTGCGCGAGGCCGTCGCCGCGTTCGGTCGCGGCGAGTGCTTCGTCGAGCGGTACCTGGACAAGCCCCGGCACGTGGAGACCCAGTGCCTGGCCGACCAGCACGGCAACGTCGTGGTCGTGTCGACCCGTGACTGCTCGCTGCAGCGCCGGCACCAGAAGCTGGTGGAGGAGGCCCCCGCGCCGTTCCTCACCGAGGCGCAGAACGCCGAGCTGTACCGCGCCTCCAAGGCCATCCTCAAGGAGGCCCGCTACGTCGGCGCGGGCACCGTGGAGTTCCTGGTCGGCGTGGACGGCACGATCTCCTTCCTGGAGGTCAACACCCGGCTGCAGGTCGAGCACCCGGTCACCGAAGAGGTCACCGGCCTCGACCTGGTGCGGGAGATGTTCCGCATCGCCGACGGCGAGAAGCTCGGTTACGACGACCCGCCGCTGCGGGGTCACTCCTTCGAGTTCCGTATCAACGGCGAGGACCCGGGCCGTAACTTCCTGCCCGCGCCCGGCACCGTGACGTCCTTCGTCCCGCCCACCGGTCCCGGTGTCCGCCTGGACGCGGGCGTGGAGTCCGGCAGCGTCATCGGTCCCGCGTGGGACTCGCTGCTGGCGAAGCTGATCGTCACCGGCGCGACGCGCGAGCAGGCGCTGCAGCGTGCGGCGCGGGCGCTGGCGGAGTTCCAGGTGGAGGGCATGGCCACGGCCATCCCGTTCCACCGTGCGGTGGTCGCCGACCCGGCGTTCACCAGCGACCCGTTCCGCGTCCACACCCGCTGGATCGAGACCGAGTTCGTCAACGAGATCCCGGCGTTCGCCGCTCCGGCCGACGCCGAGGTGGAGGACGAGCCGGGCCGCGAGACGGTCGTGGTCGAGGTCGGCGGCAAGCGCCTGGAGGTCTCGCTCCCCTCGTCGCTGGGCATGACCCTGGCGCGTACGGCAGCGGCCGGCGGTGCCAAGCCGAAGCGCCGCGCGGCGAAGAAGTCCGGGCCCGCCGCCTCCGGCGACACGCTGGCCTCCCCGATGCAGGGCACCATCGTCAAGGTCGCCGTCGAGGAGGGCCAGGAGGTCAAGGAGGGCGACCTCGTCGTCGTCCTGGAGGCCATGAAGATGGAGCAGCCGCTGAACGCGCACCGCTCCGGCACGGTCAAGGGGCTGAACGCCGAGGTGGGCGCCTCGCTCACGTCCGGCGCGGTGATCTGCGAGATCAAGGACTGACGTCAGCCTGACGCGTACGGGGCCCGCCGGAGTCGTCCGGCGGGCCCCGTCGGCGTTGCGCGGCGATGGCATTCTGGGTGCCATGACGACGAGTACGGCAGCTGATCCGGTACCGGGCGGCGCGGCACGGCCGATGCGGGCCGACGCGCGCCGCAACTACGAGCGGCTGCTCGTCGAGGCGCGCGCGGCGTTCGCCGAGCACGGAACGGACGCGTCGCTGGAGGACATCGCACGGCGGGCGGGCGTGGGCATCGGGACGCTGTACCGGCACTTCCCGAACCGGCACGCGCTGATGAACGCGGTCTTCCAGGACGCGCTGGAGTCACTGCTCTCCCGGTCGAGGGAGCTGGCCTCGGCGGAGCAGCCGTGCGCGGCGCTCGTGGAGTGGCTGCGTGCCGTCGTCACTCATGCGGGTGAGTATCGCGGCGTCGCACGCGCGCTCATGTCCGCCTCGCACGACGCGAGTTCGGCCCTCTCCCAGTGCAGTGTCCCCCTGCGCGAGGCGGGCGCCCGTCTCCTCGCCCGCGCGCAGCAGGCGGGCACGGTCCGCACCGACGTCTCCGTCGCCGACCTGATGCAGCTGACCAACGCCATCGCGCTGGCCGCGGAGCAGGCCCCCACGGACCCGGAACTCGCCGACCGCCTGCTGACCCTGACCCTGCGGGGCCTGAAGCCGTAACCCGGGCGGTACGGGCTCACGGAGCCCCCGCGAGGGACACCCCGCAGGGGCGTCCCCGTCGGACGGAAGGGTCAGCGGCGGCGGAGGTCGGCCACGCGGCGGTCCGGGGCGTCCGTGGAGAGGGACGTGGCCGGGCGGAGGGTCGGCGTGGGGTGCGTGCGGCGCTGGCCCGGGAGGGGGACCTCGCGGCGGGCGCGGGGGGTGTCGACCGTGCCGCCCGCCACCGCGACCTGCACGCCCTGGTCCGCGAGCGCCTGCAGCTCCGTCACCGCGCGGTCGTCGTGCGGCGGGGGCTCGTCCGTCACCAGGCGCGTGATCACGTCCGTCGGCACCGTCTGGAACATCGTGTCCGTGCCCAGCTTCGTGTGGTCCGCCAGGACCACGACCTCGGCCGCCGCCTGCACCAGCGCCCGGTCGACGCTCGCGGACAGCATGTTGGACGTGGACAGCCCGCGCTCCGCGGTCAGCCCGCTGCCGGAGAGGAACGCACGGGAGACCCGCAGCCCCTGCAGCGACTGCTCGGCCCCGCTGCCGACCAGCGCGTAGTTCGAGCCACGCAGCGTGCCGCCGGTCATGACGACCTCGACCCGGTTGGCGTGCGCCAGCGCCTGGGCGACCAGCAGGGAGTTGGTGACCACGGTCAGCCCCGGAATCCGCGCGAGCCGGCGCGCCAGCTCCTGCGTGGTCGTACCGGCGCCGACCACGATGGCCTCGCCCTCTTCGACCAGGGCCGCGGCGGCGTCGGCGATGGCCGTCTTCTCCGCGGTCGCGAGATGGGATTTCTGCGGGAAGCCGGACTCTCGCGTGAATCCACCCGGCAACACCGCACCGCCGTGCCGGCGGTCGAGGAGTCCTTCTGCCTCCAGCGCCCGCACGTCCCGCCGTACGGTCACTTCGGAGGTCTGGACGACGCGGGCGAGCTCACGGAGCGACACGGCACCGTTGGCACGCACCATTTCGAGGATCAATTGACGACGTTCTGCAGCGAACACGAAACTGACAGTAACCCCAGCGGTCTAGGGGTTTCAGCACTTTGCGCCGAATTGGGGAAGTTGCGCACACAGGGACCCCTGAAGTGGTATAGGCGCCCTGCCCGATCGTCCCGGCTTGCCGGGGTTGATCCCCGCCGCGCCGGCCACCGGCTCCGCTACGCCTCGCCCATCGCCTTCCGCGTGTGCAGCTGGCGGGCGACCTCCGCGATCGAGCCCGACAGCGACGGGTACACCGTGAACGCGTTTGCGATCTGTTCCACCGTCAGGTTGTTGTCGACCGCGATCGAGATGGGATGGATCAGTTCCGAAGCGCGCGGCGACACGACCACTCCGCCGACCACGATGCCCGTGCCCGGACGGCAGAAGATCTTCACGAAGCCGTCCCGGATGCCCTGCATCTTGGCGCGCGGGTTGCGCAGCAGCGGCAGCTTGACGACGCGGGCGTCGATGACGCCGCCGTCGACGTCCGCCTGCGAGTAGCCGACGGTGGCGATCTCCGGGTCGGTGAAGACGTTCGAGGAGACCGCCTTCAGGTTCAGCGGGGCCACCGCGTCGCCGAGGAAGTGGTACATGGCGATACGTCCCTGCATCGCCGCCACCGACGCCAGCGCGAAGATCCCGGTGACGTCACCGGCCGCGTACACACCCGGCGCCGTCGTGCGCGAGACCTTGTCCGTCCAGATGTGCCCGGACTCGGTGAGCTTGACCCCGGCCTCGTCCAGACCCATGCCCGCGGAGTTCGGGATGGCGCCGACGGCCATCAGACAGTGCGTGCCCGAGATGACCCGGCCGTCGGCCAGCGTCACCTCGACCCGGTCGCCGACCCGCTTGGCGGACTGGGCGCGGGAGCGGGCCATGACGTTCATCCCGCGGCGCCGGAAGACGTCCTCCAGGACGGCGGCGGCGTCCGGGTCCTCGCCCGGCAGCACCCGGTCGCGGGAGGAGACGAGCGTGACCCGGGAGCCGAGCGCCTGGTAGGCGCCGGCGAACTCGGCGCCGGTGACACCCGAACCGACCACGATCAGCTCTTCGGGCAGCTCGGTCAGGTCGTACACCTGGGTCCAGTTGAGGATCCGCTCGCCGTCGGGCTGCGCGTCCGGGATCTCGCGGGGGTGACCGCCGGTCGCGATCAGCACGGCGTCGGCCGTGAGCGTCTCCTCGCTGCCGTCCGCGGCGGTGACGACCACCTTGCGGGAGCCGTCCATGGCCTGCATGCCCTGGAGCCGGCCCCGGCCGCGCATGACGCGGGCGCCGGCACGGGTGACGGAGGCGGTGATGTCGTGGGACTGGGCGAGCGCGAGCCGCTTCACCCGTCGGTTGACCTTGCCGAGGTCGACGCCGACGATCCGGGCCGCCTGCTCGATGTGCGGGGTGTCGTCCGCGACGATGATGCCGAGCTCCTCGTGCGAGGAGTCGAAGTTCGTCATCACCTCGGCGGTGGCGATCAGGGTCTTCGACGGCACGCAGTCGGTGAGGACGGACGCCCCGCCGAGGCCGTCGCAGTCGACGACGGTCACCTCCGCGCCGAGCTGGGCGCCCACCAGGGCCGCCTCGTATCCGCCGGGTCCGCCACCGATGATCACGATCCGGGTCACTGGGGTCACGCCTCGCGCTCTCGCTCGCTCTGCCGGGGGTCGGTCCCACCCATTGTCCCGCACGCTTCAAGGTGCTTCGCGCCGGGGCCTCGGTACCGGCCGGGATCCGGGCCCCGCGGACGCGCCTCTCGATCGGGGCCCGTCCGTCGGGACGGGCGGTCACGGCTCCCCCTCCCGTACCCTCGATCCCATGTCGCTCTACGCCGCGTACGCCGGCAACCTCGACGCGCGGCTCATGACCCGCCGCGCACCGCACTCGCCGCTGCGCGGCACGGGCTGGCTCAACGGCTGGCGGCTGACGTTCGGCGGCGAGCAGATGGGCTGGGAAGGCGCGCTGGCCACGATCGTGGAGGCCCCGCGCTCACAGGTCTTCGTCGCGTTGTACGACGTCGCTCCGCTGGACGAGGACTCGCTGGACCGCTGGGAGGGTGTCGGGCTCGACATCTACCGGCGCATGCGGGTGCGGGTGCACACACTGGACGGCGAGGAACCCGCCTGGGTGTACGTGCTGAACGGATACGAGGGAGGGCTGCCCTCCGCCCGCTACCTCGGCGAGATCGCCGACGCGGCCGAGTCCGCCGGCGCACCGCACGACTACGTGATGGAGCTGCGCAAGCGCCCCTGCTGAGCGACGGCCCTCTCGTACGCCCGGCCGGAGCCGGTCCGTGCGTCCCCTTGTACGTTCCCACGAGGAAACGTTCACAGAGTCGTGAGCATCCTCATCTACGCGCGTAGGGCTTCTCGGGCTACCCTTTTCCCGTGAACGTTTCAGTTACCCCGGACCCCCACGCCGCCGCCGACGCCGCGGCCGCGCGCCTGCGCGAGCTGACCGGCGCCGAGACCCATGACGTCGCCCTGGTGATGGGCTCGGGCTGGGCGCCCGCCGTCGATGCGCTCGGCGCCCCCGACGCCGAGTTCCCGGTCACCGAGCTGCCCGGCTTCCCGCCGCCGGCGGTCGAGGGCCACGGCGGCAAGATCCGCTCGTACAAGATCGGTGAGAAGCGCGCGCTCGTCTTCCTCGGCCGTACGCACTACTACGAGGGCCGCGGCGTCGCCGCCGTGGCGCACGGAGTGCGCACCGCCGTCGCCTCGGGCTGCAAGACCGTCGTGCTGACCAACGGCTGCGGCGGCCTGCGCGAAGGCATGCGGCCCGGCCAGCCGGTCCTCATCAGCGACCACATCAACCTGACCGCCGCCTCCCCCATCATCGGCGCGAACTTCGTGGACCTGACCGATCTGTACTCGCCCCGGCTGCGGGCGCTGTGCAAGGAGGTGGACGCGACGCTGGAGGAGGGCGTGTACGTCCAGTTCCCCGGCCCGCACTACGAGACCCCGGCCGAGATCAACATGGTCCGCGTCATGGGCGGCGACCTGGTCGGCATGTCCACGGTGCTGGAGGCGATCGCGGCCCGCGAGGCCGGCGCCGAGGTGCTGGGCATCTCGCTCGTCACCAACCTGGCGGCGGGGCTGTCGGGCGAGCCGCTGAACCACGAAGAGGTCCTGCAGGCCGGGCGTGACTCGGCCGCGCGGATGGGCGAGCTGCTGACCCAGGTGCTGGCCCGTATCTGACGGGCCCTCGCCCCGGTGCCCGCGCGGTGCCGGGGCCGCTTCGCCGCCCGGCGGCGACCCCGCCCTCAGCGGGTGGACGCGGCCGAGCGGGGACGCGTAGCTCACTGCGACAACGACATCAGAGAGGCACATCACCGTGGCGCAGGACCTGATCACGCAGGCCCGGGCTTGGCTGGCCGAGGACCCCGACGCGGAGACCCGGGACGAGCTGGGCAAGCTCATCGAGGCCCAGGACACGGCGGAGCTGGGCGCCCGGTTCGCCGGGACGCTGCAGTTCGGGACCGCCGGGCTGCGTGGCGAGCTCGGAGCCGGGCCGATGCGGATGAACCGGTCCGTCGTCATCCGCGCGGCCGCGGGCCTGGCGGCGTACCTCAGGGCCCAGGGCCACGGCGACGGCCTCGTCGTCATCGGATACGACGCCCGTCACAAGTCCGCGGACTTCGCCCGCGACACCGCCGCCGTGATGGTGGGCGCCGGGCTGCGCGCCGCACTGCTGCCGCACCCGCTGCCGACGCCCGTGCTCGCGTTCGCGATCAGGCACCTGGGCGCCGTCGCCGGTGTCGAGGTCACGGCGAGCCACAACCCGCCGCGCGACAACGGCTACAAGGTCTACCTCGGTGACGGCTCCCAGATCGTGCCCCCGGCCGACGGCGGGATCGCGGCGCAGATCGACGCCGTGGGGTCCCTGCACGACGTACCGCGTCCGCGGGACGGCTGGCAGACGCTCGGGGACGAGGTCCTTCAGGCCTATCTGGAGCGGACGGACGCCGTGCTGAGCCCCGGCTCCCCGCGGACGGCCACCGTCGTCCACACGGCCCTGCACGGCGTCGGCACGGACGTGGTGCTGGCCGCCTGGAAGCGGGCGGGCTTCCCCGCGCCGGTGCTCGTCGAGGAACAGGCCGAGCCGGACCCCGACTTCCCGACGGTCGCCTTCCCCAACCCGGAGGAGCCGGGCGCGATGGACCTGGCGTTCGCCAGGGCGCGCGAGGCCCGTCCGGACATCGTCATCGCCAACGACCCCGACGCGGACCGCTGCGCGGTCGCCGTCCCCGACGACACGGTCGACGGCGGCTGGCGCATGCTCCGCGGCGACGAGGTCGGCGCACTGCTCGCCGCGCACCTGGTGCACAAGGGCGCCCGTGGCACGTTCGCCGAGTCGATCGTGTCGTCGTCGCTGCTGGGACGGATCGCCGAGGCCGCCGGGCTCGGGTACGAGGAGACCCTGACCGGCTTCAAGTGGATCTCGCGCGTGGACGGCCTGCGGTACGGGTACGAGGAGGCGCTCGGCTACTGCGTCGACCCCGACGGCGTCCGCGACAAGGACGGCATCACCGCCGCGCTGCTCGTCGCCGAACTGGCCTCGGAGCTCAAGGCGCAGGGCCGTACGCTCTCGGACCTGCTGGACGACCTGGCCGTCACGCACGGTCTGCACGCGACCGACCAGCTGTCGGTGCGGGTGGAGGACCTGGGCGTCATCGCGGACGCCATGCGCCGGCTGCGCGAGCAGCCGCCGGTGCTGCTGGCCGGGCTGCGGGTCGTGTCGGCCGAGGACCTGACGCAGGGCAGCGAACAGCTGCCGCCGACGGACGGTCTGCGCTACCACCTCGACGGCGCGTACACGGCGCGGGTCATCGTCCGGCCGAGCGGCACCGAGCCCAAGCTCAAGTGCTACCTGGAGGTCGTGGTCCCGGTCGCCGGGGCGAGCGGGCTGACGGACGCGCGGGCCCGGGCGGCGGAGGTCCTCTCGGCGGTCAAGCGCGATCTGGCGGCCGCCGCCGGCATCTGACGGCTGCGGGGGCCGCCGCCGGCATCTGACGGCTGCGGGCCGGGACTTCCGAAGGCCGCGGGCGCGGCCGCGGCACCCGCGCCCGCGCGGTCTACTTGCGGGTGATTTCCGTACGGCAGTTGACGCAGCGGCCCGTGCCTGCCCCCGCCGCGCGGGCGATGGTGGCCCCGAGCAGTGCCCGTCGAGTCACCGGAGCCACGCCCGTGCCCCCGACCGCAACGCATCACGTCACCGTCCCCGCCTCCCGCCGGCCACCCGCCCCGGGAGGCGGTCCCGTACCGGGCAGGGAGAACCGGCTGTTCCGGGCGCTGACCCGGGCCGCGCCCGCGCTGCTCGGCTATGTCGCGGTACGGCTGACCGGGCTTCTCATCCTCGCGCACTGGTCGCACCTCAAGGGGCAGACGCTGTGGCCGGCGCTGGCCACGTCCTGGGACTCCGAGTGGTATCTGGGGATCGCCGACCACGGCTACGAGCACCGGCTCGGCACCGCGATGGAGTCGAACAACCTCGCCTTCTTCCCGCTGTATCCGATGCTGGTCAAGGCCGTCGCGGGGGTGACACCGGGCAGCCGTGCCTCCGTGGCCCTGGCCCTGGCGATCGGGTCGTCCCTGGTGGCCGCGTGGGGGATCTTCGCGGTCGGCGAGCGGCTCCACGGGTGGCGTACCGGGACGGTCGCGGCGGTGCTGTGGGGGGCGATGCCCGTCGCGGTCGTCCAGTGGATGGGCTACACCGAGTCGCTGTTCACGGCGTTCGTCGCCTGGGCGCTGTACGCGGTGCTCACCGGCCGCTGGCTGTGGGCGGGCTGGCTCGCGACGCTCGCCGGGCTGACCCGCCCGACGGGCATCGCGATCGCGGCGGCGGTGACGCTGGCCGGACTGGTGGCGCTCGTCCGCACCCGTGAGCTCCGCCCGCTCGCGGGCGCGCTGATCGCCCCGCTGGGCTGGTGCGGATACGTCACGTGGGTGGCGCTGCGGCTCGGGCGGTGGGACGGCTACTTCGCCGTGCAGGAGCGGTGGAAGAACGCGTGGGACGGCGGGCGTCTGACGCTGGAGGAGCTGACGAAGCAGCTCGCCTACCGCCCGCACCCGCAGCTGCTGATGGTGGTGGTCTCCGTCGTCCTGCTGGTGTCCACGGGGCTGTACCTGCTCTGCCTCACCGACCGGCAGCCGCTGGTGCTGCTGGTGTTCACGGGCGTAATGCTGCTGATCGTGCTCGGCAGCGGCGGCGTCTACTTCCCGCGGGCCCGCTTCCTCCTGCCCGCCTTCCCGCTGCTCCTGCCCGTCGCGGCGGGGGTGGCACGGGCGCGGCGGCCGGTGGCCCTGCTGGTGCTGGGCGGGGCGGTGCTGTCGTCGGCGTGGCTCGGCGGACATCTGCTGCTGGTGTGGCAGGGGCCGCCGTGACCGGGGGCAGCTCCGGGAGTCTCTTTCAGGCCGTCAGGGCACTCCCCTCCAGGGCGCCTTCGCAGCACCTTCAGGGTTCGCGCGCGGGCGAGACGCGTTCGAGGTAGCTGAAGCCGGTGTCCGGGCCGAGGCAGCTCTGCAGGGTGATGTCGCCCCAGTAGAGACCGCTGTTGGAGCCGCCCTGGCCGGGGGTGACGTAGGTGGCGTAGACGCGGTACCTCAGCTCGCCCTTCGGGCCGGTGATCCGCACGTCGGTGCCGACGGGGAGATCCGCGAACAGGTCGAAGCCGCAGAAGTCATGACCGACGATCACCGAGGTGTCCAGCTCGAAGCCGTTCTCCCTGCCCGGCTCGGGCCCGTCGAAGAGGACCGCCGTCCGGCAGGCGTCCACCTCCTGCTGGCCGCCACGGCGCAGCGGCCGGGACCAGCCGCCGATGTGGAGGACGGTCTCCTTCGGGTCGTACGCCGGAACCCGCGACGCGCGGGACTCGCGTGCCGCGGGCTTCGCGGTCGACGGCGCGGCGGCACGCGACGGTCCGGCGGGTCCGGCGGCTCGGGCGGTCGTCGGGGGCTCGGCGACGCGGGACGGCGCAGAGCCCTCGGGCTGCGCGCTGCGGGACGGCGCAGGGCTCCCGGCCGGCGTCCGGGGCGATGCCGACGACGCCGAGGGCGACGAGGCGGACGCGCCCGGCCGCCCGGAAGGGTCCGGGCGCGGGGCGGCGGGCTGCACGGACCGGCCCCGGCCGGCATCGGCCTGCCCGCCGGCGGGGGTGGGGGCGGGGGCGCACGAGGCGAGCGCCCCCGCGAGGGCGGCGCAGACGACGGCGCGGGCCCAGCGGTGTGTGACGTGCGGGACCACGTTCCCCCTCAGCCGAAGCGGCCGTTCACGTAGTCCGACGTCCGCTCGTCCTGGGGCGAGGTGAACATGGCCTCCGTGTCGCCGTACTCGACGATCACGCCCGGGGTGCCCTGCTCGGCGAGGAAGAAGGCGCAGCCGTCCGACACCCGCTGGGCCTGCTGCATGTTGTGGGTGACGATGACGATGGTCACCTCGCTCGACAGCTCGCCGATGGTCTGCTCGATACGGCGCGTCGAGGTCGGGTCGAGGGCCGAGCACGGCTCGTCCATCAGCAGCACGCGCGGACGCACCGCCAGCGACCGGGCGATGCACAACCGCTGCTGCTGGCCGCCGGAGAGCGCGCCGCCCGGCTGGCGCAGCCGGTCCCGCACCTCCTTCCACAGGCCGCCCTTGGTCAGGCACTCCTCGACGAGGTCGTCCCTGTCGGCGCGGGAGGCCTTGATGCCGTTCATCTTCAGGCCGGCCAGGACGTTGTCGTAGATCGACATCGCCGGGAAGGGGTTCGGCTTCTGGAAGACCATGCCGATCTCGCGGCGGGCGTGGGTGATACGGCGTCCGCGGTCGTAGATGTCGTCGCCGTCGAGCAGCACCTGTCCGGCCAGCGACGCGGAGCCGATCAGCTCGTGCATCCGGTTGAGGATGCGCAGGAACGTGGACTTGCCGCAGCCGGACGGGCCGATGAGCGCCGTCACCTTCTGGGCGGGCATGGTGAGCGACACTCGGTCGAGGACCTTGTGGTCGCCGAACCAGGCGGAGATGTCACGGGCTTCGAGCGTCGCGGGACGCCCGCCGCCGACGGCGGGCAGCTTGACGGTGGGGTCGATGGCGTCGGTGGTGGTCATGGTGTGGGCACCTCGGGTCGCGGCGGGGTCAGAGGAGGTTGGGGAGGAGCCGGGTGAGGGCGCCGGACAGGGCGATGCCCACGGCCCCGAGGACGGGGACACCGACGATCCAGGTCTGCCAGCGGCCCCAGCGGCGAAGGGTCCAGGTCACCGCCGCGGCCACGACGAGCAGCAGCTGGCTCCACAGCAGGATCGGCAGCCAGGCGTCGGGATCGCCTTCGAGCACTTCCTCGGCCCGGCTCATCCGGCCGGGGTCGAGCACGCGGGCGGGACGCGGCTGGAGCTCGGAGGTCAGCTCGGCGTCGACCCGCAGCACCCCTGAGGGCGTGTAGGGGGAGCCGGTGGCGGTGACCAGCGTGAGCCGGCCCTGTCCCTCCTTGGCGAACGGGACGGGGTCTCCGGCGCGGCGGAGCCCGACGACCTTGTACGTGTGCTTGCCCTGACCGGTCGTCACCTCGATCCGGGCGCCCGCATCGAGGCGATCGAGGTCCAGGAAGGGGCTGCCGTAGCCCCACTGGCGGCCCAGGATGACGCTCGTGCCGGCCTGGCCGGGCAGCGCGGTGTCCCGGCTGTGGCCGGGGCCGCCGGTGAGGACGGAGGACGTCGTGCCCTCGAAGACCACCTCGCGCAGTCCGATGGCCGGGACGCGGAGCACGGCGACCGGGGCGCCGGGCGTCAGCAGCGTGCCGTCGACGTCGGTCTGCCCGACGGGGGCGACGCCTTCGGCGAGCTGTTTCCGCAGGTCGGCGTAGCCGATCTGCTGGGCCCTGGCGTGCTGGAGGTGGCCGACCACGGTGAGGTTGGCGACGAAGCCGAGCAGCAGCGCCGCAAGGATCATCAGGGCGGCGCCCGGTACGGCGAACGCCGGGTCGGGGGCGGGGGGCTCGGGCAGGGATCTGGTGGTCTCGCCGGCCGGCGTACCGTCCGTCGGCGGCTTCCACACAGCCGCGGCGTCGGTCTCGGGCGGAGACGACAGAACGGTCACGGTGACGCGCTCCTCGCTGTCGGTCGTTCGGTTCTTACGGAAACGGGGCGGTTCCGGGGCAGGTTCTGGACGGGTCCGGCACGGGTTCGGGACGGGTCCGGCACGGGTTCCGGCACTGCGGCCGCCGGGCGGCGGGGCCTGGACACCCCGGCCGCCCGGCAGGAACGAACGGGCCTCAGTCGCCGGCAGGCGGCCCGAACGTGAGCAGCCGGCCCGAACGGCGCGCCTGGACGACGACCACGGCGCCGGCCGCGATCAGCAGAGCGGCGCCGATTCCGAGCCCGAGCGCCATGCCACCGGTGGAAGCCAGCGGACCGGTGTTCTCCTCGCCGCCACCCGAGCCGCCGCCGGAGCCGCCACCGGAGCCGCCACCTTCGGCCGTGCCGCCGGAGTCCGTGCCACCGCTGTCCGCTCCGCCGGCATCGGTGCCGCCGGAGTCGGCGCCGGAGGTGGCGGACGGGTCGTCCGACGGATCGCCGGAGGGGTCGCCGGAGGGATCGTCCGACGGGTCGTCCGACGGGTCGTCGGACGGCGCGTCACCCACGGTGAAGGCGAAGTCGACCTTGGTGCCGCCCTTGGCGCCCGTGAAGGAGAGCGTGGCGGGCCCGTCGGCGGCGCCGGCGGGAACGGTGAACTCGTAGTCGTTCAGGATGCCCGCGGCGTCGGCGGTCCCGTCGGCCAGCGGGGCCTGACTGCCCGAGAGAGCCGCGCCGACCGTCTCGCCGGGCTGGTAGCCCTTGATGACGAGCTTGATCTTCTGACCGGCTTCGAGGGTCGCGTTCGGCTCGACGGTGTCGCCGCTCTCGTCCCGGGCCCGCACGGACGGTGCGTCGACGAAGGCGTAGCCGACGTTCTCCGACTGGCTCCCGTGGAACTTGGTCGCGTCCGTCGCGGCGAACACCGCGTTCAGCTCCGAGAGTTTCACGGGTGCGGCCGCCGTGAGTTCCAGGGTCGCGGCGCCGCCCACCACCGGGACCGGGGCGCCCTGCGAGACGCCCCCGACCTTGAAGCTGACGATGCCTGCGGCGTCGGACGGGGTGACGGTCGCCGTCAGCGTGTACTTGCCGCCGATGCGCACCTGCTGGGCGGGGCTCACCGCGAGGGTGGTCGTCGTCTCCACGGCGGGTGCGACCGGCTCCTTCACCCGCCAGGTGTCCCCCGTGACCTCGATGTAGAGGCTGAAGTACTTGGTGAGGTCCGGAGCACCGGTCGCCGGCTGGCACAGGACACGCATCTCGTAGTCACCGGAGGGAGTGGCCTCCTGCAGCACTTCCGCGAGCGACTTCGCCGTTCCCGTCGTGGGGACGGGGACGGTGAAGCCGGCCTGGTCGTACGGGGCGTTCTGGGTGATGTTCATGGCCATCCACGAGGCGGCCGTGGCACCGCGCTTGACCACGCCGACGGCCGCCTTCGCCTGGAAACCCTCCGGGCAGGCCTCGGACACCGTCACCGACTGGAGCATCGGCTTGGTGGTGATGCTCCCGGTGGCGGGCGTCGCCGTGACCGTCCCGGTCTCCGCCGCGTTGGTCGTGTCCGCCGCGGCGATGACCACCACTCCCGACGTCAGGAGCAACGCCATCAGCGTCATCATGAGTATGTGCAGTCTTCGTTTCACTTCAGCAGCCCCCAGCAGGTCGAAGGATGGTGGGTGGGACGGAGCGCCTGTGCGCGGACGCGCCCGGAGCCGGGCACCTGGAAGGTGCCCGGCCGGACGATCAGTTGTGGTGCGGGGGCAACGGTCAGCTCTCGCCGGTGAACGCGACGGTGCCGCAGTTCGCGAGCGTGCCGAAGCCGTACTGCTGGATGACCGTGCTGTTGCAGGCCTCCGAGCCGGCGCCGACGAACGCGCCGATGATGTTCGCCTCGCCGGTGCGGGCGGTCTCGACGACGTTGTAGACCTCACGCTG
The DNA here is from genome assembly GCF_036181745.1 of Streptomyces sp. NBC_00259. Classification (NCBI taxonomy): domain Bacteria; kingdom Bacillati; phylum Actinomycetota; class Actinomycetes; order Kitasatosporales; family Streptomycetaceae; genus Streptomyces; species Streptomyces sp. NBC_00259. The sequence continues at coordinate 4,880,216 of NZ_CP108080.1, read as the reverse complement.
GATCGGGAAGGCGGCGTTGAACACACCGCCGACGACCGCGTCCTGGCCGTCGATGGACAGCAGCTCGGCGGCCTCACGGCGGTCCGGGACACCCGGCAGGCCGTTGCCCTGGGCGATGTACTGGGCGATCGAGTACGGCATGATGTCGCCCTCGTTGACCAGGGCGCCGCCGTCGTGCTCCTGAACCGCCGCGCCGCCGTTGGTGTCCTTCACGCAGGACGGCAGGGTGGTGGCGTTGATGCCCATCTCGGCGGCCCAGTAGGTACGCGTACCCGAACCGGCCTGCGGGATCAGGGGGTTCACCGTGATGCCGTCGACCACGGTGGTCTCGCACGTGTAGATGGACTGCAGCTCGGCCTTGGTGAAGGTGTGGAACAGCAGGCCGCTGTCGTTGCGCACCGCCACGGTCACCGCGTCCTTGGCGAAGCGGTACCACGTCAGGTCACTGGTCGACGTGTTGTTCGGGCCACGGGAAGAGCGGGCGGCGTCGATGCAGTTCACCGCGGGGTCGGCGATGTCGGCGTTCAGCGCGTTGATGCCGGCCGAAGAACCGTTCGGACGCGTGACGGTGTCACAGACGCCGGCGGGAACACGGGTGTCGATCGTGGCGCTGCCGATCGCGTCGTAAGAGCCGATCAGGGAACCGGCGCTGCTGAGGCCGTTCATCACGTACTGAGTGGTGTCGGAACCGACGGCGACGACCGGACGGGGGGCGGTCGGGTCGGCCTGCGCCGGGGCACCGAGGACGGTGGTGCCCAGGGCAACGGCGCCGAGGACGACACCAGCACGCTTGGCGGACTTCAGGTTCATCTTTCCTCCGTAATTCGGATGGAATTTCAGGTGAGACACTGCATCGAATCCTGGATTCTTTTCCGCACCCAACCCGTCGGCCGGGCAGTGACGAATATTCCAAGGACGTTTCGTGACTGCAACAAAGTTCCCGGCGTCGTTGGGTTAACGAATGCCCCCCTGAGGCACTGAGGAGTTTCCTTCCAAGTGGGACCCAGGGGCGCCGGCGGCGCGCATTGAACCCACGCGCAGGAGAACGGGCCCGGCGACAGCGCCGACGATTCCGGCGATGAGCGTGGCCAGCAGCACCCAGCGAATGATTCCGAGGATCTTCTCGGGTGTGAGAGGTCCGGTCCGGGCGACGGTGTCCTTGCTCGATCCGTCCGCGGCGCCCCCGGGCGCGGGCGAGGCCGTGGTGCCGGAGTCGCTCTCGCCGGACGCACCGCCTTCCGGCCCGCCGGAGGCGGCTCCCCCGGTCGCCGCCGCGTCGCCGCCTGAGGTTCCGCCGCCCCCGGAGGAGCCGCCTTCGGAGCTCCCGGACGACGCCCCCGCGGTCTCTCCTGGCTGTGCCTCGGCCAGCTCGTCGGCCGCTTCCAGGGCCTGGCTCCGCAGCTCGCCGGTGAGCGGCGCGTAGCCCGGAGGCAGCTTGCCGGGTTCGATGCCCGGCTGCTGACCTGGTTCGGCCGCATAGCGGATGAGGTCCGCGTAGTCCCTGCGCAGTTCCGCTCCCAGCCCCGTCGAGGCGGCTCCGTAGATCACGGTGGTGAACGGGTAGGCCCCCTCGGTCCTGAGGGTCGGGTCCTGGTCGAGGACGCCTTCGGGGCCCTTCTTCATGCCCGCGACCGCCTTGTTGAACGACGTGGTGCCCGGCTTGACCCAGTCGCCGTCGGCGTTGCGCAGCTCGGCCGTCCCGAGCCCGTAGCGGGCAGCGGTCGCCGCATCGACCAGAGCGAGCTGGAAGCGCTCGCCGGCGGGCTGCGCATCACCGGTGAGTTTGCGCGGGTCCGAGCTGCAGTCCGCGCCGGCCTTCTGGCCGTTGTAGCCCTTGCGTGCCCTGAGGCCCGAGTCGTGCAGGCTCGCCGTGTAGGGCCGGTAGTCGATCAGGTCGACCTTCATCTCCGGGCAGCGGGGGTCCGGTGCGTACGAGACCGGGTCCGCCTTGGGGAAGTCCGATATCGCATCGTCCTTCTCGAGGTGCAGCGCCAGGAAATGGGAGTTGACCTTGGCGCCCCAAGGATCCTCCTTGCCGGAGAGGAATTCCCGGGCGTGTTTGTCGTTCTGCAGCCAGCGCCAGAGCATGCGCGCATAATCCGAATTGCCCTGGGGGACCATGATCCCGGCCGGCATGTTCAGCTCGGGCGGCCATCCCTGCCGGAATTCCGGATTGAGTTCCAGGAATTCCGGGTCGTGCCGGAGGGTCCTGGGGTTCTCCTTCGGCAGGTCACCCCGCTGGGCTCCCTGTCCCGGCAGGTCGTGATGGTAGGAGGACGTCAGGAGCTTGGCGACGAGCCGGGCGTTGAGACGCAGCCGCGGCAGCTGTTTCGAGGAGCGTGGGAACTCGACGTTGTAGCCGATGACCAGCCCCGAGACGGCCATGGGCGCATGGACCACCTTGTCGCTGTCCTCGGAGGCCTCGACGGGCGCGATGGTGAGGCCGAGGCCGGTGCCGACCTGGCCGCGGGCCGCCTCCTCGCCCTGCCGGATGTGGTTGAAGCTGACGTCCTTGGACTCGCACAGCGCCGCCTGCCAGGAGCCGGTGGCCTCGGCCAGAATCTCCGAGCCGTAGACCGGGCGTACCCGCAGGTCCAGCGGACAGCTGGCGCCGATCGGCTCGAACTCCAGCTTGACCGTGATGCGGTTGGCCCAGTTGGAGGCGGACAGGGGCGAGCTGGCGAGGCCGTTGTTCCCCGCGAGCTGTCCGTTCGCGTCGTGCTCGCCGCGGGGCACGACGACGAGCCAGCACGAGCGCGCCGCGGCTCCCTCGACGGCGCCGCAGCCCAGGTGGTCCGACTCCAGGGCGGTCTGCACCTCGAAGACGGCTTCACCGGTGCCGTCCGGCCCCGTGGACAGGAACGGCTGCTCGTTGGTGGTGAACTGCGTGAAGTACGTGTGGTCGTTCGGGCCTGTCGTCGGCGCGCCGCTGACCGGCCGGAAGGGGACCCAGCCCTTCTCGCCCTGCGTCGGATCGCCAGGAGCGGGCGCGAACGGATACTCGTTCTCATCGGGGTCGAACTGCGCCTCGCCGCTCTGGAAGCCGACCAGTGAGCTCGCGAGACCCCGGTTGCGGATGCCGTCGGGCATCGCCTGGATCTTGCCGAACTGGCACTGCTCGCGCCTGGGCCCGCTCGGATCGTCCCCCCAGCACTGCATGATCTGGAGGAAGTTGCTCTCGAAGCTGCCCTTGGTCTGCTTGCCGCCCGTCCAGGAGATCCGGACGCCCTGGCCGCGCAGTCCCCTCGTCTGGTGGACCGTCACCCGAAGGTCCGAGAAGTCGTCGTACCGGCCGGCCCTTCCCGGTGCGGTGAACGCCGAGTCCTCGGCCTCCGCCGCCCGTGCCTGACCGGCACCCCCCGACGGAGGCAGCACGACCAGCCCGACGGCCGCGAGCAGGGCCGTGAGTCCCGATATCAGGCGGACCCTACGCTGCGTTCGCACGACGCCTCCCTCGGCTGTTCAGATACCGCGAAGCGAGCGGCGGGGCCACGACGACGCCGATGATCATGGCGCCGGACAGCAGCATCAGCGCGGTCCGCACCCCCCAGGTGGATTCCGCTCCGATGGCGACATTGGTGCCGTAGACCTGCTCCGCGCCGTTCGCGCCACTGCCCGTGTCGAGGATCTCGCCGGTGTCCGGGTCGATGACGGCGCCTTCCGTGCCGGCGCCACCCGTGGCACCTCCGTCCGCTCCCCCGTCGGCGCCACCGGTGGCTCCGCCCGGTCCTCCGGAGCCGCCACTGGCACCTCCCGAGCCGTTCGAGCCACCCGAAGAGGCCCCACCCGAACCACCGGAACCACCCGAGGCCGAGCCGCCGTTCCCGGGCGCCGGCTTTCCGGCGGCGGTGCACTGCGCCGGGCCGCCCTTCTTGTCACAGGCGGGCGGTTGCGGCGCGTTCTTGGCCAGGGTGTTGGTCTTGCCGTCAGGGGCGAACGTGGGGTTGTTGCAGCCCTTGAGGTCGACGGTCTGCCGCTCCGTGCCCGGGATCTTCCTGACCTGTTCGAGGCCGGCCTTCACCAGGTTCATGGGCAGGGGCGAGTACCCCAGAGGCGCGGCCTGCTGCTGCCCTTCGCACAGGAAGTAGTACGAGAAGGCGCTCAGCGTGCGGCCCTTGGCCGTGGTGAAGCCCGCCTCGGCCTTCGTCGGCAGGATCATGTAGCTGTAGCTGGAGAGCGGATAGGCCCGGGGGTCGGTGCTGTTGTAGACGCCGTCGAGGATCTGGGTCAGGTAGTCCTTGGAGTTCTTGTCGTTGTTGATCTGCGCTTTGAGCAGACCGACGGCGACGGCCTCGGCGGTGGGGGAGACGTAGTAGTTGCTCTTGTTGAGCACCTTCACCACGGGGAAGTTGATGGACTTCGCGTACGAGTACTCGACGTAGGTGATCGAGCCCTGGTTGTGGTCCTGCTTCACGAAGCCCTGCACACCCAGCGATTGGCTCTTGCCGATGAAGCCCGAGCCGTTGACGAAGGGGTAGTTGGACGTCATGCCGCAGGGGTTCGCGTTCCGCCCCGCCCGCCGGCAGTAGTCGTTCCACAGACTGGGGTACTGCTTGGACATCCAGAGGGTGAACTGGGCCGTGGTGCCCGAGCCGTCGGAGCGGTAGACCGGAACGATCTTGATGGGCGGAAGGTTCAGGCTCGGGTTGTCCGCCTTGATGGCGGCGTCGTTCCAGCGGGTGATCTTCCCCGTGAAGATCCTGGTGACGACGTCACCGGAGAGCCGCAGGTTCCTGACCCGCTGTCCGCCGATCTTGAGGTTGTACATGAACGACGTACCACCGGCGACGATGGGCATGTAGGCGTAGCCACGGCTCGGGGGCGCGTCGAGGACTCCGCCGTCCCTGAGGCCGTAGGGGATCTCGGACACGCCGAAGTCGGCCGTGCCGTTGCGGAACTCCTGGCGGCCCTGCGAGGACCCGGAGTCCGCGTAGTTGACGGTCATCTGATGGGCGACGTTCGTGATCCACTGCTGGATCGCGTTCGCGCTCCAGGTGGATCCGACCCCGCTGATGCGCGTGTACGTCGCGGCGTAGGCGCGCGGGGTGTCGAGGGCCAGCAGCGAGCACAGCACCAGGACGATGCCGGTGACCAGGGCGGGCACGCGCATCCAGCGTGGCAGGATCCCTGCCTGCCGCCACCCCGGCGGGCCGCTGCTCGTGGGGACGTGTGCGGATGTCACGGGTGTCTCCTTGTGGGTTCCTGGGCGGGTGCGGTGGAGAACCGGCCGGTACGGCGACCCGATTCGATGCGGTGCAGGTCCTTGCGCGATCCGAGGACACGGCGGTGCAGCTGGCGCCTGGTCAGCTGGCCCGGACCGCGGCCGCCGATGACCCGGGCGATGACGAAGAGCACGAGCACGAGCCCCAGCAGCGTGGCGGCCGTGCCGAAGCCGCGGTCGATGAAGGCCTGTTCCGGGGACTTCACGAGCTGGAAGGTCGCCAACGGCAGGGAGACCATCGGCGCGGAGAGCGGGTCGAGGTTGGTGGCCGTCGTGAAGCCGGCGGTCAGCAGCACCGGCGAGGTCTCGCCGATGCCGCGCGCGGTGCCGAGGATCACGGAGGTGGTCAGCCCGGACCGGGCCGTGGGCAGCACGACGTGCCAGGCCGTCCGCCAGCGCGGCGCGCCCAGCGCGTAGGAGGCCTCACGCAGGGTGCCGGGCACCAGCCGGATGACGACGTCGGCGGCCCGGATCACGATCGGCAGCATCATCACGGTGATGGCCAGCGAGGCGGCGAAGCCGGACTTCTCCATTCCGAGGGCCACGATGGCCAGGGCGTAGATGAACAGGCCCGCCACGATGGACGGCAGCGCGGTCATCGCCTCGACGATGGTGCGGACCAGGCGGGAGTAGCGGCCCGGGACCTCGTTGAGGAAGACCGCGCACAGCAGGCCCGCCGGCACCGTGATGGCCAGGGCCAGGGCGATCTGGATCAGCGTGCCGATGAACGCGTGACGGATGCCGCCCACGGTGAGCGGCTGCAGCGGCCCCGCGAGGACCATGTCCTCGATGAAGAAGTTCAGGTGCCACAGCGCGCGCCGCCCTTCCCAGAGGGTGTAGACGACGACGAAGACGAGCGCCGTCATCAGCAGCAGACCCATGCTGTGGACGACCGCGGACACGATGCGGTCCCGTACGGCCGGACCGTCCTCGTCGAACGAGACCAGCAGCGCGTAGAGGGCGATGAAGACCGCGTACGCGGTGACGACGAAGCCCAGGAACCCGGAGAACCCGGTCAGGCGCGTGTACAGCAGCCCGGTGATGCTGAGCGACGCCGCGGCGGCGCCCACGCAGGCGTACACGTCGGTCGCGCGCAGACCGGAGGTGCTGCGGCGCGTCTCCGGGCGCTTCGGCCCGACGGCGGCGGGCGGACTCGTCGCGACGTCGGCCGCTGCCTTCGGCTCCGTGCCCGGTCCCGTGCCGGGAGTCGACTCGGTGGCGAGCGTACCCATGCGGTTGCCGCCCTCCTTCTGTGTCGGGTTGGTCGGGTCAGGCATCGGACGCGGCGCCGGAGCGGCTCCGGGCGACGATCGAGGAGGCGACGAAGTTGACGACGAGCGTCATGAGGAAGAGCGCGAGGCCCGCGGCCATCAGCGCCGACATCTCGAACGCGCCGGCCTCGCCGTAGCGCAGGGCGATCAGCGACGAGACGGAACTGGTGCCGGCCTGCAGGACGTGCGGCTGGATGACGAAGACCGGCGAGATGACGAGGAAGACGGCGATCGTCTCGCCGAGTGCACGGCCGAGGCCCAGCATGGTGCCGCCGATCATGCCGCCCTTGCCGAAGGGCAGCACCACGGAGCGGATCATGCCCCAGCGTGTGGCGCCCAGGGCCAGTGCGCCCTCGCGCTCGCCGACGGGGGCCTGGGAGAAGACCTCGCGCATGATGGAGCAGATGACCGGCGCGACCATCATCGCCACGACGATGCCGGCGATGAAGGTGGAAGAGGTGTAGACGGTCGCGGAGTTCAGCGGGTCGTGGGGATCGGCTCCGTCCACCGTGAAGGGCGGGAACCAGCCGAAGTACGTCGACAGCCAGCGCGCCACCCCGATGGCCTGGCCCTCCAGGAAGAACATGCCCCACAGGCCGTAGACCACGGACGGCACGGCGGCCATCAGGTCGACCAGGCTGATGAGCGTGCGCCTGAACCGGGCCGGTGCGTACTCGCAGATGTACAGCGCGGTTCCGGTCGCGAGCGGCACCGCGATGACGATGGCGACCGAGGCGATCAGCACCGTACCGACCAGCACGGCCGCGACACCGAAGTTCCCGGAGCCCGGTTCCCATGCCTCGGTGGTGAGGAACGAGAACTCCGCCACTTCCAGCGCCTGCCAGGCGCGGTAGGTCAGAAAGCCGCCCACCAGGAGCATGATCGCCAGCACGGCGGCACCGCCGCCTCGCAGCGTGCCCCTGAACAGCCGGTCGGGCAGCCCCGAATCGGCATGCAGTCGGCGCGGCTCGTCCTCGACGCCGGTCGCGGTTGCCACTGAAGTCCCCTCCCTCACCACGCGTTCGCACCACACGAATCCGGGTGCGCCCGTGACGCTGTCGGGAGCCGGCGTATCGGCGAGCAATCCACCGTGAACGAGGGGTTCCCAGGGGGGAACCTCCAGCGGGAACCGGCCGGGAAGCCGGCCGAGGTCGGCTGCCGGACCGGCGCTCCGCACAACGAAGGGTCCGGTCCACCGCGGTGGGCGGTGGACCGGACCCCTCGGCCGGGCCGGACCGGGCCGGCGCAGGACCGTCTCGGCGAACCCGTCGTTTCAGTCGTCACAGCAGTGACGCTCATGGCACAGCGTTGACATGCGCGCACCAAGATGTGAACGAGGTGCACCCTAAGGGCAACATCCGGTTACGAGGCAGTTGCGGAGAGCAGCACCTCCCCCTCCTCGCCGAGCAGTGCCCTGAACCGCTCGTACGCCGAACGGCACGTGGAATGGCGCTCATAGGCGCGACCGGAGACGGCCGTCGGCGTGCCCTCCGCGTCCCGCAGCAACCACATCCAGCCGTTGCCCTCGGGCGCGTGCTGGACCCCGCCCGCCATGTCCGCGTGCCGGGTGCACAGCACCTCGAACGCGTCGCGGCAGGCGCCGTGCTCCTGGTAGGTACAGGCCGATACGGCCACGACGCGCCCGTTCTGGGCGATCAGCCTCCATCCGTAAGCGCCTCTGGCATCGATGTCGATCAGACATCTGGTGCCGGAAACGGCAGATCTGCCGCCCTCCTCGGGCTGCTTCATCTTGCCCCCACCCCCACTGTGTCGGCGGGAGCAAATTTATGGAGAGGCACGTGACGGTTGGGGTCTAAACCAATTGTCGGCCTGATGGTTCATCAGGCCGTTGCCCCTTGGGGGTCTCCTGGACTCCGGGTGTCGGCGGAACGACACAGTGGAGCGCTAGAAAGAAAGCGGTTCACATGGCCGCGCGGGATCTTCACGCGAGGCCCCTCGGAGCGTCGCTCGCGGGGCCCGGAGCCGCCTTCGCCCGGCGCGGGGCGCCACCGGAGGAGTCACCCCACGGCGAGCAGCACCACGAGGGCGATCGCGCCCACGGCCACCGGCCCGATGACCTCGTAGGCCCAGCGCACCTGCGGCTCGCCCTTCGCGCTCGGCCGGGACGCGCCCTGCTCGGCCAGCTCCCGCAGCTCGGCGATGGTCCGGTCGCCGGGCGCGACGGGGGAATCGGCGGCACTGTCGCTCCCACGGCCACGCGCCTCGTCGCGGGCGGCCTTCGCCTGCCGGCGCGCGGCGATCTTGCGCTGCCGCAGCGACACCGGCACGGCCCACAGCTGGTACTTCGCACCCTCCTGCGTGACGACCTCGCTGGTGTACCCGGCGCGCACTCGGGCGACCGCGGCCCAGGGCACCGTGATCGTGCGGAACGGGTTCCTGATCCGGATCCGGTCGTCGTTGGCGAACACGGCGGGCCGCAGCGTGAAGGCGACGATCAACGGCACCAGCACCACGAGCCCCGCGATCCCGATCCAGGGCGCGCGCCCCTCGCCCTGGAACACCGCGTCGCCGCCGATCCAGGCGGTGAGCGCGAGCAGCAGCACCCCGCCCATGAGGGCGGAGAGCGAACGGTAGGCGCGGTCGGCGTAGACCGGCTCGGCGGGCGGCTGCTGGGGGCTCTTCATGCTCCCGATTCTGCCCCATGCGCCCCTCAGCTCCCACGGAGAGTCCCGGGTGCCCTCTGTACAGGTCGCTACGCGCGTAGATATGCTGGTCTGGTGACCATGCCCACCATTGCACCTGCATTCGCTGACGTGACCTCGTCCGACAGCGCACTGCGCCGCTTCCTGCACGGGCTGCCCGGGGTCGATTCTGTCGGCCTGGAAGCGCGCGCCGCGTCCCTCGGCACCCGCTCGATCAAGACGACGGCCAAGGCGTACGCGATCGATCTGGCCATCTCGATGATCGACCTGACGACGCTGGAAGGCGCGGACACCCCGGGCAAGGTCCGGGCGCTCGCCGCCAAGGCCGTCCATCCCGATCCCACCGACCGCACGACCCCCAGGACCGCCGCCGTCTGCGTCTATCCCGACATGGTGGCCACCGCCAAGGCCGCCCTGGGCGGATCCGACGTGAAGGTCGCCTCCGTCGCCACCGCCTTCCCGGCCGGCCGCGCCGCCCTCGGCGTCAAGCTCGCGGACACCCGTGACGCGGTCGCGGCGGGCGCGGACGAGATCGACATGGTGATCGACCGCGGCGCCTTCCTCGCGGGCGACTACATGAAGGTCTTCGAGGAGATCCGCGCCGTGAAGGACGCCTCCGGCGCCGCACGGCTCAAGGTCATCTTCGAGACCGGCGAGCTCTCCACGTACGACAACATCCGCCGCGCCTCCTGGCTCGGCATGATGGCCGGGGCCGACTTCATCAAGACGTCGACCGGAAAGGTCGCGGTCAACGCGACCCCGGCGAACACCCTGCTCATGCTCGAAGCCGTCCGCGACTTCCGGGCTCAGACCGGCGTGCAGGTGGGCGTGAAGCCCGCCGGCGGCATCCGCACCACCAAGGACGCGATCAAGTTCCTGGTGCTCGTCAACGAGACCGCCGGCCAGGACTGGCTGGACAACCACTGGTTCCGTTTCGGCGCGTCCAGCCTGCTGAACGACCTGCTGATGCAGCGCCAGAAGCTGGCGACCGGCCGTTACTCCGGCCCCGACTACGTGACGGTGGACTGAGACCCCATGACCATGGACAAGCAGACATCAGTGTTCGAGTACGCACCCGCACCCGAATCGCGCTCGGTCGTCGACATCGCCCCGTCGTACGGCCTGTTCATCGACGGCGAGTTCACCGACGCCGCCGACGGCAAGGTCTTCAAGACCGTCTCCCCGTCCACCGAGGAGGTCCTCGCCGAGGTCGCCCAGGCGGGAGCCGACGACGTCGACCGGGCCGTGAAGGCGGCGCGCAAGGCGTTCGAGAAGTGGTCCGCGCTGCCGGGCTCCGAGCGCGCCAAGTACCTCTTCCGTATCGCCCGGATCATCCAGGAGCGCAGCCGCGAGCTGGCCGTCCTGGAGACCCTGGACAACGGAAAGCCGATCAGGGAGACCCGCGACGCGGACCTCCCGCTGGTCGCCGCGCACTTCTTCTACTACGCGGGCTGGGCCGACAAGCTCGACCACGCGGGCTACGGGCCGAACCCGCGCCCGCTCGGCGTCGCCGGCCAGGTCATCCCCTGGAACTTCCCGCTCCTCATGCTCGCGTGGAAGATCGCCCCGGCGCTCGCCACCGGCAACACGGTGGTGCTGAAGCCGGCCGAGACGACCCCGCTGTCCGCGCTCTTCTTCGCCGACATCTGCCGCCAGGCCGGGCTGCCGAAGGGCGTCGTCAACATCCTTCCCGGCTACGGCGACACGGGCGCGGCGCTCGTCGAGCACCCGGACGTCGCCAAGGTGGCCTTCACCGGCTCCACCGCGGTCGGCAAGGCCATCGCCCGCTCCGTGGCCGGCACGGACAAGAAGGTCACCCTGGAGCTGGGCGGCAAGGGCGCCAACATCGTCTTCGACGACGCCCCCATCGACCAGGCCGTCGAGGGCATCGTCGGCGGCATCTTCTTCAACCAGGGCCAGGTCTGCTGCGCGGGCTCCCGGCTCCTCGTGCAGGAGTCGATCCACGACGAGCTGCTCGACTCGCTCAAGCGCCGTCTGTCGACCCTGCGCCTCGGCGACCCGCTGGACAAGAACACCGACATCGGCGCGATCAACTCGGCCGAGCAGCTGGCCCGGATCACGGCGCTCGCCGAGACCGGCGAGGCGGAGGGCGCCGAGCGCTGGACCGCGCCGTGCGAGCTGCCCTCGTCCGGCTACTGGTTCGCCCCGACGCTCTTCACGAACGTCACCCAGGCGCACACCGTCGCCCGCGACGAGATCTTCGGCCCGGTGCTGTCGGTGCTGACGTTCCGTACGCCGGACGAGGCCGTCGCCAAGGCCAACAACAGCCAGTACGGCCTGTCGGCGGGCATCTGGACGGAGAAGGGTTCCCGGATCCTCGCGGTGGCCGGCAAGCTCCGCGCGGGCGTCGTCTGGGCCAACACCTTCAACAAGTTCGACCCGACCTCGCCCTTCGGCGGCTACAAGGAATCGGGCTTCGGCCGCGAGGGCGGCCGACACGGCCTGGAGGCCTACCTCGCCCCGTCGACCCCGGAAGGGGAGCGCCGATGAGCGCCGCTGAGCAGACGCGTCTGTCCGTCTTCAAGACCTACAAGCTGTACGTCGGGGGCAAGTTCCCCCGTAGCGAGAGCGGCCGGGTGTACGAGGTGACCACAGCGACATCAGCCGCTGGCGCGGCGGGCAAGGGCAAGTGGCTGGCCAACGCGCCTCTCTCGTCCCGCAAGGACGCCCGTGACGCGGTCGTCGCGGCACGCAAGGCGTTCGGCGCCTGGTCGGGCGCGACGGCGTACAACCGGGGCCAGATCCTCTACCGCGTCGCCGAGATGCTGGAGGGGCGCAGGGACCAGTTCGTGCGCGAGGTCGCCGACGCCGAGGGGCTGTCCAAGTCCAAGGCCGCCGCGGTCGTGGACGCGGCGATCGACCGCTGGGTCTGGTACGCGGGCTGGACGGACAAGATCGGCCAGGTCGTGGGCGGGGCGAACCCGGTCGCGGGCCCGTTCTTCAATCTGTCCACCCCCGAGCCGACGGGTGTCGTCACCGTCCTCGCCCCGCAGGACTCGTCCTTCCTGGGCCTGGTCTCGGTGATCGCCCCGGCGATCGCGACCGGCAACACGACCGTGGTGATCGCCTCGGAGAAGGCCCCGCTGCCGGCGCTCTCGCTCGGCGAGGTGCTGGCCACGTCCGACCTCCCCGGCGGCGTCGTCAACGTCCTGTCCGGCCGCACGGCCGAGATCGCGGCCCCGCTGGCCGCGCACCAGGACGTCAACGCGATCGATCTGACCGGCGCCGGCGAACAGCTCGCCAAGGAGCTGGAGGTCGCCGCCGCCGACAACCTCAAGCGGGTCCTGCGCCCGCGCGCCGAGGACTGGTCGGCGGACCCGGGCACCCACCGGATGACCGCGCTCCTGGAGACGAAGACGGTCTGGCACCCCACGGGGTCGCTGGGCGCGTCCGGCTCGGCGTACTGAGGCATCGAGGACGGACGACGGGCCCGGGGAGCGATCCCCGGGCCCGTTCCCCTACGCGCCGACGCTCACCCCGGGATGAGACCGCCGAGCAGCGGCCCGGCGACCGGAACCTCGCCCGGCGTGCCGAGAGAGCCCGTGAGGCCCGTGGTGTCGAGCGACTTGAAGTCGGCGACCTGCGTGCCGACCCCGTTGTCCAGCGGGTCCACACCGGTGTGCGCGAGCGGGTTGAGCGGAACGCTCTTCACCGGCCGGCTCACGTACCCGACGGTGTCCGCCAGTGCCTGCACCGACGCCGACGGATCGTGCTCGCCCGCCGGGGCCGCCTGGGCCGTGCCGACCCCGGCGCCGAGCGCCGCACCCACCGCGGTGACGGTGAGCCCGGCCGCCCTGAGCAACTTCTTGCCTGCCATGCGAATCCTGCCTTCAGAAGTAACCGGATGACTGCGCAGCGTAGTTGGCATGTGACGCTCGATACCAACCGGACCTCCCGGGGGTCCCCTGCACGGGTCAATGCCTCACACTGGTGTCCCGTGAGTTCCCAACCCCCGCCGACACGCGTCGTCCTGCTCTCCGGACCCTCCGGCTCCGGAAAGTCGTCCCTCGCCGCCCGCTCCGGCCTCCCGGTGCTGCGCCTCGACGACTTCTACAAGGAGGCGGACGACCCCACCCTCCCGCTGGTCACGGGCACCACGGACATCGACTGGGACTCCCCCGCCTCCTGGGACGCCGACGCCGCCGTCGCCGCGGTCGTCGAGCTGTGCCGTACGGGACGGACGACCGTGCCCGTCTACGACATCGCCACCAGCTCCCGGATCGGCCGTGAGAGCCTCGCCGTCGAACGCACGCCGCTGTTCGTCGCCGAGGGCATCTTCGCGGCGGACATCATCACCCGCTGCCAGGACCTCGACGTGCTCGCCGACGCGCTCTGCCTGCGCGGCCGCCCCTCGACCACGTTCCGCCGCCGGTTGCTGCGCGACCTCCGCGAGGGCCGCAAGTCCGTTCTCTTCCTGCTCCGCCGCGGCTGGCGCCTGATGCGCGCCGAACGCGGCATCGTCGCCCGCCAGACCACCCTCGGCGCCCACCCCTGCGACAAGGCCGAGGCCCTCGGCCGCCTCGCCGCCGCGGCGGCGGGCCGCTGCCGCCGCTCACCGGCGCCCACGGCCGGGGAAGCGGCCCGGCAACGCACGTAGTGGCGCGGGAGTACGGCGCGCACGCGGAGCGGGGCCGGACAAGACCCCCGGTCTTGTCCGGCCCCGCTTCGCTTTCCCCCGTGGATCCCCCGTGATCCCCGTGTTCCCCCGTACCGCCCTCAGGCCACCAGCTCGCCGAAGGACTCTTCCTCGTCACGGCCGAAGCTGAGGACGTCGTCCTCGCGCAGCCGGCGGAGCGACCGCCAGATGCTGGACTTCACCGTGCCGACACTGATGCCGAGGATCTCCGCGATCTCCGGGTCCGTACGGCCCTCGTAGTAGCGCAGCACCAGCATGGTGCGCTGCAGCTCGGGCAGCCGCGCCAGCGCCTGCCACAGCACCGCCCGCAGCTCCGTGCCGCGCATCGCGTCCGTGTCGCCCACCGTCTCGGGGAGCTCCTCGGTCGGGTACTCGTCGATCTTGCGCCGGCGCCAGGCGCTGATGTGCAGATTCGTCATGGTGCGGCGCAGATAGCCGCCGACCGCGGCCTTGTCGCTGATCCTGTCCCAGGCCCGGTACGTGGAGAACAGCGCGCTCTGCAGCAGGTCCTCCGCCTCGTACCGGTCACCGGTCAGGTGGTACGCGGTCGCGTACAGGGAGGCGCGGCGCTCCTGGACGTAGGCGGTGAAGGCCGCTTCCGCGTCCGCCCGCTCCGTCAGGCCGCCCCGTTCCCCCGTGGCCTCCCCGTACGCGCTTCCCCCGTGTGTGCCCTCGGCCTTCGCGTCAACGACCGTCATGTACGACGGCTTGTGCTGACGCCCGGCGCCGCGAACGCACCCCCGCCCGTTCACGGCGCCGGACTTCTCCGTGCTCCGCACGACGTCGTGGAGACGCGTGACAACTGCGCTTGAAGTGGTGCTGTGCAGTGCGTTCATCTCGCGCCCCCCGTCGATAGGAGTGTGTGTTCGGCCTTGTGAAAAAGACTCTGCCCGGGGGACTTCACGCCACTGTCCGCCGACTGTCACAGGCCTGTCACAGGGGTTCGGGAGGCGCCTCGGCCCTGCCGGAACAAGGCTTGAACGCACCGACGGTCGAACTACCGGGGCCGCATGGGCCAGAATGACCTCCGTGCCTTTCCTGTTGCTGATCGAGGACGACGACGCCATCCGCACGGCCCTCGAACTCTCCCTGTCACGCCAGGGCCACCGTGTGGCCACCGCGGCGACGGGCGAGGACGGCCTGAAACTGCTGCGTGAGCAGCGGCCGGATCTGATCGTGCTGGACGTGATGCTGCCCGGCATCGACGGTTTCGAGGTGTGCCGGCGCATCAGGCGCACCGACCAGCTGCCGATCATCCTGCTGACCGCCCGCAACGACGACATCGACGTCGTGGTCGGACTGGAGTCCGGCGCCGACGACTATGTGGTCAAGCCGGTGCAGGGCCGGGTGCTGGACGCCCGGATCCGCGCGGTGCTGCGGCGCGGTGAGCGCGAGTCGACGGACTCGGCCACCTTCGGTTCCCTGGTGATCGACCGCTCCGCGATGACGGTCACCAAGAACGGCGAGGACCTGCAGCTCACGCCGACGGAGCTGCGTCTGCTGCTGGAGCTGAGCCGCCGTCCGGGCCAGGCCCTGTCGCGCCAGCAGCTGCTGCGGCTGGTGTGGGAGCACGACTATCTGGGCGACTCGCGTCTGGTGGACGCGTGCGTGCAGCGGCTGCGGGCCAAGGTGGAGGACGTACCGTCCTCGCCGACGCTGATCCGCACGGTCAGAGGCGTGGGCTACCGGCTGGACACTCCTCAGTGAGCGGTGCCGCGAAGAAGGCCATACTGGCGGGACTTGGCTGGACCAGCCTCAGGCTGCGCCTGGTCGTCGTGTTCGGCATGGTCGCACTGATCGCCGCCGTGTCCGCGTCCGGCATCGCGTACTGGCTGAACCGCGAGGCCGTGCTGACGCGCACTCAGGACGCGGCGCTGGGCGACTTCCGGCAGCAGATGCAGAACCGGGTCGCGTCGCTGCCGGCGCGGCCGACGCAGAGCGAGCTGCAGACGACCGCCGAGCAGATGGCGGCCGGCACCGCGGGCTACAGCGTGCTGCTGCTCGGGGAGCGGGAGGCGGGCAAGCCGATCGTCGGGGCCTCCGACCCGGACGCCTTCACGCTCGACGACGTTCCGGCCGAGCTGAGGAAGGCGGTCGGCGACCAGGAGCATCTGTTCTGGGTGCGCACCCAGCGCGGCAACACCCCGTATCTGGTGGCCGGTACGCGCATCGTCGGCGGCGGGCCCACCGGCTATCTGTTCAAGTCCCTCGACCAGGAGCGGCAGGACCTGAACTCGCTCGCCTGGTCGCTCGGCATCGCCACGGCCCTGGCGCTGGCCGGTTCCGCGCTGCTCGCGCAGGCCGCCGCGACGACCGTGCTGAAGCCGGTGCAGCGGCTCGGCCAGGCGGCCAGGCAGCTCGGCGAGGGCAAGCTGGACACCCGGCTGCAGGTCTCCGGCACCGACGAACTGGCCGAGCTGTCACGGACCTTCAACAACGCGGCGGAGTCGCTGGAGAAGAAGGTCGCGGACATGAGCGCGCGGGAGGAGTCGAGCCGCCGTTTCGTCGCCGACATGTCGCACGAGCTGCGTACGCCGCTGACCGCGCTGACGGCCGTGACCGAGGTCCTGGAGGACGAGCAGGAGGGCCTGGACCCGATGGTCGCGCCGGCCGTGGCGCTGGTGGTCAGCGAGACCCGGCGGCTGAACGACCTGGTGGAGAACCTGATGGAGGTGACCCGCTTCGACGCGGGTACGGCCCGGCTCGTCCTCGACGACGTCGACGTCGCCGACCAGGTCACCGCCTGTATCGACGCGCGGGCCTGGCTGGACGCGGTCGACCTGGACGCGGAGCGCGGCATCATGGCCCGCCTCGATCCGCGCCGGCTCGACGTCATCCTGGCGAATCTGATCGGCAACGCGCTGAAGCACGGTGGCTCTCCGGTGCGGGTCTCGGTGCGGACGGAGACCGGGGAAGAGGGCGGGACCGGCGACGAGGCGGAGGACGAACTCGTCATCGAGGTACGGGACCACGGGCCCGGGATCCCGGAGGACGTGCTGCCGCATGTCTTCGACCGCTTCTACAAGGCGAGCGCCTCGCGGCCGCGGTCCGAGGGCAGCGGGCTCGGGCTGTCGATCGCGATGGAGAACGCCCTGATCCACGGCGGCGGCATCACCGCCGCGAACAGCACGGACGGCGACGGCGGCGCGGTCTTCGTGCTGCGGCTGCCCCGTGACGCGTCGGACATCACTGCGGACGGCCGCGGCCTGGCCGGCCGGGAGCGGGACGGCGAGCGGGGAGAGGCGGGCGACGCTCCGTGAGCGGAAGGACCATCCCGAGGGGCGCGGGTACGAGCGCGGGTACGAGCACGAGCACGGGTACGGGCATGGGGACGAGCACGGCCGGCCGGGATTCGGCCGGGCTGCGGATGCGCAGGGTCGTCGCCGCGGCCGCCGGGGCCGTCGCGTTCGCGGCCGTTGTCGCCGGGTGCGGGATCAGGACGACCACGGTGCCGGTGGACGCCGGGCCCGCCCCGTCACGGGTGCCGTGCACGCTCTCCGGCAAGGAGACCGCCACCCAGACACAACCCCAGGTGCCGGTACGGGTGTACCTGGTCTGCGCGTCGGCGCTGGAGGCGGTGGACCGTGCGGTCCCGATCGCCGAGGGCCGCACCGGCAACCGGGTGCGGATCGCCCAGGCGCTCCTCGGCGAACTGCAGGAGAACCCCTCGGAGACCGAGCGGGAGGCCGGGTTCACCACGCTCGTACGGGCCCCGCTGACCGTCCTTGGACCGCGTTCCGGCGATGCGGCGGGGACGCTGCGGCTCAGCCGCCAGCCCGAGGACCTGCCGCCGGCGGCGCTCGCGCAGATCGTGTGCACCTTCGCGGAGAGCGAGGCCGCGGCCGACGACGGGACGGTGGTCCTCGGCGGCCCGGGCGAGTACCCGCCGCGCGGCTACCGCTGCACGCCGTCGGTCAAGCTGCGCCCGGACACGGCGCTGCCGACGGCCGGCCCGCTGCCCTCGGCCGGCCCTTCCTGACGCCGGGACACCACTCTTCCCGAGGCCGGGAACAAGCCATCGCAAGGCCAGGGAGCGGCACTTTCCGACACCGCGAAGGCCGGGCGGAACCGATCGCACCGGTCGCCGCGTCTTGGGGGGCGTGCAGCGTCAAGGTTCGGGCGGCAGTGCCGTCATCCGCTTCCGCGCGGCGGGGGGCGTACTCCTCCTCGCGCATCTGGTACTCGTGGCATGGCTGACGCTTCGTCCGCTGGATGTGCCGTGGGTGACGGCGGCGAATCTGGAGCCGCTCGCGGGGATCAAGGCCGATCTGGCGCTGGGTCCGGTGCACGCGGCCCGGCGGATCGGTGAGGGACTGCTGCTGCTGGCGCCGCTCGGGATACTGCTGCCGATGACGGGCGGCCGGCTCGCCGTCTCCCCCTGGGCCTCGCTGGCCCGCACGGTCGCGACCGGGGCGCTGCTGTCGCTGGGCATCGAGCTGTTGCAGACCGCTGTGCCCGGGCAGGTCGTCGACGTGGACTCGCTGCTGCTGAACACGTCGGGTGTGGCACTGGCGCATCTCCTGGTCGTCCCGGCGGGCCGGGCGCGGCTGCGGCGCAGGCGGTCCGGTCGTGCCGCAGGACCTCGGAAGGAGCGGGGTGCCCTGCTTCGGGAGGAGGCCTCTCAGGGGCGCACCCCGACGATTCCCAGGGTCGGGATCGCCCCGTAGAGCGACGCTTCGCCCCCTTGGTCCCGGCGAGTATGGAGTCATCGGGAGCCCGACGAAGCGGCTTCCTCGAAGGACTCGTGAAGGAGCCCACCATGGCCGCCCTTGCCCGCCCTCGTGACGGACGCATGATCGGCGGAGTGTGCGCAGCGCTGGCACGGCGCTTCGGCACCTCCGCGACGACGATGCGCGTGATCTTCCTGGTGTCGTGCCTGCTGCCCGGCCCGCAGTTCCTGCTGTACCTGGCGCTGTGGCTGCTGCTGCCGACGGAGAAGTCCGCGACGACCGCCTGGTGACGGCGCCGGAGCGACGAGAAGGGGGTGCACACCCGGTACCGGGTGTGCACCCCCTTCTCGTCAGGCGTCCTGAACGCCCGTCAGGCGTCCCGTACGGCCGTCACTGCGCGAGCGGCAGTCCGTTCAGCGGCACACCGTTCAGCGGCAGACCGCCGAGGAGGCCGCCGAGCGGGTTGGCCGCCTGCGCGGGCAGCACCTCGGGACCGGCCTGGTGGGTGATCCGCTCGACGGCGGGCAGAACGGTCGGCTGGACGGCGGAGAGGGCGTCCACGGGGGTGCCGACCTCGGGGAGGGAGGTCGTGGCCGACGCGGAACCGGCGGCGGCAGCGGCGAAGGCGGCGCCGAGAGCGGCGACACCGAGGGTCTTGGCAGCAGACTGCTTCATCAGGTGCTTTTCCTTGGGAAGGGGAAATTGAGCGGCTTTGCAAGCTAGCCAGCGCGTCCTGTGCCCCGCAAACACCCGGGAGTCGTGAAAACGGCCGGGAGTTGACACTCCCGGCCGTTCCGTCGTGCTCCCGCTCAGCCCTCGTCCGACGAGGATCCGCTGGTCGCGGCGGTCTGCTTGAACAGCCATTCGGATTTCAATTCGGCGTATCCCGGCTTGATCACGTCATTGATCATCGCGAGTCGCTCATCAAAAGGAATGAACGCCGACTTCATCGCATTGACCGTGAACCACTGCATGTCGTCGAGCGTGTAGCCGAAGGTCTCGGTCAGCAGCTCGAATTCACGGCTCATGCTCGTGTTGCTCATCAGCCGGTTGTCGGTATTGACGGTGGCCCGGAAGTGCAGCCGGCGGAGCAGCCCGATGGGGTGTTCCTCGTACGAGGCGGCCGCGCCCGTCTGCAGATTGGAGGTCGGGCACAGTTCGAGCGGGATGCGCTTGTCCCGTACGTACGCGGCCAGGCGCCCGAGTTTCACCGTCCCGTCGGCGGCGACCTCGATGTCGTCGATGATGCGCACACCGTGACCGAGCCGGTCGGCTCCGCACCACTGGAGGGCCTGCCAGATCGACGGCAGCCCGAAGCCCTCCCCGGCGTGGATGGTGAAGTGGTTGTTCTCGCGCTTGAGGTACTCGAAGGCGTCGAGATGGCGGGTGGGCGGGTAGCCCGCCTCGGCGCCGGCGATGTCGAAGCCGACGACGCCCGAGTCCCGGTAGCGGTTGGCGAGTTCGGCGATCTCCAGGGCACGGGCGGCGTGCCGCATCGCGGTGAGGAGGGCGCCCACGCGGATGCGGTGACCGTTCGCGCGGGCCCGTCGCTCGCCTTCCCGGAAGCCCTCGTTGACGGCCTCGACGACCTCTTCGAGGGTCAGTCCCGCTTCGAGGTGCTGCTCGGGCGCGTACCGCACCTCGGCGTAGACCACTCCGTCCTCGGCGAGGTCCTCGGCGCACTCGAAGGCGACGCGCTTGAGGGCCTCACGGGTCTGCATGACGGCACAGGTGTGCGCGAAGGTCTCCAGGTAGCGCTCCAACGAGCCGGAGTCCGCGGCCTCGTGGAACCAGATGCCGAGCTTGTCGGGCTCGGCCTCGGGGAGCGCGTCGTAGCCGACGTCACGGGCGAGTTCGATGATCGTGCCGGGACGCAGCCCGCCGTCGAGGTGGTCGTGCAGGAGCACTTTCGGAGCGCGGCGGATCTGGTCCGAGGTGGGCCCCTGGGGTCCGGGGGTGGATCCCCGGGAGGACACGTGGGTGGTCTGGCTCGTCATCTGCGCACTCTAATCCCTACGCGCGTAGAGGGCAGCTGCACGAATCACCTGTCGATACGTAACAGTGACCGTGCGGACGGGTGGAGTACACCTGCCCTTCTGAGACTGTTCTGCCATGGCACACCACGCACTGCCCCGGTGGTGGGGGCACACGGCGGGCGCGGCCGGACCGGCACGCGCCCGGCTCGAAGCGAACGTGGCGCGAGGGGAGCGGCAGGACGTGCGGGAAGCACAGGCCCGGCTGGGCCGCGCGGTCCGGCCCTCGGGCGGGACGGCGGACGGGGTCGTCAGCGGTGTGGTGCTGCTGCTGCCCGACGGGGAACCGGAGTCGGCCCGCGGGCCCTCCACGGTGTCCCACGCGGCCGCACTGCCGCTCGCACGTTCGCTGGCGCGGGCGGGGCGAGGGGACGGCCTCGTCGCGCATGTCGTGCGCTACCGCGGACGCGGCTGGAACGGTACGGACGCGCGCCTCGCGGCGGACGCGTCCTGGGCGGCGGACGAGGCGGTACGGCGCTACGGCGACGTCCCGGTGTGCCTGGCGGGCCGGGGCATGGGCGGCCGTGCCGCGCTGCACGCCGCCGGGCACGACGCCGTCAACTCGGTGCTGGCGATCGCCCCGTGGCTGCCGGAGGACGACGTCGCGGCGCAACCCGAACCGGTGAAGCAGCTCGCCGGCCGCCAGGTCCTGATCGTGCACGGCACGAAGGACGCCAGGACCGATCCGGAGCTGTCGTACCGGCTGGCCGAGCGGGCGAAGAAGTCCAACCGGGACACGTGCAGGTTCGAGGTGCACTCCGACGGGCACGCGCTGCGGCAGTACCAGGACGAAGTCCACTCCCTGGCGAGCGACTTCGTCCTCGGCTCGCTCTTCTCCCGCGCCTACGCCCGCCCGGTCGCCGACGCCCTCGCCGCGCCGCCCCCGCTGGGCCTGCGCATGCCCCTGGCCGCGGGCTTCGGCCGCGCCCTGCGCCACTGAGCGGGCGCCTCCGAAGCTGAGGGCTTGCCCGCGGGCGGCGTCGCACGTCAGTCCGGGAGCAGGTTCCCCCGCCGGGACAGCAGGAACCTCTTGAACGCCGTCACCGGCGGCGTGTCCGGATGCCCGTCCAGCCAGGCGACGCCGATCTCCCGCACCGCCCGCGGCGCCGTGACCGTCAGCTCCACCACCCCCGGACGGGGCGCCGCCGGCGGCGGCAGCAGCGCCACGCCGAGCCCCGCGGCGACCAGACCACGCAGCGTCTCGGCCTCCTCGCCCTCGAAGGCGACGCGGGGCGAGAAGCCGGCCTCTGCGCACAGCGCGTCGGTGATGCGGCGGAGCCCGTACCCCGGTTCGAGCGTCACGAAGGTCTCGTCCGCCGCCTCGGCGAGCCGGACCCGTTTGCGCGTCGCGAGGCGGTGGTCGTCGGGGACGACGAGCCGCAGCCGCTGTTCGTCGAGGCGGCGGGCGACGAGGTCGGGCGCGTCCGGCACCGGTGAGGTGAGGCACAGGTCGAGTTCGCCGGCCCGGAGTCGTTCGATCATCGCCTCGCCGTAGTTCTGGACGAGCGTGAAGCGGATCCGGGGATGGTCGACCCGGAAGGCGCGGATCAGCTCCGGCACGGTCTCGGAACCCATGGTGTGCAGGAAGCCGAAGGCGACCTTGCCCGCAGACGGGTCGGCGTCGGCCCGTACGGACTCCGCGGCCCGTTCGACCTCGGCGAGGGCGCGCTCCACGGAGGTGAGAAAGGTGCGGCCGGCCGCCGTCAGCGACACCGTGCGCCCCTTGCGGGTGAACAGGGCGACGCCCAGGTCCTGTTCGAGCCGGACCATGGCGCGCGACAGCGTCGACTGCGGTACGGCGAGCTCCTGCGCGGCCCGGGTCACATGCTCGTGCCGGGCGACTCCCGCGAAGTACGCGAGGCGCGGAGCGAGCAGCAGAGGCATGTCTTCTTCGTAACTGTTCAGTGACACGCGAGGCCGTGAGCTGTAGTCATGCACCATGGGAACGATTAAAGCCGTTCCATGCATTGGACGCATCAAACCTGCGTGCCTACCTTCGAGGTATGCCTTCCGCCAGTACCGGGGCGCCCACCACCGTGGGTGCCCTCCCCTCGCAGTCCCCCGAGACCACCGATTCCCGCCACGCCCCCGGACTCCCCGGCTACCGCCGCATGAGCTTCGCGCTCTTCGCCGCGGGCGTCGCGACCTTCGCCCTCCTCTACTCGACCCAGGCCCTGCTGCCCGCCGTCTCCGACGACTTCGGTGTGACGGCGAGCGCGGCCAGCTGGACGGTCTCCGCGGCCACCGGGGCGCTGGCCCTGTGCGTCCTGCCGCTGAGCGCGCTGTCCGAGCGGTTCGGACGGGTGCGGCTGATGACGGTCTCGCTGGTGGTCGCGGCCGTGGTCGGACTGCTGGTGCCGTTCGCGCCGAGCCTGGAGTGGCTCGTGGCGCTGCGTGCGGTGCAGGGCGCCGCACTGGCCGGGGTCCCGGCCTCCGCGATGGCGTATCTCGCCGAGGAGGTACGCCCGAAGGCCCTGATCGCCGCGATCGGGCTGTTCGTCGCGGGCAACAGCATCGGCGGGATGAGCGGCCGGATCGTCACCGGCTGGGTCGCGCAGCTGTGGGGCTGGCGGGCCGGGCTCGCCGCGGTCGGACTGATGGCGGTCGTGTGCACGGTGGCCTGCAGGCTGCTGCTGCCGAAGGCCCGTCACTTCGTGCCGGGTTCGCTGAACCCCCGTGAGCTGGCGCGGACCGTCCGGGGTCATCTCGCCGACCCGCTGCTGATGCGGCTGTACGCGATCGGCGCGCTGTTCATGACGGTCTTCGGCGCGGTCTACACGGTGATCGGCTACCGGCTCGTCGAGGCCCCGTTCAGCCTCCCCCAGGGCATCGTCGGCTCCATCTTCCTGGTCTATCTGGTCGGTACGGTCTCGTCGGCGGCCGCCGGGAAGCTGGTCGGCCGGCTCGGCAGGCGCGGCGCCCTCTATCTCGCGGTCGGCACGACGACGGCGGGTCTGCTGCTCTCCCTCGCGGACTCGCTGACCGCGGTGCTGCTCGGCCTGGTGCTGATCACGGCGGGCTTCTTCGCCGGCCACGCGGTCGCCTCCTCCTCCGTGAGCCGTACCGCGAAGACCGGCCGGGCGCAGGCCTCGGCCCTGTACCAGTCGGCGTACTACCTCGGCAGCAGCGCGGGCGGCACGCTCGGCGCGATCGCCTTCCACTCCGGCGGCTGGGCGGGCACGGTCCTGCTGGGGCTGCTCTCGGTCCTCGGCGTCGTGTCGATCACGCTCTACGGGTCCTACGCGGCCCGCGCCCAGGAGCGCCGGCCGGTGCTCGCCGCGGCCACAGCGACGGCTGTACGCCACTGAGGCTCCTGGGACGGCCGGCGCGGAAATCTCCGTGAATCAGGCCCTCGTTCCTACAACCGCCGCTCCCCCGTACGCGTCCAAAGTGCAGAGCAACCGCACTGCGCGACTGGGGAGTTGGTCACTGTGGATCGGGCAAGACACACAAGGAACATACGGAGAAGGGGCGGTGTCGCCCTCGGCGTCACCGGGCTGGTGGTGCCGCTGACCTTCGCGCTCGGCGCCGGGCCCGCACAGGCCGCGTCCTGCACGACGTCGACCGGGCCGTACCAGAAGCAGGTCGAGAAGTTCATGGGCCTGAAGGTCGACGGACGGCAGTCCGCCGCCGACTGCAAGGCCATCCAGACGTTCCAGCGCTGGCACGGGATCACCCCGACGATCGGCTACGCCGGTCCGGTCACCTGGCGCACGATGAACACGATCCTGGCCCAGCGGGCGGCGGGCAAGACCCCGAACAAGGCGGGCGCGTGCCCGACCAACAAGGGCCGCATCGCCTGTGTCGACCTGACCAGACAGCTCACCTGGATCCAGGACGGGGCCAAGCTGAAGTACGGCCCGGTGCCGGTGCGGACCGGGCGGGACGGGGCGGAGACCCGCACCGGCGCCAAGCGGGTCTACTACCGGCACATCAACCACTGGTCGACGATCTACAAGGTGTGGATGCCGTACTCGCAGTTCTTCGACGGCGGGCAGGCCTTCCACTCGGTCACCAAGAGCGTCTACAACCCGCCGGGATCGGGCGGCTGCGTCAACATGCGGCCGGCGGACGCGAAGGCGTACTGGGGCCTGCTGAAGAACGGGGACGACGTCCACGTCTACGGCCGCAAGCCGGGAACCTGACCCCTGTTGTCAGTCCCCTCCTGTAGCGTCCGAAGGGCTGGTGAGGACGGTCGACAGGGGTGGACCCGATGAGTGATCTCGCAACGACGCAGGACCTCGAATCCCGGCTGGAGAGCTACCGGACGGAGCTGACCGGCTACTGCTACCGCATGCTGGGCTCGGCCTTCGAGGCGGAGGACGCCGTCCAGGACACCATGGTGCGGGCCTGGAAGAGCTTCGAGAAGTTCGAAGGGAGATCGTCGCTGCGCTCGTGGCTGTACCGCATCGCGACGAACGTCTGCCTGGACATGCTGAACGCGGGCAATCGCCGGGCCCGCCCGATGGACCTGACCGCCGCCACCCCGGTGGCCCAGGCCCAGCTCACCGCCCGTCCGGAGATCACCTGGCTGGAGCCGGTGCCGGACGGGCGCGTGCTGCCGTCGGTGGCCGACCCGGCCGATACGACGGTGGAGCGGGAGTCGATCAGGCTGGCGTTCGTCGCGGCGCTGCAGCATCTGCCGCCGAAGCAGCGAGCGGTGCTGATCCTGCGCGAGGTGCTGGCCTGGAAGGCCGCCGAGGTGGCCGAGCTGCTGGGCACGTCCGTCGCCTCGGTCAACAGCGCGCTGCAGCGGGCCCGCGCCACGCTCGCCGACCATGATCCCGCCTCCTGCGACCCGGCGGACCTGCTCGACGAGGAGCAGCAGAAGCTGCTGGAGCGCTATGTCGCCGCCTTCGAGGGGTACGACATGAAGGCGCTGACGGCGCTGCTGCACGAGGACGCGACGATGTCCATGCCGCCGTACGACCTGTGGCTGCGCGGCCATGACGACATCGTGGGCTGGATGCTCGGCGTCGGCGAGGTCTGCCGTGGCTCCAAGCTGGTCCCGACCGTGGCCAACGGCTCGCCGGCGTTCGCGCAGTACCACCCGAGCCAGGACGGCGAGGGGTACGAGCCGTGGGCGCTGATCGTCCTGGAGGTCTCGGACGGCCGGATCGGTGGCATGGACTTCTTCCTGGACACCAAGCGCTGGTTCCCGCTGTTCGGGCTGCCGGAGCGGCTCAGCCCGGAGGGCGCCGAGGACTGAGCGCCGACGGCCGGTCCGGGTCGTCCCCACGGCCCAGTCCGACGAAGGCGAGCAGGGCCAGCAGCTCGGGACCGGCGTTCGTCAGCCGCAGCTCCCTGCCGAGTCTGCGGGCGGTGAGCCGCAGCCGGGCGACGGCGTCGACGGCGGTGAGATCGGCGACGACGAGAGCCCCGACGTCGCAGATCACCTCAGCCCCCTCGGCGGCGACGACCTGTGCCTGCAGACGCGCACACAGCAACGGCACGTCGGCGGGGGCGACCCGGCCGACGAGTTCGACGACGATCGGCTGTTGTGTGCTGTCCACATGGAAGAGACCTCCGCCGCGGCGACAACTCATCGCCGCGGCTCGGTCGCACCCGGTCAGCCCCTGTCGTCCGGGTCAGGCGATACGGTCCAGGACGATCGGATCCGGGACGAACGCCGTGCCCGACGGGGCGATGTCGTACACCGACTCCAGCGACTTCAGGGCGTAGTCGAACTTCTCCGGGGTGTCCGTGTGCAGCGTCAGCAGCGGAGCGCCCGCCGTGACCTCGTCGCCCGGCTTGGCGTGGAGCTCGATGCCCGCGCCCGCCTGGACCGGGTCCTCCTTGCGGGCGCGGCCCGCACCCAGGCGCCAGGCGGCGACGCCGATGCCGTAGGCGTCGAGGCGGGTGAGGACACCCGTCGAGGGGGCGGTGATGACGTGCCGCTCGCGGGCCACCGGCAGCTCCGCGTCCGGGTCGCCGCCCTGAGCGGCGATCATCCGGCGCCAGACGTCCATCGCCGAGCCGTCGGCCAGGGCCTTCGCCGGGTCGGCGTCCTTGATGCCGGCCGCGTCGAGCATCTCGCGGGCCAGCGCCAGGGTCAGCTCGACGACGTCGGCAGGACCGCCGCCCGCGAGCACCTCGACCGACTCCCGGACTTCGAGGGCGTTGCCCGCGGTGAGGCCGAGCGGGGTCGACATGTCGGTGAGCAGGGCGACGGTCCGCACCCCGTGGTCCGTGCCGAGACCGACCATCGTGGAGGCGAGTTCGCGCGCGTCCTCGATGTTCTTCATGAAGGCGCCGGAGCCGACCTTCACGTCCAGCACCAGCGAACCCGTGCCCTCGGCGATCTTCTTCGACATGATCGAGGACGCGATCAGCGGGATCGCCTCGACCGTGCCGGTGACATCACGCAGGGCGTACAGCTTCTTGTCGGCCGGGGCCAGGCCGTCGCCCGCCGCGCAGATGACCGCACCGGTCGTGTCGAGGACGTGCAGCATCTCCTCGTTCGACAGCAGGGCGCGCCAGCCGGGGATGGACTCCAGCTTGTCGAGGGTGCCGCCGGTGTGGCCGAGACCGCGGCCGGACAGCTGCGGCACGGCCGCACCACAGGCCGCGACCAGCGGGGCCAGCGGCAGCGTGATCTTGTCGCCGACACCGCCCGTGGAGTGCTTGTCGGCGGTGGGCCGGGACAGCGACGAGAAGTCCATGCGCTCCCCGGACGCGATCATCGCGGCGGTCCAGCGCGCGATCTCCGCCCGGTTCATGCCGTTGAGCAGGATCGCCATCGCCAGCGCGGACATCTGCTCGTCGGCGACCTCGCCACGGGTGTACGCGTCGATGACCCAGTCGATCTGCTCGGGGGTGAGTTCGCCTCGGTCGCGCTTGGTGCGGATGACGGAGATGGCGTCCATGTGCTTCAGGGGTCCTTCCGGTACGAACCAGGTGGTACGAAAATGTCGCGGCCCCTCCACCGGGGAGCGGAGGGGCCGCGGGTCTCGGCCCTGTGCGGTGGGCCTAGCCGAGCTTCTCGGGTCCGAGCTTCTCCGGGCCGAAGGCCTGGGGCAGCATCTCGGCGAGCGGCAGGATGCCGGCCGCCGTGTCCAGCAGCAGTCCGGGCCCGCCGAACTCGTACAGCAGCTGACGGCAGCGGCCGCACGGCATCAGTACGTCGCCGTGCCCGTCCACGCAGGTGAAGTGCGTGAGTCTGCCGCCGCCCGAGGCCTGCAACTGCGACACGAGGCCGCACTCCGCGCACAGCGACAGGCCGTACGAGGCGTTCTCGACGTTGCAGCCGCTGACCGTACGGCCGTCGTCGACGAGGGCCGCCGCGCCGACCGGGTAGCCCGAGTACGGCACATAGGCGTGGGCCATCACGCCCCGCGCCACCTCGCGCAGGGCCTCCCAGTCGACGGCGTCGGGCGCCGGTGCGCCGGCGGTCACTTGCCCTGGCCCTTGCGGTAGCGCATACCGTCGGCCTTCGGCATCCGCAGACGCTGCGCGGAGAGCGAGAGGACGAGCAGGGTCACGACGTACGGCGTGGCGCTCACGAACTCGGTCGGCACCGTGTCCGTGCCGAGGTACCAGACCAGCACACCGGCGGCGACGACCAGGCTGATCGCTGCCGTCGGATAGCTCTTGCGGTACAGCTTCCACAGGCCGAGGGCGACGAGCACCACGGCCAGCAGCAGGAGCAGCGCGTGGACGGACTGTCCGCCGGCGCGCAGCTGCAGGGCGTCGGAGAAGCCGAACAGGCCCGCGCCCATGGCGAGTCCGCCGGGCCGCCAGTTACCGAAGATCATCGCGGCGAGGCCGATGTAGCCGCGCCCCGCGGTCTGGCCCTCGTTGTAGATGTGCGAGGTGACCAGGGACAGGAAGGCACCGCCGAGTCCGGCCATTCCGCCGGAGACGATCACCGCGATGTACTTGTACTTGTAGACGTTGACGCCCAGCGACTCGGACGCGATCGGGTTCTCGCCGCAGGAGCGCAGCCGCAGACCGAACGAGGTCTTCCACAGCACCAGGAACGTGCCGAAGAAGAGCAGGACGGCCACGATCGTCAGCAGCGAGACGTTGCTGACCAGGCCGCCGAGGATGCCGGCGAGGTCCGAGACGAAGAACCAGTGGTGCTTCTCGATCGAGACGAGCCATTCGGACAACCCCGGCACGGTCACCGAGGTGATCTCGTCCGCGGGCGGGGACTGCTTCGGGCTGCCGCCCTTGGCCGCGGCCTCGCCGCTGTTGAACCACAGCTTGGCGAAGTACGTCGTGAAGCCGACGGCCAGGATGTTGATCGCGATACCGGAGATGATGTGGTCGACGCCGAAGGTGACGGTGGCGACGGCGTGCAGCAGACCGCCCGCCATGCCGCCGAGCACACCGGCGAGCACACCGAGCCAGGGGCTCGTCTGCCAGCCGGCCCAGGCACCGAAGAAGGTGCCGAGGATCATCATTCCCTCGAGACCGATGTTGACCACACCCGCCCGCTCGGCCCAGAGGCCGCCGAGACCGGCGAGGCCGATCGGCACGGCCATCGAGAGCGCGGCGCTGATCTGGCCGGCCGAGGTGAGGTCCTGCGCGCCCGTGATCGCGCGCACGGCGGACAGGGCGACCAGTCCTCCCGCGATGATCAGCAGGATGACGGGGAAGGAGAGGCGGGTGCGGCCGCCCTTGCCGCCGGACACCTTGGTCGCCCCGGGCGGCGGGGTGGAAGTCGCCGTGGCGCTCACGCCGACACCTCCTGGTTGTCGGAGTTACGGGCCTGCGCGGCGAGCTTCTCGCCGACCTGTCGCTGCTGGCGCTTGAGGCCGTAGCGGCGCACGACTTCGTAGGCGATGACGACACAGAGGACGATGACGCCCTGCATGACGCCGACGATCTCCCTGTCGTAGTCCTCGAACTCGAGCTTCTGCGAGCCGCGCTCCAGGAAGCCCCACAGCAGCGCGCCGAGCGCGATGCCGATGGGGTGGTTGCGTCCGAGGAGGGCGATGGCGATCCCCGTGAAGCCGATGCCGAGGGGGAAGCCTCCGCCGTACTCATAGGAGTCGTTGAGCAGCGTCGGCATGCCGATCAGGCCGGCCACCGCGCCGGAGATCAGCATGGAGGTGACGACCATCTTCTTCACGTTCACACCGCTCGCCTCGGCCGCGGAGCCGGACTGGCCGACGGTGCGCAGGTCGAAGCCGAAGCGGGTGCGGGAGAGCGTGAACCAGTACGCCACGCCCGCCGCGATCGCGATGACGATGAAGCCGTCGATCGGGTTCGGCGTCGTCGGGAACTCGAAGAAGTGCGCCGACTCCGGCAGCGGGCTGGTGGCGACCTCCGTGCCGGCCGGGTCGAGGTGGCCGAGGCGGCCGGGCTGGAGGAGGTAGCCGATGATGGCCGTGGCGATCATGTTGAGCATGATCGTCGAGACGACCTCGCTGACGCCCCGGGTGACCTTGAGGACACCGGCGATACCGGCCCACATGGCGCCGACGATCATGGCGGTCACGATGATCAGCGGGATCTGCAGGAAGCCGGGCAGCGTCAGCGCGCCGCCGACGGCGGCGGCGAAGAACGCGGCGAGCCGGTACTGGCCGTCGACGCCGATGTTGAACAGGTTCATGCGGAAGCCGATGGCCACCGCGAGACCCGCCAGGTAGTAGGTCGTCGCCTTGTTGATGATGTAGACCTGGCTGTCCGACTTGATGCCGTAGTCGAACATGATGCCGAAGGCGCTGAACGGCTCCTTGCCGGTCGCGGCCAGCACCAGCGCCGTGACCGCGAACGCGGCCACGATCGCGAGCAGCGGGGCCGCCAGCCCGAGGAGCACCCGCTCCTTGTCGAACTTCTTCATCGGGCCTCGTCCTCCGGGGCGCTGTCTTCGTGGTGCTCGAGATGGCCGGATGCCGCGCCGGTCATGGCCGAGCCCAGCTCCTCGGGGGTGATCGAGGCGGGGTCGGCGTCCGCGACCAGCCGGCCGCGGTACATCACCCGCAGCGTGTCGGACAGCCCGATCAGCTCGTCCAGGTCGGCGGAGATCAGCAGCACGGCCAGGCCCTCACGCCGCGCCGCGCGGATCTGGTCCCAGATCTGCGCCTGCGCGCCGACGTCGACGCCCCGGGTGGGGTGGGCGGCGATGAGCAGCTTGGGGTTGTGGCTCATCTCGCGGCCGACGATCAGCTTCTGCTGGTTGCCGCCGGAGAGCGAGGCCGCGGTGACCTCGATGCCGGGGGTGCGGACGTCGTACTCGCGGACGATCCGCTCCGTGTCGGCGCGGGCGGCCTTGAGGTCGAGGAACGCGCCCTTGCTGTTGGGCTTCTCGGTGACGTGACCGAGGATGCGGTTCTCCCAGAGCGGTGCTTCCAGCAGCAGTCCGTGCCGGTGGCGGTCCTCGGGGATGACGGCCATGCCGTCCTCGCGCCGCTTGCGGGTCGGGGTCGCCGAGATGTCGGTGCGGTCCAGGGTCACCACGCCGGTGTCCAGGTTGCGCATGCCCATGACGGCCTCGACCAGTTCGGACTGGCCGTTGCCCTCGACGCCCGCGATGCCCAGCACCTCACCCTTGTGGATGGTGAAGGAGATGCCGTCGAGCACCGAGCGCACGACGCCGTCGGGGTCGGTCGCGGTCAGCCGGAGGTCCTCGACCTGGAGCATCGGGACGTCGGTGACGGTCGACTCACGGGTCTCCGGCGAGGGCAGCTCGGCGCCGACCATCAGCTCGGCGAGCTGCTTGGTGGTGACGGACTTCGGGTCGGCGTTGCCGACCGTGGTGCCACGGCGGATGACGGTGATCTCGTCGGCGACCGTGAGCACCTCGCCCAGCTTGTGCGAGATGAAGATGACGGTCAGGCCCTCGGCCTTGAGCTCACGCAGGTTGTCGAAGAGCGCGTCGACCTCCTGCGGGACGAGCACGGCGGTCGGCTCGTCGAGGATGAGGGTGCGGGCGCCGCGGTAGAGGACCTTGAGGATCTCCACGCGCTGGCGGTCGGCGACGCCCAGGTCCTCGACGAGGACGTCCGGGCGGACGTTGAGACCGTACGCGTCGGAGATCTCCTTGATCTTGGCGCGGGCGCGGTCGCCGATGCCGTAGAGCTTCTCGGAGCCGAGAACGACGTTCTCGAGGACCGTGAGGTAGTCCGCGAGCATGAAGTGCTGGTGCACCATGCCGATGCCACGGGCGATGGCGTCACCGGGGTCGTGGAACGTCACCTGCTCGCCGTCCACCGCGATGGTGCCCTCGTCCGGCTTCTGCATGCCGTAGAGGATCTTCATCAGGGTGGACTTGCCGGCGCCGTTCTCGCCCACGAGGGCGTGGACGGTGCCGCGGCGCACGGTGATGTCGATGTCGTGGTTGGCCACGACTCCGGGGAATCGTTTGGTGATGCCGCGGAGCTCTACGGCATGAGGACTGCTGGACGCGTTGATGGCGCACTCTCCTTGGCAGGAGCGGAGGAGCGGAGGCGGTGGTTGGCGCGAAAACTACCGCGTGGGCGATCGCGCTACGCGCGTAGCGCGGAGAATTGACGATGCGGGACCCGGACGCTGGGACCGGGGCCCGCGGGCCATGCAGGGCCGGGGTCCGGACCTCGGCCGAAGCCGTTCGCCGAACCCCGGTCACACGGTACGTCAGGTGGTGGTCTTCACCTTGATGGTGCCGTCCACGATCTTCTTCTTGGCCTCGTCGACCTTGGCCTGGATGTCCTTCAGGTGGTCACCGGTGGTGGTGAGGCTGACGCCGTTCTCGGAGAGCGAGTAGGCGTGCGTGCCGGTCCGCGGCTTGCCGTCCTTGACGGACTTGACCAGGTCGTAGACGCCGGTGTCGACGTTCTTGACGACCGAGGTCATGATCGTCGAGGCGTACTTGGACAGGGCCGGGTCCTTGGCCTGGTCCGAGTCCACGCCGATCGACCAGGCGCCCGGCTTCGCGGAGACGGCCTCGATGGAGCCGGCACCGGAGCCGCCCGCCGCGGCGAAGATGACGTCGATGCCCTTGTCGAGCATGCCCTTGGCGGCGGCCTTGCCCTTGTCCGGGGCGCCGAAGCCGGAGAGGTCCGTACCCGTGGTCAGGTACTGGATCTGCACCGAGGCCTTCGGGTTGGTGTCCGTGACGCCCTGCTCGAAGCCGGCCGCGAACTTCTTGATCAGCGGGAGGTCGACACCACCGATGAAGCCGATCTTGCCGTCCTTGGACTTGAGGGCGGCCGCGACACCGGCGAGGTAGGAGCCCTGCTCCTCGGTGAAGACGATCGAGTTGACGTTCTTCTTGTCGGAGACCGAGTCGATCAGACCGAAGGTGGTGTCGGGGTACTTGGCCGCGGTCTTGTCGATCGCGTCCTTGTAGGCGAAGCCGACACCGATCACGGGGTTGAAGCCGCCCTCGGCGAGCGACGCGAGCCGCTGCTCGCGGTCGGCGGGGGTCTCGCCGTTCTTGGCGGTGAGCTCCTTGGTCTCGGCGCCGAACTCGGCCTTGGCCTTGTCCAGTCCGCGGGCCGCGGAGTCGTTGAAGGAGTTGTCGCCACGGCCACCTACGTCGTAGGCCATGCCGATCTTGAGCTTGCCTTCACCCGAGCCGGTCGACTCGGTGGACGACTCGCCGCAGGCGGTGGCAGTGAGGGCGAGGGCCGCGGTGACTGCACACGCGGCGGTGATCTTGGATACCCGGCGCACGAGGAGGGTCCCTTCAAGACTGACCGAAAGCGCCCCTTGCGGCGCTGGTTTCGCGGCGATCGTAACGCGCGTAGATGTCGGTTAAAGACCCGTTCACCAGTCGTTATCAGATCGACGCGCAGGAAGCGTCGATCGACACACACGGCATCCGGGTGATGACGGGGATGCCTCGTCCCCAGGCTCTCACGGGTGGAGCCCCGCCACCGCGGGCCAGTTGCCCAGGCGGGCAGGCGCTTTCCGGGCAATTCCCGGACGGGAAACGGGAGTACCCGTTCCGAGAATGTTCTCGGAATGAATAAATTCGGGACCCGGTCGGGGAATCCCGGAACGAACGAACTGCCCGGCCCGGAAGACCGGACCGGGCAGCCGGCCGCCCACTCCCGGGCGGCCCCGCGGACAGACCGAAGGCCGCCGCTCGGAGGGGCGGCTCAACGCTCGGAGGGGCGGCTCAGCGACCGTGTGCCGCGTCGAGCAGCGCCGCCGCCGTGAACAGTTCCACGCCCACCGTGATCGCGGCCTCGTCCACGTCGAAGTCCCCACGGTGCAGGTCGAGCCTGGAGCCCGAGCCCGGCGCACGCACTCCGAGGCGGGCCATCGCGCCCGGGACGTGCTCCAGGTACCAGGAGAAGTCCTCGCCCCCCAGGCTCTGCTCGGTGTCCTCGATCGCCGGCGCTCCACGGCGGGCGGCATGGGCGTCCCGCAGCAGTTCGGTGACCACGGGGTCGTTGACCACGGGCGGCACCCCGCGGATGTAGTTGATCTGGGACTTCGCCCGGTGCAGCGTGGCGATCTCGTCGACCGCGGCGTGCACCAGGTCCGGGGCCTCGCGCCAGGCGGGCAGGTCCAGGCAGCGCACGGTTCCGGCGAGCTCCGCGTGCTGCGGGATGACGTTGCAGGCGTGGCCGGATTCGATACGGCCCCAGGTCAGGGCCAGTCCGGAGCGGGTGTCGACGCGGCGGGACAGCAGCGCCGGAACCTCGGTGACGATCTTGGCGGCCGCGGTGACCAGATCCGTGGTCAGATGCGGGCGCGCGGTGTGGCCGCCGGGGCCGTCGAGCGTGATCTCCAGCCGGTCGCAGGCGGAGGTGATGGGGCCGACGCGCAGCCCGATCCTGCCCGCGTCGACCCGGGGATCGCAGTGCACGGCGATGATCCGGCCGACTCCGTCCAGTACGCCGGACTCGATCGCGTCGGCCGCGCCGCCCGGCAGGACCTCCTCGGCGGGCTGGAAGATCAGCCGCACCGGCTGCGGCAGCAGGCCCTGCCGGTCCAGCTCGGCGAGGACCAGTCCGGCGCCGAGCACGGCCGTCGTGTGGACGTCGTGGCCGCAGGCGTGGGCCCGGTCCGGCACGGTCGAGCGGTACGGCACGCCCGTCTTGGTGTCCGGGATGGGCAGGGCGTCGATGTCGGCGCGGATCGCGAGCATGGGACGCACGCCCGTCCGTCGTCCCCCACCGTCCTGGCCCGCACCGCGTGCCCCTGCTTCGGCGCCCACGTCACAGACGAGTCCCGTACCGGTCGACAGCACCTGCGGGTGCAGCCCGGCGGCCTCCAGCCTGGCCTTGAGCGCGGCGGTGGTGCGGAACTCCTGGTTCCCCAGCTCCGGGTGCATGTGCAAGTCCCGGCGGAAGGCAATGAGTTCCGTGCGCAGGGCGTCGGACAGTGTGCCTGGCAGAGCGTAGTCGCCAGGCAACTCGGCATCGCCGGGCAGGCCGGCGTCGGGCTCGCGGGACATCAACTGGTTCACCCGTTGAAGAGTAGGCCCCTTCAAGGCCCAACTAACTCGAGATCAACAAAAGTTCAGCCCGATAGGGGGAAGAAAATGCGTCTGACGACGCATGGCCGTCATTCGGTGTGGGTAAGCTCACCCACCTTCTGACCACGATATGGACACTGTGGCGTCCTGTCGCGTTCAGTCCCCGGGCCCCGGGCCGCCGCTCAGGCGGGTGCCGGAAGCCGGTGCACGTCCCGGGCGGTGCCGGTGACCCCGGCCAGGAAGCCGTGCGCCCGCGGGGACGCCGTGTCCTTGAGCCATTCCGGTGCGATGTCGCACACCGCGACCGTGACGCCGGTGCCCGCGAGAGCCAGCGGCAGGGTGTGCACGACGGTCGAGGGAAAGCTCAGCACCGTACGCCCGATCGGGCCACGCCGGGCGATCAGCTCCAGCGGCAGGTCCGGGCGGACGATCTCCAGGCCGGTGGCGGCGGTCAGCCGGTGGAGCTTGTCCGCGCTCTCCCGGCGGTGGGCGAAGTAGCGGGTGGCGCCGTGCGTCCTGGCGAGCGAGGCGACGGCCTCGGAGTACTGATCCTGGTCGATCACGCCCGTCTCGACGAGCGAGGTGCCGACCAGATCGGCGCCACGGGTGAGCCGGGGCGGGCCGAACCGGGAGCGGGTCCAGCGGAACTGGTTGGCGGTGACCGTGAGCCCTTCCGGCGCGTCCACGGGCATCGCCGTGAAGACCTCGACCTCGCGGGAGCGCGAGGGGGTGAGCCGGCGGCGGGCGGCCGCCGAGACCGGCGCGAGCACGAGCTCGCGCGGGCCGCGGCGGCCACGCCGATGCCAGCGCACCAGCCGTTCGCCGCGCGCGAGCTGCGCGACGAACTCCATGGTCGCCGTGCCGTCGTCGACCACGGTCAGCTGCCGGGTACGCACCAGGGTCAGCAGGAGCTGTACGTAGCGGGAGAACGGGTCGCCTATGACGATCCGCTCCGCCCGGCGCAGCGCCGGGCCCAGCGCACGTACCGTCCGCACGACCGCGTCCGCACCCCCACGGGCCTCCTGCCAGCGCACCGTGATCCCCTCGTCGCGGGCCAGCTCGGCCATACGGCGCAGCTGTCCCCGCGACATGGGGTCGGTGGGCGAGAGCACCACGACCGTCAGGTCGCCGGTGCGGCTCGGCCGGGTGCGGACGGTGGACTCCGGCCCCGGCTGCACGGGGACACCGGGCAGCGCGGGGGCGTGCGACCACTCCAGGACGTTCAGCAGCTGGACCGGGCTCTCGACGAAGGCAAGGTCCATGGTCGTCAGACCGCTACCGGCTCGGACTGCTCGGCGACGACGCCCGCGACGCGGCGGAGCTTCTTCATCGGGGCGAGCTCGGAGTCGTAGACCTTCTTGACTCCGTCACCGAGGGCGGCCTCGATGGTGCGGATGTCACGGACGAGGCGCTGCAGACCACCGGGCTCGACGGAGGCGGCCTGGTCGGAGCCCCACATGGCGCGGTCGAGGGTGATGTGACGCTCGACGAACGCGGCGCCGAGGGCAACGGCGGCGAGCGTGGTCTGCAGACCGGTCTCGTGGCCGGAGTAGCCGATCGGGACGTTCGGGTACTCCTGCATCAGGGTGTTGATGACGCGCAGGTTGAGCTCCTCGGCCTTGGCCGGGTACGTCGAGGTGGCGTGGCAGAGCAGGATGTTGTCGCTGCCGAGGACCTCGACGGCGTGCCGGATCTGCTTCGGCGTCGACATACCGGTGGAGAGGATGACCGTCTTGCCGGTGGCGCGCAGGGCGCGCAGCAGCTCGTCGTCCGTGAGGGACGCGGAGGCGACCTTGTGGGCGGGGAGGTCGAACTTCTCCAGGAAGGCGACGGCCTCGGTGTCCCACGGGGAGGCGAACCAGTCGATGCCGCGCTTCTTGCAGTGCTCGTCGATGGCGCGGTACTCGTCCTCGCCGAACTCGACGCGGTGGCGGTAGTCGATGTACGTCATCCGGCCCCAGGGCGTGTCGCGCTCGATGTCCCACTGGTCGCGCGGGGTGCAGATCTCCGGGGTGCGCTTCTGGAACTTGACCGCGTCACAGCCGGCGTCGGCGGCGGCGTCGATCAGCGCGATGGCGTTGTCGAGGTCGCCGTTGTGGTTGATGCCGATCTCGCCGGTGACGTAGACGGGGTGGCCGGGGCCCGCGGTCTTGCTGCCGAGGGTGCGCAGACGGGAGTTCATGAGGGGGTTCCTTACGGGTCGGCTTACTGGGTGGGGGTGGTGAGGGTGGGACCGAGAAGCCAGGTGGCGATCTCCCGGATCGCGCCGGCGCCACCGGGGGTGGCGGTGACGGCGCGGGCTGCGGCGCGCACGGAGTCGTGCGCGCTCGCGACGGCGACGGGCCAGCCGACGAGCCCGAAACAGGGCAGGTCGTTGACGTCGTTGCCGGCGTAGAGGACCCGCTCGGGCGCGACCGCGTTCTCCTCGCACCACTGCTTCAGGGCTATGTCCTTGCGGTCGATGCCGTGCAGTACGGGGATGGCGAGCTTGCGGGCGCGGGCCGCGACGACGGGGTTCTGTTCGGTGGAGAGGATCAGCAGCTTCAGCCCGGCGCGGCGCAGCGCGGCGATGCCGAGGCCGTCTCCTCGGTGGACGGCGACGAGCTCACGGCCGTCCGCGTCGACGAGGACGCGGTCGTCGGTCTGGGTGCCGTCGAAGTCGAGGACGACGGCGTCGACGTCCTCGCTGGTGGGGACGGACGTGGGGTCGAGCAGCGGCGCCAGCGCACGGGCCCGGGCCAGATCGTGCGGATCGTCGATCTCCAGCACCCGCGCGGGGTCGGTCTCGACGAGCGCGGTCCGCCCGAAGAAGCGGTGGCCGTGCGTACGGAAGCCCGGGGCGTCCATGGCGTACGCGGCCCCGGTCTCCACGAAGTCCTCGGGTCGGTCCTGACGGCGGGGCCGGTAGGACTTGTCGTGGTTGACGCCCTGGCCGTCCTCCTCCGGAGCCTCCGGGGGGAGCGGCGAGGCCGGGACCGTGGCCGGCACCGGCGCGGGGGTGCGGCGCCAGACGAAGGCGTGGAAGGGGGCCACCGTCACGGCGGTGTCCGCGCCGTCGTTCACGACCGCGGAGGTGACACCGTCGATGTCGTCGCGGGTGATGAAGGGGCTGGTGCACTGGACGAGGAGGACCACGTCGACCGGGCGGCCGTGGATCGCCTCGTACGCGTCCATGGCGTGGAGCACCGCGGACTCGCTGGTCGCGGTGTCACCCGCGATGGCGGGCGGCCGTTCCACGACGGTGCCCCCGGCCGCGCGAGCCACCTCGGCGATCGCGGGGTCGTCCGTGGAGACCATCACGTCGGTGACCAGGCGGGCCTGCGCGCAGGCCCGTACGGCACGGGCGACGAGCGGGACGCCGCCGACCGTGGCGAGGTTCTTGCCGGGGACGCCCTTGGAGCCGCCCCGGGCGGGGATCACGGCGAGGACGGTCGTCATCTGGTGGGGCTCCTTCAGGGCTTTCGGGGGGTTCACAGTTCGCCCATGCGGCGGATGACAGGGGCGACGCGCTGCACGCCGTGGCGGTACGCGCCGCGCGCCGCGCCCCGCACCGCGTCGCGCACCACGCGGCGCACGCCGGTGACCTCGGCCGCCGGGGCCGCCCCGGCCAGCGGGGTGCCGTCCGCGGCGAGGCGGTGACGGGCGAGGATCCCGGGCAGATAGCCGGGTGCGGTGGCGGGGGTGTAGTAGGGGGTGACCGGCGGGAGCTCCGGCTGCGACAGCAGCTCCGCGACCCGCTTGCGTGCCTCCTCGAAGGCCGTCTCGTAGGCCCCGTCCGCGGCGACGCCCTGCCGGGCCAGCCACTCCTCGTCGGGCTCGGGGCGGTGGCCGCCGTCGAGCCGGTCCCAGGACGTCAGCAGCCCGGAACCGAGGAAGTGGTGGTTGCCGAGGGCCTCGCGCACCCCGAGGTCCGTCAGTACGGCCGTCGGGATCCGGCGGTGCAGGGCTTCGAGCGCCGCCGTGGAGGAGACGGTGACCAGCAGGTCGGTGCGGTCGAGGACCTCGCCCATGTGCCCGTACACGAGGCTGAAGTTGGGCGGCAGTCCGCCGGGGAGCCTGTCCGCCAGCTTCTGGTACGGCACCTCCTCCAGGTGCGTGGTGTGCTCGCCGGGCTTGGAGCGCAGCTTGAGCAGCACCTCGCGGGAGGGGTGGAGCCTGGCGTGCTCGACGAGCCGCCTCAGCAGGTACGTACGGTCGGCGCGGCTCTCCGGCACCGACGGCTGCACGGCGAAGACGACCGTGTCGCGGCCTTCCTGCCGGGCGTACGGGGCGCCGCCGAGGAACGGCAGCGCCGCCTCGGTCACCGACGAGGCGTCGGCGCCGACGCCCTCGTACACCGCGCGGAAGCGGTCGGCGTCGTGGCGTGAGTTGGCGAGGACGACATCCGCGCCGTGGCGCAGCAGCAGTCCGTCGGCGAGCTTCTCGTAGACGACGCCGACATAGCCGGTGACCAGCACCGGCCTGCGCGGCAGGCGCAGGGCGGCGAGTCCGTGCAGCATGGCCTGCACCGCGCCGCCGACGAGGGCGAGGACGACGAGGTCGTACCCCTCGTCACGTATCGCGTGGAGGAACTCGACGCCGGTCACTTCGCGCAGTTCGTCCGCGTCGACGCCGACCTCGGCGAGCTGGCGGGCGGTGGGGGTCGCACGGCCGCGGAGCAGGAAGCCGGTGAGCTCGGCTTCGTCCTCGGCTATGCGGCGCGCGGTCAGCGCGCCCCACTTCCAGCGGGTGTCGGAGTCGGCGAGCACGGCGACGCGTGGCGCCTGGCTGGTACGTGATGGCACGTCGAGGACGTTAGAAAGGCATTTCGTTTGGCGGCCCAACTGGACAGCAACAAATGGTTAACAGCGGGTCTACGAATCGCGAAAGCGCAGACCGGTCGAGCCGGTTAACAATTCCGCCGCACCCTGTTCACCCGCCGTCTCTCCGACGGTCAGAGTGAATGACGGGGCCGGCGCCTAGTGTCCGGCGCGTGGTCAAGCTCTCCGTCATCGTGCCGTTCTACAACGTGCAGTCATACGCGCCCGACACCCTCAGAAGCCTGCGTGCGAACGCCCGCGAGGACTTCGAATTCCTGCTCATCGACGACTGTTCCAGGGATGGGACACCGGAGATCCTCGAGCGGGCCGAGCGAGAGGTCCCCGGAGCCGTCCTGATCAGACACGAACAGAACGGCGGGCTGGCCACGGCCCGCAACACCGGTCTGGACGCCGCGCGCGGCGAGTACATCACCTTCCTCGACGGTGACGACTGGCTGGCGCCCGGCTACTACGAGCGGCTCCTCGCGGCCATCGAGGAACTCGGTGTCGACTTCGTCCGTACCGATCATGTGCAGTGCACGGCCCGTGAGCGCAAGGTGTTCCGGGTACCGGTCGGCCGCCGGGGCGAGGTGCTGCGCCCGCGTGACGCGATCCTGCCCGCCGACCGGTCCACCTCCGTCGACTACCCCATGGCCTGGGCCGGCATCTACCGGCGCGAGCTCCTCGACCGGGGGCTGCTGCACTTCACGGACGGGCTGCGGACGGCCGAGGACCGGCCCTGGATCTGGCGGCTGCACCGCGAGGCGGAGTCCTTCGCGGCGGTGAGCCTGCTGGGGATCTTCTACCGGCGCGGGGTGGCCTCGTCGCTGACGCAGATCGGTGACGTCAGGCAGCTCGATTTCATCAAGGCTTTCGATCAGGTGCTCGAAGAAACTGCAAAGGATCCGGATTCGGATCGGCTGCTGCCGAAAGCCGTGCGAACGTACTGTGCCGTTATTTCCCATCACCTGGGATCAGTCGAGAGGTTCGAACCGGCAGTGGCCCGGAAATTGCGCTCCATGAGTGCGGCGGCACTGCGGCGGATGCCGCAGGACATTCTGAAGGACGCACTCGACTCGATGGACGTCGAACGGTCCTCCCGGCTGCGCAGGCTGCGCCGCCGGCCGGTCGCGGTGCCCTCGGGATCCGGCTCGGCGGGGGCGGCGGCCTGATGGGTACGACACGGACGACGCGCACGACGCAGATCTTCTTCGCCTCCACGCTGTACGGCGCGGCGACGCTGGCGGCCGCGCTCGACAGCGGCTGCTTCGAGCCCGCGGACCGGCGGCTGCTGCTGGTCAGCAACAACGCGACGACTCCGGAGACGACACCGGCGCTCGACGAGATGCCGGGCTTCGAGCGGCTGCGCGGGCGCTTCGACGGGGTCCTGTCGTGGAACGACGCGATCGACCCGTTCCATCCGGGCGGCTGGTCGCCCCGGTCCGACGACGTCCCCATGTGGGAGCGGTATCTGCGGATGCTGTGGGACCTCGGGGACGACCGGATCGAGCTGGCCCTGGAGTCGATCCAGGTCAGCCCGGCGCTGTCGGTGGCCCAGTTGTTCCCGGACGCGCGGCTCGACGTGTACGCGGACGGGCTGATGAGCTACGGGCCGACCCGGAACAAGATCGATCCGCTGGTGGGCGAGCGGGTGCGCAGGCTGCTGCACCTGGACCTGGTGCCCGGCCTGAAGCCGCTGCTGCTCGCCGAGTTCGGCGCGGAGCCGCTGCTGGTGCCGGCGGAGGCGTTCACGAAGGTGGTCGCGGAACTGGCGGAGGACGCGGGGGAACCGGCCTGGGCGCAGGACGAGGCGCCCGCGTTGCTGCTGGGCCAGTACCTGGCGGCGCTGGACATCATCACCGCCGCGGAGGAAGAGGCCCTGCACGTACGGATGGTGCGGGGCGCGGTGGCGCTCGGCCACCGCCGGCTCGTCTTCAAGCCGCATCCGGTGGCGCCGGCGGCGTGGTCGCGGGCACTGGAGCGCGAGGCGGAGAAGCTGGGCGCGGAACTGACCGTGCTGGACCGGCCGTTGCTGGCGGAGGTGCTGTACCGGCAGCTGAAGCCGGCGCTGGTGGTCGGGTGCTTCTCGACGGCGCTGCTGACGGCGAGCACCTTCTACGGCATCCCCGTCGCGAGGACGGGCACGGAGCCGCTCCTCGACCGGCTCACGCCGTACCAGAACAGCAACCGGGTGCCACTGACGCTCGT
This sequence comes from Streptomyces sp. NBC_00259, assembly GCF_036181745.1. Classification (NCBI taxonomy): domain Bacteria; kingdom Bacillati; phylum Actinomycetota; class Actinomycetes; order Kitasatosporales; family Streptomycetaceae; genus Streptomyces; species Streptomyces sp. NBC_00259. The sequence continues at coordinate 4,838,335 of NZ_CP108080.1, read as the reverse complement.
CGACACGCTGCTGCCGGACCTCGAGGACGGGACACCGGGCGCACCGCGCCCCGTGGACGACGAGGTGTCCGGGCTGGTCCGGGCGGTCGGCTTCGCGATGCAGCCGCAGATCCGTGCGGACCTGCGCGAGGCGGCGGAGCGGTATCTCGCCGCCCACCTCTCGACGAGCACCTGGCGCTACTTCAAGCGCCGCCGCCTGACCGTGCTCGGCCTCCCGGGCGGCCTCCCGGTCCCCCGCCACGCGGCGGTGCGCCGGGTGGCCCGCAAGGTGCGCCGCGTCCTGCGCTGACGAGGGCGTGCGCCGACGGGGGCCTGCGCCGACGAGGGCCTCCGGCCCCCCTGGGTCCCCCTGCGTCCGAGGGCGCGGGGGGACCTCACCGTCCCGGCGTCCGTCCTGCGTTCGAGGACGGAGATGCCGGCCCGCCCCGACGCCACCGGGCTAAGGAGCCGCGTCCCCCTCGGGACCGAGAGCGTGGGCGATGCCCGCGACCACCGCCCCCAGGCCCGTGCGGAAGCCCGCGTCGTGGTCGGCGAAGAGTTCGGCTCCCGCCCCCGCGGCCAGCGGGTACGCGGCCAGGCGTTCCGCGCGCGCGGCGAGGTCGTAGCCCTCCGTGCCCGCCACCGGGTCCGGCCCCGTCGCCTGCTCCTCGATCACGTACCCGATCGTGTAGCTGTACGCGGTGAACCAGGCGCGTGCCGCCGCCCCGGGGCTGAAGCCCGCGTCGACGAGCACGCGCAGATTCGCCTCCATCGGTGCGGCGTAGCTCGTGTCCGTGTAGTGCGTGCCGCTGTAGACCTTCGCGCCGTCGCGGTAGCGCAGCAGATGGGCGCGGAGCCCGCACATCATGTCCGTGAGGCCCTGCCGCCAGTCCCGGCCCGCCGTCGACGGCTCGCCCATGTCGGTGGCCATGCGCCGGAGCATCTCCGTCGCCATCTCGTTCAGCAGCGCCTGCTTGTCCTTGAAGTGCCAGTACAGAGCCGGTGCCTTGACGTCCAGTTCCCTGGCGATGGCGCGCAGGGTCAGCCCGTCCAGGCCCACCTCGTTCAGCAGGCGCAGCGCGGTGTCGGCGACCAGCGCCCGGTCGATCTTCGTCGGTCCCACCTTGACAGTTTAACGCCGTTAAGGGCACGCTCCCGCCCATGGCACTTAACAGCGTTAAGGAAACATCGACGGGGACGGACGTGCTCGTCGTGGGCGCCGGGCCCACAGGTCTCGCGCTCGCCGTCGACCTCGCCCGCCGCGGAGTCGGCGTGCTCGTCACGGAGCGGACGGACGGCCTCTTCCCCGGCTCGCGCGGCAAGGGCCTCCAGCCCCGCACGATGGAGGTCCTCGACGACCTCGGCGTGGTGGACGCGGTCCTCGCGGCGGGCGGCCCCGCTCCCATGGGCATGGTCTGGCAGGACGGCGAGCGGCTCGGCGAGCACGACATGTTCGACCGCGCCCGGCCGTCCGGGGCCGAGCCGTACGGAGAACCCTGGCTGCTGCCCCAGTGGCGCACCCAGGAGATCCTGCTCGCCCGGCTCCGCGAGCTCGGCGGGGACGTGGCCTTCGGCCAGGAGGTGACGGGCCTCGCGCAGGACGCGGACGGCGTCACGGCGCGGCTCGCGACGGGCACGACGGTCCGCGCGCGGTACGCCGTCGCCGCGGACGGCGGCCGCAGCACGGTCCGTTCGGCGCTCGGTATCGCGATGCACGGCGAGGACGTCGACCCCGCCCCGGTGCTCGTGGCCGATGTCCGCGTACCCGGCCTCGACCGGGACAACTGGCACATGTTCGGCGGCGGGGACGCGGGCTACCTGGCCCTGTGCCCGCTGCCCGGCACCGAGGACTTCCAGCTGGTCGCGCAGTTCACGCGGGGCCGACCGGACACCACGCCCGAAGGCGTACGGGCCGTGGTCGCCGCCCGTACGCATCTGACGGCCGACCAGGTCACCGAGGTGCGCTGGGCGTCGGACTTCCGGCCCCGCGCGGCGCTCGCCGAGCGCTTCCGCGACGGACGGATCTTCCTGGCCGGGGACGCCGCCCACATCCACTCCCCCGCCGGCGGCCAGGGCCTGAACACCAGCGTCCAGGACGCCTACAACCTCGGCTGGAAGCTCGGCCAGGTGCTGCGCGAGGGCGCGCCGGAGGCTCTGCTGGACACCTACGAGGAGGAGCGGCTGCCCGTCGCCGCCCACATGCTGGGCCTGTCGACCCGGATCCACCACGGCACCGCACGGCGCGGCGCCGAGACCCGCCAGCTCGGCCTCGGCTACCGCGGCGGCCCGCTCGCGGACGGCTCGGCAGGCGCGCTGGTGGCAGGCGACCGCGCCCCGGACGGACGGCTCCCGGACGGCCGCAGGATCTTCGACCTGCTCCGCGGCCCCCACTTCACGCTGCTCGCGGTCGGCACGGACGCGGAACCGCCGACGCTGCCCGGCCCGGTGCGCTTCCACCGGATCGACGCGTACGAGGCGTACGGCGAGGGCCTCTTCCTGGTCCGCCCGGACGGCTACGTGGGCTGGGCCGGCGAGACCGCCGCCGGCCTGGACGCCCACCTGAGCCGCGTGGCACCAGGGGCGACCCCTACGCTCGCGACCCCTACGCTCCGGAGCTGAGCGACAGCTTCACGGCGAAGCCCAGGAAGAGCGCGCCCGCCGCGGACGTCGCCCCCGCCGACAGGCGCTTGCGGCGGCGGAAGGCGGCCGCGAGGTGGGTGCCGGTGAAGATGAGCAGCGTGAGATAGAGGACGCTCGCCAGCTGGGCGAGGCCCCCGAGCACGGTGAAGGACACGGCCGGGTAGGCGTACGCCGGATCGACGAACTGCACGAAGAAGGCGATGAAGAACAGGATCGCCTTCGGGTTGAACAGGCTGATCACCAGCGCCCGGCGGAACGGCCTCTCGGCGGCGGACGCCGGCTCGGAGGCCAGGGCCCCGGCCTCCGCCACCCGCTCGTGCCGGGTGCGCCACATCGACCAGGCGGCCCTCAGCATCCCGATCGCCAGCCAGGTCAGATAGCCCGCGCCGGCGAACTTCACGATGCCGAACAGCACGGCGTTGGCCTGGAGGAGCGAGGCGACGCCCGCCGCGGACAGCACCATCAGCACGGTGTCACCGCACCACACACCCGCGGCGGCCGTGTATCCGGTGCGCACACCACGGCGCGCGGCGACCGAGAGCACGTACAGCGAGTTCGGCCCCGGAAGGAGAATGATCAGGACAAGGCCTGCGAGATACGTCGGCAGATCGGTGACACCCAGCATGTGGCGGAGTGTCGCACACGGGTACGACACCCCGCCTCGGCGTTCCGGATGGCGGAAACGTGATCAGAACACGTCACTCGGCACGTACGTCCCCCACACCTCCCGCAGCGCGTTGCACACCTCTCCCACCGTCGCCCGCGCCCGCAGCGCGTCCTTCATCGGGTAGAGCACGTTGTCCGTGCCCTCCGCCGCCGCCCTCAGCGCGGCGAGCGCCGCGTCGACCGCCGGCCGGTCGCGCTCGGCGCGCAGTTTCGCCAGCCGTTCCGCCTGCTGCGCCTCGATCGCCGGGTCGACGCGGAGCGGCTCGTACGGCTCCTCCTCGTCGAGGGTGTAGCGGTTCACGCCGACGACGACGCGCTCCCCGCTGTCGGTCTCCTGCGCGATGCGGTACGCGCTCCGTTCGATCTCGCTCTTCTGGAAGCCGCGCTCGATGGCGCTGACCGCACCGCCGAGGTCCTCCACCTTCGTCATCAGCTCCAGCGCCGCGGCCTCCACGTCGTCCGTCATCGTCTCGACGACGTACGAACCGGCGAACGGGTCGACGGTGGCGGTGACATCGGTCTCGTACGCGAGGACCTGCTGGGTGCGCAGCGCGAGGCGGGCCGACTTGTCCGTCGGCAGGGCGATCGCCTCGTCGAAGGAGTTGGTGTGCAGCGACTGGGTGCCGCCGAGGACGGCCGCCAGGCCCTGCACCGCGACGCGCACCAGGTTCACCTCGGGCTGCTGGGCGGTGAGCTGGACGCCCGCGGTCTGGGTGTGGAAGCGCAGCATCAACGACTTGGGGTTCTTCGCGCCGAACTCGTCCCGCATCACCCGCGCCCAGATCCGGCGCGCGGCGCGGAACTTCGCGACCTCCTCCAGGATCGTCGTGCGGGAGACGAAGAAGAACGACAGCCGGGGCGCGAAGTCGTCCACGTCCATGCCCGCGGCCACGGCGGTCCTGACGTACTCGATGCCGTCCGCGAGGGTGAAGGCGATCTCCTGCGCGGGCGTCGCCCCGGCCTCGGCCATGTGGTAGCCGGAGATCGAGATCGTGTTCCACTTCGGGATCTCGGCCCGGCAGTACTTGAAGATGTCGGCGATGAGCCGCAGCGAGGGCTTGGGCGGGAAGATGTAGGTCCCGCGGGCGATGTACTCCTTGAGCACGTCGTTCTGGATGGTGCCGGTGAGCCTGTCCGCCGGAACACCCTGCTCCTCGCCCACCAGTTGGTAGAGGAGCAGCAGCAGCGCGGCCGGGGCGTTGATCGTCATCGACGTGGAGACCTTGTCCAGCGGGATGCCGTCGAACAGCACCCGCATGTCGTCGATGGAGTCGATGGCCACACCGACCTTGCCGACCTCGCCGTGCGCGATGGGCGCGTCGGAGTCGTGGCCCATCTGGGTCGGCAGGTCGAAGGCGACGGACAGGCCCGTCGTGCCGTTGGCGATGAGCTGCTGGTAGCGGGCGTTGGACTCGACGGCCGTGCCGAAGCCCGCGTACTGCCTCATGGTCCACGGCCGGCCGGTGTACATGGACGGGTAGACGCCGCGCGTGAAGGGGTACGAGCCGGGCTCCCCCAGCTTCTCGGCCGGGTCCCACCCCTCCAGGGAGCTCGGCCCGTAGACCGGCTCGACGGGCAGTCCCGACTCGGATTCGCGCGCCATGTGCTGTGCCTCCCGGTAAAGCCACTCGTCAAAGTTACCTGTCAGTACGCAACCCTCGCGACGGACTGTATCGGCGGGTCTCCCGGCCATGGTGTGCCCGTTGCTGGGACCTTGCTCACAGGATGCTCCTCCGCCCGCAACCAAGCGCGGCCAGGAAGCATCACTACTCACACACACGAGAACCCGGGGGCCCTCATGCACCGTACGTCCGTCCTGCGCAGATCGCTCATGGCCCTCGCGGCCGCGGCCCTGGCCGCCGGCTGCACCACCCAGGCGACGGGCGGCGGTGCCGCCGGTTCGACCCCCGCCGGCGGTGACGCGAAGGCACCCGCCTCCAGCCCCACCCGGGCGCCGGACGACGCGAAGCCGAAGGCGTCCCCGGCCTCGGTGACGCCCTCCCCCTCGCCGACGGCACAGCCGAAGGTGCTCATGGCGGAGGGCACGGAGAACGAGCAGGTCCGCGAACTCCAGGCGCGACTGCGGCAGATCGGCCACTTCCACCGCAGCCCCACCGCGTTCTACGGCTCGATGACGTCGACGGCGGTCAGCGCCTTCCAGGGCAAGCGGGGGCTGCCCACGACCGGTTCGGTCGACGAGGTCACCTGGGAGCGGCTGATCGGGCTGTCCCGCACGCCGACCGCCGACGAGTTGCGCCCGTCGACGACGAACACGCTGGACAAGCCCGACGCACGGTGCATGACCGGTCGGGTGCTCTGCATCAGCAAGGAGAGCAGGACGCTCGCCTGGATGATCGACGGCACGGTGGTGGCGGCGATGGACGTGCGCTTCGGCTCGGAGAACACGCCGACCCGCGAGGGCACCTTCAGCGTGGGCTGGAAGGCCAGGAAGTGGGAGTCGACGATCTACCACACGCCGATGCCGTACGCGATGTTCTTCAGCGGCGGCCAGGCGGTCCACTACTCCGCGGACTTCGCGGCCCGCGGCTACAACGGCGCCTCGCACGGCTGCGTCAACGTCCGGGACAAGGGGAAGATCGCGTCGGTCTTCAGCCAGGTGAAGGTCGGCGACAAGGTCGTCGTCCACTGGTGACGGCGAGAAGTTCAGGAGGCGCGGGCGGGACCGGGGGAACGTGTCCCGCCCGCGCCTGTGTGCGCCGAGCCGTGGGTACGGGGGGAACCCCGGCTCTGGCACGGCCGATGACCAGTCGGCTCACTTAGTACTGCGCCGGGCAGCCGAAAAACGTCACACCTTGGCCGGAAAATCTTTCGCGAGAAGAAAACAGCAGGTCAGAAGGGTGCGTTCGCGGGAAATGCCAGGAGGCCGCCCGTGACGGCCGCCAGCGACGTGGAGACCGACGACGCGGACAGGGACGGCGCGGACGGGGACGGCGCGGAGACCGACGGCCAGGGGACGGGCCGTACGGTGATCGACGGTGCGGGGACCGGGGTCACCGGAGCCGGCCGTACGCCGGCGGGCGGCATGGCCGGGAGATGCGGTACGCCGCCGGGTCCGGAGCCACCACCGCCCGCGGGGCCGTCGTCGCCGTCGTCACCGCCGCCGCTGTCGCCGTCGCCCTTGCCGTCACCGCTGTCGCCGCCGTCGAAGTCGTCGCCCCTGCCGTCGGAGGACAGCACCCGGTCGCAGAACCGCTTGACCCGGTCCGCTCCCCTGGCCGCGGCCTCCAGTCGGCGCCTGCGCTCCTCGTCGAGCGTGCCGTTGCGATAGTCACGGCAGGCGTCGGCCGTCCTGCGGTACCAGTCCTTGTTGTGCTCGTCCCGGCCCTTCGCGTCGTCGCGCGGCCCGGCGCTCTCGCCCTGACCGGCACCGGCGCTCGTCCCGTCCCGGGGCCCGCCGGAGGCGTCGCCCGGGGACGGCGGCGCGCTCGGAGTGCCCGGGCTGGCGGGCGGCTGGGACGTACCCGAGTCGTCGGCCGGGGACTTCGAGGCGAGCGGTCCGGGGTCGACGGGCGCGGAGACGGAGGATGCCGGCTGGGGACTGTTGTCGCCGCCGAACGGCGCCGGCAGCACTCCGGCCCCGGCGGCGACGGCCACGCCGCCCACCATCAGACCGGCCAGCGAGGCGGCCAGCCCCCAGCGCACGGACCGGACCCAGGGAACCGGCCGGGGCTCGGTCGTCAGATGCACGGTCGGCAACAGCTCCGCCGCGCCGCCGTCGCGGGCCTTGCGGAACGCCGCGAGCGCGGCGTCCTCGCCCCGCAGCGGCTCGGCCCCGATGCCCTGGACCCGGGCGCCGTCCAGCAGTTCCGCGAGTCGATGGGCTTCGCTACGCGCGTCAACACCGACCGGCTCGACCGGTTCACCGCGAAGCAATCGCTCCGCCGCCGCCTGGTCGAGCCATTCGTAACGCTCGTCGGCCATCACATGTCCTTCTGCGTCCGCAGACGCGAATGCGTCACACCCGCGGACCGTGCGGCACCCGGACGGACGTTGCGCGGAGACGGTACCGCGCCCAGCCCGGGGCCGGTGCCGGGGCTGTGTCCATGGCCCTCCGGGAGGGCTCCGTGCTCGGCTCCCAGCAGCTCGGCGAGCCGTTTCAGTCCGCGATGGGCCGCGGTTCGCACGGCACCGGGACGCTTGCCCAGAGTCTTGGCCGCGCTCTTCGCGTCGAGGCCGACGACCACGCGCAGGACGACGGCTTCGGCCTGGTCCTGGGGCAGCTGGGCGATCAGGGCCATGGTCCGGCCGGTCGCGAGGGCCTCCATGGCCTCTCCGGCGGTGTCCGACTCGGCCGGTTTCCCGGTCAGTTCGGTCTCGTCGCCGCCGACGGCGGGGCGCCTGCCCCGCATCCGTATGTGGTCCAGCGCCCGGTTGCGGGCGATCCGCGCCGCCCAGCCGCGGAAGCGGTCCGCGTCGCCGCTGAACCGGTCGAGGTCGCGGGCTATCTGCAGCCAGGCCTCCGAGGCGACGTCCTCGGCCTCCGGCTCGCCCACGAGCGTCCGTATGTATCCGAGCAGCCGCGGGTGCACGGCGCGGTACACAGTCCGGAAAGCGTCTTCGTCTCCGTCCTGCGCCGCGCCCACCGCGGCGGTCAGCTCCGCGTCGTCCCCCAGCACTCCCACTACCCGTTCGTCATCGCGGCTGGTCACCACCGCCGCACAGCCCAGCGCGCAGCGCCACGCTACGTCCTCGACGGGGGCCGCGTCCACGTCTTGTACAACCTGCAACATTCTGCCGGACCCGACGCGGTGTGACAGAAAACGCATCCACGGCGCTGAGAGAAGTACGGGGTCGCTCCGCGGCCCCGGCGGACGGCGACCGGGGCCTCTCCTGTGGGGGGTGGCGGCCCCGGTCGTCCCTTCCGCCCCCCGCTGCGACCGGAGCAATGCCCAGGGCGCGGGACTTCTGCCTGACCGAGCGCTGCGCCGTCCCCCGTGCGCGCTTCCGGGCCCCTGGTCAGTCAGTGACTGAACGCGGCTCCCTCTGCCGCCCGGCCCGCCATGCCCTTGCCGAAGCTGCGGGCTGCCAGCCCGAACACCAGGCCACCGAGAATGAACCAGGGGTTCCACAGGGCGAGCGTCCAGAACTTCTGCGCGGCACTGATCTCGCCGACGGTCGGCACTCCGGCGATGAGCAGCACCTCGACAAGAAACCCCCGGGTCAGCAGCAGCACGCAGATCGCAACGCCGAGCCACCGGAGCGCACGCCACCGGCGCCCATGCACCCCGCGCCGTTGCAGCCCGATCGCCACCGCAGCGCCGACCAGGCAGAGGATGCCCACTCCCCAGAGGCCTCCGGCTACGAACCAGGTCGGCCGTTCGGACGCGAGTCGCTCGCCGGACGAGACATCCAGCCCCACTTCCCCGCCGAGGGCCCAGAAGAAATGCACACCAGCGAAAGCTACTGCCCAACCGGCAGCAAGACGTCCATAGCAGCGCGACGAACTCAACCTCACCTCGCAACCCCCGTTGTGCCACCGCATCGCAGCACCCTGCGACACGGCCGATCCTTTCCCGGCGTCAGAAGGCTCCGCAAGCCCGGGGCGAGGATCTTCTGGCCGGTACGTCGTCCCGGCCGAGGAAGACCGTGGGCGCAACGGCTCGTGCCGGTCGATGAGGCCCTGCAACGCCGCGCTCGGGCTGCGCAACGGGACACCGGATCGTGCCGAAACGGGCCGGCTTCCGTTCCCCGGCCGGCCGCCGGCAGCTCGCCGGGGGCCGAGGAAGTCCCCTTCCGCTGACGCCGTCGCAGACGCTCTGCCTCCTCCTCGACCTGGCCCTGATCCGCGTCAGTCGACGCGTGAGCCACGCAGGAGCCGCTGGACCGCGTCGACGGCCAGCTGGTCGGGGGCGTGTGCCGGGGGCAGCGACTCGCCGGCGGCCAGGGACGCGATGCCGTGCAGCGCGGCCAGGAGGATCACGCCGAACCGCTCCGGGTCATCGATCGCCGCGTCGCTCTCCGCGAGGAGGGTGAGCAGGACTCCCGCCCAGGCGTCGGCCGCGGCGCGCACCTCGTCCGTCGGCTCACGGTGCTTGCGCGCGTACATCAGCTCCAGCAGTGCCGGATGGCCGGTGGCGAACCGGACGTAGGCGAGGGCGGTCCTCGTCAGCCGGTCCTCGAACGACCCGCCGTCCCCTACGGCCGCCGACAGCTCGCCGCCGAGCCGCTCGAAACCCTCGATCGCGAGCGCGTCGAGCAGGGCCTGACGGTCGGGGAAGTGCCGGCCGGGTGCCGCGTGCGAGACGCCGATGTCGCGCGCCAGCGAGCGCAGCGAGAGTGCGTCGACCCCCTCGGAGGCGACGACGCTCTCGGCGCGGGCCAGCAGCTCGGCCCGCAGGTTTCCATGGTGGTACGGCATGATTCCGAAGCCTACCACCCGATGTTGGCGGCGACTACATAGGCGGCGCCGTCAGCAGTCGGGGACCGCGCCGTACCAGCGCCATGACTCCAGCCGCCCGCGCCCCGGCAGTTCCCCGCGGCCCGTGGCCCACAGAAGCGTGGCCCAGCGGTCGGCGTCCGTCGGGGCGTACGGGAAGAGGCGGGCCAGGACGCGGTCGCAGAGGCCGGCCGGAGGCGTCCAGGAGAGGCCGAGCCCCTGGGCGAGGTCGTGGGTGTGGACGAGGGTCTCCACCACGCCCATCGCGGCGAAGCCCTCCGCGTCGGACACCCCGAAGACATGGTGCGAGCGGACTTCCGGAGGAGTCGTGCGGACCATCGCGGTGAGCATGGCACCGCACGCCTCCAGCACCTGGAGCAGGCCCCGGGGCCCCGCGGCCCGGTCCGCGAAGATGACGTTCGGGGGCGCGCCCTCCTGGCGGCGGACCCAGACGAACGGCACTTCCCCGTCCAGCGGCGGCGCCTCGGGCCCGAGTTGCGCCGCGTAGGCGAAGAGGTCGTCGGCGAGATGCTCGACGGTCTCCCAGCAGCTCCACTCCAGGGTTCCGGCCCTGCCGTCCCAGTCGGCGCCGAGGCCGGCGCGCAGAGTGGTGAGTGCCAAGCGGACGGCGTGCTGGACGTCGTCGGCGGTGACGGGCGTTCTCGTTGCTTCGTCCGGTGCGCCTGATGCGCCTGACGCGTGATCAACGGCCATGGCGGGACCGTACCAATGACCAGTGAACGGGAGTTCGGACGGGCCGACGTCCGACAGCCCGCCCCACCCGCTCATTTCGGTCGTCAACGGCCCGGCCGGAGCGTCATTGCACACCATATGCCCGCTGTTTCCCTATGCTCGCGGCACATGAGATGCCGCCCTGTGGCCGTCACCGCCGTGTGCACCGCCGCCATCTGTCTCACCTCGGCCCCCACTGTCGCCGCACCTCCGGCACCTCCGGCCGCTCGGACGGCGGCGACGGGTGGCGGTGAGGTCCACACCGTGGCCGTCCCCGGCATCGACCCCGTACAGCGTTCGCTCTCCGCGCGCACCACACGGCCGTTCAGCATGGTCGGCCTCACCTGGGACGATCCGTACGCGCGGCTCGGCGGCACGGCCGAGGTCCGCACCCGCGACAGCCGTACCGGCGCTTGGTCGCGGTGGCAGGCGCTCGACACCGACGCGCGCACGCACGAGTCGGGGTCCGACCACACCGGGGCCGGGCTGCGGGCCGGGACCAAGCCGCTGTGGGCGGGCCCCTCCGACGGGGTGGAGTTGCGGGCCGAGGGTTCGGCGCTGCCCCGGGGACTCCGCATCGACCTGGTCGACCCACAGGGCGGCGTCCCCGCGTCCGTGTCGCCCCAGGAGGAGCTGCCCGCCGGCGCCCCGGACGTGACGCTGCGCTCGGGCTGGGGCGCGGACGAGTCGATGGTCGGGGACGCGCCCACGTACAACGCGAGTACGGAAGCGGCGTTCGTCCACCACACCGGCACGTCGAACGGGTACGCGTGCGCCGAGTCGGCCTCGATCGTGCGGGCCGTCTTCACCTACCACGTGGAGAGCCAGGGCTGGAACGACATCGGCTACCACTTCCTGGTCGACAAGTGCGGCACGGTCTTCGAGGGCCGCGCGGGCGGCATCGACCGGCCCGTCCAGGGCGCGCACACCTACGGGTTCAACGTCGACACCAGCAGCATCGCGGTGATCGGCGACTACAACGCGGCGACCACCACCCCGGAGGCCCGCGAGGCGATCATGAACATCGCGTCGTGGAAGCTCGGGCTCCACGGAGCGACCGTCTCCGGGACGACGACGCTCACCTCCGCCGACGACAACGGCAGGTTCGAGGAAGGCGAACGGGGCACCTTCGACCGGCTGTCGGGGCATCGCGACGCCTACGACACCGACTGCCCGGGGGACAACCTCTACGCCGATCTGTCCGCGATGCGCGAGTCCGCGGCGAACCGGGACGCCACCGGCGACTTCGACGGGGACGGCGACCAGGACAGGGCGGTCGGCCGCGAGACCCGGGACGGCGCCTCGTCGCTCACCGTACGGAGCGGTCCGGAGCGCGGGCCGCGCGCCACCGCCTCGCCCACCGTCCTGATGGGAGCCGGTGGACACGCGCTCGCCTCGGGGGATCTGAACGGCGACGGGTACGACGATCTCGCCGTGGCGACCGGGCGGGGCATCGTCACGTACCACGGCTCACCCGCCGGCCTGACCACGGCCGGAGCGCCGACGCTCACGAGGGTCGTCCGGAACGGATCGCTGACCGCGCACGACACGGACGGCGACGGATACGCGGACCTTCTCTCCGGCGGGGAAGTGGTCGCCAGGGGCGGCCCGCGGGGCGCCGTCACGCCCTCGGGCTGACACACCCTCGTGCTGATCGGTCCGGGCTGATCGGTCCCGGGCCGGTCAGCCCTTGGCCCGCGCCCGGCGGGACAGGGCCGCACGCAACACGCGCCGGCCCTCCGTCGACAGGTCCAGGGCCCGGCGCAGCGCGGCGCCGTCCGCGCCGCAGGCGAGGATCTCCAGGATCTGGATCTGCCGGCGCTCCTCACCGGCGACGAGCGGACCCGCGGCGCCGCCCGACGGGTCGAGTTCCTGGTGGAGTTCGAGCGCCAGGGCGGAACAGGCCGTGGCCCATTCGGCCAACGGCCCCGGGGCCCACTCCGACGGGGCGGCCCCGATCATCTTCCGCACCGGGGCCCACGCCTCGCTCGCCTCGTCGGCGGCCGACGTCTCGTCCAGGGCGGCCCTGGCGGTGGCCAGCCGCCCGGCCCAGCCCTCCTCGCCCGAGGCGATGCCCGCCCACAGGGGGCGCAGCACGTCGTTCTCGTCGTCGAGCAGGGGCAGGCAGCGGTCCAGACACGCCAGACCACTCGCGGCCAGGCTCCGCTCATCCGCCTCAGCAATCAGTTGCACCAGGCTCATCGACGTCTCCCGACTGTGCGGACGCAGTACGTCACTTACTGCGCCGAGTGGCCGAAATTCGTCACCCGGCTGCCTGGTTGGTTCCCATTTGCCCGCCGACGGCCTTGGCGTGCTGAAGAGCCGTGACCTGCCGTACGAAGAGGATGGCGAGCACGGCCGCGACGATGTCGAACCCCGCGCCGGCCATCACCAGCGCCGAGGCGTCGTTGATCGCCTCCACGTCCCCGGCCTTGTCGTACGCCTTGGTCGCGTAACGGTCGAAGGCCAGGGACCAGAGCCAGGCACCCCACCAGGCGTTGAGCAGACCAGTGCGCGCGGGCTCGAGTCCGTAGGTGTCGTGCTGGCTCGCCCGCAGGACGTCGCCGGCGACCCCGCGCGGTATCCAGAGGTTTCCGATCGGAATGAACCAGCCACCGATCGCCCAGCCCGCGCCCCTGCGCTGCAGATCGGGTGCGAAGACGCCGGCGTTCGTGCGGACCCGGTGGAACCAGACGATGAAGACGGTGGCCGTCGCCAGCAGAGCGAGCACGTACAGCACACTCGCACCGGCCATGGCGTAGTCGGCACGGTCCGCCTCGGCCTGGTCGATGACGGCGAGATCGTCCCCGACGACTCTGCCCATCAGCAGCCGCATGTTGAGCGACGCGGCGGCGATGAGCAGATCGGCCACGACGACGAGCCCGAGCAGCGCGGTCACGGCGTACGAGAGCCCGACGGGCGACCGGAGGACCGGCCAGGGCACGGGCATCGGTGCAGGCGCGGCCGACGGCGTCTGCGCAGACCAAGGCGTTTGGGTCATGACGGAGAACCCCCCACGGGTCACAGAAGGAGAAGCGCGCCCCTCCCCAGGGCGCGCGTCGAACGGTCGTACGAGGACGACCGGCTTGCGGACCCTAACCCTCAGCCGAGCTTGCTCGCCAGCGCGTTGAATTCCGCCCACGACAGCGCCGGCTGCCCCGGTGCCCACAGCTTCTGGGACACCGCGCGCAGTGGCATGTGGATCCCCGCCGCCACCTGGCTCTGGGTCTGGGCCCGGGAGAGGTCGCTCCAGATCGCGAGGCGGCCGCCGAGGATCTGGCCGGAATAGCGCTCCGGGACGGCGGTCGTGCCGCGCAGCACGAGCGGGGTCCACTGCTCGTAGATGCGCCGGCCGGTGGGGTAGGTGAACTGGTTGGGCTCGCCGAGCACGTAGTACAGGTACTCGTCGTTGAGGTTGACGACCTTGCGGCCCTCCGCCAGGTACTCCTGCGGTTCGCGCGCCCCGTTCTCCTTGCCCGTCCAGTACTCGACCTCGATGTTCTTGTCGGCCGAGGTCACCCCGCCGCGGAAGAAGCCGTCGTTCCACGCCTTGGGCTGCTTCTGCTCGGCACGCACCACGGCGGCCCGGTCGTTCAGCCAGCCGGTGGCCAGGTCCTGGACGCCGGCGTTCGGTCCGTACTTCTGCACGGCCGCCCGGGCCAGCTGCGGGTAGGACGCCTCCGGGTTCCGTACGGTCAGCGCCTGGTACTCGTCGGCGCCGACGTGGAACCAGGCACCGGGGAAGAGCCCGGAGTACTCGCGCAGCAGGTCGTCGACGATCCGCGCGGACTCGGGGTTGGAGATGTCGACGGCGCCCTGCCGGGGCACCCCGTTGATGTTGCGCAGCTGGAGCTGCGGGTGGGCCTTCATGACCGCGCCCAGATGCCCCGGCGAGTCGATCTCGGGCACGACGGTGATGTGCAGGCTCTGCGCGAGGGCGATGATCCTGCGCACCTCGGCCTTGCTGAGGTGCTCGGCGGACACGACCTCGGGATGCGAGTCGGAGGCGATCCGGAAACCCTGGTCGTCGGAGAAGTGCAGGCCGAGCGTGTTGAGCTTGAGGTCGGCCATCTCGCGCAGCCGGGCCTCGATCCAGCCCGCGGTGTAGTGCTTGCGCGCGATGTCGACGTTCAGTCCGCGCTGCGGCCGGTCCGGCCGGTCGCGGATGACGCCCTCGGGAACCGTGCCGCCGGAGCGGAGGGCCTGCTTCAAGGTCCTGGTGCCGTAGAAGACCCCGGCCTCGGCGGGGCCGGTGATCCGGACACGGTTGTCGCGGGTCGTGAGGGTGTACGACTCGGGGCCGCCCTGGCCGCCCGACGGGGCGAGCGACAGCTCGATGTCGCCGGCCTTGACGGGCCCGCTGTTGCGGAAGCCGGTCTTCAGCTCCTGGGCGAGCAGCCGCCCCTCGTCGGCGAGGGCCTCGCTTCCCTTGGCGACGACGACCGCGCTGCCCGCCGCCGGACGCCAGCCCGGGCCGCGCGCCGCCTCGTGGGCGCGTACGGCCGGAATGGTGCGGGGCGCGGCGGAGAGCGGGTACGTCTTCGTCGGCGAGGGAGGCGGAGTCGGCGCCGCGGCCTTCGCCGTGGTCCCCGGGGCGTGTGAAGCGCCGCCCTGCTCCGCCCCGGCGGAGCAGGAGACCACCGTGGACAGGGCCACGGCCGTCGCCACGGCCGGGCCGACACGCCGTACGCCACGGGAATGCCACATCACCGTTCGAACCTCCTCTTACCCGCAAAACTATCGAACAAAGTCGAATCGGGTGATCTCACCCCAGGTCGTCTATCATGCGCACCGGAACTCTTCCGTCCGAGTGAAAATCGCGCATCCTTCGGACAGCTCCGGTCGCGCCTCGATAGCGTTGAGACTCAACCACCCCATCCTCCCCTGTCGCCCCGGAGCCCACGCTGTCCAGCGAACCGCCCACCGGCCTCCCGCAGCGACCGCCACTCCAGCCCGCACTGCGGATCCCTGCCCCCTCGCCACCCGCCGACGAGCCCGTCGGCCGTCCCGCCGGACGCCGCCCACCGGGCCTCACACGCTTCAACACCGCACCGGCCTCCTCGGTCACCACGGCCCTGCTCTCCTGCTGCGCCAGCCCCCGCTGGGCCCGGCGGATCGCCGCCCACCGGCCCTATCCCGACGTGGACGCCCTCCTCGCCGCCGCCGACGAGGCCAGCTACGACCTCTCCGCCGCCGACCTCGACGAGGCCCTCGCCGGCGAATCCTCCCCCGGCCTCCACCCCGCGGCCCCGCCCGCCGCACACACCGCGCTGCGCGCCGCCCACGCCGCGTACGAGGCGAGTTTCGGCCACACCTTCGTGATCTGCCTGCACGGCTTCCGGCCCGACGAGCAGCCCGACCAGGTGCTGGCCGGGATCCGGTCGAGACTTGGTAACGATCGGGACGAGGAACGGGTGGTCGCCGCCGACGAGCTGCGGCGGCTGGCGCGCGCCCGACTGACGCACGTACTGGCACATGTATGGGCCAATCACCCGGCCGGCGGCGATTCCGGCCGCCCCGACAGCCGCCCCGATAGCCCGTCCGTGCCTGTTTGATTGCCGGTTTGATCACACCTATGGACCCCGCGCGAGGGAACCGACATCTCGTCGCTACGATGGCGAGGGCCGGTGGACCGTACCCGGCCGGGCCAGACCGACAGAGCTGTCACCTTTGGTAGAACGCTGGCGGCCGGCTCCAATCCCCGCTCCCGGAGGGTTTTTCCGTGCCGGCTGGAACGCTGTACCGCGGCCGGGAAGGTATGTGGTCCTGGGTGGCTCATCGAGTCACCGGCGTCCTCATCTTCTTCTTCCTGTTCGTACACGTGCTGGACACCGCTCTCGTCCGTGTCTCCCCCGAGGCCTATGACGACGTCGTCGCGACGTACAAGACGCCGATCGTCGCGCTGCTGGAGTACGGCCTCGTGGCCGCCATCCTCTTCCACGCGCTCAACGGCCTTCGCGTCATCGCCGTGGACTTCTGGTCCAAGGGCCCGCGCTATCAGAAGCAGATGCTCTGGACCGCGATGGGCATCTGGGTCGTACTGATGGCAGGCGCCCTTTACCCGGTGCTCGGCCACGCCGCACGTGAACTGTTCGGGAGCTGACGCCAGACATGTCTGCTGAGACTTCTTCCGCGATCGGATCCGTCGAGGGCGTGCGTCTGTACGACGTCGACAACCCCGCCCCGGTCATCGAGGCCCCGCGCAAGCGCACGGGCAGGACCCCGAAGTCGACCCGCGGCAACTTCGAGATGGCCGCATGGCTCTTCATGCGGCTCTCCGGCGTGGTCCTCGTCGTCCTCGTCATCGGCCACCTGCTGATCCAGCTGGTCCTGGACGGCGGCGTCTCCAAGATCGGCTTCGCGTTCGTCGCGGGCCGCTGGGCCAACCCGTTCTGGCA
This sequence comes from Streptomyces sp. NBC_00259, assembly GCF_036181745.1. NCBI lineage: Bacteria > Bacillati > Actinomycetota > Actinomycetes > Kitasatosporales > Streptomycetaceae > Streptomyces > Streptomyces sp. NBC_00259. The sequence goes on along the minus strand of NZ_CP108080.1, from coordinate 4,821,523 downwards.
GATCTGGGATCTGCTGATGCTGTGGCTGGCGATGCTGCACGGCGCCAACGGCCTGCGTACGGTCATCAACGACTACGCCGAGCGGCCGAACACGCGTCTGTGGCTCAAGGGCCTGCTGTACACCGCCACGGTGTTCACCATCCTTCTGGGCACGCTGGTGATCTTCACCTTCGACCCGAACATCCGCTAGGCACGGGGCTGAGGTTCTAAACCCATGAAGATTCACAAGTACGACACCGTCATCGTCGGCGCCGGCGGCGCCGGCATGCGCGCCGCCATCGAGGCGACGAAGCGCAGCCGCACCGCCGTGCTGACGAAGCTCTACCCCACCCGCTCCCACACGGGCGCCGCGCAGGGCGGCATGGCCGCCGCGCTGGCGAACGTGGAGGAGGACAACTGGGAGTGGCACACCTTCGACACGGTCAAGGGCGGTGACTACCTGGTCGACCAGGACGCCGCGGAGATCCTGGCGAAGGAGGCCATCGACGCCGTCCTCGACCTGGAGAAGATGGGCCTGCCGTTCAACCGGACCCCGGACGGCACCATCGACCAGCGCCGCTTCGGCGGCCACTCGCGCAACCACGGCGAGGCCCCGGTCCGCCGGTCCTGCTACGCCGCGGACCGCACCGGCCACATGATCCTCCAGACGCTGTACCAGAACTGCGTCAAGGAGGGCGTGGAGTTCTTCAACGAGTTCTACGTCCTGGACCAGCTGATCACCGAGGTCGACGGGGTCAGGAAGTCGGCCGGTGTGGTCGCGTACGAGCTGGCCACCGGCGAGATCCACGTCTTCCAGGCGAAGGCCGTCATCTACGCCTCCGGCGGCACCGGCAAGTTCTTCAAGGTGACGTCCAACGCGCACACCCTGACCGGTGACGGCCAGGCCGCCTGCTACCGCCGCGGTCTGCCGCTGGAGGACATGGAGTTCTTCCAGTTCCACCCGACGGGCATCTGGCGCATGGGCATCCTGCTGACGGAGGGCGCCCGCGGTGAGGGCGGCATCCTCCGCAACAAGGACGGCGAGCGCTTCATGGAGAAGTACGCGCCCGTCATGAAGGACCTCGCCTCGCGTGACGTCGTCTCGCGCTCCATCTACACGGAGATCCGCGAGGGCCGCGGCTGCGGTCCCGAGGGCGACCACGTCTACCTGGACCTGACCCACCTGCCGCCGGAGCAGCTGGACGCCAAGCTCCCCGACATCACCGAGTTCGCGCGGACGTACCTCGGCATCGAGCCCTACACGGACCCGATCCCGATCCAGCCGACCGCGCACTACGCGATGGGCGGCATCCCGACGAACGTCGAGGGTGAGGTCCTCAGCGACAACACCACCGTCGTCCCGGGTCTGTACGCCGCCGGCGAGGTCGCGTGCGTGTCGGTGCACGGCGCCAACCGTCTCGGCACCAACTCGCTGCTCGACATCAACGTGTTCGGGCGCCGCGCCGGTATCGCCGCCGCCGAGTACTCGGCGACGGCGGACTACGTGGACCTTCCGGAGAACCCGGCCTCCCTCGTGGAGGAGCAGGTCGAGCGGCTGCGCAACTCCACCGGCCGCGAGCGCGTCGCGGAACTGCGCCGTGAGCTGCAGGAGACGATGGACGCGAACGTGATGGTGTTCCGTACGGAGCAGACCATCAAGACCGCCGTCGAGAAGATCGCGGAGCTGCGCGAGCGCTACCGGAACGTGTCCATCCAGGACAAGGGCAAGCGCTTCAACACGGACCTGCTGGAGGCCATCGAGCTGGGCAACCTGCTCGACCTGGCCGAGGTCATGGCCATCTCGGCCCTGGCCCGCAAGGAGTCCCGCGGCGGCCACTACCGCGAGGACTTCCCCAACCGCGACGACATCAACTTCATGCGCCACACCATGGCGTATCGCGAGGTCGGCGCCGACGGCTCCGAGACCGTGCGTCTCGACTACAAGCCCGTCGTCCAGACCCGCTACCAGCCGATGGAGCGTAAGTACTGATGGCTACCCCCGTACTGGAGAAGAACGACGCGGCCCCCGCCGACGCGTCCCCGTACATCACGGTCACTTTCCGGATCCGCCGCTTCAACCCCGAGATCTCGGACGAGGCCCAGTGGCAGGACTTCCCGATCGAGATCGACCCGAAGGAGCGTGTGCTCGACGGTCTCCACAAGATCAAGTGGGACGTCGACGGCTCGCTGACCTTCCGGCGCTCCTGCGCCCACGGCATCTGCGGCTCCGACGCGATGCGGATCAACGGCAGGAACAGGCTCGCCTGCAAGACGCTGATCAAGGACATCGACCCGGAGAAGCCGATCACGGTCGAGCCCATAAAGGGTCTTACGGTCCTCAAGGACCTGGTCGTGGACATGGAGCCGTTCTTCCAGGCGTACCGGGACGTCATGCCGTTCCTGGTGACCTCGGGCAACGAGCCGACGCGTGAGCGTCTGCAGACCGCCGAGGACCGCGAGCGCTTCGACGACACCACCAAGTGCATCCTGTGCGCCGCGTGCACGTCGTCCTGCCCGGTGTTCTGGAACGACGGGCAGTACTTCGGCCCGGCCGCGATCGTCAACGCGCACCGCTTCATCTTCGACTCGCGTGACGAGGCGGGCGAGCAGCGCCTGGAGATCCTCAACGACAAGGACGGCGTGTGGCGTTGCCGCACGACGTTCAACTGCACGGACGCCTGCCCGCGTGGCATCGAGGTCACGAAGGCGATCCAGGAGGTCAAGCGGGCGCTGATCACCCGCCGCTTCTGAGCGAAGAGTCAGATGCTCCGTCAGAGGCCCGTTTCTGTACGCTCGCCGTACCGGAACGGGCCTTTGTCATGTGTGATGCACGATGTGAGAGCGGGGACTTGATGACCGAGCCGAACCCCTACAAGGACGGCGGCGACTACCAGTGGGGGCCCACGCAGCCGCCGGGCGCCCCCGACGGTTACGGCTACCCCCAGGCACCGCTGGCCCCCATGGGCGGCAGCCCCGGTGCACCGCTGCTGGCCCTCGGTGACATCACCGTGCTCCAGAACTCGGTCATCACGCCGAATGGCACGATGCCGCTCAAGGGCGCGGTGTGGAACTGCACGGACATGTCCCGCACCGAGGAGAAGATCCCCACGGTCGGCATCGTCCTCGCGGTCGTCTTCGCCGTCTTCTGCCTTCTCGGCCTTCTCTTCCTGCTCATGAAGGAACGCCGCACGACGGGCTTCATCCAGATCAGCGTCACCAGCGCGGGCCGCCACCACTCGACGATGATCCCGGCGACCGGGCCGGACACCATCCACTGGGTCGTCGGCCAGATCGGCTACGCGCGCTCGCTGAGCGCGTAGGTCACCGAGGCGTCGCACAGCCGGGCGAGGGCCCGCGCTCCTCGGCGCTACGCGGCCCGCTCGACGGGCGTGTGCTCGCGGAGGAAGGCGGTGAGCAGGGCCGTCGCTTCGGCGGGACGCTCCAGCGAGGGAAGGTGTCCGGCCCAGGGCAGTTCGATGTGCCGCGCGTCCGGGATCAGTCGGGCGAGGCGGGTGGACATGGCGCGGAAGTCGGCCATGTCGTGGGCGCCGGAGACGACGAGGGTGGGCGCCGTGATCGCGGCAGGGTCGACGGAGGGCTCCTCGGACCCCGGCGCCTCCAGGCCCGCCGCCTCGTCCGCCGCTTCTTGCGCTGACTCGCCCGCCGCCTCGTCCGCCGCCTCGTCCGCCGCGAGCTGGACCTCGAAGGCGTGCCGCTGCATGGCCCGTACGCGCTCGCGCACCGCCTCGGTGGCCTCCGGGCCCAGCCAGGTGGTGACGTTCAGTTCCACCGCGCCCAGGAGGTCGTCCGCCTCGATCAGCTCGTCCTCGCGGCTGTCGAAGTCCCGCAGAGCCGGGCCGGGTTCGTGCCCGGGCAGCGCCGCGCAGAGCAGCGCCAGCGCGGTCACCCGCTCCGGGTCGCGGGCGGCGATCTCGACGGCGACACGGCCCCCGAAGGACGCCCCGACGAGGGCGGCGCGCCCGACGCCGAGCGTGTCGAGCAGCGCGAGAACGTCGTCCGCGTCGCGGTAGGGGTGAACCGCCTCCGCCGGGGTGTCGCCGAAACCCCGGAAGTCACAGCGCACGACGCGGTGGCCGGCGTCGGTCAGGGCCTTCCACTGGTCGTCCCACATCCGCCGGTCGCAGACGGACGAGTGCAGCAGTACCACCACGGGGCCGTGCCCCGCGACATCGTGAGAGAGCGTCATCCGGCTGAGCCTAGGCGCCCACAAGCGGAACCGCCTCCCGTTTCCACTCCACTTGAACATGTTCAAGAACAGGTCTACAGTCCGTCCCAAGACCTTTTGAACGTGTTCAAGGGAGGGTGGGGAATGGACCTCACAGTCATCGCGTATGTCGTCTACCTGCTGATCAGCGTCGCGCTCACCATCTGGGTGGCCCGTACGCTCAGCCGGAACGGACGGATCTTCCTCTCCGACGTGCTGCAGGGGAACGAGAAGCTCGCGGACGCCGTCAACCACCTTCTGGTGGTCGGCTTCTACCTCGTCAACTTCGGCTTCGTCGCGCTCTACCTCAGCCAGGACGACGCGGTCGCCGACGCCCGCCGGCTCTTCGAGGCGCTCTCGGTGAAGCTCGGAGTCGTGCTGCTCGTCCTCGGGGTGATGCACCTCGCCAACGTCTACGTCCTCAACAAGATCCGCCGGCGTGGTGTGATGGAGCGGGAGCAGACCCCGCCGGTCCCGCCGCAGGGCTGGACCGGACCGGCCGGCCAGGGCCCCTGGACGGCACCCGCCGCGGGCGCGTGAGCGGGTCATGGGCATCCCGGTGAAGCGGCTGACCGTGCTGTACGACGCGCAGTGCCCGCTCTGCGTCCATCTGCGCCACTGGCTGCTGCGGCAGCGGCAGCTCGTCCCGCTCGACCTGGTCCCGGCGGCGTCGCAGGAGGCGAGGCGCCGCTTCCCGGACCTCGACCATGAGAGCACCCTGCGGGAGATCACGGTGATCGGGGACCGGGGCCAGGTGTACCGGTCCACCGCCGCCTGGATCGTCTGCCTCTGGGCACTGGCCGAGCACCGGCCCAGGGCCCACTGGCTGAGCACTCCGGCCGGGGCGCCCTTCGCCAAGGTCACCGTCCTCGCCGCCGCGAAGTACCGGGAGATGACGGCCGCGCCCTGCGAAGGCCGGTGCGAGGTCCCGGCCCCGCCCGGTTAGGCTCGGTCACCGTGAACGACGTGAAGGACGAGAAGCAGGACGACCGGTCGGCCAAGCCCGCCAAGAGCGAGCAGACCCGCACCCTCATCCTCGAAACCGCGCTCCGGCTCTTCCAGGAGCGCGGCTACGACAAGACGACGATGCGGGCCATCGCCCAGGAGGCGGGCGTCTCCGTCGGCAACGCGTACTACTACTTCTCCTCCAAGGAACATCTGGTCCAGGGCTTCTACGACCGGATCGCCGAGCAGCACCAGGCGGCCGTCGCCGAGGTCCTGGACGGCGGCGAGAAGGACCTCACGGCACGCATCCGCGGGGTCCTCCTCGGCTGGCTCGACATCGCGGAGCCCTACCACGAGTTCGCGTCCCAGTTCTTCAAGAACGCGGCGGACCCGGACAGTCCCCTCAGCCCCTTCTCCCCGGAGTCCGAGGGCCCCAGGAACGCGGCGATCGAGGTCCACCGCCGGGTGCTGTCCGGGGCGACGGTGAAGGTCGATCCCGAACTGGCCGACGCTCTGCCGCGGTTGCTCTGGCTCCAGCAGATGGGGCTCGTGCTGTTCTGGGTGTACGACCGCTCCGAGGGCTGTGCCAACAGCCGTCGCCTGGTCGAGCGGCTCGCACCGGTCACCGCCCGGGCGATCTCGCTGTCCCGGTTCCGCATCCTGCGGCCCCTGGTCAAGGAGACGCACGATCTGCTCAGGGACTTCATGCCGACGGCGGCGGGGATGGCCGCCTCGGGCAAGCCCAAGCGCACGGCTGCCCGCGAGGACCAGGACGGGAAGTAGAGGACGGCCTCACGCCGGAAGGCGCGAGGCCGGCTGCTCCTGCGTCAGCACCAGATCCTGGACGAGCGGCTCGACGCCGGTCCTGATGTGGCGCGCGTCCGCCTCGAACCCGCGCGCGCGGACCGCCAGCAGACACGACCCGGCGCCCGGTGCGGCCAGGATGTACGAGCCGTCCGCCAGCGACCGCACCCGGTCGAGCTGCCGGCCGCCCGCCGAGATCAGGGTGAGCACCGCGTCCGCGACGGGGCCGCCGTCGTCGGCCCGTACGAAGCCGTGGACCACCGCCACACCCGGCACACCCGCCTGACCGGTCGCGTCCTCGGCGGACGGTTCCGGCGTCGGATCCTGCTCCGGCTCCACGTCCGGAGCCGGGCCGTCCGTCTCCTCCTCGCTCGGCTCGACCGCCAGATGCGGCAGCCGCCGGTCCAGCCACCCGGGCAGCCACCAGTTGGAGCGGCCCAGGAGATGCATCGCCGCCGGCACCAGCGCGGTCCGTAGCACGAACGCGTCCAGCGCCACCGCCGCCGCGAGGCCGATGCCCGCCATCGCCCCTTCCATGTCGCCGCTCAGGACGAACGCGCCGAAGACGCAGATCATGATGAGCGCGGCGCAGTTGATCACCCTGCTGGTCTCGGCGAGGCCGATCCGCACGGCCCGCGCGTTGTCGCGGGAGTGCACCCACTCCTCGTGCATCCGGCTGACCAGGAACACCTGGTAGTCCATGGAGAGCCCGAACAGCAGCGACAGCATGATCACCGGCAGGAAGGACGTGATCGGCCCCTCCTTGCCGATGCCCAGCAGTTCCGTACCCCAGCCCCACTGGAACACCGCGACCAGCACGCCGAACGACGCCGCCGCCGCGATCAGGTTCATCAGCGCGGCCGTCAGCGGCACGACGAACGAACGGAACGCGATCAGCAGCAGCACGAAGCCCAGACCGATGATCGTGGCGACGAAGGCGGGCAGCCGGTCGCCCGTCACCGTCGCGAAGTCCTTGAAGACCGCGGTCACTCCGCCGACGTGCGCCTCGACGCCGGACGCCGGGATCACCTCGTCCCGCAGGGTGTCGATCAGCCGGTCGGTCTCCTCGGACTGCGGCGAGGTCGTCGGCACGACCTGGATGACGGTGAGGTCGGCATCCGGCGGTACGGGCAGTGCCGCAGCCTGAGCGACGCCCTCCACGTCCCGTACCCGCTCCACCAGGGCGGTGGCGCCCGGCTGTTCGACGACGATCTGCAGCGGCCCGTTGAACCCGGGCCCGAAGCCCTCCGCGAGCAGGTCGTACGCCTGCCGGGTGGTCGTCGACTCCGGCTGGTTGCCCTGGTCGGTCGCGCCGAGGCGCAGCGACAGCACCGGGACCGCCAGCGCGGCCATCACCACGACGGCGACGGCCGCCACGGCGCGGGGCCGCCGCTGCACCGTCGCGGACCAGCGTGCGGCGGCGCCGCCCGCCTCAAGGGGCTCAGGACCGTTCGCGGCCAGCGCGCGCCGCTGCCTCCTGCTCAGCACGCGCGGTCCCAGCAGCCCGAGCAGCGCCGGGAGCAGCGTGATCGCGGCGAGCACGCTGAGCACCACCGTCAGGGTGGTCGCGACGACCACGCCGTCCAGGAAGCGCATCCGCATCACCAGCATGCCGGCGAGCGCGATGCACACCGTGCCGCCCGCGAACAGCACGGCGCGCCCGGAGGTGTTGAGCGCCAGCACGGCGGCGTCCTCCGGCTCGTGGCCGCGCAGGATCGCGCGGCGGTGCCGGGTGACGATGAAGAGCGCGTAGTCGATGCCGACGCCGAGGCCGATCAACGAGCCGAGCAGCGGGGCCACTTCGGGGACGTCGGTCACATGGCCGAGGAGGGTCGTCGACAGCATGCCCGTGCCGACGCCGAAGACGGCGACGACGATCGGCAGCAGCATCGAGAAGAGCGAGCCGAAGGCCAGGAAGAGCACCACGGCGGCCGCGAGAATGCCGACGGCCTCCGCGATCCCGGCCGGCGGCTCCTGCGTCCTGGTGATCGCCTGGCCGCCCAGCTCCACCTGGAGCCAGGGGCGTTCGGCGTCCCGCGCCGTGGCGACGACGTCCTCGACGAGCGCCTTGGGTACGGAGTTCGCCTGTTCGGCGAACGTCACCTGGGCGTAGGCGATGCGCCCGTCACGGCTGATCTGCGCCGCGGCCGCCGGTCCTTCGGCGTACGGGCTCGCGACCTCGCCGACCCCGTCCATCGCCGCGATCTTCCGCAGCGCGGGCTCGATCCGTTCCCGTACGGCATGGTCCCGTACGGAGCCGCCGTCGGCTCTGCCGGTGCCCGCCCCGTCGTGGCCGGACACCCGCCACACCACCGTGTCCGTGTCGCCGGAGCGTTCCGGGAAGGCCTGTGCCATCAGGTCGTAGGCCTCGGACGAGTCGGTGTCCGGAAGGCTGAAGACGTTCGCGTAGTTGGTGCCCGCGGTACTGCTCGCGGCCCCCAGGCCGAACAGTGCCGCCACCCACAGCACCAGGACCACCACTCGGTGCCGGTAGCACCAGCGCGCCCATGCCGCCACGATTCCCGCTCCTCTCCGCCGGTCCCTCGGGCCGGCTCCCGGAGTCGGTGCGGACGTGCGGGCGCGGCCGCGTCACGGGCGCGACTCCCAGGGAACTCCAAGGCGGAATCCGGTGCCCGGCCCGTCCCCCGTACGGATACCGGCAGCGTACGGGAGGCGAGGGTCACCGCACGGACGACGCGCCCCGGCACGGCGCTGCTCGATGTGATGCCGCTCCCGGACGGCGCCGGACGTGGGACCGCCCGCCAACTGCGCGCCTCCCACCCGGAGATCGGGCTCGGCGTCCTCACCGCGGGGCGCGGCTGGCGGGGCGCGGTGGGCGCGACCCCGCTCGCTGAACTGCCCCGTAGTGCCGCGTGGACCGGGTCAGTTCGTCACGCGTGGCGGGAGGCGAGCTCCACGACGGTGATGTCGGAGGGCGCGCCGACCCGTACGGGCGGGCCCCAGGCGCCGACGCCGCGCGACACGTAGAGCTGGGTGTCGCCGTACTTCTCAAGACCGGCGACGGTCGGATTGGCCAGCTCCGCCAGGTAGTTGCCGGGCCAGAGCTGGCCGCCGTGGGTGTGGCCGGAGAGTTGGAGGTCCACTCCGTGGCGTACGGCGTCGTGGATGACGACCGGCTGATGGGCGAGGAGCACGGCGGCGCGGCCGCGGTCGCGGTCGCCGAGCGCCCGCGCGAAGTCCGGGCCCTGGCCCTCGCTCTCACCCGCGACGTCGTCGACGCCGGCGAGATCGAAACCGGCGATCTCGACGCGGTCGTTGCGCAGGGGGGTGAGGCCGAGTTCGCGGACGTGGTCGACCCAGGCGTCGGCGCCCGAGAAGTACTCGTGGTTGCCGGTGACGAAGTACGAGCCGTCGCGTGCGCGGAGCTGCGCGAGGGGCTCGGCGGACCGGCCGAGGTCGGCCACGCTGCCGTCGACGAGATCGCCGACGATGGCGACGAGGTCGGGCTGGGTGGCGTTGATCGTGTCCACGATCCGCTGGGCGTGGGCCCGGCCGAGGATGGGCCCGAGGTGGATGTCGCTCACGACGGCGATCCGGTACCCGTGCATCCCGCGCGCCAGCTTCGCGAGCGGCACGGTGACCCGCTTGACCTTCGGCCCGCGCAGCACCCCGTACGCGCCGTACCCGACGGTTCCCGCCGCCACGACGCCCGCGGCGCCGCCCACCACGCGCGCGACGAACAACCGCCGCGACACGCCGCCCGTGGGGACGACACCGGCGGTCGACGCGGTGGCCGCGGTGGCCTCCGGGCGGACGTCCGCCGGATCGCCGGACACGGCCGTGGCGTCGGAGACGGCGCGGGTGCCGGTGTCGGCATCGACATCGGCGGGGGCCGTGGCACGTACCTGGCCGGGCGCGGCTCCCGCGCCGGACCCACCGTCCGTGGCGACGGCAACGGAGACGGCGACCGAACCCGTGCCTTCGAGCACCTCGGCGTCCTGCGGGCCGCCTTCCTTCACGGCGACGGTGACGCTTCCGGCCGCGGCGGCCCGAGCGCCGGACGCCGACCTGGCGTCGGCCCGGCGGGACAGGGCGCGGCGCAGGAGGGGCCGGGCGGCCTCGCCCACGACGAGGGCGAGGGTCAGGTACAGGAGCGTGGCGAGCCAGAGGAAGCCCGGCCAGGCGAGGCCCTGCTGGAGCCAGAACGGCGCCCCTGCGCGGCCGGAGGCGAGGGCGCCGACGGAGAGCACGGGCAGCAGGACGACCGCCGCCGTGCCCGCGCGGCGGAGCGCACCGGGGCCGGCCGTCGTGTCGCGGACCAGACGCCGCCAGACGTACCAGTGGACGGCCACCAACAGGGCCACCACGACAGCGATCACGAGCAGGACGACCAGCACGGAACCGTTCCCCTATCCACGGTCGCGACGCAATGCGCGTACGCCACGCAACCCGATGACCCCGACCACCGTCCCCAGAACCAGGGACGTAACGGCGAGCAGCAGATGGACCCAGAAGTACGCAGTCGGGTCACCCGCGTCGTCGAAGGCGAGCCCGCCGGCGTCCTGCCACAGGTTCTTGACGAAAGTGACCCAGATGACCCAGCTCCACACCCCGAACGCGAGCAGGAACCAGGAGACCGGGCGGCTGAGCTTCATGGACTCAGTATCACCGCCGTCCTCCGTCCCGGTGCGGCGGGGTCCGGGTGATGGGCTGTACCGGCGGAGCTCGCGGCGGGTCACCCGGCCGGTGTCGGCATCGGCGTCAACTCCATGTACGTTCTCGTCCGTGTCTGCTTTGAAGAAGACCGCATTGACGGTCGCCGCCGCCGCGCTGCTTCCCGCACTCGCCACCGCGCCCGCGACAGCGGCCACCAAGGCCGAAAAGCAGGTCAGCAAGGACAACAAGGCCCCGAACCCACCGTCGGTCATGTCCACCGTCGGCGGCACCCTGCTCGGCAAGCCGGGCACCCAGGTCAACCTGATGCCCGGCGCTCCCGTCCTTCCGAAGGACGTGTCGGGCCGTTCCTGGATCGTCGCGGACGCGGAGAGCGGCGATGTGCTCGCCGCCCACAACGCGCACTGGCGGCTGCCTCCCGCCTCCACGCTGAAGATGCTCTTCGCGGACACGGTGCTGCCCAAGCTCCCCAAGGACCGGCAGCACACGGTCGAACGCAGCGAGATCGCCGGGCTCGGCGTGGGCAGCAGCCTCGTCGGGATCAAGGAGAAGCAGACCTACACCGTCCACGACCTGTGGCTCGGCGTCTTCCTCCGTTCCGGCAACGACGCCGTCCATGTGCTGTCCGAGATGAACGGCGGTGTCAAGGAGACCGTCAAGCAGATGCAGGAGCACGCCGAGGAGCTGCAGGCCCTCGACACGGAGGTCGTCACTCCGGACGGTTACGACGAGAAGGGCCAGGTGTCGAGCGCGTACGACCTGACCCTGTTCGCCCGCAGCGGTCTGCAGAAGAAGGACTTCCGGGAGTACTGCTCGACCGCCCGCGCCAAGTTCCCGGGCGAACTGAAGCCGGGCAAGAAGCGCGAGACGTTCGAGATCCAGAACACCAACCGGCTGCTCACCGGCGAGTCCGGCGTCACCCCGTACCAGGGCATCGCGGGCGTGAAGAACGGCAACACCACGCTGGCAGGCTCGACCTTCACCGGCGTCGCCGAGCGCAACGGCAAGGTGCTGCTCGTCACGGTCATGAACCCGTCGTCGAAGGAGAACCACGCGGTCTACAACGAGACCGCCCGCCTCCTCGACTGGGGTTTCGCGGCGGCCGGGAAGGTGAAGCCGGTCGGCGAACTGGTGGCGCCGGAGTCCGCGCGTACGGACACGTCGAGCGGTCCCGACCAGCGCGCCGCGAGCGGCGACGAGGGCAAGAAGAACCGGCCCGGTCCGGACAAGGCCTCCGCGACGGCGCAGGGCGGGTCCGGCGGCGCCGGTGTCGCGCTCTCCGTGACCGCCGGGGTGCTGGTGCTGCTGGCGGGTGCCGCGTTCCTGGTCAACCGGCGCTGGCCGCTGCCGGATCTGGTCCGTCGTCTGCCGCGTCGCTAGCGGTCTCCCCGGCACCGGCGGTGCCGGGGCTGCTGTCCGTCGCGGTCCACGCGGCGCAGTACAGAAGCAGTTTCGCGGTGAAGTTGATCCACAGCAGCAGCGCGACGGGGACACCGAAGGCGCCGTACATCGAGTTCGTCGCGACGCCCGAGATGTAGCCGCTGAGCAGCAGCTTCAGCAGCTCGAAGCCGACCGCCCCGAGCAGCGCCGCGACGATCAGCCGGCGGCGGGGCGGGTGGACGCCGGGCAGCAGGGTCAGGACGTACAGCAGCACCAGGAAGTCGGCGAGGACCGCGACGGCGACGGCGACGATCTGCAGCAGGACGCCGCCGGCGCCGTCGCGTTCGATGCCGAGACGGTCCGCGCTCCAGCCGACGGCGCTGGAGCCGAGGGCGGACGCGGCGAACGAGGCCAGGCCGACCGCGCCCATGCCGAAGAGCACGGCCGCGTCCTTGCCCTTGCGTACGATCGGGTTCCCCTCGTCCTTGTCGTCGAGGCCCCAGACCACCCGCAGGCACTCCCGCATCGAGCCGATCCAGCCGATACCGGTGAGCAGCAGCAGCGCGCCGGCGATCAGGCCGACGGTGGCCGCGTTGTCCACGAGCGCGCCGATGTCGAGCTGGCCGGAGATCCCCGGCACCTGCTCGGCCAGCTTGTCCTGCAGGGCCGTCACCCGTTCCTTGCTGAGCAGCGCGGCGCCGATCGCGGCGGCGACGGTGATCAGCGGGAAGAGCGCGAGGAAGCTGATGAAGGTGATCGCGGCCGCGAGCCTGGTCCAGCGTGCTTCTTCGAGCGTTTCGTACGAGCGCCATGCGTGCGTTCGCATCAGCCGCTCCACGAGCGGGCCGACGACGGGGAGCTTCTTCAGCCAGTCCATGACGTACGCCTTCCCCGGCACGCGGGTCCGGCCACGGAGCGATGCGTCCCGGATGCCGCCGTCCCGGATTCGGCCGTCCCGGGCTCGGCTTCGGCCTCGGCTTCGGCGACCGGCCCGGTCACAGGTCCGCGACCGCCATCGCGTACATCGCCAGCCACGCCAGCCCGATGACGGCGAGCGGCCGGTCGCGCAGCACGACGTCCTCGGGAGCGCCGGCGGTGCCCCGGTCGGCGAAGACCGCGTACCGCAGCACCGCCAGGATGAACGCGATCATCGAGAGCTGACGCCACGGCAGGAGCGAACCGTTCGCGGTTCCGCCGCTCTCCAGCGCCCACAGGCAGTAGCCGAGGACCGCGACGCCTGCCGCCAGCTGCCACACGAAGCGGAGGTAGCCGGTGGTGTACGAGGTGAGCAGCGCCCGGGTCGCACCGTCCGAGCCGGCCATCTCGACGGCTTCCGAGTAGCGCTTGGCGGCCACCATGAAGAGCGCTCCGAAGCCGGCGGTGATCAGGAACCAGCGGGAGAGCGGAATGGACAGCGCCACTCCGCCGATCATCGCCCGCATCAGGAATCCGGTGGTGACGATGGCCAGGTCGACGACGAGGACGTGCTTGAGCCGGACGCAGTAGGCGATCTGCATGAGCACGTACGCGGTGAGCAGCGCCGCGGTCATCGTGTTGCACAGGACGGCCGCGGCGGCGGTCGCGGCGGCGGCGAGCAGCACCCCGGCGGCGCAGGCGACGGCCGCGGGCACGTCGCCCGAGGCCACCGGTCGGGTGCGCTTGACCGGGTGGGCGCGGTCGGCCTCGGCGTCGCGCGCATCGTTGATCAGGTAGACGGCGGAGGCGGCGGCCGTGAACAGGGCGAAGACAACAGCGAGTTGGACGACCGTGTGCCGGGAGTCCAGCTCCCCCGCGGCCGCCGGGGCCGCCGCGACCAGCACGTTCTTGATCCACTGGCGGGGCCTGGCGGTCCGGATCAAGCCCAGCGGCACCCGAAGCGGCCGCCGTCGCGCGGACACGGCCCGCCCGACGCGCTGCTCCGGCGGCTCCGGCTGCTCCAGCAGCACGGTGCTCCGCTCAGACATGTCCGCGGCCTCCGGCTCCATCCCGCGTCGTGGCCCGGCCGGCCCGTAGCCATCCCGCGCCCCGGTGGGCCATGAGGCCGCCGAGGGCCGCGCCGGCGAGGACGTCGGTCGGGTAGTGGACGCCGGCGACCAGCCGGGAGACGCACATCGCGGCGGCCAGTGGTCGCACGAGCCGGCGGACCGCCGGGCGGAGCGTGCCGAAGGCCACGGCGGCCGCGGCCGCAGAGGCGGCGTGCGAGCTGGGGAAGGAGTGCCGGCCCAGGGTGCGTACGAGCGGTTCGCCCACCGGCAGTCGGGGGCGGGGGCGGCGTACGACCCGCTTGACGCCGATGCTGGTCACGTGGGCCGCGCAGATCAGCACGGTGCCGCGCAGCCAGCCGCGGCGCCGCTCGGGGTCGGCCGCGGCGCCCGCGAGGCCGGCGGCGATCCACAGCGTGGCGTGCTCGCCGGTGTGCGAGAGCGCGCGGGCCGCCGCGGCCACCCGTGGCTCCGTGCCGAAGCCGCGCAACACCGTCAGCAGCCGGTGCTCGACGCCCGGCCGTCGTGTCCCGTCGGCCTCTCGCATCTGCCACCCCTTTCGATGAGCCGGAAGCGACTCTTCTCAACGACGGGCCGACATTTGCGGTCATTTTTCATGACACTCGTTTAATCACCCGTTTCGGCGAGTCAGGGGCATTAAGGCAAATCCTCCGAAGAGGGCGATACCGTCGCGCGCATGTCCCCCTACGACGACGACCTGCCGGTGCCGGTGACCGGCTGGGGCCGTACCGCGCCCTCGGCGGCGCTGCTGGTCCGTCCCCGTACCTTCGACGACGCCGCCGCGGCCGTACGCCGCTGCGGGGCACGCGGCGCCATCGCGCGCGGACTGGGCCGGGCGTACGGGGACGCGGCGCAGAACGCGGGCGGCGCCGTCCTCGACATGACCGGCCTGGACCGGATTCGCACCATCGACGCGGAGGCGGGCGTCGTCGTCTGCGACGCGGGGGTCAGCCTGCACCGGCTGATGGAGGTGCTGCTGCCGCTCGGCTGGTTCGTCCCGGTCACGCCCGGGACCCGCCATGTGACGGTGGGCGGAGCCATCGGCGCCGACATCCACGGCAAGAACCACCATGTCTCGGGCTCGTTCTCCCGCCACGTGCTCTCGCTGGAGCTGCTCACGGCCGACGGTGAGCTGCGTACGGTGCTCCCCGGCACCGAGCTGTTCGACGCGACCGCGGGCGGCATGGGCCTGACCGGGATCGTCCTCTCCGCCACCGTCCGGCTGCACCGGGTCGAGACGTCGCTGATGTCCGTGGACACCGAACGCGCCGCCGACCTCGACGACTTGATGGCGCGGCTGACCGGGACCGACGACCGCTACCGCTACTCGGTGGCCTGGATCGACCTGCTCGCCCGCGGCGCGGCGACCGGGCGCTCGGTCCTCACCCGCGGGGAGCACGCGCCCCTCGACGCGCTCCCGCGGCGCGCTCGGCGCCGGCCGCTGGGGTTCCGGCCCCTGCGCCTTCCCCCGGCGCCCGCGCTCGTCCCGGAGGGACTGCTCGGCCGCGCCTCCGTGACCGTGTTCAACGAGCTCTGGTACCGCCGGGCGCCGCGTCGCCGCACGGGCGAACTCCAGTCGATCCCCGCCTTCTTCCATCCGCTGGACGGCGTCCCGCACTGGAACCGGATCTACGGGCGCAGCGGCTTCGTCCAGTACCAGTTCGTGGTCGGGCACGGGCAGGAGGAGGCGCTGCGCGCGATCGTGGGGCGCATCGCCCGCCAGGGCTGCCCGTCGTTCCTCGCCGTGCTGAAGCGCTTCGGCGAGGGCGACCCGGGCTGGCTGTCGTTCCCGATGCCCGGCTGGACGCTCGCCCTGGACCTGCCGGCCGGACTGCCGGGGCTCGGCGTGTTCCTGGACGAACTCGACGACGTGGTGGCGGGGGCGGGCGGGCGGGTCTATCTGGCCAAGGACTCCCGGCTGCGGCCGGAACTGCTGGCGGCGATGTATCCCGGGCTCGACCGGTTCCGTGCCCTGCGGGCCCGGCTGGACCCTAGGGGAGTGTTCGTGTCCGATCTCTCCCGCCGTCTCTCGCTGTGACTTCCGTGACCTCTGTGATGAAGGAGCACGCACCATGAAGGACGCATTCGGCACCCCGCAGTCCCTGCTCGTCCTCGGCGGCACGTCGGAGATCGGCCTGGCGACGGCGCGCCGGCTGGTGGCCCGCCGTACCCGTACGGTCTGGCTGGCGGGCCGCCCCTCCCCCGCGCTGGAGTCCGCCGCCGACGGCCTGCGCGAACTGGGCGCGGACGTACGCACCGTCGCCTTCGACGCGCTGGATCCCAGCCTGCACGAGGAGGTCCTCGGCAAGATCTTCGCCGAGGGCGACATCGACATGGTGCTGCTCGCCTTCGGTGTCCTCGGCGACCAGGCCCACGACGAGGCCAGACCGCTCGCGGCGGTCCGGGTCGCCCAGACGAACTACACCGGAGCCGTCTCCTCCGGGCTGATCTGCGCGGGCGCCCTGCAGACGCAGGGCCACGGCTCGCTGGTCGTGCTGTCGTCGGTGGCGGGCGAGCGCGCCCGCCGGGCCAACTTCATCTACGGATCCAGCAAGGCGGGACTCGACGCGTTCACCCAGGGCCTCGGTGACGCCCTGCACGGCACGGGGGTGCATGTGATGGTCGTCAGGCCCGGGTTCGTCCGGTCGAAGATGACGGCCGGGCTGGCCGAGGCACCGCTGGCCACGACGCCGGAGCACGTCGCCCTGGCGATCGAGAAGGGTCTGCGGCGGCGCGCCGAGACTGTGTGGGTGCCGGGGGCGCTGCGGGTGGTGATGTCGGCGCTGCGGCATGTGCCACGGCCGCTGTTCCGCCGTCTCCCGGTCTAGGGGCAATGCCAGTGACTTAACGAGCCACTCGAAGCTCTGACGTGCGGAAACATCGCCCATGGGGCCTCCGCCGGGCGCCAAAGTCACTGGTATTGGGTCTAGGGGGTGTCCGGTGGGTCAGGCTGGATCAGCGAGCGGCGTCATGCAGCTTCGGATCCAAGGCGGAGGAGGAAGACAACGCGGTGGGGGTACCTCCCGTGCCCGGAGGGCTACGGGGGAGTTGGCGCCCGACGACAACGCCGGAGACGGAGTCGCAGGGCGTCGCGAGCCCAGCAAGACCCACCGGAAACCCCCTAGGCCGGGCCGCCCGCTCAGTACGGGGTCGCGGCCGGCTCGTCCACGGGGGTGCTCTGCGCCGGGAGGCTCGGCACGGCGGGGCCGCCGCCGAACGCGTACTCACGGAGCTTGCGCCAGATCCCGTCCGCGCCCTGCTCGTACAGCGCGAAGGACGTGCAGGTCCACTCCGCCTCGTACCCGGCCAGCTCCTCGTAGGCCCGGTCCATCGCCTCCTCGGCGATGCCGTGCGCGACGGTCACATGCGGGTGGTACGGCCACTGCAGCTCGCGCACGAGCGGGCCGGACGCGTCCCGCACCCGCTGCTGGAGCTGGGTGCAGGCCGCCCCGCCCTCGGCCACCTTGACGAAGACGACCGGCGAGTCCGGGCGGAACGTACCGGTGCCGGACAGCCTCATCGGGAAGGCGCGGCCCGCCGCCGCGACCCGCGTGAGGTGCGCCTCGACCACAGGCAGGGCCGACGCGTCGGCCTCGGTCGGCGGCAGGAGGGTGACATGCGTGGGGATGCCGTGCGCGGCGGCATCCCCGAAGCCCGCGCGCCGCTCCTGGAGCAGGCTGCCGTAGGGCTCCGGGACCGCGATCGAAACGCCGAGCGTTACGGTCCCCACGTCGTTCTCCTTATCCGGGTTTTCGGTGGTCTGCGCAGTCGCCAGTGTGACGGCTGCGGCCATGGTCCCGCCAGAGTCCTTTTCCTCGGTGCCCGACGGGACCACTGGTCCCAGGGTCCGGCTCAGTGCTTGGCGGGCAGGAAGCCCACCCGGTCGTAGGTCTGGGCGAGGGTCTCGGCGGCGACCGCGCGGGCCTTCTCCGCGCCCTTGGCCAGGAGGGAGTCCAGCGTCTCGGGGTCGTCCAGGTACTCCTGGGTGCGGGACCGGAACGGAGTGACGAATTCCACCATGACGTCGGCGAGGTCCGTCTTCAGCGCACCGTAGCCCTTGCCCTCGTACTTCTGTTCCAGTTCCACGATCGCGGTGCCGGTGAGGGTGGAGTAGATGGTCAGCAGATTGCTGACGCCCGGCTTCTCGACCTGGTCGAAGCGGACGACCGTGTCGGTGTCGGTGACCGCGCTCCTGACCTTCTTCGCCGTCGCCTTCGGCTCGTCGAGCAGGTTGATCAGACCCTTGGGGGTGGACGCCGACTTGCTCATCTTGATCTGCGGGTCCTGCAGGTCGTAGATCTTCGCCGTCTCCTTCAGGATGTACGGCTCCGGGAGCGTGAAGGTCCGGCCGAAGCGGCCGTTGAAGCGCTCGGCGAGATCGCGGGTCAGCTCGATGTGCTGGCGCTGGTCCTCGCCGACCGGGACCTGATTGGCCTGGTAGAGCAGGATGTCGGCGACCTGGAGGATCGGGTACGTGAAGAGGCCGACGGTGGCCCGGTCGGCGCCCTGCTTGGCGGACTTGTCCTTGAACTGCGTCATGCGCGAGGCCTCGCCGAAGCCGGTGAGGCAGTTCATGACCCAGCCGAGCTGGGCGTGCTCGGGGACGTGGCTCTGGACGAAGAGGGTGCAGCGCTCGGGGTCGAGGCCGGCGGCGAGGAGCTGGGCCGCGGCGAGCCGGGTGTTGGCCCGCAGCTCGGCCGGGTCCTGCGGGACCGTGATCGCGTGCAGGTCGACGACCATGTAGAAGGCGTCGTGGGTCTCCTGCAGGGCGACCCACTGGCGGACCGCGCCGAGATAGTTGCCGAGGTGGAACGAGCCAGCGGTGGGCTGGATTCCGGAGAGCACACGAGGACTGTCAGAGGCCATGTTCAGCATTCTCTCAGGTGGTGCCGACAGGTCGGGAACCGATCGGCGGCGCGCGGTGTATCAAGGGTGTGAGCATGCGGGAGGGGACCCTGGAGGGGGGCCGCACTCTGACCGTCGTCGACGAGTCCGCGGTGATCGCGCGCGTACGTTCCGGGGAGCCCGAGGCGTATGCGGAGCTGGTGCGCGCGTACACGCGGGTGGCATTGCGCGCGGCGGTGGCCTGCGGCGCGGGTGCCGACGCGGAGGACGTGGTGCAGTCCGCCTTCTTCAAGGCGTACAGGTCACTGGGCAGCTTCCGGGAGGGCTCGGCCTTCCGGCCGTGGCTGCTCCGGATCGTCGTCAATGAGACGAGGAACACAGTGCGGTCGGCGGTGCGGATGCGGGAGCTGGCGGGGCGGGAGGCGATGCTGCTGGGCGCCGCGGAGCCGCTGATACCGGACACGGCGGATCCGGCGGCCGCGGCGGTGGCCGGCGAGCGCCGGGGGCGGCTGCTCGCCGCTCTGGACGAGCTGGGCGAGGAGCATCGGCAGGTCGTGATCCACCGCTATCTGCTGGAGCTGGACGAGTCCGAGACCGCTCAGGCGCTGGGCTGGCCGCGCGGCACGGTCAAGTCCCGGCTGAACCGCGCGCTGCGCAAGCTGGAGCGGCTGCTGCCCGATGCCCCCGAAGGGGGTGAGGACCATGGCTGAGCGGGAGCTGCCGCCCGTCCCCGGGCCCGGGCCCGGGGACGCGCTGGAGGACGAGCTGAGGGAGCTGGGGCGCCGACTGCCGCTGCCGGACGTCGACGGCGGGACGATGGCCGAGCGGGTGCTCGCCCGGATGATCGCGGAGTCGGTGCCGGTTCCCGTGGCGGAGACGGTGCCCGTCCGCCGCCGGGTCGCTTCGTGGATCCGGCGCAGGTGGCGGACGCTGACCGTCACGCTCTCCGGCGTGCTGGTGGTGCTCGTCCTCACTCCCCCGGTCCGGGCCGCCGTCGCGGACTGGTTCGGCTTCGGCGGCGTCCAGGTGCGTTACGACCCCTCGGCGTCGCCTCCGCCGGGCGCGGCGCTTCCCGCGTGCCGGGAGCCGGTTTCGGCGGCCGAGGCCGGACGGCGGGCGGGCTTCGTGCCCCGCGCGCCGCGGGCACTCGGCGAGCCGGACGCGGTGTCGGTGAGCGCGGTCCCGGGCGGCCGCAGCACGGTCAGCCTGTGCTGGTACGGGCGGGCGGGCAGCACCGTCAGGCTCGATGTCTTCCCGGCCCGGCTGGACCTCGGCTTCTCCAAGCAGGTGCGGATCCGTCCGCAGTGGCTGGAGCTGTCCGGCGGACGGACCGCGCTGTGGTTCGCGGAGCCGCATGTGCTCAGGTTCCCGCTGACCGGCGGGGCCGGGCAGCGGTGGACCGAGTCGCGGCGGACGGCGGGGCCGACGCTGCTGTGGATGTCCGCCGACGGGCGGACGACGCTGCGGCTGGAGGGCGAGGCCGACATGGCACGCGGGCGGGAGATCGCGGAGTCCATGCCCTGAGGACATCGGGGCGGAGGAAGTCGGGGCGCAGTGGGAACCCGGAGGGCTCGGGCGGTGTACCAGAAGTGACGCGGACAGGGTGCGGACGGTCCGTACCGCGCCGGCGTCGGCAGGGGGAGACATGGGACTGCTTCGACGACTCGCCGCACTGGTGGCACTGCTGGGCCTGACCCTCGGTGCGGCCCTGTTCCTCGCTCCCGGCGCGGTGGCCGGGGGCCCGACGAGCGTGCTGATCGTCTCACCCGAGAGCGGCGAGGCGACCGCGCTCTACGCCTCGGCACCGGAGTACGGGCAGCTGTCCTCGCTGCTGCGCTCCGGCTCCGCCGGCGGGAAGGACCGGCCGCCGGGCCTGGACTCGGTGACGGGGGTGCGCCAGATCAATGTGACGTGGATGGCCCACGACATCAGTCCCTGGCGGCTGGACCGCGTCTATCCGTCCGACGACGCCCGCACGGTCTGGGTCCATTCGGCGGCCGGACTGCCGGATTCGTACGACGGGGTGTGGCACAAGGCGGCGAAGCCGGCCGAGCTGACCCGGCTGCTGACGAGCCTCGGTGTGATGGGCGAGAAGAGCACCGAGCTGGGCGGGCCGGGCATGCCACCGGACTCGTCCTGGCAGGACGGCGGCACCGCGACCCCACCGCCCGCTGCATCGGCCGGCTCCACCGGTTCCACCGGCTCCACCGACTGGTGGTGGGCGATACCGGGCCTCGCCCTGGGCCTGGCCCTCGGTCTGGCCCTGCGTCCCCTCGCTGCCCGCCTGCCCCACCCGCTGTCCGGCCCGCGCGGCCGTGAGCGGGACGACGGGCCCCGCCGGCAGCTCCTGGACCTCTAGGACCGCTGCCGGACCTCCAGGCCCTCTCCAGCCCCTGCCGGCCACCCGGACACCCGGACACCGCGCGGGCGCCCGGGTGGGACGGCGGAGCCCGGGTGGGGCGGCAGAGCCCGGGTGGGGCGGCAGAGCCCGGGTGGGGCGGCAGAGCCCGGGTGGGGCTAGGCCGGGAGGCCGGGGGCCGGGAAGGCGGACATCAGGTCGGCGACCTCGGCGCGGATCACGGCGAGGGCGTCCTCGTCGCCCGTGCGGGCCGCCGTGACGCCGCGGTCGATCCAGGCGGCGACGGCCGGCATCTGCTCGGCGGTGAGACCGCGCGAGGTGAGGGAGGGGGTGCCGATGCGGACGCCCGAGGGGTCGAAGGGCTTCCGCGGGTCGTACGGGACGGTGTTGTAGTTGACCACGATCCCCGCCCGGTCCAGCGCCTTCGCCGCCACCTTGCCCGGGACGTCCTTGGACGTGAGGTCCATCAGGATCAGATGGTTGTCGGTGCCGCCGGAGACGAGGTCGAAGCCACGGGCGAGCAGCGCCTCGGCGAGGGCCCTGGCGTTGGCGACGACCGCGTGCGCGTAGTCACGGAAGGAGGGCTGGGCCGCCTCGTGCAGGGCGACCGCGATGGCGGCGGTGGTCTGGTTGTGCGGGCCGCCCTGGAGGCCGGGGAAGACGGCCTTGTCGATCGCCTTGGCGTGTTCCTCACGGGACATCAGCATGGCGCCGCGCGGCCCGCGCAGCGTCTTGTGGGTGGTCGTGGAGATCACGTCGGCGTACGGGACCGGCGACGGGTGCGCGCCGCCCGCGATCAGGCCGGCGATGTGGGCGACATCGGCGACGAGCACCGCACCGCACTCGCGGGCGATCTCGCCGAAGGCCGCGAAGTCGATGGTGCGGGGAAGGGCGGTGCCACCGCAGAAGATGAGCTTCGGCCGCTCCTTGAGGGCCAGTTCGCGCACCTCGTCGAAGTCGATGAGGCCCGTGTCGTGGCGCACGCCGTACTGCACGCCGCGGAACCACTTCCCGGTGGCGGACACGCCCCACCCATGGGTGAGGTGGCCGCCCATCGGGAGAGCCATGCCCATCACGGTGTCGCCGGGCTCGGCGAAGGCGAGATAGACGGCCAGGTTGGCCGGGGAGCCGGAGTAGGGCTGGACGTTGGCGTGCTCGACGCCGAACAGGGACCTGGCGCGGGCGATCGCGAGCAGCTCGACCTGGTCGATGTTCTGCTGGCCCTCGTAGTAGCGGCGCCCGGGGTAGCCCTCGCTGTACTTGTTCTGGAGGACGGTGCCGGAGGCTTCGAGAACCGCCTGCGACACATAGTTCTCGCTGGGGATGAGCCGCAGGGTGTCGGCCTGGAGCCGTTCCTCGGCGCCGATGAGCGCGGCCAGTTCGGGGTCGGCGGCGGTGAGCGCGGGATGGCTGTGCTGAGCGGAAAGCGTCATGGCGTCCTCCGGGGCAGGTGATGAGTGCACCCGCGGTGCCCAGGCGGGCGGCACCCGTAGGTTCTGCCGCGCACGGCTCCACCGCGGTCGGTTCCGCGTACGCCAGTCGCCGTGCGTACCGCCCAGCTTACTCTCGGCGGCCACGCGGCCCGGGCACGGGTGCGCAAACCCCGGGGAAACGGGAAGGTCTCCGGCGAGTCCCGTGCGAAGCCCGATGTTTCTTCACCTGGTGACCGAGCGACGATAGAAAGAGGCACCCACCCAGGCCCTGGTACGCGCCAGCGATCCGGCGACCCACGCCGACGTACGAACGGAGACCCCGTGTCTGCAACGGAGAGAGCCATCGCCTCCGCGGAGGCGCACAGCGCCCACAACTACCACCCGCTGCCCATCGTCGTCGCGTCGGCGGACGGTGCGTGGATGACGGACGTCGAGGGGCGCCGCTTCCTCGACATGCTCGCCGGCTACTCGGCGATCAACTTCGGCCATGGCAACCAGCGGCTGATCGACGCCGCGAAGGCCCAGCTGGAGCGGGTGACGCTGACCTCCCGCGCATTCCACCACGACCGGTTCGCCGACTTCTGTACGCAGCTGGCGGAGCTGTGCGGCATGGAGATGGTGCTGCCCATGAACACGGGGGCGGAAGCGGTGGAGACCGCCGTGAAGACCGCCCGCAAGTGGGGCTACCAGGTCAAGGGCGTTCCGCCCGGCCAGGCGAAGATCGTCGTCGCCGCGAACAACTTCCACGGGCGTACGACGACGATCATCAGCTTCTCCACCGACGCGGAGGCGCGGGCCGACTTCGGTCCGTACACGCCGGGCTTCGAGATCGTGCCGTACGGCGATCTCACGGCCCTGGAGCATGCGGTCAGCGCCAACACCGTGGCGGTGCTGCTGGAGCCGATCCAGGGCGAGGCAGGCGTCCTGGTGCCGCCGCCGGGCTATCTCGCCGGGGTGCGGGAGCTGACCCGCGAGCGGAACGTGCTGTTCATCGCCGATGAGATCCAGTCCGGCCTGGGCCGTACGGGCCGCACCTTCGCCTGTGAGCACGAGGGTGTCGTCCCCGACATGTACATCCTGGGCAAGGCGCTGGGCGGGGGTGTCGTGCCCGTCTCGGCGGTCGTGTCCTCCTCCGAGGTGCTCGGGGTGTACCGGCCGGGCGAGCACGGTTCGACGTTCGGCGGCAATCCGCTGGCCTGCGCGGTGGCTCTGGAGGTCATCGCCATGCTGCGCAGCGGCGAGTTCCAGCAGCGGGCGACCGAGCTGGGCGACCATCTGCACCACGAGCTGGGTCTGCTGGTGGGCGGCGGATCGGTGGACGCGGTGCGCGGGCGCGGACTGTGGGCGGGGATCGACATCGCCCCCTCGCGCGGCACGGGCCGGGAGGTCTCCGAGAAGCTCATGGACCGCGGTGTCCTGGTGAAGGACACCCACGGCTCGACGATCCGGATCGCCCCACCGTTGGTGATCAGCAAGGAGGACCTGGACTGGGGACTCGACCAGCTGCGCGCGGTGCTGGCCGGAGAGTGACCCCGGGGGCGGTGGTCCCGGTGGACCACCGCCCCTAGGCCCAATGCCAGTGACTTAACGAGCCACTCGAAGCTCTGACGTGCGGAAACATCGCCCATGGGGCCTCCGCCGGGCGCCAAAGTCACTGGTATTGCCCCTAGGCCGTGTCTGACACGACCTAGAGGATCACGTGCGGAAGGAAGCGCGCGTACTCGTCCGTGATCAGTCCCGACGACTCACGGATGCCGAGCCCGGCGGCCTCGTCCTCGACGACCCACGCGCCGAGCACGACCCGGTTGCCGTCGAAGTCCGGCAGCGGTGCCAACTCCTGGTAGCAGCAGGGCTCGTCCCGCATGACGGGGTCCGCGCCCGGCTCGTGGACGGTGACGCCGGCGCCTTCGCGGCCGAGGAGCGGTTTGGCGACATAGCCGCCGGTGGCGGCGAGTTCGCGCGGGCCGTCGAGATAGGCGGGCAGCAGGTTCGGGTGCCCGGGGTAGAGCTCCCACAGCACCGCGAGCAGCGCCTTGTTGGAGAGCAGCATCTTCCAGGCGGGCTCGATCCAGCAGGTGGTGCCGGTGCCGCCGCCGTTGTCCAGGGTGTCCAGGACGTACGGGCCGAAGCGGTCCGTCGTCAGCCACTCCCACGGATACAGCTTGAAGCAGCTGCGGATGAAGCGGAGCCGGTCGTCGACGAAGCGGCCGGACAGCCGGTCCCAGCCGATCCGTTCGACGGACAGCGCCTCGGTGGCGAGCCCGGCCTGCTGAGCCGTCTCGCGCAGATACGCGACCGTCATCAGGTCCTCGCCGAGCTCGTCCCCGTCGGAGTGCACGAAGTGCAGCGGCCCGGGCGGCAGCAGCGGGGCCTGCCGCTTCCAGGCCGCGACGAGGCGCTCGTGGAGGGAGTTCCACTGGTCGGCGCCGGGGAAGCGCTCCTCCATCCAGAACCACTGGGGGCTGGCCGCCTCCACCAGCGAGGTGGGGGTGTCGGCGTTGTACTCCAGCATCTTGGCGGGGCCGGTGCCGTCGTAGCGCAGGTCGAACCGGCCGTAGAGCGACGGCAGTTCGGCGCGGCGCCGCCAGGACTCGGCGACGCGCCTCGCCAGCCGGGCGTCCTTGATGCCGAGGTCGGCGAAGCGGTCGTGCTCCACGATGTGCGCGGCCGCTGCCAGGCACATCGTGTGCAGTTCCTCGACGACCTCCTCCAGCGCCTCGACCTCGGGCAGCGAGAACTCGTAGTACGCGCTCTCGTCCCAGTAGGGGCGCAGGGAGCCGTCGGGGTAGCGGGTGAGCGGGTATATGCAGCCCTGCTCCTCGACGGTTTCCTGCCAGCCGGGGCGGGGTTCTGTGGTGTGGCGCTTCATCGGTGCGTACGTGTCCCGGCTCAGCCGCCGCCGCTGCCGGAGGACCCGAAGCCCCCGCTGTCCACGGCCGCCTTGTCGTAACTGCCGCCCGAGACCTTGCCGCTGTGGACGCTTCCGCCGTAGTAGTAGCGGCCGCCACCGCTGCCACTGCCACTGCCGTCGTCGTCGCACTCGTAGTCGGGCAGCACCTCGTACGTCACCGGATCGATGCACCGCTCATCGGGCTCCGAGCCACAGGATGTGAGCGTCGCCGCGAGCACCCCCATACCGCCGAGCACCACTGTGCCCGACCTCAGCCTGCGCCGCGCCATCCTTCCGGCCTCCCCGTCCTTGTACACATCAAGCCAGTCAACGATCGCCGCACACACTAGAGGGCCGCGCCGCCCGGCCGTAAGCCCGGTCCACAAACACTCCACGTCTAGAGTCGTTTTGTGGTCTTTGGAATGCTTTGCGCGATCGCGGCATCGGTCTGCTACGGCACGGCCACGGTCCTCCAGGCCGTCGCCGCGCGGGCGGCCGTCGAACCGGGCGAGCCGGGCGCGGCCTCGGGGGTGGACGCCGCGCTGTTCCTGCGCGCGGTACGGCAGTGGCGTTACCTCGCCGGACTCGCCCTCGACGGGGCGGGATTCGCGCTGCAGATCGTGGCGTTGCGGCTGATTCCCATCTACGCGGTGGGCGCGGCGCTCGCCGCGAGCCTGGCGGTCACGGCGGTGCTGGCGACCCGCGTGCTGGCGGTGCGGCTGACCCGTACCGAATGGACGGCGGTCGCCCTGGTCTGCCTGGGGCTCGCGATGCTGGGGCTGGCCTCGGGCCCGGAGGGCGAGACGCCCGCGCCGCCCTGGCTGCAGTGGGCACTGCTGGTCACGGCGGTCGCCGTGCTGCTGATCGGCGCGGCGGCGGGCCGGCTGCCCGGACGATCACGGGCGCTGGTGCTGGGCGCGGGCGCGGGGATCGGCTTCGGGGTGCCGGAGGTCGCGGTGCGGCTGCTGGACGAGGTGGACTTCACCAGCCCCGCGCTGTACGCGCTGCTGCTCGGCGGAGCGGCCGCGTTTCTGCTCCTGACCTCGGCGTTCGCCCGCGGCTCGGTGACCACGGCGACCGCGGGCCTGGTGCTGGCGGAGACCCTGCTGCCCTCGGCGGTCGGTGTGGTCTGGCTCGGCGACCGTCCGCGCGAGGGGATGGCCTGGCTCGCCGTCCTGGGCTTCGCGATCTCGGTGGGCGGTGCGTTGGCGCTCGCACGGTTCGGGGAGATCCCACCGGCGCCCTCCGATTCAGCGCGCCCCGATTCAGCACCCTCTGGTTCAGCACCCTCCGGTTCGCCGCCTTCCGGTTCGCCACCGGACGACGGGAATCCGTAGCGGCAGCGCGGTCAGGGGAGCACCCGGCAGAGTGCGTCCAGCGTGCCCGACCAGGCGCTGTCCGAGGGGGTGCCGTAGCCGACGACGAGGGCGTCCGGGCCGGGTGGGGTGGCGGGGTGGTGGAAGCGGCCGAGACCCTCGAGCGCGAGGCCCTGCCATGCCGCGGCCTGGCAGACCGTGCGCTCGGTCCCCGGCGGGAGTTCGAGCACCGCGTGCATCCCGGCCGCGATACCGCTCGCCCTGATGCCGGGGGCACGCTCCGCGAGCGCGTCGACGAGCTGGTCGCGGCGCCGCCGGTAGCGCAGCCGCATGGCCCGCACATGACGGTCGTACGCGCCGGAGCCGATGAACTCCGCCAGCGTCAGCTGGTCCAGCACGCCCGTCGCCCAGTCCGACTCGCCCTTCTCACCGACGACTTCGGGGACGAGGCTCTCGGGCAGGACCATCCAGCCCAGTCGCAGCCCGGGGACCAGGGACTTGCTCGCCGTACCGAGATACACGACCCGCTCGGGGTCGAGGCCCTGGAGCGCTCCGACGGGCTGGCGGTCGTAGCGGAACTCCCCGTCGTAGTCGTCCTCCAGGATCAGCCCGCCCGTGCCGCGCGCCCAGTCGACCACGGCCGTCCGCCGGTCCGGGGGAAGTGCCACGCCCATCGGGAACTGGTGCGCCGGTGTGAGCAGCACCGCGCCCGCGCCCTTGAGCCCCGCACCGCCCAGCGCCTCGGTCCGGGTGCCGCGTTCGTCGAAGGGCAGCGCGGGCAGCCGCAGCCCCGCGTCCCTCAGCCGCTGCCAGTGCAGATCGAGCCCGTATGCCTCGACGGCCACCTCCCGCACCCTCCGCTTGCGCAGCACCGAGGAGAGCAGCATCAGCCCGTGGATGTACCCGGCACAGATCACGATGCGGCCGGGATCGGCGTACACCCCGCGTGCCCGGGCGAGATAGTCCGCGAGGACGGTGCGCAGTTCGATCCGCCCGTACGGGTCCGGGTAGCCGAGGGCCTCGTGCGGTGCGGCGGTCAGCGCCCGCCGGGCCGCCTTCAGCCACTCGGCTCGCGGGAACGACGACAGGTCGGGGGTGCCGGGCATCAGGCTGTACGCGGGCCGGACCCGCGGCGCCCGGCCCTGAGGCGGCGCGGTGGCCGCGGAACCGGCGCCCGAGGACACGGAACCGGCCGTGGGCCCGGGCCTGCGCGGGCTGGCGCGCCGGGCGACCCTGGTGCCCGAGCCCTGGCGGGCGGTGAGCCAGCCCTCAGCGACGAGTTCGGCGTAGGCGTCGGCGACCGTGTTGCGGGCGATGCCGAGGTCGCTGGCGAGCGTACGGGACGACGGAAGCCGGGTCCCGGGCGCCAGCCTGCCGCCGCGGACGGCGTCCCGCAGCGCGTCCATCAGCCCGGAGCGCAGGCCCGTACCGCGCAGCTCGATATGGAAGTCGGCTCCGAACGCCGACCGGAAACCGGCCCAGTCATCCGTCATGGAAATGGACCATACCGAGGCGCCATCCACGGCATACGGTCGGGATCATGGCGACGAAGAACGAGTACAACCACGAGCACAACCCCCGCATGGAATGGGCCAGGCACGCCCCCGAGGTGTACAAGGCGATGGTCAGGCTCGACGCGGCCGCCCGGCAGGGCGTCGACCCCACCCTCCTGGAGCTCGTGAAGATCCGCGCCTCGCAGCTCAACCACTGCGCCTTCTGCCTCGACATGCACACGAAGGACGCGCTGGCCGCGGGCGAGTCGGTCGACCGGATCATCCAGCTGAGCGCGTGGGAGGAGTCCCGGCACTTCTACACGGCCAGGGAGATCGCGGCGATCGAGCTCACGGAGGCGGTGACCGTGCTGACCGACGGGTTCGTCCCGGACGAGGTGTACGAGCGGGCCGCGACGCAGTTCGAAGAGGCGGAGCTGGCGCAGCTGATCGCGGCGATCACGGTCATCAACGCCTGGAACCGCTTCGGTGTCACGACCCGGATGGCTCCGGGCCACTACACGCCGGGCCAGTACAACCACTGACGGGCGTAGTGGCGCGGGTCATGGACTCCGCTGCCGTTCATGGACTCCGCTGCCGCTTCCTGAAAGCGCCGAACGGGCCGGAAGTTTCCGGCCCGTTCGGCGCTTGTGGCACGTGTCCGGGGCGCGCGGCCCGGGCAGCCGCCGGCTACGCGCGGGGCCCGGCTACTTCTTCGGGAGCCACGCCTTCCAGGTGGACTCGTTCTCCTTCACCCACTTCTCCGCCGCCGCCTCCGGCGACAGCTTCTGGTCGGCGATCATCAGCGCGACCTCGTTCTGCTGCTCCGTCGTCCACGTGAAGTTCTTCAGGAACTCGGCCGCCTCACCGCCGTCCTTCGCGAAGTCGGCGTTGAAGAACTTCTGCAGCGGCGTGTTCGGGTAGGCGCACGCGACCTTCTTCGGGTCGGCGTCGCAGCCCTCCTTGTACTCCGGCAGTTTGACCTCGACCATGTCGATCTGCGCGTTCAGCCACTGCGGCGTCCACCAGTACGTCAGGAAGGGCTTCTTCTCCTTCGCGTACTTCTTGATGGCCGTGATCTGCGCGGCCTCGGAGCCCGCGTAGTTCGTCTTCAGGTCCAGCTTCAGATTGCTGATGATCGCGTCGTCGTTCGTGACGTAGTCGGGCGAGCCCTCCAGCAGTTCGCCCTTGTCACCGCTCTCCGCGGTTCTGAAGTCCTCGGCGTACTTGTTGAGGTTCTTCCAGTCCGTGACATCGGGGTGCTCGTCCGCGAAGTACTTCGGCACGAACCAGCCGATGTGCCCCGTGACGCCGAGGTCGCCGCCCTTGACGACGGTCTTCTTCGTCTCGACGTACTGCTTCTCCTCCTTGGGGTGGCCCCAGTCCTCGAGGATCGCGTCGACGTCGCCCTTGGACAGCGCGTCCCAGGCCAGGACCTCGCCCATCTGCTGGGTCTTGACCTTGTAGCCGAGTTCCTTCTCGAGGATGTGCTTGGCCACGGCCGTGTTCGCCTGGGCGCCGACCCAGGACGGGACGGTCAGTTTCACGGTCTTCTTGCCGCCGACGTCGTCGCTCTTGCCGGTGTCGGCGGCGCTGCACGCGGTGAGGGACAGCAGGGCTATGGCTCCGGTGACCGCAGCGGCTGTGCGGAGGGTTCGTACGGTACGCATGGTGCTCCTGTCGTAAGGGAAAGGTGGGGGTCAGCGGTCGGTGGGGCGGGAGGTCCGCTGGGTGATCCGGTCCAGGACGAGCCCGAGGCAGACGATGGCGATGCCGGCCGTCATGCCGAGGCCCATCTCGCCGCGCGAGAGGCCCTTGACGACGTCGTAACCGAGCGCGCCTCCGCCGACCAGACCGCCGACGACGACCACGGCCAGCACCAGCACCACGCCCTGGTTCACGGCGAGTTGCAGTGCGGGACGGGCCAGTGGCAGCTGGACCCCGAAGAGCTGCTGCCGGGTGGAGGCACCGAGCGAGCGGGACGCCTCGACCGCGGCCGGGTCGACCTCACGCAGGCCCTGGGTGGTGATGCGGACGACGGCGGGCAGCGCGTAGACGACGGCCGCGACGATCGCCGAGGTGCGGGTGGCGCCGAAGAGCGCGACGACCGGGATGAGGTACACGAACTGCGGCATCGTCTGCATGGCGTCCAGCACCGGCCGCAGCCACCGCTCCAGCCGCCCCGCACGGGCGCAGAGCACTCCCGCGAGGAAGCCGAGCACCAGCGTCACCACCAGCGCCGCGAGCACCTGGGAGAGCGTGTCCAGGGACTTCGCCCAGACGCCGAGCGCGCCGATGACCGCCATCGCGGCGGTCGCGGTGACCGCGGCCGCCCAGTTCCCGACGAACCAGGTCACGGCGGCCACGAGCAGCAGCACCGACCACCACGGCAGCCAGACCAGCGTGTCCCGCAGCGGGTTGAGGATCCAGAGCGTGAACTCGCGGGCCCAGACCTCGGTGAAGGTCAGGTTCGCGGTGATCCACTCCTGTGCCTTGTTGACGGGCGTCGAGATGTCGTACGTCCACGCCTCGGGCCAGGTGGTGGTGCGTACCGCCGCCGCGACGGCGACCGCCGCCGCCACCAGCGCCCAGGCCCGGCCGCCGTGCAGCCAGCTGCCGGCGGGGGTGGGCTCGCCGATACGGTCGCCGGCGGCCGCCGTCGTACGGTCCAGCCAGATCGCGATGAGCACGATCGGGACACCGGCGGCGAAGGCCTTGCCGACGTCGGTGGTCGACAGCGCCGAGTACACCTCCTCGCCCAGACCGCCCGCGCCGACGAGCGCGGCGATGACGACCATCGAAAGCGCCATCATGATCGTCTGGTTGAGGCCGAGGAGCATCTGCTTGCGGGCGAGCGGCAGCCGCGCCGTCCGCAGCCGCTGCCAGCCGCTCGCGCCGAGGGAGGCGGACGCCTCCAGCGCGGCCGGGTCCGCGCCGCGCAGTCCGAGCGCGGTGAGGCGGGCCATCGGCGGGGCGGCGTAGATCACGGTGCAGACGAGCGCGGCGGGCGTACCCGTGCCGAAGACCAGCACGAACGGCAGGAGGTAGGCGAACGCCGGCAGCACCTGCATGGTGTCGAGCACCGGCCGCAGCAGCCGGTTCACCCGGTCCGACAGTCCGGCCGCGAGCCCGATCAGCGCGCCGAGCAGGGCCGCGGCCGCGACGGACACCACCATCAGCGCGATGGTGAGCAACGTGGCGTCCCACATCCCGAGCAGCCCGCACACGGCGAACGCCCCGAGCGAGGTCAGCGCCACGCGCAGCCCGCGCCGCCCGAGTCCGGCCGCCCGCCAGGCGACCAGCACGCCGGCCGCCACGACGCCGAGCCAGCCCAGGGCGTCGAGCACCTGGTAGACGCCGTCGACCGCGTCGGTGGCGGTGTTGGACAGATGCAGCAGGAAGTAGAGGAACAGGGGGTGGGTGTCCCGGTTGTCGACGACCCAGTCGTTGGCGTCGTCGAGCGGCCCCGAGATGTCGGCGGTCAGCCCGGCCGGCCAGCCGCCACCACCGAGCAGGACGCTGCCGAGCACGACGAGTACGACGAGCGCCCCGACGCCCGCGATCAGCCCGCGGCGGCGGCGCACCCACTCGGACACGGAAGCCGGGCTTCCGGCCCCGGCGGTCCCGGCCGTCTTGGACACATCGGTCACGGTCACGCTCATCGGGACCACCGCCCCGTACCGCGCGCCGGGGCTCCGCCGGAGCGCGTCCGGCGGTCGAGAACCAGGCCGGGGGCTCTGCGGCCCCGCGGCGGGTGCACCACCGCGCCCGTCACGCCGCCACCTCCTGGGCCGGCACGCCCGCCACCACGGCGAGCAGCGCCGCGTGGTCGACGACACCCACGCAGCGCCCGTTCTCCATCACCCGGGCGGGGCCGCCCGCGCGGGCGACCGCCTCGATGGCCGCGGAGACCGTGGCGTCGGGGGCGACCGCGGGGCCCGACCCGGCCTCGTCCGCGCCGTTCGCCGGGCGCATCGCCGTGCGGACGGTCATGACCTGCTCGCGGGGCACATCGCGGACGAAGTCCCGTACGTAGTCGTCGGCGGGCGAGCCGACGATCTCCTCGGGCGTGCCGAGCTGCACGATCCGCCCGTCCCGCATCAGCGCGATCCGGTCGCCGAGGCGCAGCGCCTCGTTCAGGTCGTGCGTGATGAAGACCATCGTGCGGCCCTCCTCGCGGTGCAGCCGGATCACCTCCTCCTGCATGTCGCGGCGGATGAGCGGGTCGAGCGCGCTGAACGGCTCGTCGAAGAGGAGCACTTCGGGGTCGACGGCGAGCGCTCGTGCCAGCCCGACGCGCTGCTGCTGGCCGCCGGAGAGCTGTCCCGGCCGGCGGTCCTCCAGACCTTCGAGGCCGACCTTGGTGATGACCTCGGCGGCCCTGGCGCGCCGCTCGGCCTTCCCCATGCCCTGGATCTCGAGTCCGTAGGCGACGTTGTCGAGGACGCAGCGGTGCGGCAGCAGCCCGAAGTGCTGGAAGACCATGGCGGCCCGGTGCCGGCGCAGCTCGCGCAGCCGGGCCTTGTCCATCGACAGCACGTCCTCGCCGTCGATCGCGATCGAGCCCGACGTCGGCTCGATCAGCCGGGTCAGACAGCGCACGAGCGTCGACTTGCCGGAGCCGGACAGGCCCATGACGACGAAGACCTCGCCCTTGCGGACGTCGAAGCTGACGTCACGCACGGCGGCGGTGCAGCCGGTACGTTCGCGCAGCTCGGTGGGGTTGAGGGCGGCGAGTTCGGGCGACTCGGGCACGCGGCCGGCGCGGGGTCCGAAGACCTTCCACAGCTCGCGCACCGAGAACACGGGCGGTTCCTGGCCCACGCCCTTGTCCTCGATGCCCTCGAGGTCCTCGAGGCCCTTGATGCCGGTGGTCATGTCGGCCTTCTCGGCGTTGATGTCGGCGTTCATCGCGTCTCACTTCCCGTAGGCGTCAGCAGATCCGCACACTTCTCACCGACCATCAGGACCCCGATCATCGGGTTGACGGCTGGCATCGTCGGGAAGACGGACGCGTCGGCGATGCGGATCCCGTCGAGCCCCCTGACCTTCAGATCCGGTGACACCACGGCACGTTCATCGGTCGGGGCACCCATGCGGCAGGTACCTGCGGGGTGGTACACCGTGTGCGCGACCTTGCGCGCGTACTCCCCCAGCTCCTCCTCGCCGGTGACCTCGGGCCCCGGACACACCTCCCGCTTCAGCCAGCTCGCCAGCGGCTCCGTCTTCGCGATCTCCCGGGCGATCCGGATGCCGTCGACGAGCGTGCGGCCGTCGTAGTCGTCCTCGTCCGTGAAGTAGCGGAAGTCGAGGGCGGGCTTCACCTCGGCGTCGGCGCTGGTCAGATAGAGCCGGCCGCGGCTGCGGGGCTTGGGGATGTTCGGCGTCATCGACACCCCGTACTCGGGGCGTTCGTAGCCCAGTCGTTCCGGATTGTCCGTGAACGGGATCTGGTAGAAGTGGAACATCAGGTCCGGGCCGCGCTCGTTCTCGTCCCGTCGTACGAACAGCCCCGCGTCGGAGTCCATCGCCGAGTTCTCGGGGATCGGTCCGTGGGTCTCCCAGACGATCACCGACTCGGGGTGGTCGAGGAGGTTCTCGCCGACGCCCGGCAGATCGTGGACGGCGGGTATGCCCAGCGCCTCCAGATCGGCCTTGGGCCCGATGCCGGAGTGCAGCAGCAGCCGCGGGGTGTCCACCGCGCCGGCGCAGACGATCACTTCACGCCGCGCCCGTACGAGCTGTTCCCGGCCGTCCTGGGTGCGCACGTGGACGCCGCGCGCCGTGGTCCCGTCCAGTTCCAGGCGGTACGCCCAGGTCTCCAGCAGCAGCGTGAGGTTGGGCCGCCGGTCCATGACCGGGTGGAGATACGCGACCGACGCCGACGAGCGCTTGTTGTTCTCCGGGTGGTACGCGAGGTCGAAGAAGCCGACGCCCTCGTGGAACGGCTTCTTGTTGAACCCCTCCACACGGGGCACGCCGAGCGCGCCGAGGGCGGACTCGACGAAGTCCCGCGCGATGGCGTTACGGTCCGCCTCGTCGACCGGCACGATGTTGTTGAGCAGCCGGTCGAAGTACGGGTCCATGGCGGCCGCGTCCCAGCCGTCCGCACCGGCCTCGGCCCACTCGTCCCAGTCGGACGGCAGCGGCCTGAACGCGATGAGGGTGTTGTGCGAGGAGCAGCCACCGAGCACGCGGGCACGGCTGTGGCGGATGTGGGAGTTGCCACGGGGCTGTTCGGTGGTGGGGTAGTCGTAGTCGAGTTCCCCGCCGAGGAGGCCCATCCAGCGGCGCAGGGTGAGGACGTCCTCACGGCCGACGTCGCTGGGGCCGCCCTCGATGACGGCGACGGTGACGTCCGGGTTCTCGGTCAGCCGTGAGGCGATCACCGACCCCGCGGTGCCTCCTCCGACGACGACATAGTCGTACTCGTGATGGTGCTCGGTCATGGTGTGGTGCTCCTGCTCCCCGTGTTCAGCCCGCGAACCAGCGCACGGGGCGCGGGGCGAGGTTCTGATAGACGTGCTTGGTCTCGCGGTACTCGGCGAGCCCGGCGGGGCCGAGCTCCCGGCCGATGCCGGACTTGCCGAAGCCGCCCCACTCCGCCTGCGGCAGGTACGGGTGGAAGTCGTTGATCCAGACGGTGCCGTGGCGCAGCCGCGCGGCCACGCGCCGGGCCCGCCCGGGGTCGCCGCTCCAGACGGCGCCCGCGAGCCCGTACTCGGTGTCGTTGGCGAGCGCGACGGCCTCGTCCTCCGTGCGGAACGTCTCCACGGTCAGGACCGGCCCGAAGACCTCCTCGCGGATGACGCGCATGGTCCGGTCGCACTGGTCGAGCACGGTGGGCCGGTAGAAGTAGCCCTCGTACCCGGGCCCTTCGGGCCGACGGCCGCCGGCTCGCAGGACGGCGCCCTCGGCCAGCGCGGAGGCGACGTACTCCTCGGTCTTCGCGCGCTGCTGCGCGGACACGAGCGGACCGCACTCGGCGGCGTCGTCGGTGCCGCGGCCGAGGCGGATCCTCTCGGCCCGGCGCGCGAGTTCGGCGACGAAGCGTTCGCGCAGCGCTTCCTCGACGATGAGCCGGGAGCCGGCGGAGCAGACCTGGCCGCTGTGGATGAAGGCGGCGTTCAGTGCCTGGTCGACCGCGGTGTCGAAGCTCTCGTCGTCCGTGCAGGCGTCCGCGAACACGACGTTCGGGTTCTTGCCGCCGAGTTCGAGGGCGACCTTCTTGACGGTGTCGGCGGCGGCCCGCATGACCTTGGTGCCGCTGATCAGTCCGCCGGTGAACGAGACGAGATCGACGTCGGGGTGCTCGGCGAGGCGGGCGCCCACCGGGTCGCCGGGGCCGGTGACGATGTTGGCGACGCCGTCCGGGAGCCCGGCCTCGACGAGCAGCCGGATCAGCGCGACGGTGCTGAGCGGGGTGATCTCGCTCGGCTTGACGACGAAGGTGTTGCCCGCGGCGAGCGCCGGGGCGATCTTCCAGCTGGCCTGGAGCAGGGGATAGTTCCAGGGCGCGATGAGCCCGCACACCCCGACGGGTTCGTGCACGACGACGCTGTGGATGTCCGGCGAACCGGCGTCCACGACGCGTCCGTTCTCGTTGACGACGAGATCGGCGAAGTAGCGGAAGGCGTCGGCCACGCAGTCGACGTCGACGCGGCCCTCCTCCAGGGTCTTGCCGGCGTCGCGGCTCTCCAGTCGTCCGAGCTCCTCACGGTCCCGCTCCAGCAGTGCGGCGACCCGCCGCAGCAGCGCGGCCCGCTCGGCCACCGGTGTACGGGGCCAGTCCCCCTCGTCGAACGCCTTGCGCGCGGCGGCGATCGCGGCGTCGGTGTCCTCGGCCCCGCCCTCGGCCACGACCGCGAAGGTCGTGGCGTCAGCGGGGTCGAGGATGTCGCGCGTGGCCCCGGAGGCGGCTTTGCGCCACTCTCCGGCCACGTGGATGGTCAGTTGTGCCGACACGTCGCGTTTTGCCTTCCATTCCCGTTATGTCCCTCACCAGCGAGAACCGGTGATCGGGGCGCCTGCCCCGGAGGGTGGAAAGCATGCGCGACGCATGGCCGGAAGTAATGCGTGTCACTCCCCGGCGGGCCGCTCCACGCGGTTCATGATCCTTGACTCCCGCCCGGGACGGAGGGCTCAAGGCGGCCCTTGACTTCGGACAGAACGGGAGGAAACTGGTCTATATACCGGATAACCGGAGAGAGCCGCACCCCTCGATGGAGACGTCCATCGGTCGGAGTGACCCATCCCCAGGCTCTGGCTAGGCCCCCGGCAGAAGATGCGGGAACCGATGTCCCAGCGACGACCGGGGCATATGGGACCGACGTCGACTACCGGGGACTGTTTTGTGTCCGGGCAGGATGCGGTGGCCGGACAGGACGCGGGGGCCGGACAGCAGTGGGGCGAGTGGGGCGCCGGAAGGCGTGGAGCGCCGGAAAGCACAGTGGGGCGCCGCGCGGATGCGCAGCGCCCCACTCGTGTACCGGGTGTCAGATGAGGCCGAGGCCGCGAACCGCCTCGCGCTCCTCCTCCAGCTCCTTCACCGACGCGTCGATGCGGGTGCGGGAGAACTCGTTGACGTCCAGGCCCTGGACGATCTCGTACTTGCCGTCCTTGCAGGTGACCGGGAAGGAGGAGATCAGACCCTGCGGGACGCCGTAGGAGCCGTCCGACGGGATGCCCATGGAGGTCCAGTCGCCCTCGGCGGTGCCGTTGACCCAGGTGTGGACGTGGTCGATCGCGGCGTTCGCGGCGGAGGCGGCCGAGGAGGCGCCACGGGCCTCGATGATGGCCGCACCGCGCTTGGCGACGGTCGGGATGAAGGTGTCGGCCAGCCACGCCTGGTCGTTGACGACCTCCGCGGCGTTCTTGCCGGCGATCTCCGCGTGGAAGATGTCCGGGTACTGGGTCGCGGAGTGGTTGCCCCAGATGGTGAGGCGCTTGATCTCGGAGACGGCGGCGCCGGTCTTGGCGGCCAGCTGCGACAGCGCGCGGTTGTGGTCGAGGCGGGTCATCGCGGTGAAGCGCTCGGCCGGTACGTCCGGGGCCGCGGCCTGCGCGATGAGCGCGTTGGTGTTGGCCGGGTTGCCGACGACGAGGACCTTGATGTCGTCCGCGGCGTGGTCGTTGATGGCCTTGCCCTGCGGCTTGAAGATGCCACCGTTGGCCTCCAGCAGGTCACCGCGCTCCATGCCCTTGGTACGGGGACGGGCGCCGACCAGCAGCGCGACGTTGGCACCGTCGAAGGCGACGTTCGGGTCGTCGGTGATGTCGATGCCCTGGAGCAGCGGGAAGGCGCAGTCGTCGAGCTCCATGGCGGTGCCCTCGGCGGCCTTCAGACCCTGCGGGATCTCCAGGAGGCGGAGCTTGACCGGCACGTCCGAGCCGAGCAGGTGGCCGGAGGCGATGCGGAAGAGCAGCGCGTAGCCGATCTGGCCGGCCGCGCCGGTGACGGTGACATTCACGGGAGTGCGGGTCATGGCGATCTCCGTAAGACAGCTGGCGGTGGGGGTCCCTGCCCCTGGTGCTGGATAGCTCCACCGTAGTGATCGGCACCGGCCCGATCGACGCGATCGGCGCACTTCGGCGTGATCGATGCGGATCGACGGGTGATCGATCTCTCGACGTGAAGAGATATCCAGCGGTCAGGCTATCCGACCCAAGGCCCCACCAACCGCCGCCCCCTTGTGGCGCGGCTCACTGGAGCGGCTCACTGCTCCGTCGTGCAGCCCTTCGTGCCGGTCGTCAGCGTCGCGCACGCCTTGGCCTCGGACTCGGCGGCCACGGCGACCATCGGTGTGTACGCGTCCTTGTCGGCGTTGACGAGTCCGTTCTGGTCCGCGCCGTCCGCGCTGATCTGCACCTTGTCGCCCGGTGTGGCCTGGGTGATCCTCGCCCACGCGGCCCCGCACGTCTTGCTGTAGCGCACCTCGACGACGGCCGTGCCGACCTTCGTCCGGGAGGTGGTCGTCGCGAACTGCCCGCCGCACCCCATGTTCTCGGGGTCCTTGCCGGTGCAGTCCGCCCCGAAGCACTCCACTCCGGCGGGCAGCTGCGGACCGCTGGTCGTCGGGGCGGCGGACGGCGTCTTCGCCACGTTCGCCCCGGGCTTGTCATCGCCGCCGCCGCCGAGATCGGTCAGCAGGACGGCCGCGGCTATCACCAGCAGCGCGCCGACGACGCCCGCGAGGAACATCACCATCCTGCGTCGCCCACGCCCTTGGTCGGGGGCGGCGGGCGACGCCGGGGCGCCTGCATAGGGCGGCGGACCGGACGGATGGCCGGACTGATGACCGGCGGAAGGGTGGCCGGCGGACGGATGACCTGTCGGGTGGCCGGCCGGGTGGCCGGAGCGGGCACCGCGCTGCTCGGGTACGAACGGCTGCCGTCCGTAGGCGTCCCCGGCACCCTGCTGGGCGGTGGCCGGTCCGCCGGAGCGGGTGCCGCCGGGGCCGGGCTGCGCGGGCGCGGTCGGACCGAACTCACCGAGCGCGGCCCGCGCCTGGGAGATCCGGATCTGCTCCATGGTCATGTCGTGGCGCATCTCGGCGCGGCTCCAGGCGCGCTCCGCGAGCTCCCACATGGTCGTGAGATGAATCGGGTTGGTGCCCGTCACCTCGGCGAGCGCGACGATCGCGCCCTTGGGCGCGAGCAGCCGTCCGTTCAGATAGCGTTCCCACGACGTCTTGCTGTAGCCGGTGCGGTCCGAGACCGCGGCGATGCTGAGCCCGCTGCGGTCGACGAGCCTGCGCAGCTGGCTCGCGAACTCCCTCACCTGCGGATCGAGTTCTTCCGGTAGCGCCTTCCAACGAGGCATTGCTTCCCCCTTGTCCCCCGAACGTGCCTGATGTGCCCCGCGCGGTCGTACCCCCCGCCATGCCTCCGGGCACGCGTCGTGTGGACTACCCAGAGGGATGCGCGGAGCCAGGATGGCAGTTCCTGGCGCCGGGGCGCACGGGAGCATTCGGGACCTTGGCGCACCCCCGTGTGCGCCCCTGCCTGAAGCCCGCCCCAGTCTCGCATTCGTTGCCCGGCGATCACACCATGGCGGAACGGTCACTTCCGTGCCACAGGCACCGGCCGGATCTTGTCCCCCTTTGGCGCGTGCATGACGCTGGTGCACACAACGGCGTCCGTCCTCCTCGGGGGAGGGGACGGGCGCCGTCGCTCACCCGCGGTGCCCCACGACGGACGGCCCACCGGCGAACGGGGCGGCGCCCCGCCCTAACGCACGGTGAAGCGGACCGCGTCCTCCAGGAACGGGATCTCCAGCCACGGCCGCGGCTGCACCATCAGGGCGAGCAGCACGATCACGGTGCCGAACAGGCCGTACGTGACCATGTCCGTGAAGCGTGAGCGCACCGCCAGCATGCCCACGGAGGGCAGCACCCGGCGCAGCACCGCGCCCGTGAGCAGTGCGACGCCGACCAGGATCGTGCCGATCCTGAAGGCCTGGTCGAACGGATCCGCGGCGACGATCAGCAGCCCGAGCCCCGTGAGCCCGAGCACCGTCAGCAACGGCCACTGCCGGGCGGGCGCGGACGCGTCACCGGGTGCCGCGCGACCGCCGCCCTCGGGCCTCGCGGTGTCCCGGGTGACCGTGGGCGGCCTGCGCGACTTGCCCGCGGCGCCGGGCCCCACCGCGGCGGGTGCGTCGTCGGCCGCCTCCCCGGCATGCCCGTTCA
The DNA here is from genome assembly GCF_036181745.1 of Streptomyces sp. NBC_00259. Classification (NCBI taxonomy): domain Bacteria; kingdom Bacillati; phylum Actinomycetota; class Actinomycetes; order Kitasatosporales; family Streptomycetaceae; genus Streptomyces; species Streptomyces sp. NBC_00259. The sequence continues at coordinate 4,781,529 of NZ_CP108080.1, read as the reverse complement.
CCCGGGCCGGGTCGTCGCCCTCGGAGTGCCCCGCGCTGCCGTTCGCCCTCGCGCGGGCGGGCGGGGTCGTCCGGCCCGCGCCGTTGGCGGGCGGAGCGGCGGCGTCCGGCCGCGGTGCCGGGCGGGGGCCGTCGAGGGGGGCGTCGTTGTCCGAGGTGTTCATGATGGCTCAGTCCGTGGCGGCGAGTTCGGCCGCCTCGACGACGTTGACCAGGAGCAGAGCCCGGGTCATCGGGCCGACGCCGCCCGGGTTCGGGGAGACCCAGCCGGCGACCTCCGCGACGTCCGGGTGGACGTCGCCGACGATCTTCCCGTTGCCGTCGCGGCTGACGCCGACGTCGAGGACGGCGGCGCCCGGCTTCACGTCCTCCGGGCGGACCAGATGGGCCGAGCCCGCGGCGGCGACGATGATGTCGGCCTGGCGCAGGTGCGAGGAAAGGTCGCGGGTGCCGGTGTGGCACTGGGTGACCGTGGAGTTCTCGGAGCGGCGGGTGAGCATCAGCGGCAGCGAGCGGCCGATGGTGGTGCCCCGTCCCACGACGACGACGTGCGCGCCGTTCAGTTCGACGCCGTACTGGCGCAGCAGCCGGATCACACCGGCCGGTGTGCACGGCAGCGGGGCCGGCTCGTTCAGCACGAGGCGCCCGAGGTTCATCGGGTGCAGCCCGTCCGCGTCCTTCGCCGGGTCGATCAGCTCCAGCACCCGGTTCTCGTCGATGCCCTTCGGCAGGGGCAACTGCACGATGTATCCCGTGCACTCGGGGTTCGCGTTCAGCTCGCGGACGACCGCCTCGATGTCCTCCTGCGTGGCGGTTCCGGGCAGTTCGCGCTGGATGGAGGCGATGCCCACCTCCGCGCAGTCGCGGTGCTTGCCGGCGACGTACTTCTGGCTGCCGACGTCGTCACCGACCAGGAGGGTCCCGAGGCCGGGCGTCACACCCCTGGCCTTGAGCGCCGCCACGCGGGCGGTCAGATCGGACTTGATCGCGGCTGCGGTGGCCTTGCCATCGAGAATCTGGGCGGTCATACCCCCATCCTCGCGGATGACCCCTCCCCGGTTCCAATTCGGGCCCCTTCGGGCCCGCACCGGAGAGTTCGCTCAGCGGTGCACGAGGTTGCACTTGCACAACACATTGGGTAATCGGCTGGACAAAAAGTAGACGTTGAGACGACGATGAACCGCGCAGTGCGCGGGCAGTGTCGGGGGGCAGACCGCTTGATTTCTTTGTGACGTTCCTCCGGTAAGGACCGCGTCGTCCCCGCAAATCCCTACGGAGGAATCCCGCCATGAGCTTCGGCGACCCGAACAACCCGTACGGCCAGCAGCAGGGCCAGCCGGGCTACGGCTACCCGCAGGGCCAGCAGCCGCAGCAGCCGCCGCAGCCCGGCTACGGCTACCCGCAGGCGCCGCCCGTGCAGCAGCCCTACGGCGGCTACCCCGGTGCTCAGATGACCATGCCCGGCCTCATGCAGACCGCTCGCGTCCTGCTCTTCATCGTCGCCGGCCTGCAGATCATCGTCGGCCTCATCGCCGCGATCGCCATCGCCGCCGCTCAGGACGTGTCGGACTCGGTGGGCGCCGGCGAGGAGACCGGTGTCATCGCCGGCCTCGGCTTCTTCCTGGTCGTGATCCTGCTCGGCTTCGCGGCCTGGGCCATCGTCCTCGGCGTCAAGTTCTCCAAGGGCGGCAACGGCGTTCGCGTGACGACGATCGTCTACGCGTCGCTGTACATCCTGCTCAGCCTCGCCAACTTCGCGGGCGGCCAGGCGAGCTCCGCGGTCGGCGGTGTCATCGGTCTCGCCATCGGCGGCATCATCCTCGCCTCGATGGTCAACAGCAGCGCCTCCGCGTGGTTCAACCGCCCGCGCTACTGAGCCGGTCCGCCGGCCGTACATCCCGGCGTACGCACGAAGGCCGTAACCCCCGCCCCTGAGCGGGTGTTACGGCCTTCGGCCTGTCGAGTGCCGGTCGGTGGGGCCGATCAGCGGGCCGGTCGGTGGGGCCGATCAGCGTGGCCGGTCACCGGTCACCGGTCACCGGTCAGTGGAAGAAGTGCCGCGTACCCGTGAAGTACATCGTCACGCCCGCCTTCTGCGCGGCCTCGACGACCTGCTCGTCACGGACCGAACCACCGGGCTGGACCACGGCCTTGACGCCGGCCGCGGTCAGGATCTCCAGGCCGTCGGGGAACGGGAAGAACGCGTCCGAGGCGGCGTACGCGCCCGCCGCGCGCTCCTCGCCCGCGCGCTCCACGGCGAGCTTCGCGGAGTCGACCCGGTTGACCTGGCCCATGCCTACGCCGACGCTCGCGCCGTCCTTGGCGAGCAGGATCGCGTTGGACTTGACCGCGCGGCACGCCCTCCAGGCGAAGGCCAGCTCGGCCAGTTCGGCGTCGGACAGCGCCTCACCGGTGGCGAGGGTCCAGTTGGCCGGGTCGTCCCCGTCGGCCTGGAGGCGGTCGGTGACCTGGAGCAGCGCGCCGCCGTCGATCGGCTTGAGCTCGACCGGTGCTGACGGAGCGTCGGGGCAGCGCAGCACGCGGATGTTCTTCTTGCGGGCCAGGACCTCGACCGCGCCGTCCTCGTAGTCCGGGGCGACGATGACCTCGGTGAAGATCTCGGCGACCTGCTCGGCCATCGCCACCGACACCGGGCGGTTGACCGCGATCACACCGCCGAAGGCCGACAGCGGGTCGCAGGCGTGGGCCTTGCGGTGCGCCTCGGCGACGTCGTCGCCGATCGCGATGCCGCACGGGTTGGCGTGCTTGATGATGGCCACGCACGGCTCGGTGTGGTCGTAGGCGGCACGGCGTGCGGCGTCCGTGTCCGTGTAGTTGTTGTACGACATCTCCTTGCCGTGCAGCTGCTCCGCCTGGGCGAGCCCGCCGCCCGCCTCGGTGACGTACAGCGCCGCGCCCTGGTGCGGGTTCTCGCCGTAGCGCAGGACGTTGGAGCGGGCGTACGTGGCACCGGTGAAGTCGGGGAAGGCCGACTCGTCCGCCGGGGCGTACGAGGAGGCGAACCAGGAGGCGACGGCGACGTCGTAGGAGGCGGTGTGCTGGAACGCCTCGGCGGCGAGGCGCTTGCGGGCGGCCAGGTCGAAGCCGCCGGAGGCGACCGCGGTGAGGACGTCGCCGTACCGCGCGGGGCTGGTGACGACCGCGACCGAGGGGTGGTTCTTGGCGGCGGCGCGGACCATCGAGGGGCCGCCGATGTCGATCTGCTCGACGCACTCGTCGGGGCTCGCGCCGGAGGCGACGGTCTCCCGGAACGGGTACAGGTTCACGACCACGAGGTCGAACGGCTCCACGCCCAGCTCGGCGAGCTGCTCGCGGTGCGTCTCCAGGCGCAGGTCGGCGAGGATTCCGGCATGCACGCGCGGGTGCAGGGTCTTGACCCGGCCGTCCAGGCACTCGGGGAAGCCGGTGAGCTCCTCGACCTTGGTGACCGGGACACCGGCCGCGGCGATCTTCGCGGCGGTGGAGCCGGTGGACACGAGCTCGACGCCGGCCTCGTGGAGCCCGCGGGCGAGCTCCTCCAGCCCCGTCTTGTCGTAGACACTCACCAACGCGCGACGGATGGGCTTATTCACCGACATGAACCTTTCGTCCCTCAATGCGGTAGCCGTTACGGGCCAGACGCCCCACGACCTCGACGAGCAGCTGACGCTCGACTTCCTTGATGCGCTCGTGCAGAACGGCTTCGTCGTCCTCGTCCCGGACCTCGACCACGCCCTGGGCGATGATCGGGCCGGTGTCGACACCGTCGTCGACGAAGTGGACGGTGCATCCGGTGACCTTCACCCCGTAGGCGAGTGCGTCACGCACTCCGTGGGCACCGGGAAAGCTGGGCAGCAGCGCGGGGTGCGTGTTCACGATCCGGCCGCCGAACCGGGCGAGGAAGTCCTTGCCGACGATCTTCATGAAGCCGGCCGAGACGACGAGATCGGGCTCGTACCCGGCGGTGGCCTCGGTCAGCGCACGGTCCCACTCCTCGCGGGTCGCGTGATCCTTCACCTTGCAGACGAAGGTGGGGATCCCGGCCAGCCGGGCCCGGTCGAGGCCGATGATGCCGTCGCGGTCCGCACCCACGGCGACGATGTCGGCGCCGAAGCCCTGCGGATCGTCGCTGATGGCGTCGAGCAGCGCCTGGAGATTGGTGCCGGATCCGGAGACCAGGACGACGAGGCGGGCGGCAGCCACGGGGCACTCATTTCGCGTTGCGGTACGTTTTTGTATGGTCGTACGAATGAAAAGAGCCCGGCGATAGGGGAACTCTACGAAGCCGTCGACCGTCAGCAACGATACCGGCACACCGAGCGGCCCCCACGGGACGGGGGCGAGGCCGGGAGGTAGCGTCTGGGGGCAGGGCCCGTTCCAGACGGAGTACCCGCGTACAGACGTACAAGAGGGGAAGACGTTCACCACATGCCGGACCGACGCCGCCGCACGGCACTCCGCCTCCCGCTCTCCCTCGAGCGGGACTCCCTGCTGCTGCGGGAACGCCAGTCCACGGAGCCCAAGGACGAGAGCAACCCGTTCGCTCCTCCGCCGGAGGGCTCGCAGGACCGGCCGTGGCAGCCCCGGCGGGGCTCGGGCGACAACGATCCGGGGCAGGGCTCGGGCGACGACGGCGACCGCGACCGCGAAGGCGGACGTGAAGGCGGGCGTGAGGGTGGGCGCTCGTCCTGGGGCAGCCAGTGGAGCAGCCGCCAGCCGGGCCGCTCCTCGGGCGGCTTCGGCGGCCGCACGGGCGGCCAGAACAGCGGCACCGGTGGCGGTGGAGGCGGCCAGGGCACCGGCCCGGAAGGCGGCGGCAGCCAGGGCACCGGCCTTCGCTGGGACCCGACGGACCCGGTCCAGCGCCGCGCCCGCTATGCGCTGCTCTCGGGTATGTGGGCGTTCTTCTTCGCCCTCTTCGACTTCCCCGAGATCGCGCTGCTCCTCGGCGCCCTCGCGATCTACTGGGGCGCCAGCTCGCTGCGCTCCAAGTCCCGCCGTACCGCGGCGTCCACCGGCGGCGCGACGTCCGCGACGTCCGTCACGTCTGCGGCGCCTTCGGCACCCGCCCCCGCCTCCGCCTCCGCCTCGGCGTCCGAACGGCCGACGGGCAGACCCCAGGTGACGGCCGCGGTGAGCGGCATCGTGATGGCCGGAATCGCCCTCACCATCGTGGCGATGACCTTCACGATGCAGCTGGTGTACAAGGACTTCTACACCTGCGTGTCCGACTCCCTGACGAAGACGGGCCAGCTCTCCTGCAACGAGCTCCTGCCGGAACCGCTGCGCGGGGTCATCGGCGTCAAGGAGTAGCGCGGGACCGCTCACGGGCTACGCGTCGTGCGGCTCCGTGTGCAGCGCCTTCCCGACCGGGTCGTCCGAGTCCTTCACCGGCGGGCCCGTCTCGGCCGCGTCGGCGGGCTCGGCCGGGGCGGCCGCATCCGCCCGGTCCGTCCCGCCCTGGCCGACCGGGATCGGGGCCCGGGGCGAGGGCGCGGCTGCCGGCTCCTGGGGGCGGAGCCCCGAGAGGCCCGACCAGGCGCCCAGACCGAGCAGGCCCACCGAACCGGCGGGCGAGGCGAGCGGGTCGGCCGAGACGGGCGATACAGGCGTTGCGGACCCGTCGGCGCGTCCGTCCGACCCGTCCGACCCGTCCGAATCCGGTGCAGCGTCCTTGGACGGCCCGGCACTCGGCGCGGATGAGGGCTCGGGGACGGCCGGTCGCGGCTCCGGCGCGGACCCGGATTCGGACTCGGACATGGACCCGGACATGGACCCGGACCCGGACCCGGCAACCGGTGGGTCGGCCGGCCGCGGGGGCACCTCGGGCACCGGAACGGCAGGAGCCGAGGGCGAAGGGAAGGGGAAGGGGAACGCCGCCATCAGGCCGCCCGACGCCTGCTTGATGGCCGACCAGCGTGGCACCCGGAGATGGCGGTCGGTGTCGCGGAAGCGCCAGACGTGAAGGGCGAGCGCGACGGGAACGCCGACCGCGGCGGTCCAGAGGAAGGCCGCCGGGCCCGTGAGCCACCAGGACGGGCCGAAGGCGGCCAGGGCCCCCGTACCGAGCGCGCCGCCGGCCGCCGACGCCAGCAGGGCCATGAGGGCGCCGCACACCGCGGCTCCCAGCAGCGCGGTGAGCGCGGTCTCCCGGCGGCTTCCCGGCCCCGCCGTCCGCGCCACCTCCGTTCCCGGCACCGTGCACCACGCCACCGCCGCGCCCGCCGCGAGCGGCATCACCACCGTCGCCCAGCTCAGCGGCGTCCCGGCACCGTTCGCCGGTACCGCGGCGAGCAGCGGGAAGGCGGGCAGCGCCGGGTCACCCGCGAGCCCCAGCGGCGTCGCCGTCGCTCCCGTACCGAGCGCGAAACCGGGACCGAGTCCGTACGCCGCCGCCCACACCGCCGCGTTCGGCATCAGCGCCAGCACGAGCAGCAGCAGCGCGCAGCGCCCCTGCCAGTCGTTCGCGAGCAGCAGGAACGACTCCTGCGCGGCCTCCGCGTGCCACACCAGCGACGCCCCGACGAGCAGCGCGCCGCCCCCGAGCAGCACCGCGACCGCCGCCCCCGCGGACCGGAGCGCGACCAGCACCCGGGTACGGAAGAGGGCGACCCGCATGCCCTCGGGGAGCCAGGCCGGCAGCGGCCCGAGCGGCCGGCCGTGCGCCGTCCACACCCCCGCCGCCGCGGACAGTGTCGCCACCACGGGCAGATGCAGCGCCGCGCTGAGCGGCTTCGCGGCGAGCGCACCGCCCAGCGAGTAGAGCGCCGCCGCGGCTCCGACCAGCAGATATCCGCAGGTCACCCCGCACACCGCCACGGCCGCGGACGGCTGTCGCCAGTCCTCCACCGCCTCGATGGAGTCCCGGGCCGCCCGGTGGGTCAGCACCAGGGGCGCCGCCGCCAGCAGCATCGGCACCAGCCCCACGGGCGCGGGCACACCGGAGAGCGTGTCGGCCCTGACCAGTTCCGTACCGTGCGCGAGCAGCCACAGCCCGGCCGCCACATGGAGCGCGCCGCCCGGTCCGCTGTCCGGATACGGCGAGCTGATCCACATCACCATCACCAGCGCGGCGATCGCGCCGAGCCCGAGCCCCGCCGCGATCGCCCCCCGCACGAGTGAGGTCACCAGCGCGGCCGCGGACCGGCCGCCCCGCACGGCCGCGAACGGCAGGCTGTGATCGGTCGTCTGCGTCACGCGGGCCATGCTCCCAACGACACGCGCTTTATCCGCGTAACAGGAGATTGCTCGCTGTGTCGCTAAAAATACGCTTATGTACTTTTCGGCCCAGTACGGCTCCCCCGGGAGGCCTTCATGACGAAGCGCACCGCGGACAGCACCGAAGCGGCCGCGCCCCCGTTGCCCTCCCCCAAGGAACGACGCAGGCTGCGCGAGGCCAGGGGACTGAGCGAGGAACGGTTCGCGAAGGCCCTGGGCGTCACCAAGACGACCATCAGGTCCTGGGAGACCGGACGTACCACCCCGCGCGGCCGCAAGCGCGAGGCGTACGCGAAGCTCCTCGCCACGGGTGCGACCCGGGACGGCGAAGAGGCGAAGGACGCCGTGCAGGCCGAGGACGCCGTGGACGTCGTGCAGGCCCAGGAGGCGGAATGGGCCGCGGCCCCCGACGTGTCCCCGGCTGCGCCTGCGCCTGAAGCGCCGGGATCCCGGGGAACGTCGCCGGCCGCCCGGCCGGCACGGGAAGCCGGAGAGACTCCGGAAGCCCGGGAAGCGCCGGAGGCACCGCGAACGCCGCCCGCTCTCAGGCCACCCGTGGCGCCCCCGCCGCCACCCCCGGTCACGCCTCCGGCCAAGGCCCCGACCCCGGCCAAGGCCCCCTCCACGTCCGATTCCGCCGACGGGGCTCCGGCCGCCCCTGCCTTCCTCACCGCCGAGCAGGCCTTCGACGACCTCTACGCCCGTACCGCACCCGGTCTCGTACGCCAGACCTATCTGCTCACCGGTCGGCGCCTGCTCTCCCAGGAGGCCGTCGAGCGCGCCTTCCACCTCGCCTGGCAGCGCTGGCCCGAGGTCGCCGTGGACCGGGACCCCGCGAGCTGGGTGCGCATGGTGGCGTACGAGCACGCCATGTCGCCCTGGCACCGGCTGCGCCGCGTCCACCGCCGCCCCGACCCCGACGATCCGGCCGCCCCGGCCACCCGGACAGCCGGGCCTTCCGCTCCCCCCGCTCCCCGCCGGACCACGCTCCGCGAGGCGCTGCTCGGACTGCCGCCCTCGTACCGCCGCACGCTGCTGCTGTACGACGGACTCGGCATCGACCTGCCCGAGACGGCTGCCGAGACCGAGGCCAGCACGCCGGCCGCAGCGAACCGGCTGCTGAACGCCCGCGCCGCCGTCGCCGAGCGGCTGCCGGAGCTGGCCGAACCGCAGGCTCTGCAGGCCGAGCTGGGCGATCTGGTCGCCCATGTCGCGGCGCCGAAGATCGCGTCGGCCCGTAGCGTCCGCGCGGGCAGCGAGCACCGTGCCGAGCTCTGGACCCGCGCCGCGATCGGACTGACCGCGCTGATCCTCGGGGCCGCGGCGATCACCATGGCCGTCACCGAGGACCACTACGAGCCGCCGCAGTCGCCGGGCGAGACGGTCGGCGGCGTACCGCCCCGAGGCGGCCCCGAGCCCTACACGAAGGCGGACTACCGGCTCCGCGGGCAGCTCCGCTCCCATCTCGACACCGGCCCGGAGCGTCTCCTTCCGCTCGCCCGATGACGGCCGGGCGGCGGAACGCGGATGGGCCCGCACCCCGGAGACCGGGGTGCGGGCCCATCCGCTGGGTGCCTGTGAAGGTCAGCCGACGAGGATCTCGCGCGCCAGCTTGGCCGTCTCGGTCGGCGTCTTGCCGACCTTGACGCCCGCGGCCTCCAGGGCCTCCTTCTTGGCCTGCGCGGTGCCGGAGGAGCCGGAGACGATGGCGCCGGCGTGGCCCATGGTCTTGCCCTCGGGCGCGGTGAAGCCCGCGACGTAACCGACGACCGGCTTGGTGACGTTGGCCTTGATGAAGTCGGCCGCACGCTCCTCGGCGTCGCCGCCGATCTCGCCGATCATCACGATCAGCTCGGTCTCGGGGTCCGCCTCGAACGCCGCGAGGGCGTCGATGTGCGTCGTACCGATGACCGGGTCGCCACCGATGCCGACGGCCGAGGAGAAGCCGATGTCACGGAGCTCGTACATCATCTGGTAGGTCAGCGTGCCGGACTTGGACACGAGACCGATGCGACCGGGCTTGGTGATGTCGCCCGGGATGATGCCGGCGTTGGACTGGCCGGGGGTGATCAGACCCGGGCAGTTCGGGCCGATGATCCGGGTCTTGTTGCCCTTGCTGACCGCGTACGCCCAGAAGGCGGCGGAGTCGTGCACCGCGATGCCCTCGGTGATGACGACGGCCAGCGGGATCTCGGCGTCGATCGCCTCGACGACGGCGGCCTTGGCGAAGGCCGGCGGAACGAAGAGAACGGAGACGTCGGCCCCGGTCTTCTCCATCGCCTCGGCGACCGTGCCGAAGACCGGCACCTCGGTGCCGTCGAAGTCGACGGTGGTGCCCGCCTTACGGGGGTTCACGCCACCGACGATGTTGGTGCCGTCGGCCAGCATGAGCTTGGTGTGCTTCATGCCGGTGGAGCCGGTCATCCCCTGGACGATGACCTTGCTGTCCTTGTTGAGGAAGATAGCCATGGTGGTCTGATTTCCCTTACTTCGCGGCCGCGAGCTCGGCGGCCTTGTCGGCCGCGCCGTCCATGGTGTCCACACGCTGCACGAGCGGGTGGTTGGCGTCGGACAGGATCTGGCGACCCAGCTCCGCGTTGTTGCCGTCGAGGCGCACGACCAGCGGCTTGGAGACGTCCTCGCCCTTGGCCTTGAGCAGCTCCAGGGCCTGGACGATGCCCTTGGCGACCTCGTCACAGGCGGTGATGCCACCGAAGACGTTGACGAAGACGGACTTGACGTCCGGGTCGCCGAGGATGATCTCGAGACCGTTCGCCATGACCTCGGCCGAGGCGCCGCCACCGATGTCGAGGAAGTTGGCGGGCTTCACGCCACCGTGGTTCTCACCGGCGTACGCGACGACGTCGAGGGTCGACATGACCAGACCCGCGCCGTTGCCGATGATGCCGACCTCGCCGTCGAGCTTGACGTAGTTGAGGTTCTTGGCCTTGGCGGCAGCCTCGAGCGGGTTGGCTGCGTCCTTGTCCTCGAGCACCGCGTGCTCCGGCTGGCGGAAGTCGGCGTTCTCGTCGAGCGAGACCTTGCCGTCGAGGGCGATGACACGGCCGTCGGCGACCTTGGCCAGCGGGTTGACCTCGACGAGGAGCGCGTCCTCTTCGATGAAGGTCTTCCACAGGGTGACCAGGATGTCGGCCACCTGGTCGGCGACGTCGGCCGGGAACTTCGCGGCCGCGACGATCTCGCGGGCCTTCGCCAGGTCGACGCCCTCGTTGGCGTTGACCGGGATCTTCGCGAGGGCTTCGGGGTTCTCCTCCGCGACGACCTCGATCTCCACGCCGCCCTGCACCGAGGCCATGGCCAGGAAGGTGCGGTTGGTGCGGTCGAGGAGGTAGGAGACGTAGTACTCGTCTGCGATCTCCGGAGCCGTCTCGGCGATCATCACCTTGTGGACCGTGTGGCCCTTGATGTCCATGCCGAGGATGTCGGTCGCGCGGGCGACGGCCTCGTCCGGCGTGGCGGCGAGCTTGACGCCACCGGCCTTGCCACGGCCGCCGACCTTCACCTGCGCCTTGACGACCGAACGGCCGCCCAGTCGCTCGGTCGCCTCGCGCGCCGCCTCAGGCGTGTCGATGACTTCACCGGCCAGCACCGGTACACCGTGCTTGGCGAAGAGGTCCCTCGCCTGGTACTCGAACAGGTCCACGCGCGTCCGTCCCTTTTCCGTGATTCGCGGTTCGTTGTCTGCGTGGGCGTGCCGCGAAGGGCAACGTGACTGCGCTGTCACTAGGGAGGCGTACACGGTGTCCGGGCACGCGGCATGTCCGTCTCGCAGGTTATCCCCGTGGGCCGTGGGGGCCTAAATCGCAGATCACACCGGAGCGGTGATACCGGTCACAGATCGCGCGCGCGGCGGAACTCTGCGGTGACGGGACGGCGACGCACCCGGCACGAGCCGGGTACGGGGACGGGCGGTCCCCACCCCAATGGGAACCGCCCGTCGATGTCCGTGACCCGCCGGTCACCTGCTGCGTGGCGCCGTCAGACGCCCTGGGTCAGCTGCCCGCCCAGGGTGTCGACGTAACTCGGGGTGACCGCGGTGGCCACGCCCTGCACGCCCGAGACGGCGTTGCCCGCGACCGGCGTCGCGGCGACCGTGCCGGTCAGGTCCTGCGTGAACGGCTGTACCTCGGAGACGACGCCGCCCGCGAAGGGGGTCACGTCGCCCACGACGCCGTGGGCGAGGTTCCCGGCGCTGCCGCCGACGCCGTGCACGACCGGGCGAACGTGGTCGACGACGGTCTCGACGACCGGCTGGACCGAGCCGACGACGCCGCCCGCGAAGGGCTGGACCTCGCCGACCACGCCGTACGCGAACGGCTGGACCTCGCCCACGACACCGCCCGCGAACGGGGTCACGTCGCCGACGACACCCGTGGCCAGGCCATCGACGTCACCGACCGCCTGGCCGGCGACCGGGAGCACACCGTCGACCGCGCGGTCGGCGACGGGCGGCAGAACGTCCTGCGCGGTCTCGTCGACGATCGGGCCGGCGGCGGTGACCGCGCCCTGGGCGTAGCCCTGGGCCGCGGCCGGGGTCTGCTCCACCAGCTCGGGGGCGAAGGCGGAGAGCGGACCGAAGAGGTAGTCGATCTCGGCGCCCGCGTCGGGCAGTTCGCTCTCGACGTAGTGGCGGGTCTGGTCCGCGGTGGCGGCGACCGGGGCCCGGGTGGCGTCGTGGGCGGCGCCCTTGGCCTGCTCTGCCGTCGCGGTGGCGGTGCCCGTCACGGTGGCGGCGGTGGCGCTCGCGGCACCCGCGGTGGCCTGCACCGTGGCCTGCGCCTTGCCGGTCACGGCAGCGACGGCCGGGGCCTCGGTGACACCGGTGACGGTGTCGTCGACGGAGTCCACCGCCTGGTCGGCGGTCGAGAGGGAGAGCGAGGGCAGCTCGTCCGCGCTGGCGGCGGCGGTGCCGATGGCCCACATGCCGGCGGCACCGGCCGCGACGGCTATGGAACGGCGGATGTTCTTGTTCATGATCGGGAGTTTCCTTCGGTTTCCGACGGTTTCGGGCAGACCTGCTCCGCCCCCGCGCGGCAGGTCATGAGGCGGGGGAACGGCCTGCCCTATCCGGGAAATTCGAGGATGTCGCGATGCCGGTCGCGGACGTCGGCGCCGGTCGCCGGCTGCCGGGAGCCGGGCACGAGCCCGAAGGCCATGGCGTGCGGGAACCACGCGGCGTGCTGGTCGCCGGGTCGTGGTGTGTGGTTGTCGGCGGCGGTCTGGATCACGCCACCGTGCGGACCGGCCGGAACGTGGCCGGGGTACCGCGGGTACGGACCGCCGCCCAGGCCGTCACCGAACACCGGAGTACGGACGGCCGCGTCGGCGCGGGCGGACCCGGGTGCGTCCGCGACGTACCCGTAGCGGTACTGCCGGTCGGTGGCCGGGACCTTGCCGGCCGCGATGGCGACGGGGGCGGGGCCCGCGGGTGCGACGGGTCGTGGCACGTCGAGCATGCCGGCCGCCGGAGCGCTGCCCAGGGGCAGATCCAGGCCGGGAACGGCCGCTCCGTCGCCCGGCCACATCGGGGCGGGTACGGGCAACGGCCGTGCGGGCAGGCCCTGGACGGCCGGGTCGACCACGTCAGCGACGGGCTCCGTCACATCGGTGACGGTCTTCTCGACGGCGTCGGCGACGGGCCGGACGACCGGACGGACCGCCCGCTCCACCACCGGCTCGGCGACGGGCCGCACGACGTCGCGCACGGCCTGCTCGGCGGCCGGCCGCACCGCGTGCCGTGCCACGCTCTTGACCGGCTCGGCGCTGTCACGGAGTTGCCGGACGGGACCACTGCGAACGGGAGCACCGCGGTCGGCCGCGGCGGCCGACGCCGTGGCCACGCCGGGCCGTTCCGCCGCGTGCGCCTGGCCGCCGAGGACGAATCCCAGCACCGCCAGCCCGCCGAGGAACAGCAACACCGCTGCCGCACGCACCGCATGCCGGCCGGCCGCACGGCGCACGAAGCGCCCGGCGGCAACAGGCTGAGCAGCGGTGACAGTCGAAATGGGACGAGCCCTCCCAGTCGCGGAACATGACCCTCCACGGGCAACAGGGACGATGCTTGCACGAGCCTCCTGGGTTTACGCAAGTCCCTTGTTACTGATGAGTCGCCTTGTCCGGTATGGGCAGTGGCCGCTTCTCGATCGCTGCGGCCATCACCTCGGGGAAGAGGTCGGGCGTGCACGCGAACGCCGGGGCACCCAGCGCCGCGAGGGCCGCCGCGTGCTCGCGGTCGTAGGCGGGGGCTCCCTCGTCGGAGAGCGCGAGGAGGGTGACGAACTGCACGCCCGACGCCTTCATCGTCGCGACCCGCTTCAGCATCTCGTCCCGGATGCCGCCTTCGTACAGATCGCTGATCAGCACGACGACGGTGTCGGCGGGCCGGGTGATCTGCGACTGGCAGTACGCGAGGGCCCGGTTGATGTCCGTGCCGCCGCCGAGCTGGGTGCCGAACAGGACGTCCACCGGATCGTCCAGTTGTTCCGTCAGGTCGACGACCGCGGTGTCGAAGACGACGAGCCGCGTCGCGATCGAGCGCATCGAGGCGAGCACCGCGCCGAACACCGAGGCGTAGACGACGGACGCCGCCATCGACCCCGACTGGTCGATGCACAGGACGACGTCCTTCTTCACGGACTGCGACGCGCGTCCGTAGCCGACGAGCCGCTCGGGCACCACCGTGTGGTACTCGGGCAGGTAGTTCTTCAGATTCGCCCGGATCGTGCGGTCCCAGTCGATGTCCCGGTGCCGCGGGCGGCTGATGCGCGCACTGCGGTCGAGCGCGCCGGTGAGCGTCGAACGGGTGCGGCTGGCCAGGCGCTTCTCCAGGTCCTCGACGACCTTGCGGACGACCATGCGGGCGGTCTCCTTGGTCGTCTCGGGCATCGCCTTGTTCAGGGAGAGGAGGGTCCCGACGAGGTGGACGTCCGCCTCGACGGCCTCCAGCATCTCCGGCTCCAGCAGCAGTGTGGACAGGCCGAGCCGGTCGATCGCGTCGCGCTGCATGACCTGGACGACGGAGCTCGGGAAGTAGGTGCGGATGTCTCCGAGCCAGCGCGCGACACTGGGCGCGGAGCCTTCCAGCCCGGCCGAACGCCTGCCGCCCCGCCTGTCCTGGCCGCTGCCCGCCGCCCCGTAGAGCGCGGCCAGTGCGCCGTCCATCGCGGTGTCCGTCCCGGACAGTGCGCAGCCGGTGCCGTCGGCCGCGTCGCCTCCCAGGACGAGCCGCCAGCGCCGCAGCCGCTCGTCGGGTGCCGTGTCCGCCGGCGCGTCCGGCGTTGCCCTCTGTGCTCCCGGCGCTGTCATACGTGCTCCCCCTCCAGAATCAGCCGCAGTACGGGCAGCACCGCGTCCGCCCGCTCCTCGTCGAGCCCGGCCCCGAATCCGGGCACGCCTGCCTCTCCCCGCGCCGGCCGCCCCCCGGCCGCGGGGCCGCGCCGCACCAGTTCCCCGAGGGTGCGGCGCACGCCCGGCTCGTATGCCGAGAACGTGCGCCTCAGCAGCGGCAGCACATCCGTGAACGCGCTCGCCGGAACGGATGTCAGCCAGGCGTCGACCAGTCCGAGGAGGCGCTCGTCGTGCACCAGGAGCATGCCGCCTCCCGACGCACCGCCGACGAAGCCCTCGATCCAGGCCGCGGCGTCGGCGGGCGGGGTGCCGGGAGAGAGCGCAAGCCCCATCAGCCGTGCGGCCTCGTCCTCGGCGAGGCGGCCGTCGTCCAGCAGCAGCCGGACCGCGCGCCCTCGTATCACCCCGGGCACGGTGTCGCGCAGCGCGAGCTTGCGCAGCACGTCCGCCCAGCGCCCGCTCAACTCCTCGGCCCGCGGCAGCAGTCCGATCGCCGTGTGGACGCCGTCGAGATGCCCCCGCATCTCGGCCGCGCCGTCCGCGTCGAGGCCGGTGCAGGCGGGCGGCAGCCCGACGCAGATCCGCTCGGCGAGCCCGGCCGCCACGTCACCGAGCGCCGCGGTGTCCGTGGCACGGACGTCTCCGTACCGCAGGGAGCGGGCGAGCGCCGGCAGGGCCTGGGCGAGATGGCCGACGTCCGCGTCCAGCGCGGCCCGGTCGGCGAGGGCCTTCATCACCACCGGGAGGGCTTCGGGCAGTTCGGCGAGCAGGCAGCGCTCGGCGAGGGAGGTGACATCGGCGAGCGCCGTCGCCGACACGGCCTGCGCCTCCGCCCTGGCGGTCGCGGCGGAGAGCACCGTGGTGCCCCACACGCCCGCTTCGGCGACCTTGACGTACAGCTCGGGCTCCCAGCGCAGCCGCCAGGTCTCCCGGAAGGTGCCGGTCGAGCCACGCCCCGCCTCCGGCGCGCCCCAGCCGACGCCGAGGAGCCGGAGCCGGTGCAGCAGCCGGCTGCGCGCGGCGTCGGTGTCCTTGCGCAGGTCGAGCTCCAGCTCCCGCTCCAACAGCTCCGGTTTGAGCCGCAGGCTGCGCTGGAGGCGGGTCAGATCGCGCTGCAGCGGGACGGCCGGGGCCGTGTCCGGGACCTCGCCGAGCACATCGCCGGTGATCAGCTTGTCGTGGACGAGCCCGAGCGGAACGTCGGAGCCGTCGCACATCACGGCCCGGATCGCGTCCGTCGTCTCGCCCAGCCCGGCGAGCGGACGGGCCCGCATGGCGGCGAGCGTCGCGGCGAGCCGGACCGCCTCGATGACATGGGCCGAGGACACCATCCGGTCCTCGTCCCTGAGCAGCCCGGCGACCTTCGTCATCCAGCGCTCGACGGGACGGTCCGGGGCGCTGAACAGGTGCGCGTACCAGCCCGGGGAGTCGATCCCCGCGCCGTACCCGCTGTGCCGGGCGAGCCTGCGGTGGGTCCAGGGCACCCAGGTCATCTCGGTCCTGACCTTCGGCAGCCCCTTCAGCAGGGCGCGGTCCGCGGTGGCCGTCGACCTGACGGCCAGCGCCGGCACATGCCAGGCTCCGCAGACGACGGCCACCTCGTCCCCGAACTCCTTGCGGGCGGCGCGCAGCTGGATCCGCATATGGGCCTCGCGGACCAGGTCACGCGCGTGCCCGCCGTGCCCGTAGGTCTCCCGGAGAGCGGCCATGGCCTCGGCGAGCACGGTGAACGGTGCGAACGGGCCGCCAGGGTCCGCACCGTCCTGCGGGGCCGTGGTGCCGCGGTGCTCGATCACGTCCTCCCACCAGCGCTCCGGATCGTCGTAGCCGGCGGCGTCGGCGAGCACGGCGATGGGATCGATCCGCAGCGCGCCCTCTCCACCGTCCGCCTCGTCCTCCCCTTCGCCCCAGCCGGGGTCGGTCGCGGCCGCCAGGGAGTGGGCGGCGGGGAGGTCGATGAACCGTACGGGCACGTCGTGCGCCAGGGCCCAGCGGATCGCGACCCATTCGGGGGAGAACTCGGCGAGCGGCCAGAACGCGGCCCGGCCGGGATCGTCCACGGCATGCGCGAGGAGCGCGACGGGCGGGACCATGCCCTCGTCGGCGGCGAGCGGCAGCAACGCGTCACCCTCGGGCGGACCCTCGATCAGCAGCGCCTTCGGCCCTGCGGCGTCGAGCGCGGCCCGCACCGCCCGGGCGGACCCCGGCCCGTGATGGCGCACCCCGAGCAACAGGGGGCCCTCGGCCGGCCAGGCCGTCGGCGCGGGCGCCGTCCGTGACGTCATACGCTCACCTCGCGGCAGGCGCGGTAGAAGTCCTTCCAGCCGTCCCGCTCACGCACGACCGTCTCCAGATACTCCTGCCAGATGACGCGGTCGGCCGCCGGGTCCCGGACGACCGCCCCGAGGATCCCGGCCGCCACGTCGCCCGGCCGCAGCACTCCGTCCCCGAAGTGCGCCGCGAGCGCCAGCCCGTTGGTGACGACGGAGATCGCCTCGGCCGTGGAGAGCGTCCCCGAGGGAGACTTGAGCTTGGTGCGCCCGTCCGCGGTGACGCCGTCGCGCAGCTCACGGAAGACCGTGACGACGCGGCGGATCTCGTCCGCGCCCTCGGGCGCGGCGGGCAGATCGAGCGAGCGCCCTATCTGGTCCACCCGCCGGGACACGATGTCGACCTCGGCGTCCGGGGTCGCGGGCAGCGGCAGGACCACGGTGTTGAACCGGCGCCGGAGCGCGCTCGACAGATCGTTGACCCCACGGTCCCGGTCGTTGGCGGTGGCGATGAGGTTGAACCCGCGGACCGCCTGGACCTCCTGGCCCAGCTCCGGGATCGGCAGCGTCTTCTCCGACAGGATGGTGATGAGCGTGTCCTGCACGTCCGCCGGAATGCGGGTCAGCTCCTCGACGCGCGCGGTCATACCGTCCGACATCGCGCGCATGACCGGGCTGGGCACGAGGGCGTCACGGCTGGGGCCGTGGGCGAGCAGCCGCGCGTAGTTCCAGCCGTACCGGATCGCCTCCTCGGGCGTGCCGGCGGTGCCCTGCACGAGCAGGGTCGAGTCTCCGCTGACCGCCGCGGCCAGATGCTCGGAGACCCAGGTCTTGGCGGTGCCGGGCACGCCGAGAAGGAGCAGCGCGCGGTCGGTCGCGAGCGTCGTGACGGCGACCTCGACGATCCGGCGCGGGCCCACGTACTTGGGTGTGATCACCGTCCCGTCGGGCAGCGTGCCGCCGAGCAGATACGTGGCCACGGCCCACGGCGACAGCCGCCAGCGGGCCGGACGCGGGCGGTCGTCCGCCGCGGCCAGGGCCTTGAGCTCGTCGGCGAAGGCGTCCTCCGCATGCGGCCGCAGGGCCTCGGCGCCGGTGTCCGCCGTGGTTTCGGGCACGGTCATGGATCCCCCTCCAGATCGTTCGACCGGGTGTGGATCCCACCGTGCACCACGCCACTGACAACGGCCCGTTCCCGCAGGTCAGGGCCGAAGTCAGCGGCTCGGTCGAGGAGTTATCCCGCGAGCGGCGAGACCGCGATGCAGCCGCCGGTGGTCGCGATGCCCTCGCCCTTCGCCTCCTTGATCGCCTTGCCCTGGTAGGTGATCCGGCAGGTGACCTCGGCGCCGGCGGCGTCCACCGCGACCGGCATGACGGCGGGCGGCATGATGCCCTTCAGCGTCACGGTCTTCTTCCACGGCAGCGTGGGCTTCTGCACCGTCTCGATCTTCGGCTCCATGGCCGTGCCGCCGCCCGCGTGGTACTCGATCGAGTCGACGTTCTTGCCGGTGACCTCGTAGGTCACCTCGTACGTGTCGGTCACGGCCTTGTCGACCTGGTCGACCGCCTTGTCCGCGGCCTCGGAACAGGCGGTCAGGCCGAAGGCGAGGCCCGCGGCAGCGAGCGTGCAGACGGCGGTACGGATGGACCGGCGCATGTGGATCCCCCCAAGGATCGTCGGGTTGTCCCCGGCAGCGAATCGCAGAGGAAAGGCAAAGTCAAACCGTTGCGGAGGAGGCGAAGCCGCAGGTCAGAGGCGATTGTCAGTGGTGGCCCGTAGCGTCGTCGGCATGAATCAGCAGGGGGTGCGCTGGACGGCGGAACAGGTGCTGGCTCTGGCTCCTGACGCCGCGTCACGCAAGGCGGGAAGCAAGCTGGGCACGGCAGGCCCGTGGTCCGGGGCGGGCAGCGGCGGCGGTGCCGTCTGGGGCCTGTGCAAGGGCAGCGGCAGCAAGCCGTATCAGACGATCGTGGACACGACGGGCCCGGCGTACAAGTGCAGTTGTCCGAGCCGGAAGTTCCCGTGCAAGCACGCGCTGGGGCTGCTGCTGCTCTGGGCGGGGGACAAGGAGAGCGTCCGGGACGGCGAGGTGCCGGACTGGGCCGACGCATGGCTGGCGGGACGCCGCAAGCGCGCCGCCGACCAGGAGGAGGGGGGCGCGGCCGAGGGGCGGTCCGCGAAGTCCGCCGATCCGGAGGCGGCCCGGCGCAGGGCGGAGCGCAGGGCGAGCCGGATCACCGCGGGAGCCCGGGAGTTGGAGCAGCGGCTGGCGGATCTGCTGCGGGGCGGCCTGGCCTCGGCGGAGCGTTCCGGGTACGGACTGTGGGAGGAGACGGCCGCGCGCATGGTCGACGCCCAGGCCCCCGGGCTGGCCGGACGGGTGCGGGAGCTGGGCGCCGTCCCCGGCTCCGGCCCCGGCTGGCCCGTCCGGCTGCTGGAGGAGTCCGCGCTGGTGCACCTCCTCGACCGGGCCTGGCTCGGCATCGACCGGCTGCCCGAGCCGCTCGCCGCGACCGTGCGCACCAGGGTGGGGCTGACCGCTCCCGCCGAGGGCCCCGCCGTCCGGGACGACTGGCTGGTGCTCGCGCAGTACGACTCGGCGGACGGCAGGATCACCAGCCGGCGCGTCTGGCTGTACGGGCGGGAGACGCACCGCACGGCCCTGCTGCTCTCCTTCGGCGTGGCCGGCCGCGCGCCGCAACTGGCCCTGCCGGCGGGGCTGATGATCGACGCCGAGGTCGTTCCGTACGGGGGCGCGGGGCAGCTCCGGGCGGATCTGGGCGAGCAGTTCGGCGCCCCGGTCCCCATCAAGGCACCGCCCCCGGGCGGCACCACTCAGGACGCGCTCGCCGCCTATGGGGCCGCGCTGCGCGACGACCCGTGGCTGGACTCGTGGCCGGTCACGCTGACGGACGCCATACCGGTGCCGGGGGACGACGGCTGGCAGCTGGCCGACGCGGACGGGCGGTCCGCGCTTCCCGTCGCTCCCGCCGCGCTCTCCCGGCCTGGGCTGTGGAAGCTCGCCGCGCTGTCCGGCGGCAGTCCGGTCACCGTCTTCGGCGAGTGCGGTCACCGCGGCTTCGTCCCGCTGGCCGCCTGGTCCGACGACAGCGCCGAGACGGTCACCCTCACCTGAACGCACCACGGAGGACGCGATGTCCAGCACCACCGGCACCACCGCCTGGGAAGAGCTCGTCACCTCCGCCCTTCTCGGCACCGACCGGCGCACACCACCGGCCGACGTCCTGGCCCCGGACCGGGAGGCACCCGTCGCGCTGCTGGACGCGGCCGCGCTGCACACGGTGCGGCGACGGGCCGGACTGCGGCCCGCCACGGCCCGGCCGAGGCCCGAGCCGGCGCCGCCCGACACCCGCCGGGTGCTGCCCGAAGCGGCCCGGCGGCGGCTGGCGCTGCTGCTGGCCGACCGGGCCGCGCCCAGCTCGGGTGGCCGCCGCGGCACCGCACCGGACCTGACGGAGCTGCTGCCGCAGTGGCTCACCGCCGCCAACGAGCACGGCTACCGGGCGCCGTCGTCCACGCTGCCCGCCCTGCTCGACGCGGCCCGTGCACGCACCGATCTGCGGCCCCTGGCGCTGCGCTTCGCCGGACCGCGCGGCATCTGGCTCGCCCGGCTCAACGCGGACTGGAAGTTCGCCCTGCGCGGGACGTCGGCCGGCACCGCGCTCCCGGGCCCCGCCGACACGGAGGCCGTCCGGCAGCTGTGGGAGGAGGGCCTGTTCGCCGAGCGGGTCGCGCTCCTCGGCTCCCTGCGTGCCCACGATCCGGCGGCGGCATCGGCCCTGCTGGCACGGACATGGGCGACCGAGCGCGCGGAGGACCGGCTGATGTTCCTGGATTCCCTGCGCACCGGGCTGTCCGACGCGGACGAGCCCTTCCTGGAGCAGGCGTTGGCCGACCGCAGCCGCAATGTCCGGGCGACCGCGGCCGAGCTGCTGTCCGCGCTGCCGCACTCCGCGCTCGCCGGGCGGATGGCGGCCCGGGCCGCCGACTGTGTCGGCCTGGACCGCACGAAGCGCGCGGCGGGGATCGCGGTCGAGGCTCCGCACGCATGCGACGCGGAGATGCAGCGGGACGGAGTCGTTCCGACGGCGCCTTCCGGCCGGGGCGAACGCTCGTGGTGGCTGGGCCAGTTGGTCGAGGCCGCGCCGCTTCCGGCCTGGACGGAGCGGCTCGGCGGCCGGACGCCCGAGGAGATCGTCGCCCTGCCCGTCGCCGACGACTGGGGCGGTGAGCTGCACGCGGCGTGGTGCCGGGCGGCGGTGCGTCAGCGCGACCCGGACTGGGCCCGCGCCCTCCTGGGCGCGCCGTCCGAGCCACCGGCGACCGGCCCCGGTACGTCCTCGCTCGCCGAGCGGGCGAAGCTCCTGGCGACGCTGCCCGCGGAGGAACGGGCGGCGTGGGTGGCCGCGTTCATATCGGCGCACGGGCTGTCGGAGGCGTTCCAGCTGCTCGGCGTCTGCGCGGTGCCGTGGGCGGAGCCGCTCGGCCGCGCGGTCGTCGACGCGCTCGACATCGCGCGGGACGCGGGGAGCTACCCGTGGAGTTTCAGCGGTGTCATGGGCCTCGCGGAGCGCTGCCTCGATCCGGCGGAGGCGAGCCGCCTCGACCTCCTCACGGCCACGCCCGACGAACCGGAGGGCGCATCGCCCGGCGCGGGCGGCTACTGGTCCGAGGCCTTCCAGCGCCTCGTCTCCACGCTGCGCTTCCGCGCCACGATGCACACGGAACTCACGCCCCAGGGCGACACCCTCTAGCCCCGGGTGCGGTACCGGCGCGCCCTGTGCCGTCCGTACCGCCTCCCGTACCGCCGTTCGCCGGGGGCGCTACGCGTCGGCCGCTTGCCGCACGTTCGCGTTGACCCAGTCGACGATCGATGTCGTCGTCGCGCCCGGGGTGAAGATCTCCGCGACGCCCTTCTCCTTCAGCGGCGGGATGTCCGCCTCCGGAATGATGCCGCCGCCGAAGACCTTGATGTCCTCCGCGTCGCGCTCCTTCAACAGCTCGATCACCTTCACGAAGAGCGTGTTGTGCGCGCCGGACAGGATGGAGAGGCCGATCGCGTCGGCGTCCTCCTGGATCGCGGTGTCCACGATCTGCTCGGGGGTCTGGTGGAGCCCGGTGTAGATGACCTCCATACCGGCGTCCCGCAGAGCCCGTGCGATCACCTTCGCGCCGCGATCGTGGCCGTCGAGACCCGGCTTGGCCACCACCACGCGGATCGGACCGGTCACACCCATCACTGCCTCCACATACCGCCTGTGCCGCCATTGGCACCTGAGGTGAACGAACGTTATCTACAGCATCCCGCAACCGGCCGTTTCGCGGTGGACAGCGAGGGGGAAATCACACGTGGGACATGTTCGCTACGCGTCGTACCCGCATTCGGAGCCGCACACCCGCAGCCGGGACGATCGCCAGGGGAGCCGCCATTCGGTCGTCGTACCACCGTGCCGCCGGCCGCGCGGCGCGACGGTACGAGGGCGCGACCCGTCGGCAGCCCCATGAGGGCATACGGGGGACGGAGCCGCCCACCCGTGCGCCGTTCGGGAGGTCGGCCATGGGGTTCCTGCCGCTCTTGCGGATACGAATGTCGATCGCCTTGCTGCGGGCCACGGCCCTGGAGCTGGCCATTCTCGCCGGGCATCTGCTCCTCTACCCATCGGGCATCGCTCCCGAGCGCCACGCCCCGGGGCGCCGCACGCCCGAGCGGGCCCCCGACGCGGCGTCAGGGGACGGCGCCTCCGTACTGCCCGCCCAGGGACCGCCGGGCCCGCCCGCCGTTCTCCTCCACGGCTTCGTCGACAACCGCTCCGTCTTCGTCCTGCTGCGCCGTACCCTCACCCGGCCCGGCGGGCGCCATGTGGAGTCGCTCAACTACTCACCGCTGACCTGTGACATCCGGGCGGCCGCCGAGTTGCTGGGCCGCCATGTCGAGGAGATCTGCGTCCGGACCGGCCACCAGCGGGTCGACATCGTCGGACACAGCCTCGGCGGCCTCATCGCGAGGTACTACGTCCAGCGCCTCGGCGGTGACCGCCGCGTCCGCACGCTCGTCACCCTCGGCACGCCCCATTCGGGCACCGGCGTCGCCCCGCTCGCGAGCGCTCACCCCATCGTGCGCCAGATGCGTCCGGGTTCCGCCGTGATCGAGGAGTTGCGGCAGCCCGCGCCGGGCTGCCGGACCAGGTTCGTCAGCTTCTGGAGCGACCTCGACCAGTTGATGGTTCCGCTCGAGACGGCCCGCCTGGAGCACCCCGACCTGATCGTGCGGAACGTCCGCGTGAGCGGCATCGGCCATCTCGCGCTCCCGGTCCATCCCACCGTCGCCACGAGCATCCGCGAGGAGCTCGAGTCGTCGGGTGCGGAAGCCGAGTCCTCCGGCGCGGCCTCGGTGGCCTGAGGTCGAACAACAGTCGAACGTAAAGCCAAAGCTCTGCCCGCAGTTCGCCGAAACACGGCCGAATGCCCGTTTCCCGCTGACCCAAAACCTGCCGAAGATTGTCGGCGTCGCATACCGCCGGGTACAGTCGCGCCACTGCGTTGCCCCTGGGACCCCCGCCGCGGGGTGACCCCAGACCCTGGTCCTGCTGCCGAGGCGAGAGAGAAGTTGGTGAACGACCAGCACCCCCACGCCGGGTACGACGCGTACGCCACCGGCAGCTTCGACACCGACCCGCTCTTCGGCGCCATGCCGGGCAGTTACGAGACGGGACATGTCGGGCACGACGGACACAGCGGACAGTACGACGCCACGCAGTGGAACACGGGTGCCGCGGCCGGTTACGACGCCTACGGCGCGCAGACACACCAGCAGGCGTACCCGCAGCAGTACGACGCGACACCGCTCGACGCGGCGCAGTACGACGCGACGCAGTACGACACCACCGGCCAGTGGGACGCCAACGCCTGGAACCAGTCGGGGCAGTTCGCCACGGAGCAGTTCGAGACCGCCGCGGCGACCTTCGCCTACGACACGACCGGCCAGTGGACGGCGCCGGGCTACGGCGCGGCCACGTCGTACGAGACGGGCGCCTACGACGCCACCGCCTGGAACACGGGCGCGGACGCGACGGCCACCGCCTATCCGCAGTACACCGAGCACACGGTGCACTCCGAACACACCGAGTATGCGGCGTACGAAGAGCACCAGGATCTCGGCGAGGCCTTCGTCCCGGAACAGTTCTCGCCCACGGCCGAGTACGACGCCCCGCTCGAAGTGCCCCTCGACGCACCGCTCGACACCGACACCGAGCCTGAACATGCGGTGGAGTACGAGTACGAGTACGAGCAGGAAGCCGACCCCGGGTCCGAGACGGGAACGGCGGAGTCCGCGTACGACGACGAGCCGGCCGCCGACACGGACACCGACACGGACGTCACGCCCGCCGTCACCCGCTCCGCCGCCTCCGCCCGCCCCGTGCGCCGGTCCGGCGGCCGCGGCGGCCGCCGCCGTACTCCCGCCAAGCGTTCCGCACTCCTGACCGTCGCGGTGCCTTCCGTCTGCGTGATGGGCGTTGCCGGTGTGGCGGCGGCCTCGGTCAGCGGACTGACCGGCAGCGAGGAGACGAAGGACGACAACACCGCGGTCACCGCCGCCGATCCGGCGTCCGTGAAGCCCGTCGCCGCGAACAGCAAGCTCGACACCCAGCTCGCCGCGCTCAGCGCCGACGCCCGCGACTTCGGCGACCGCGCCAGCCGCACCCAGGAACGTATCGACCTCAAGGCGCGCCAGGCGGCCGAGCGCAAGAAGCGCGAGGAAGAGGCCGCACGCCGCGAGGCGTTGCGCCCCAAGTTCGCCCTGCCGGTCGCCGAGCACGGGCTCAGCGCGTACTACGGCCAGGCCGGCGTCAACTGGATGTCCATGCACACCGGCATCGACTTCCCGGTCTCCTACGGAACGCCGGTGCTGGCCGCGACCGACGGCACGGTACGCACCCAGTGGAACAGCGCGTACGGCAACATGGCCATCGTCACCGCCGCGGACGGGACGGAGACCTGGTACTGCCACCTGAGCAGCACCAAGATCCGTTCGGGTACGGTCAAGGCCGGCGAGACCATCGCATACTCGGGCAACTCGGGCAACTCCACCGGTCCGCACCTGCACTTCGAGGTCCGGCCGGGTGGCGGGTCGGCGATCGATCCGCTGTCGTGGCTGCGCAGCCACGGTCTCAACCCCACGTAGTCCTGCGGCACCCGGATCAGCCGCCCGGGCAGGACCCTGCCTGCCGTCCGCTCGCCTGCCGTCGTCCGGCGCCCTTCGTCCGGCGCCCGGCCCAGGACGGCCGAGCGCCTCACACTCCCTACGGCTTCACGACTTCACGGCCTCAGGACCTCACGACTTCGCAGCCTCACGGCCTCACGGCCTCAGGGCTCAGGGCTCACGGCCTCACGGCCTCAGAGCTTCTCCACCGGCGCGTACCGCAGCAGCAGCCGCTTCGGCTTCTCGTCCCCGAAGTCGATCGTCGCCTGGGCGTCCCCGCCCGTGCCCGTCACCGCCATGACGGTCCCCAGCCCGAACTGGTCGTGCGTGACCCGGTCGCCGACCGCCAGCGCGATCACCGGCTTGTCCGTCGCGCGCCGCGTCGCGAAGCCCGAGGGCCCGGAGCGTGCGCGGGACGACGACAGCGAGGAAGTGATGCCGGACGTCGGCCCTGCGGGCGCAGCCATCGGGCCCGTCCGCTTCCACTGCATGTGCGCGTCCGGGATCTCCTCCAGGAACCGCGACGGCGGGTTGTACGCCGGCTGACCCCAGGCGCTCCGCATCGAGGACCGCGTCAGATAGAGCCGCTCGCGGGCGCGGGTGATGCCCACATACGCCAGCCGACGCTCCTCCTCCAGCTCCTTGGTCTGGCCGAGCGCCCGCATGTGCGGGAAGACGCCGTCCTCCATGCCGGTGAGGAACACCACGGGGAACTCCAGGCCCTTGGCCGTGTGCAGCGTCATCAGCGTGATGACGCCCGTCCCCTCCTCGTCCTCGTCGGGGATCTGGTCGGAGTCGGCGACGAGGGCGACCTGCTCCAGGAACTCGGCGAGCGTGCCTGCGCCTTCCTCCGCCCCGCGCTCCTGCTCGAACTCGAGGGCCACCGCCGCGAGCTCCTGCAGGTTCTCGATGCGCGTCTCGTCCTGCGGGTCGGTCGACGCCTGCAGCTCGGCCAGATAGCCGGTCCGCTCCAGCACGGCTTCCAGCACGACGGCGGGGCCCGCACCCGATTCGACGATCGTGCGCAGCTCCTCCATCAGCGTGTTGAAGCGCTTCACGGCGTTGGCGGAGCGGGCCGCCATGCCGTACGCCTCGTCCACGCGGCGCAGCGCCTGCGGGAACGTGATCTTCTCCCTGAGCGCCAGCGCGTCGATCATCGCCTCCGCGCGATCACCGATGCCGCGTTTCGGGACGTTGAGGATGCGGCGCAGCGGGACGTTGTCCTCGGGGTTGGCGAGGACCCGCAGATACGCCAGGACGTCCCGGACCTCCTTGCGCTCGTAGAAGCGCACGCCGCCGACGACCTTGTAGGGCAGGCCGACGCGGATGAAGATCTCTTCGAAGACACGGGACTGGGCGTTCGTCCGGTAGAAGACGGCGACATCGCCGGCCTTGGCCTCGCCCGCGTCCGTCAGCCGGTCGATCTCGTCGGCGACGAACTGCGCCTCGTCGTGCTCGGTGTCCGCGACATAGCCGGCGATCTGCGCTCCGGCACCGGCATTCGTCCACAGGTTCTTGGGACGGCGGCTCTCGTTGCGCTCGATGACGGCGTTGGCGGCGGAGAGGATGGTCTGGGTCGAGCGGTAGTTCTGCTCGAGCAGGATCGTGGTCGCGTCCGGGTAGTCCTCCTCGAACTGGAGGATGTTGCGGATCGTGGCGCCGCGGAAGGCGTAGATCGACTGGTCGGCGTCGCCGACGACGCACAGCTCGGCCGGGGCCAGGTCCTCGTACCCCTCCCCCACCAGCTCGCGCACCAGCGTGTACTGGGCGTGGTTGGTGTCCTGGTACTCGTCGACCAGGACGTGGCGGAAGCGGCGCCGGTAGTGCTCGGCGACGTCCGGGAACGCCTGGAGCAGATGGACCGTGGTCATGATGATGTCGTCGAAGTCCAGCGCGTTGGCCTCGCGCAGCCGCGACTGGTACATCCGGTAGGCCTCGGCGAGCGACTTCTCGAAACCGTCGGCGGCCTGGTCGGCGAAGGTCTCCTCGTCGATCAGCTCGTTCTTCAGGTTCGAGACCTTGGCGCTGAAGGACTTCGGCGGGAACTTCTTCGGGTCCAGGTCGAGATCACGGCAGACCAGGGCCATGAGCCGCTTGGAGTCGGCGGCGTCGTAGATCGAGAACGACGACGTGAAGCCGAGCTTCTTGCTCTCGCGGCGCAGGATGCGCACGCAGGCGCTGTGGAAGGTGGAGACCCACATGGCGTTGGCGCGCGGGCCGACGAGATGCTCGACGCGCTCCTTCATCTCGCCCGCGGCCTTGTTCGTGAACGTGATCGCCAGTATCTGGCCGGGGTGGACATTGCGGGTCGCCAGCAGATGGGCGATCCGGTGGGTCAGCACCCGGGTCTTGCCGGAGCCCGCGCCGGCCACGATGAGCAGCGGCGAGCCCGTGTGCACGACGGCGGCGCGCTGCTGCTCGTTCAGCCCTTCGAGCAGCGCAGCCGGGTCCACGACGGGGCGCGGAGCGCCGTCTCTGTAGTACGCGCCCCCGGACGGAGGCACGTCGAACGTGCCCTCGAAGAGGTCGTGCGGGACCTCCTCGTGGGGCGCGTGCTCGTCGTGCTCGGGGGGCGGGGGCCCCTCCGAGGCCGAGGTGCGCTGGAGGTCCGCCAGGAAGCTGTCGTCAAAGAGGCTGCTCATCGCTCTACGAGTCTAGGCCGCTCCACTGACAGCCCGCCGCCGCCTTCACCACACTCGCCACGAACACACACGGTCACATCGGAGCACACAGCGCTAAGGTAACGAAAATGTATCGGGCATATCGAACATCCGCCTTCACAGCAGCACCACACTTTGGCTAGCGTGCTCGCCCAGGCAGCCCGTACCCCCATCGGCGAACCACGCCAACCGGGTCGCCACGCCGAATCCGTGCTTCCCTCGCGGGAGTTCGGAACCGGGGACCCACCATTTGTGCATAACTGGGGTGAATCGGGCCGCGTTTCTCTCGGCCCGTAGGACAGCCTTCCGTTCCGTCCGAACCCGACAGCTAACCCGGTAGGCGGTCCACGGAAGGAGATGCCGGCCTTGGCGTCGCACCGCAAGCCGCGCAGCCGTACACGCACCAACTCCCCCGCCGTCGGGTTGACGACGGCCGCCATAGCGAGCGTCTCGCTCCTCTCGGCACAGAGCGCGACAGCCGACCCGAAGCCCAGCATCGACGAGGTCCAGAAGAAGGTCGACGACCTCTACCGGCAGGCGGGTTCCGCGACCCAGGAGTACAACAGGGCCAAGGAGTCCACCGCGAAGCAGCGCCGCACGGTGGACCGGATCCTCGACGACGTCGCCAAGCGCACGGACTCCCTCAACGAGTCCCGCCGCGCTCTCGGCAGCTACGCGGCCGCGCAGTACCGCACCGGCGCGGTCACCCCGACCGCCGCGCTGCTCTTCGCCGACAGCCCGCAGGCCTACTTCGAGCAGTCACAGCTCATGGACCGGCTGACCGAGCAGCAGCGCAGCACCATCACCGAGTTCGAGGCCGAACAGGCCGCGGCGGCGAAGCAGCGAGCGCAGGCCACCAAGAGCCTGGAGTCGCTGACGGCCTCGCAGCAGTCGCTGCGCACCAGCAAGCAGACCGTCCAGACGAAGCTCGCCGAGGCGCGTGAGCTGCTCTCGCAGCTGACCGCCGAGGAGAAGGCGCGGCTCGCGGAACTGGAGCGCAAGCGCGAGGAAGAGGCCCGTCGCAAGGCCGAGGCGAGAGCCAAGGCGGAAGCGGAGGCCGAGGCCGAGCGGCAGCGCCAGGAGCGTGAGCAGCAGGAGCAGAGCGGTTCCGGTACGGGCGCGGGCTCGGACACGGGATCCGGCACCGGCACGGGCACCGGCACCGCCGGCGGCGCGTACGCCGCCAAGGCCGAGAAGGTCCTGTCCTTCGCGCGCGCCCAGATCGGCAAGCCGTACGTCTGGGGCGCGACCGGCCCGAGCTCCTTCGACTGCTCCGGGCTCACCCAGGCCGCCTGGAAGGCCGCGGGCGTCGATCTGCCCCGTACCACCTGGGACCAGGTGAAGGCCGGACAGAGCGTGGCGACGGCGGACCTGCTCCCCGGGGACCTGGTCTTCTTCTACGACGACATCAGCCACGTCGGCATCTACATCGGCGACGGCAAGATGATCCACGCCCCGAAGCCGGGTGCGAACGTCCGCGAGGAGTCGATCTACTACATGCCGATCTACGGGAGCATCCGCCCCGCGTAGCCGGTGGACGCGGTTGCAGGTCCGCATGTGAGTTGGCCGTTTCTCATCGTTCTGTCCGCGGCTTGTCCGGTTGGACAGGGCGATGAGAAGTCCGCTCTCGCGGGTGGATGCCGTCGTTGGGTGACCTGGTCCGACATCGTCCATCGGTGATCTTCCTGGTACGGTCCGGTCATGCCGCGCCTGGTGGACGTTCCTGGGTACGTACGCTTCTGGACCGCCTCGGCTGTGTCTGCCTTCGGTTCTCAGGTCACCGGGCTGGCCCTGCAGATCCTCGCCGCCGTGGCCCTGAGCGCATCCGCCACGGAGGTCGGCATCGTCAACGCCGCCCGCTGGGTTCCGTATCTGCTCTTCGGTCTCATGGCCGGGGTCGTGGTGGACCGCTGCCGGCGCAAGCTGATGATGGTCGTCACGGACCTCGCAAGGGCGGTCCTGCTCGGTGCGATACCCGTGCTCTGTGCGCTGGGTCGGCTCAGCATCCCTGCACTGTGCATGTTCGTCTTCGCGTTCGGGGTGCTGTCGTTGCTGTTCGAGGCGGCGAACCAGTCGTATGTGCCCCAGCTGGTCCCAAAAGAACTGCTCAACGCAGGCTACGCCCGGGTGGAACAGGCCGGCGCGGTGGCCGGCTCGACAGGCCCGCTGATCGCCGGGGTCCTGATCAAAATCGTGGAGCGCCGCTCGCCGTGCTGGTGGACGCCTTCACCTATCTGATGTCCGGCCTGCTCCTCTCCTCGCTGAAGGCGCCCGACCCCGTCCCCGATCGCGCACGGCGCAGCCTGGGCAGCGAGTTGCGTGAGGGGGTGGCCTGGGTCTACCGGCATCGCACGCTGGCGCGTCCATGGCCCTGACCTCGCACGCGATGCTGCTTTTCAACAGCATGGTGAGCACGGTCTTCCTGGTCTTCGCCCTGCACGATCTCAGGATCGGGGAATTCGGTCTGGGGGGCACCTATGCCTGCGCGGGTGTCGGCGCGGTCCTCGGCGGTGCGCTCTCCGGGCGCGTGGCCGGAAGGCTGGACGTCGGCGCCACTCTGATCGCCTTCCGCTTGGTCGCCGCCTTCGGCTGGCTGCCCCTGGTCCTGGCCGAGCGGGGACCGTGGGCGCTCGTCTCCGTTTCGCTCGGCTTCTTCATCGTGTCCCTGGCCATCGGCATCGAAAGCCCGGTGGAGATGAGCTACCGGCAGGCGGTGACACCCGACCGGCTGCGCGGGCGGATGAACGCGACGATCCGCTCGATGAACTGGGGAATGGTAGCGGTGGGCGCACCACTTGGCGGCGTACTCGCCGACCAGGTCGGTTATCGCTTCGCCCTGTGGATCGGACTGTCCGGAGCAGTCGTCCAGGCACTCGCGCTGGCCGTTTCTCCCACCCGCAGGGCCCGCACCGACGACGAACTCGTTCCCTCGACAGCTGATCTGACACGTCACGGCGCAGAAGCAGCTGCCGGGGAAGGCAAGGGCTGATCAGCTCGCGGTGGCCTTCATCAGCCGGCTCGAAGCACATTCCCGGCGATCTCCACCGGTCCGCCGATGATCGTCGACCTGCGCGCCGTCACGTCACGTCCACAGCGTCGCGATGAAGATGTTCGCCAGCGTCAGTCCGCCCACCGCGGCGAACATGCCCTTGTCCACCTTCTCCTCGTCCCGCTTCACATAGACGAGTGCCAGGATCACGACGAGCACGGCCAGCTTGATGCCGATCTTGAGGTTGTTCACCGGCTGGTCGTCCGCCTGGTTGAGCCCCACCAGCGCCACGCCCGTCACCAGCATGGTCAGCGCACCGTGCAGCATCGCCGGGGTGAAGCGGGTCGTCCCCTCGCCCATGGCCTTCATCTGGGTCAGAAAGCCGCCGAGCAGCGACGCGATACCGATGATGTGCAGGGCGACGAAGACATTGATGAGTACGTCCATGGCACCGGAGCCTAGCCGTACGGTCCCAAAGCGAACCCCGGCGGTCCTTCTGGCGCCAATAACGGTCATGGCGCCACTTCGCCGTAACCCGGCGGTCTAGCGTCCTCCACCAGGTGACCGGCTCCCATCCACCGTCCCGTACCCGGGCGGCAGTCGGTCGCCCCCGCCGAAAGACCCGGCGGTGGACCGCTCCCCCTGTGCGGTCCGCCGCCGGTACCCGCACCGGCGGACTCCGACGGAAGGACCGGCCCTCGTGGCAGCGCACCGCAAACCGAGGCAGCGCACGCTTCCCGGCTCAGCCGCCCGCTTCTCCGCCACCCTCGCGCTCGCCGGTGCGACGGCCGCCACCGCCTTCGAGGGCTCCGGGCACGCAGAGCCCCTGCTCACCCCGGACGAGGTGAAGGCCAAGGCCGACCGGCTCTACGAGGAGGCGGAGGCCGCGACCGAGAAGTACAACGGAGCGAAGGAGAAGGCCGACGCGGCGCGGACCGCGGCCAACGCGCTCCGCGACGAGGCGGCTCGGCGCACCGAGCGTCTCAACGCCTCCCGTAACGCCCTCGGTTCCTTCGCCACCGCGCAGTACCGGTCCCGCGGCCTCGATCCGGCCGTGCAGCTCGCGCTCACCTCCGACCCCGTGCGGTATCTGGCGGGCGCGGAGCTGACCGAACGAGTCGGGGAACGGCAGGCCACGGCGATCGCCGGGGTGCAACGGCAGATGCGGGAGATCTCCCAGGTGCGCAGGGAGGCGGGCGAGCGGCTGGCCGAACTGGAGGAGCGGCGGGCCGAACTGGCGCACCACCGTTCGACGATACGGAAGAAGCTCGCCGCGGCCGAGGCGCTGCTGGCACGGCTCACCGCCGATCAGCGCGCCGCGTACACGGCCCAGGACGGTACGCCGACGGGCCGCGCGGACCGCGACACCGCCCGCACCGCCCCCGGCACGCCGGCCCCGGTCGCCGCCCCCAACGCCCGTGCCGCACAGGCCGTCGCCTACGCGTACGGGGCGCTGGGGAAGCCGTACGTATGGGGCGCGACCGGGCCGTCCGCGTTCGACTGCTCGGGTCTGACGCAGGCCGCGTGGCGCTCCGCGGGCGTCTCCCTCCCCCGCACCACGTACACCCAGATCAACGCGGGCCAAAGGGTGCCCCGGTCCCAACTCGCCCCCGGGGACCTGGTCTTCTTCTACTCCGGTGTCTCCCATGTGGGCCTCTACATCGGCGGCGGCCGGATGATCCACGCCCCGCGGGCGGGTGCTCCGGTGCGGATCGCGCCGATCGACCAAATGCCGTATGCGGGGGCGACCCGGGTCGCGTAGCATCCCGGCCCCATGGACACGATCGATCAGGACATGGGCCGGGCCATCCAGAACTCCACGCGCACACTGGCACGGAGTTCGCCGCACCACCGGCGGATCGGCCCGTTCACGGTGCGGTACAACCCCGACTGGGACATCCCGCCCGCCAATTACGCCATTCCCGACCCGGACGCGGCTCCGTCGACGGCGGACATCGAGGCGCTCGTCGCGCTGTTCCGGGAGCTCGGCAGGGTGCCGCGGCTGGAGTTCCTGCCGTCCACCGCGCCGGGGGCCGAAGAGGCGCTGCTGGCGGCCGGGTTCACGGTCAGCAACCGCGCCCCGCTGCTGGCCTGTACGCCCGACGGCCTCCGGGCGCCGGAGCCGGCCGCCGGTATCACCGTCACCGAACCGTCCACGGATGCCGAGTACGCGGCCGCGGCCGGCGTCCAGCACCTCGCGTACGGCGGGACGGGCGAACCCTCGGCGGGCTCGGTCCGCTGGCTGAAGGAGGCGTCCGGGGGCGGCGGTGTCACGGCCCTCGCCACGGTGGACGACGGCACCCCCGTCGGCGCGGGCGGCTGCTCCGTCCCGACCGATGGCCTCAGCGAGCTCGCCGGTCTGGGCGTGGCAGCCGCCTTCCGCCGCCGCGGCATCGGCGCCGCGGTCTCCGCCTTCCTCACCGCCACCGCCTTCGGCCGCGGCATCGGCACGGTCTGGCTGGAGCCGGGTGACGCCGCCGTCGAGCGCATCTACGCCGGCATCGGCTACCACCGGGTCGCGGAGAAGGCGGACTTCACCCTGAACTGACGACTGCGACCGACCGGCCCCGATTCGGGTCCGTTTCGGCCCGGGCCGCTCCGCCCGGGGCCACCGAGGCCGGTCCGACCGCCTCCGCAGCCGCCCCCGTCAGTGCCCCGCCGATGCCGACGGGGTCGTACCGCGCTCGTACGCGAGGTGGCGGGTCAGCCAGAAGAAGACGTCGGGGACCTGGCGCTTCCACTCGCCGGTGTCGTGGGCGCCGCCGATCTCGACGACGTCGACGAGTGTCGGGGGCTTGGCGGCGGCACGCAGGGCGAGGCCGGACTCGAACCCGTCGCCGCGGGCGCCGGAGACGAACAGGGACGTGCGCGGAGGGGTCGGGGCGGACCGCAGGAGGTGGAGCGGGTCGTTGGCGCGCCGGAGTTCCTCGTCCAGGGCGGCGAGGGAGGCCTTCTCCGCGGCCGGGTCGTTGTAGCCGGACAGGCTCACCCCGGCGCGGTAGCGGTCGGGGTGGGCGACGGCGAGCTTCGCCGCGCAGTGGCCGCCCGCCGAGTAGCCGGCGACGGCCCAGCCCTCGGGACGCTGGGTGGCGCGGAAGGTGTCCGTCACCATCTTGCGGACGTCGACGCTGAGCCAGGTGTCCGCGTTGATGCGGCCCGGGATGTTGGCGCAGCCCGTGTCGACGCGCCCCAGCAGCGTCGTGCGCGGGGCGACCAGGATGAACGGCGCGATCTCGCCGCTCTCCATCATCGGCCGCAGCTGCTCCTGCACCTTGAGGGTGCCGAACCAGGCCTTGGCGGAGCCCGGGTAGCCGGGCAGCAGCTCGACGACGGGGAACTTGGTGTTCCGGTACGCCGGCTCGTCGTACTGCGGAGGCAGCCAGACGTACACCTCGCCCTCGACCCCCGACACCTGCCCGGAGAGGTTCGTGACCCGCACGCCCTCGCCGAGGACCGGGTCCGTCGCGGGCTTGAAGACCGACCTGGACCTCGGCAGATCGGCGAGGCGCACGCCGCCCATGCCGTCCTTGCCGAGGTCCGTCGCGGCCGTGACATGGTCACCCGTGCCGAGCAGGTCGTCCCAGCTGTCGTACAGACCGTTGCTGTTGTTCACGGCGACGAAGACCACGACGAGCGCGGTCGCCTGCGCGAAGCCGACCATCAGCAGCCGCGTGACGCCGCGCACCACGGCGGGGCCGCGCACCCTGCTCCACAGGGCGAGCGGCAGCAGCACCGCGACCACGGCCAGCACGATCGCGGTCACGAAGAAGGGAGTTCCGGTCAGGCTCATCACGGACGGTTAGAGGGAACAGGCCCCGTCCCGGTTGCCATGGCCCTATGCCGGTTTCCTCACACATGCGCGTACATACGCGCACCCGGCGCTCACACCAGCCGGCGCGCCGTCGCCCATCGCGTCAGCTCGTGCCGGTTCGACAGCTGCAGCTTCCGCAGCACCGCCGACACATGCGACTCCACCGTCTTCACGGAGATGAAGAGCTGCTTCGCGATCTCCTTGTACGCGTACCCGCGCGCGATCAGCCGCAGCACCTCCCGCTCGCGCTGGGTGAGCCGGTCCAGGTCCTCGTCCACCGGCGGGGCGTCCGTCGACGCGAAGGCGTCGAGGACGAACCCGGCCAGCCGGGGTGAGAACACCGCGTCGCCGTCCTGGACCCGGAAGATCGAGTCGACCAGGTCGGTGCCGGTGATGGTCTTCGTGACGTAGCCGCGGGCCCCGCCGCGGATCACCCCGATGACGTCCTCGGCGGCGTCCGAGACGGACAGCGCCAGGAAGCGGACCGGGCGCTCGGCCGCGCCCACCAGGCCCGCGCAGCGGCGCAACACCTCGACCCCGCCGCCGCCCGGCAGGTGCACGTCGAGGAGCACCACCTCGGGCCGCGTCGCCGTGATCACGGTGACCGCCTGGTCCACGTCGGCGGCCTCGCCGACGACCTCGACACCCGTCTCCTCGGTCCTGCCGATCTCGGCCTGCACTCCGGCCCGGAACATCCGGTGGTCGTCGACGAGCACGACCCGTACGCGACGCTCCGACGCCCCCGGCGTTCCGTCGGTCTGCTCGGTCATCCGTCCGCCCTCTCCATCTCGAGCTCCACTTCGGTGCCCCCTCCGGGCACCGACCGCAGGCGCGCCGTGCCACCGTTGCGCTGCATACGGCCGATGATCGATTCTCGTACGCCCATCCGGTCCTCCGGAACCGCGTCCGGGTCGAAACCGGGCCCCCGGTCCCGTACGGAGACGAACACCGTACGGCCCTCGACCTCCGCGTACACCTGAACGGGCCCACCCTCGCCACCGTACTTCGCGGCGTTGACCATTGCTTCGCGCGCGGCCTGGAGCTGCGCGGTCAGGCGCTCGTCGAGCGGGCAGTCGCCGACGACCACGACCTCCAGCGGGACGCCGTGCTTGTCCTCGACCTCCGCCGCGGCCTTCTTGACCGCGTCGGCGAGCGTGGACGGCTCCTCGTCCTCCTCCTTGCCGGTGCCCTCCGGCCGGTACAGCCAGTTGCGCAGCTCGCGCTCCTGGGCGCGGGCGAGCCTGCGCACCTCGCCCGCGTCGTCCGCGTTCCGCTGGATCAGGGTGAGGGTGTGCAGCACCGAGTCGTGGACGTGGGCGGCGACCTCGGCGCGCTCCTGGGCGCGGATGCGCATCAGGCGCTCCTCCGAGAGGTCCTGGGTCATCCGCACCAGCCAGGGGCCGGCGAGGAGGCCGATGCCGACGATCACGGCGAGTGCGGCCGTCAGCACGTTGCCGAGCTGGGCGGCCGAGCCGCGGACGACCACGAAGACGGTCAGGCCCATGCCGACCAGGGCGACACCGGCGAGTCCGCGCGCGAGCTGCAGCAGTCTGCGGCGGCGGCCGTCCCCGGCCCACTGGGCGCGGCGGGCGTTGTCCGCCTGCCGCCACACCAGCACGAGACCGGCGCCGGTCAGCAGCACCGGCCAGAGATAGCGGCTGACGGGGCCGCCCAGTTCGACGTTGGCGCCGAAGACGACCGCGCCGATCAGCAGCGCGATCAGCGCGAACAGCTGCCCCTTGTCGGGCTTGCGCAGTCGCCGTCTGCCGTCGGGGGCCGTCTCGAAGACCGGCTTCGGCTCGGCGGGCCTGCCCCCTACACCGAGCGGTACGACGATCCAGAAGACCGCGTACAGCAGCGCGCCGAGACCGTCGGCCATGAACAGCGCGAGGAACACCAGCCGGACCCAGATCACCGGCAGTCCGAGATGCCCGGCGAGCCCTCGCGCGACACCGCCCAGCCACCGTCCGTCCGCGCTGCGGTACAGCCTGCGGACGGCGGGCTCCTCGGTCTCGGTCGGACGGGCGGCGGCGACTGGCATGCCCCGATGGTCACACGCGCGTACGGGCCCGGGCATCAGGGCCGTCCCTGAGACCGACCCTGAACGTCAGGGGCAACCGGGGTGCAATATCAGGGAAGGGCCAGGGTCGGGGCGGCTGCCGCCCGCGGAGACGGCCCGTCACCATGGAGTCATGACTCAGCCGACCGCTCCGCCGCCCCAGCCGCCACCGGAGCAGCAGCCCGCGCCGGCGCTGCTGCGCCGGTCCCCGCGGCACAAGGTCGTGGGCGGTGTGTGCGGCGGCCTCGGCCGGTACTGCGACATAGACCCGGTGATCTTCCGCATCGCCATCGGGGTGCTGTCGGTGACCGGCGGAATCGGCCTGATCTTCTACGGCTTCGCCTGGCTGCTGATCCCGCTGGAGGGCGAGGAGGAGAACGAGGCACGGCGCGCCCTGTCCGGCCGCGTCGACGGGCCCGCCCTGGTCGCCGTGCTGGTGGCGCTGCTCGGCTGCGGCCTGTTCCTGTCGATGCTCGGCAACGGGGGGACGCTCGCCTTCTCCGCGCTGCTGTCGCTGACGGTCGCGGGCGCCGCCGTGTGGTCCCAGCGGCGCACCAGGGTCACTCCGGACGGCGGCCCGCTCGACGCGGCCACGGCGCACGCGGTGGCCGAGGCCCCGCCGGAGACGAAGGCGCCGCCGACGCCGGACAGCCCTTCCTGGTGGCGCGACCCGATCGTCAAGGACGGCACCACCGGACCGGTCGCCACCGGCTATCTGTGGGGCCCCGCCGACGCGGCGACGGCGGGGCCGCCCGCCCGTGGCCACGGGCGCGACCTGCGGGACACCGCCCCCGCGGCACGCCCCCGCGGGCCGCGCGGCATCGGTGGGCTCGTCTTTCTGCTGGCCCTGGTGGCGGGCGGGCTGGGCAGCGGGCTGTCCTGGGAATCCCAGCCGCTGGGCACGAGCCTGCAGATCGGGTTCGCGTGCGCGATGGCGGTGTTCGGTCTCGGCCTCGTGGTCGGCAGCTTCCTCGGGCGGATCGGTGTGGGCACGATCCTGCTGACGGTGGTCACGGCGATGCTGCTGGCGGGCGCCGCGGTGCTCCCCAAGGAGATCAGTACGCAGTGGATGCGCACGGAGTGGAAGCCGGTGACGGCGGCGGCCGTCGAGCCGCGCTACGAACTGGGCTCGGGCCTCGCCACGCTCGATCTGAGCCGGCTGGCGGTCCCGGCGAGGACGACGGTGAGCACCGAGGCCGAGGTGGGGGCGGGGCGGCTGAAGGTCGTCGTGCCGAAGGACGTGACGGTGCACGTCACCGCGCGCGCGGGGCTCGGAGACATCCGGCTGCCCGGCGACGACCCGCGGGGCGATGTCGACGTCGCCCCGGACAGGGACCGTACGCATACGCTCGCCCCGCCGGCCGGTGGGAAAGCCGCGGGCACGCTCGACCTCGATCTGAGGGTCGCGCTCGGACAGGTGGAGGTCACCCGTGCTGCTTCATGAGTTCCGTCCGGGCCGGCTGATCGCGGGCCTGGCCGCCCTGGCTGCCGCCGCGGCCTATCTGGGCGACGCGGCGGGCGCCTGGGAGACCGCGTGGTTCGTGGCCCTGCCGGTGGTCTTCGGCGGACTGCTGGCGGCCGCGTTCGCGACCTTCGTCCACTACAGGTCCCGTCGGCGCCGGTCCGCCAGTGCCCCGTCGAGCGAGAAGGTGGCGGCGCCGGCCAGCACCAGCGGCAGCCAGGCCATCAGATAGGCCAGGTCGTTGCCGTAGTAGTACGGCTCGGTCTGCCAGCTGACGGTCAGCCACAGGCTCAGCGAGATCAGTACCCCGCCGAGCGCGGCGAGCCGCGCCAGCAGCCCGACCAGGGTGCCGATGCCGACAGCGAGTTCGCCGAGGGCCATCGCGTAGCCGAAGCCTTCGGGGTTCTTCAGGGCCATGTCCACGAGCGCGGGGACGGCGGAGGTGTTCCGCACGTTGTTCATCAGTTCCCCGATGGAGCCGGCTCCGCTCGCCGACAGGAACGCGCTGTCGGTGAGCTTGTCCAGCCCCGCGTAGATGAAGGTCACGCCGAGGAAGAGCCGCAGCGGCAGCAGGGAGTGACGCGCCGCGCGCTCCTTCCAGGTACTGCGCGCCTCGTCGGTCGCGTACGTCGCCGTCGTTCGGTACACATGCGTCATCGTCGCCTCCGCGGTCTCACCCGGCTGGGACGATTGTCCCCACGTCCCGCACTTTTGGATACGGAGAGGACGGCCGTACGGCTCAGTCGCTTTCGGTGCGCTCAGTCGGCGACGTCGATCGTCATCCGGTTCGATTCGGCCCCCGAGGCCGTCACCACCTGCACGTCCACCCGGCCGGGTGCGACCTCGACCGGGACCGGGACCGTGATGCTTGTATCACTGGGGTTGATGAATCCGCCGGGCACGGGCACCAGCGGCACATGCACATGGACGGCGCCGATACGGACCGTCATCCGGGCCAGCCGGTCGGGGCCTTCCGCGCCGGGCGGGACGAAACCGGCGCCACGGATCTCGATGTCGTCGCCGGTGCGGATGGGGCCGTCGAGGCCGCCGGGTTCACGGGCGCGGACGACGGAGAGGACGACCGGGCGGCCGCCCTCCGCATACTTCCCGGCGAGGTAGACCCCCGCCGAGACCAGGACCAGCACGGTCAGGCCCCACGGCAGCCCCGGCAGCTGGTCGGGGCGGCGGGCGAGCAGCACCGTCGCACAGGTCAGCGCGACGGCGCCGACGAGGACGTACTGCGCGTCCGGGAAGCTGCCGCGGCCCGCGTCGTCGCACAGCAGGTCGGCGGGGCGGGGCCGGTCGGCCTGCACCTTCTGCAGTCGCTGGGTGATGACGCGGACGGTGACGACCCGGCGTACGACGACGGCGATCAGGGAGACGACCGCGACGATCGTCAGCAGGGCGGCGCCCTGGGCGAGCCCGAGGCCCGCGGGGGCGGAGGCGGCGAGGCGGAACGCGAGGAACAGCACGGTGTACGCGGCGAAGAGCACCCACGCGGCGGCGACGGCCCGCGACGTCGACAGCCGGTTGTCCTCGCCGACGAGCGGGGCGAGCAGGCCGCCGTGCGCCCGGTGCAGCCGGGCCGCGGCGGTGAGCAGCGCGGCCAGGCAGGCCGCGGCGGCGAGGCCCGCGGTGCGCGAGGTGGTCCAGCCGGAGCCGATCGCGGTCAGCGCGAAGGCGAGGAGCAGCAGCGTGACCCAGCCCCACAGCACGAGCAGGGTGCGCCGCCAGACGCGGGTGAGCCAGGCCTCCCCGGCGGAGCGGCTTCGTTCGGCGACGGCCTGGGCCGACTCGGTCAGCTCGTCCGAGATCCACTGGCGGGTTCCGCCGGCGGAGTAGGCGACCTGGGCGGGCAGCCCCTGCCCGTCGGCGAGTTCGTCCCGCCGGGCGAGGAACCAGGCGACCGCTCTGCGATGGCCCTCGCGCCTGCCGTGCGGACAGTCGCCGCAGGTGCAGCCACCGCCGTGCACGCTCTGTCCCACGTCCTGCACCGCCACGGCGACGCATCCTTCCCCGGTAGGCAGCTTCGGCAACTACCCCGCATTTGCAAGGAATTGTGCCGCACGAGCCGGGCTGCGCACGCACCGCTGAGCCGCCGCGCGGGTGATTTCCGCACGATCAAATTGACGTACTACGACATGAGTTCGGGCTCGGCGGCGGCGATCTGCCGCCACATGGGCTGATAGTTGATCCATGCGACGAGATCGCTGCCGAGCTGCTCCCGGGTGGCGAGGGCGTCACGGTGGTCGATGAGGAGCGGCTTCCCGGCGGCGCGGGCGGTGAGTTGCACCTGGGCGCAGCGCTCCATCGAGATGAACCACCAGGCGGCCGCGTCCACCGAGGCTCCGACGGTGAGCAGCCCGTGGTTGCGCAGGATGACGGCCTTGTACGCGCCGAGCGCGGCGGCGATGCGCCGGCCCTCCTGGGCGTCGACGGCCACTCCGGTGTACGCGTCGTACAGCGCGTGGTCCTCGTAGAAGGCACAGGCCTCCTGCGTGACCGGGTCGAGCAGTTCGCCCAGCGCGGCCAGCGCGCGGCCGTGCACGGAGTGCGTGTGCGCGACGGCGACGGCCTCGGGACGGGCCCGGTGCACCTCCGCGTGCACGGTGAACGCGGCCTGGTTGACGTGCCGGGTGCCGCGTACGACCTGACCGTCACCGTTGACGAGGATCAGCTTGCCCGCGGTCATCGTCGCGAACGGCTCCCCGAACGGATTGACCCAGAAGCAGTCCGGCACCTCCGGGTCCCGCACGCTGATGTGCCCGGCGACGCCCTCCTCGTACCCGAGCCGCGCGAACAGCCGGAGCGCGCCGGCGAGCCGCTGTTTGCGGTACGCGCGTTCCTGGGCCGGTGTCTCGTGGTCCGGCGGCATGGCGAAGTGGAGCTGATCGACGGGGATGGGCACGGGGACGGGGAGCGGCGTTCCGGCCGGCGTCGTCTCGGTCATGCGGCGGAAGGTACCTCCGGTCACCACAACAGGCCAGAGCGATCGCAGGCTCCGCGAAAGCACATGCCCGGCAGGTGTTCCGTACGGCCCGTCGCCACAATGTGCACATGACCCCACCGACTTCACCCCTCGTCGCGCTCCTCGGCCTGGAACGGCACGTCGAAGGCGGCTGGTACCGCCAGACCTGGCGGACGGAGGGCTCCACGACCCCACCCGGTTACCCCGGCGCGCGCGCCTACGCCACGGGGATCTACTTCCTGCTCCACCCCGGAGAGACCTCACGCTGGCACCGCGTCCGCTCCGACGAACTGTGGCTCTGGCACCGAGGCGGCCCGCTCCGACTCCTTCTGGGCGGCACCGGCGAGAAGGCGGAACCCGCCACGGCCCTCACCCTCGGCCCGTCCGTCGAATCCGGCGAACAGCCCCAACTCCTGGTCCCCGCCGGCACCTGGCAGTCCGCGGCTCCCGCGGGCGACGAGCCGGTCCTGGTCACCTGCGTCGTCGCTCCGGGCTTCCACTTCGACGACTTCACACTTGAGGAGTCCTGACGGGGCGGGCCCCGCTCAGAGGTTGTCGATCTCCGCGAGGTCGATGTCGATGTCGAAGGGGACGGCGAGCTTGAGCCGGTCGCGGAAGATGCCGCTGGGCTCGTAGACGCGCGACTCCTTGTCGAGCTCAAAGGTATGGACGATCGGGCGTTCGTCCGTGCCTGCCATCTCGACCCGCCAGAAGTAGGGGATGCCCGCGTTGGCGTACTTGTGCGGCTTGGTGTCGGTGTCGCGCGCCTCGGAGTCGGGGGAGACGACCTCGACTGCGAGGAGTACGTCCCGGACCTGGAAGTAGGTCTGCTCCCGGCTCCGCACGGCGGCAGCTCGGACGACCGAGACGTCCGGCTCGGGACCATTGCGTTTGTCGAGTACCACGGTCATCTGCCGGATGACCCTCAGCTCGGGCGGCACCGTGCCGCGCAGCCCCTGCACCAGGAGGTCGATCGCGATGCTGTGGAAACAGCACTGGGGACTCACGAAGACCAGGCTCCCGTCGATCAGCTCGGTGTGCGGCGGGAGGTCGGGCAGGGTGAGAAGGTCGTCCACGGTGTAACCCTCGCGCGGCGGCACCGGCCACTGGTGCGAGATCTCTGCACTCATGCATGCTCCATGAGCATGAGTCTCGTGCGTCCGATCAGACCACCCACCGTGAACGCCGACGCCGCCACCCAAACGTATGAGCGACGGCGTCGGCGTTGACCTACGGAGCGGGAATCACTCCCACTCGATAGTGCCCGGCGGCTTCGACGTCACGTCGAGGACGACGCGGTTGACGTCCGCGACCTCGTTGGTGATGCGGGTCGAGATCTTCGACAGCACGTCGTACGGCATGCGCGTCCAGTCCGCCGTCATCGCGTCCTCGGAGGAGACGGGCCGGAGCACGATCGGGTGGCCGTACGTGCGGCCGTCGCCCTGGACGCCCACGGAGCGGACATCGGCGAGCAGGACCACCGGGCACTGCCAGATCTCACGGTCGAGACCGGCCGCGGTGAGCTCCTCGCGGGCGATGGCGTCGGCCTCGCGCAGCAGGTCCAGGCGGTCCCTGGTGACCTCGCCGACGATGCGGATGCCGAGGCCGGGGCCCGGGAACGGCTGGCGGTGGACGATCTCCTCGGGCAGGCCCAGCTCCTGGCCGACCATCCGGACCTCGTCCTTGAACAGCTTGCGCAGCGGCTCGATCAGCTCGAACTCGAGGTCCTCGGGGAGGCCGCCGACGTTGTGGTGCGACTTGATGTTCGCGGTGCCGGTGCCGCCGCCGGACTCCACCACGTCCGGGTAGAGCGTGCCCTGCACCAGGAACTGGACCGGCTCGTCGCCGTGGGCGCCGGCCTCGGCGATGATCTCGACCTGGGCCTGCTCGAAGACCCGGATGAACTCCCGGCCGATGATCTTCCGCTTCTCCTCGGGGTCCGAGACGCCGGAGAGCGCGTTCAGGAAGCGCTCCTGCGCGTCGACGACCTTCAGCGAGACGCCGGTCGCGGCGACGAAGTCCTTCTCGACCTGCTCGGTCTCGCCCTTGCGCATCAGACCGTGGTCGACGTACACACAGGTCAGCTGGGAGCCGATGGCCTTCTGCACGAGCGCCGCGGCGACCGCC
Organism: Streptomyces sp. NBC_00259; assembly: GCF_036181745.1. NCBI lineage: Bacteria > Bacillati > Actinomycetota > Actinomycetes > Kitasatosporales > Streptomycetaceae > Streptomyces > Streptomyces sp. NBC_00259. Next base: position 4,738,376 of record NZ_CP108080.1, on the reverse strand, counting down.
GAGTCGACACCGCCGGACAGTCCGCAGATCGCGCGCTTCGCGCCGACCTGCTCACGGATCGCGGCGACCTGCTCCTCGATGACGTTGCCGGTCGTCCAGGTCGGCTCGATGCCGGCGCCCCGGTAGAGGAAGTGCTCCAGGACCTGCTGGCCGTACGTCGAGTGCATCACCTCGGGGTGGTGCTGAACGCCGTACAGCTTCTTCTCGTCGTTCTCGAAGGCGGCGACCGGTACGACGTCCGTGGACGCGGTCACGGTGAAGCCCTCGGGCGCGGCGGAGCAGGCGTCGCCGTGGGACATCCACACCGGCTGCTCGGCCGGGGTGCCCTCGAAGAGGGTGGAGCCGGTCTTGGAGACGTGCAGGTCGGTGCGGCCGTACTCGCGGGCGCCGGAGTTGTCGACGGTGCCGCCGAGGGTCCGCGCCATCAGCTGGAAGCCGTAGCACATGCCGAAGACGGGGATGCCGGCCTCGAAGATGGCCCGGTCGAGACTCGGGGCGCCCTCCTCGTACACGGACGACGGGCCGCCGGAGAGGATGATCGCCGCCGGCTGCTTGGCCAGCATCTCCGCCACCGGCATGGTGGACGGGACGATCTCGCTGTAGACCCGGGCCTCACGGACGCGGCGGGCGATGAGCTGGGCGTACTGGGCGCCGAAGTCGACAACGAGGACGACGTCCGGGTTGGCGATGTCGGGCGCGGCAGCAGGGGACGCTGAGGACACTACGGCGGCCTTCCGGCGGTGGTGGGAGGAGGGGCTCTATTTGTCGATTCTACCGGCGCCCCGGGGCCGGTTTTCGTCTCACCATCCGAACCCGCATTGGCCCCGACGGGGACCGGGGGGCCATACTGCTCCCATGCGCAAGCACCCGACCTTCGTCTTTACCTATGGCACCCGGCCCGCCGGCTGCCATGGTCGTGCTGCTTGAGCTACTGACAAGCGACTTCCCAGGCGCCCCGGGCCGACAAGGCCCGGGGCGTTCTGTGTCTTCCGGGGCTGGTCGGTCCGGGGCCTCGTACACAAGGAGCCCCCTGATGACCGCCATGTCCCTCCCGACCGACACCGGCGCCCGCACCGACGAGGCCGCGGATCTGATCTCCGGCGCCCGTGAGCGGATCGACGCCCTCGACGACCGCATCATCGGTCTGATCCAGGAACGCATGGCCGTCTCGGCCGTCATCCAGGAGGCCCGGGTCACGTCGGGCGGCCGCCGGGTGAACCTGTCGCGGGAGATGGAGGTGCTCGGCCACTACCGGGACGCGCTCGGCAAGCCGGGTACGGCGTTGGCGATGACGATGCTGGAGCTGTGCCGGGGCCGTATCTGAGACGCGACCGATCCATACATCTGTACGGGCGCGCTCTCACCCGTACGGCCCGTGACCGCTCCTGGACCACTTCGTTGGTACCGATGTCCGTGTCAGCCAGGGGCGGGCCCCGCAGGAAAGAACCACGCGTGGCTCCGCCGGGGCGTGTGGCGTACCACAGGTAACGGGTACGTCGTGGGACCTCGCCCCGGCGCGCGTGACCGGTCGGCAGGGGACAGCAGCCCGGTCACCCCAAGGCGGTCGGTTCCGGGGACGCCCGGAACCGACCGCATCCGGTCGAAACAGTTGCGCACACCAGGACCGTCCAGCACGATGCAGAAACGCATCACCACTGCCATTGGTCCACACCACACACCAGACCAGCGGTGCCCCACCCCCCCGGGCGCCGCCCTCGGCACCGGCGCTGCCCTGACGCCGGTGCTGACAGCCAAGGGCCCCGCGGAAACGTTCCGCGGGGCCCTTCCTGTTGTCCGGACAGGAGCGCGCTGCGTTCGCCTGGCATAGGCCGGAGGCAATGTGTCGGGGGTCACATAAAGTCTGTGTGAGTTCCCGTGCAACCAATCCCCCTGGTCACAGGTCATGCATGCGGAACATCGGCCACACCCGTACCCCCATAACCGGTGAGGGCCATCAGACTCCGTACCGCATGACGCGGTACGCCGGACTTCACCGAGGTCTTCATGAAGCTTCGCCGCGCTATGGCCGTCGCCGCCGCGACCGCTGTCATAGCCCCCGCCGCCTTCCTGGCGGCGGCGCCGGTCGCATTCGCGACGACCGGCGGCACCACCAGCACGACCTCCGGTTCGACGGGTGACACAGGGGCCGTGCCTGCCGAGGACACCACGCCGGGCGAGGACACCACGCCGGCGGACGAGACCCCGGCCGAGGAGACCAAGCCCGAGGGCGAGACCCCGGCGGAGGAGACCAAGCCGGAGGGCGAGACCCCGGCCGGGGACACCAAGCCGGACGAGGAGACCAAGCCGGGCGAGGACACCAAGCCCGACGAGGACACCAAGCCGGGCGAGGAGGACCCCGCCGAGGACGGCGAGGACGAGGAGTTCCCGATCTGCGAAGAGGGCGACATCCAGGTCTCCCTCGGCGGCTTCCCGAACAAGATCGTCGCGGGCAGCGGCTGGAAGAACTTCACGTTCGACGTGGAGAACTCCGGCAAGAACGACATCGAGAGCCTGCAGGTCTACACGGTCGCCACGTACGGCAAGTCCCCCGAGGACTTCGACGACAGGCTCATCGAGAAGTACGCGCACTTCGAGTACAAGGACCCGTCGGGCAAGTGGGTCAACGACTTCGCCGGCTCCGGGATCAACAACGGCATCTTCTTCGGCGAGTTCGCCCTCGACGCCGGCCAGAAGGTCAGCATCGACCTCCGCGTGAAGATCGACAAGGCCGCCCCCGCGGGCGACGGCCTGGCGCTCGCCGCCGGTGGTTACGACAACGGCGCCGAGGACGAGACGTTCGCGTGCTTCGAGAACGGCGACGTCTACCCGTTCCAGGTGATCAAGGCCGGCAGCGACGCCGGTGACGTCGAGGACTCCGAGCCGACCGGTGAGAAGCCGTCGAACGACGTCAAGCCGCAGGGCGAGGCCAAGCCGATCGAGGTCACGGGCAACCTGGCCGAGACCGGTTCGTCCTCGGTGCTGCCGGCCATCGGGATCGCCGGCGGTGTCGCCGTCGTCGCCGGTGCGGGTGTGGTCTTCGCGATGAAGCGCCGTAAGGGCGACGCGATCGCGTAACACACCGCGACAAGCAAGGGAGGCGCTGCACTCGGAGGGGGGTGCAGCGCCTCTCTCATGTCCGGAGGCGGTCAGGTCTCATGTCCGGAGGCGGTCAGGCGGAGGACTTCGGCGGGACCGCCGGCATGCCCAGGAAGGGCAGGTTCAGCGCGCCGAAGGCGTCCGCCGGGACCGCGGGGGACTTCGGGGCGACCGGGGTGAGGCGTTCGTACGCGGCATCCTGCTGCGGACGGGGGTCGCTCTCGCCCTTGTTGGGCCAGAAGGACATCGCGCGTTCCGCCTGGGCCGTGATCGTGAGGGACGGGTTCACACCGAGGTTCGCGGAGACCGAGGCCCCGTCGACGACCGAGATGCCGGGGTGGCCGTAGAGGCGGTGGTACGGGTCGATGACGCCGGACTCCGCCGAGTCGCCGATGGGGCAGCCACCCAGGAAGTGGGCGGTGAGCGGGGTGCCCATCAGCTCACCGATGTTGGAGCCGGCGAAGCCGTTGATCTCCTCCGCGAGAAGGGACGCGGCCCGCGTGGCCTCGGGGATCTGGTTCGGGTTCGGGACGCCGTGGCCCTGGCGGGCGGTGAGGAGACCCTTGCCGAGGCCCTTCGGCTTGCGGTACGTCGTCAGCGAATTGTCCAGGGACTGCATGACCAGGCCGATGATGGTCCGCTCCGACCAGCGGCGGTTGGACAGCGCGCGGAGCGTGAGCCAGGGGTGGCGGGCGCAGTTGGCCAGCCAGGCCAGGACGCGCCGTGAGCTGTAGGGGACCTGGAGGACGGTCATGCCGCCCATGGCGTTGGAGCCCTTGCCGTAGCGCACCGGCTCGATGTGGGTGCTGGCGTCCGGGTGGATCGACGACGTGATCGCCACGCCCCGCGTGAAGTCGACCCGGTCCTGGCCGTGCCGCTTGCGGTACCTGCGGTTGTCCGTCTGGGCGCCGACGATCGCCTCGGAGTTGGTGCGGGTCAGCTCCCCGAGCCGCGAGGACACGCGGGGCAGGAGCCCGCTGTCCTTCATCCGGTGGAGGAGGGTCTGGGTGCCGTACGTACCGGCGGCGATGACGACCCGCTGCGCCGTGAACGTACGGCCCCGGCCCTTGCGCTTGTTGTCGCTGGGAAGGGTCGTGACGGCGAAGCCGCCACGGGAGTCCTCGGTGACGGCGGAGACCGACGTCATGGGGTGGATGACGGCTCCCGCCTTCTCGGCGAGGTAGAGGTAGTTCTCGTTCAGGGTGTTCTTCGCGCCGTGGCGGCAGCCGGTCATGCACTCGCCGCACTCGGTGCAGGCGCGGCGGGAGGGGCCCGCGCCACCGAAGTACGGGTCGGGGATCTCCGCTCCGGGCTCGGCCTTCGCCTTGCCGTCGGCGTCGACCCCGTCGCCGAAGAAGACGCCGACCGGCGCCATGTGGAAGGAGTCCCCCACGCCCATCGCCTGGGCGGTGGCCTTCAGATGGACGTCCGAGGGGGTCATCGTCGGGTTGAGCCGGACCCCGAGCATGCGCTTGGCCTGGTCGTAGTACGGCTTCAGCTCCTCCTGCCAGTCCGTGATGTCCTTCCACTGCGGGTCGTTGAAGAAGGGGGCAGGGGGGACGTACAGCGTGTTGGCGTAGTTGAGGGAGCCGCCGCCGACCCCGGCTCCGGCCAGCACCATCACATTGCCGAGCAGATGGATGCGCTGGATGCCGAAGAGGCCGAGCGCCGGGGCCCAGAGGTAGTTGCGCAGGTCCCAGGAGTTCTTGGGGAGCGTCTCGCGGGTGAAGCGGCGGCCGGCTTCGAGGACTCCGACGCGGTAGCCCTTCTCGGTGAGGCGCAGCGCCGAGACCGAGCCGCCGAAGCCGGAGCCGACCACGATGACGTCGTAGTCGTAGTCGTGATTCTGGGCAGGGGGGACCTCGGACATGGCTCTCCTCGTCGAGAACGTGCGGACGTGCGATCGTGCGGGTTCGGGGGTCAGCGCAGGCGCAGGGCCTTCATCACCTTCAGGGACGTGCTCATGAACGCCGCGTACTTCGCGTCGTCCATGCCGAAGGACGGGGCGAGCGGGATCAGCCGCTGCTGGGCCACGGTCTGTGCCTCGGTGTACTTGAGGATGCCCTCGGAGCCGTGCCGACGACTGAGACCGGAGTCCTTCATTCCGCCCATCGGGGACTGCACACTGCCGTACGCGGGCGCGTACCCCTCGTTGATGTTGACGGTGCCGGTGCGCAGTCGGGCGGCGACGGCGTGGCCGCGCCTGCCGTCCTTGGTCCAGACACTGGAGTTCAGGCCGTACGGGGTGCCGTTGGCCTGCTCGATGACGTCGTCCTCGTCCTTGAAGCGGTAGATGGAGACGACGGGACCGAAGGTCTCCTCGGCGCAGACGGCCATCGGTGCCTCTACGCCGTCGAGGATGGTGGGTTCGTAGAAGAGCGGGCCGATGTCGGTGCGGTGGACACCGCCCGTGACGAGCGTGGCGCCCTTGGCGACGGCCTCGTCCACGTGCCGCTGCACGGTCTCCAGCTGGCGCTCGCCGACGAGGGAGCCCATGTCGGCGCCGTACGCGAGGGAGTTGCCGAGGCGCATCGCCTTCGTACGGGCCGCGAAGCGCTCCACGAACGCGTCGGCGACGGACTCGTGCACGTACAGGCGCTCGATGGAGATGCAGAGCTGGCCGGCCGAGGAGAAGCAGGCGCGTACGGCACCGGCGGCGGCCTTGTCGATGTCGGCGTCGTGCAGCACCAGCATGGCGTTCTTGCCGCCGAGTTCGAGAGAGACGCCGACGAGACGGGCGGCGGCGCCCTGGGCGACCTCGCGGCCGGTGCGGGTGGAGCCGGTGAAGGAGACGTAGTCGGCGTGCTTGACGACCTCGGGGCCGACGACCGGTCCGTCGCCGATGACGACCTGGAAGACACCGGCCGGGAGCCCGGCCTCGATGAGGAGGTCACGGGCCCACAGGGCGGTGAGCGCGGTCTCGGTGTCGGGCTTCATCACGACGGCGTTCCCGGAGACGAACGCCGGCAGCGCGTCGCCGACCGACAGCTCCAGCGGGTAGTTCCAGGGCGCGATCTGGCCGACGACGCCACGCGGCTGGCGCAGCTCGGTGGTCTTGGTGAGCACGGGCACGACACCGGTGTGCCGCTTCGGCTTCAGGTACGAAGGAGCCTTGCGGCCGTAGTGGCGGGCGGCGACGGCGACGGCCAGGACCTCTTCGTGGGCGTGGAGGCGGGCCTTGCCGGTCTCGAGCTGGATCAGGTCGAGGACCTCGGCCTGGCGCTCCAGGACCAGGTCGTGGAAGCGCAGCAGTACGGCGGCGCGGGCGCGCGGGGAGGTCGCGGCCCAGGCGGGCTGGGCGGCGCGGGCGCGGGTGAACGCCTCGGCGACGTCCTCGGGGGTGGACTCGGGCAGATCGGCCAGCTTCTCCCCGGTGAAGGGGGTGTGGTTGGCCGTACGGCCGGAACCGACGACGCCTCGGGTGAGCTGGGCGACCACCTCGGGTGTGACCACGTCGGCGGCGGTGCGCGCGCCGGCGGGGGCGGCGGCGGTGGGGTTGGTGCCGAGCGCGTCGGTGTGCTGGGCGGCGGGGGCCTGCGAGTCCGTCATGGGGGCGAGGGTATGACGCAATCAAGGCTTTGGGTACCCGTCGGTAACAGCTTTTCGCGAGGCCCACACATTGCGCCAGCGATCACTGGCAGATAACCCCTGATCAGGGGCTTGTGGCGTCGTTGGCCCTCCCCGTGGCCCCCGTCGCCACCTTTCCGAGGCGGGACGCGCTCCCGGACGCCCTTGAAGAGGTCGATGCCTTCGGCCTCGTCCCGGCCGCAGCAGAGCGGCGTCCATGCCGTCCAGGTTGGTGGGGACGACCCGCTGGTCAGCCCGCCGGAGGCTGGAAGCTCTGCACCATCGTGTCGAACTGCTTCCGCGTGGTCGACCACTCCTTCGCGGGGCTCGACATGTAGAGCGCGTACTCGGTGCCGTCGTCCGCGTAGTAGACCTGGTCGATCGCCCGGCGCTCGCCCGCGTTGTTCTTGGTCTCGGTCCAGGTGAACTCCCACAGCGCGGACTTCTCCTGGTCGCGGAAGGTGTTCTGGTCCAGCCTCACCCGCTGGTACTCGGGCAGCCGGGTGCGGACGGTCTTCTCGACGTCCTGCATGTGCATGTACGGGTTCTCGAAGTCGGGCGTCCTGTCGATGCTGATCCGGATGAGATGGCGTCCGTTGTCGGGCGTGTAGTCGATCTGGTCGCCGTCCAGCTGCCGTTCCCAGCCCTCCGGTACGAGCAGGCTGAAGCCGGCGGGGTCGTCGACCCGCTCCCATCCGTCCTGCTCGGCCGATGGCGTGGTCTTGCCGCCGGCCGCGCCGGACGTGGTGGACGAACCGGGGTCGTCCTTGCCCTGGCCGCCGCTATCCGCGTAGCGCAGTGCCAGGAATCCCGCCCCGCCTCCGACAACCGCCGCCAGGGCGATGACGAGCAACGTCCTGCGCCAGCGACCGGAACGTTTCCGCACCGGCACCGCCGCGGTGGACGGGTGTGCGTGCCCGTCCGGTACGTGCGGCCCGGAGAGCACCGCCGTCGCCGCGCGCCGCTCCTCGGCGTCCACGGACTGCGTCGGGACGTACTGCTGCGCCGACTTGGGGCGGCGGCCCTCCATCGCCTCCAGCAGCATCCTCTCGGCCTCGTCGGCCGGCGGGCGCTGCCCGGGCTCCTTGCGCAGCAGCGCGGTGATGACCGGCCCCAGCGATCCCGCGTGCTCGGCGGGCGCCGGCTCCTCGGTGACCACGGCCTGCATCGTGGACAGCGGTGACGTACGGCGGAAGGGCGACGTCCCTTCCACCGCGGTGTAGAGCGTGGCGCCCAGGGACCACAGGTCGGAGGCGGGCCCCGGGTCGCCGCCGCGTACCCGCTCGGGGGCCAGGTAGTCGATGGAGCCGACCAGTTCACCGGTCCTGGTGATGGTCGAGTCGCCCTCGATCGCGGCGATGCCGAAGTCGGTGAGCAGGACCCGTCGGTCGGAGGCGAGCAGCACATTGCCCGGCTTGACGTCGCGGTGCAGCACACCGGCGGCGTGCGCGGCGCGCAGTGCGCCGAGGACGTGCAGACCGATGCGGGCGGCCTCGGCGGGCGGGATACGGCCCGACTCCTTGGCCGCGTCGGCGAGTGACGGCCCGTCGACGTACTGCATGACGATCCACGGCCGGCCGTCGTGCTCCAGGACGTCATGGACGGTCACGACGTTGGGGTGGCTGATACGGGCTGCCGCGCGGGCTTCCTTCTGGGTGCGGGCGTGCAGCACCGTACGGTCCGCCTCGGACACGTACAGACCTGCGGTGAGTTCCTTGACGGCGACGGTTCTGTGCAGGACTTCGTCCTGGGCGCGCCAGACCTTGCCCATGCCGCCCCGGCCGATGGTCTCGGTCAGCCGGTACCGGCCTGCCAGCAGCAGTCCCGCTGCCGTACTCGCGCTCTGTGCGTGTTCCACGTGTCCCCGCCCCGTTCCTTGGATTGACAGGTTACGGAGGGGAGGTACGTACGCGGAACCTGGGGCGGCTCAGTAACTCGCACCGTGATCCGATGGTTGCGGGGCGCGGTCGCCTCGCGGGGCCCGGGCGACCGGGTCAACCACCCGCCCGATAGGCCGCCGTGGCCTGCTCGTAGATCTCGGTGACCTTGTCCCGCCGGTCCTCGGGACCGATCACCTGCAGCACGTGGTACCTGTCGCCGACGATCATCGCGAGGTTGCGGACGAACACCTCGCGCCCGGTGCTGTCCTGCCAGGTGAACTGGCCTTCCGCCATGGCCTGCTTGCCCACGTCTATCCGGCGCAGCCCGGACGCGGAGGACCACGAGGAGTCGCGGAACGGCTGGAGTTCACGCTCCTTGTCGCGCTGGTACGCCATCGGGTCCGCGCCGTTGGCACTCACCGGATCGCGGCCGGGGACGACGATGAGCGTGAAGTCACCGCCGATGTACCGGACCTGGCCGCTGTCGTTGACGGGCCTGCGCTGCCAGGTCTTGTCGACACCGATCCGGAAGCCCTCGGGGTCGATACGCACGACATAGCCGTCGGCGAGGTCGACGGCGGGCGCGGAGGTCTGCGGCTGCCGGCCGTCCGGGGAGGCGTCGCCCGCCGGCTCGTTCGCGGGCGTGCCCCCCTGGGACGCGGGAGGGGACTGCGGAGCCTCCCCGGCGCCCGTCCCCGGGCCGGACTTCGGCATGAACAGCACGGCGTAGGCGATGGCGGCGGCGAGCGCGAGCAGGATCAGCAGGAGCAGGATCCTGCCCAGCGAGCGGGGTCCGCGCGGGCGCCGCTCCCGGGGCTCACGCGGAGCCTTGGCCTTCTTGTGGCGATGGCGGCCGTGCCTGATGTCCGGGGAACCGGCCCGGCGCCTGCGGACCAGTTCGCCCCGGCGGCGTACGACGGGCAGACGGGTGCCGTCGACCGAGGGCAGCGGAACGACCTCGGCGCCCGCGTCGGGTTCCGGAGCGGACCGCACGAGCGAGCGCAGCCAGCCGCGCAGCTCCTCGAAGTCCGGGCGCTCGGTGGGGTCCTGACGCAGCAGCGACTCGACGACCGGGCGCAGCGGTCCGCATTCCTCGGCGAAGGCGGGCGGTTCGGCGCAGACGAGCTGGACCAGCTCGACGGCGCTCTCCTCGGGGTACGGGGCGTGGCCCTGCACCGCGCGGTAGAGCAGCGCGCCGAGCGCCCAGAGATCGGTGGCCGGGCCGATGGGCGGCGCCAGCTGCCAGTTCTCGTGCACGGGTCCGGCCTGCTCGGGTGCCCAGCGCTCGGTGACCGCGCCGACGACGGCGATGCGGGTCTGGCGCGCCCGCTCGGCGGCGAGAGGCGTGGCGGGTCCTCGATAGGCCGTGGCCGCACCGGCGGCGACCACCTCGTCCCAGCGGCCGCCGACGGTCGCCTGCTCCTCGTGGACGGATGCGCCGCTCTGGCGCCGTGCGTCGGCACGCAGGGCGTCGCGGCCGGTGCCGGCGTAGGGGGACGCACCGTAGCGGGAGGTGCCGCCGCCTGCGGAGATCGGCGCGGGGCCGTCCGCGCCGGATGCGGGGCCGTCCCGCCAGACGCCCGCGAGCCGGGGCCGGCGGGGGTTCGGGGGCGGATCCTCGTAGAGGTCGTCGTCCCTGTCGTCGTCCCTGTCGTCGTCCGTGCCGTCGTCCCTGCCGTCGGCGTCGCCTGCCGGCTGGGACCACCACTGCGGCGCGGCCGGGGCGGTACCGGTGCGGGGCGCGGGCAGGAGGGCGCCGCGGTCGTCGTCCGGCTCGTCCCGTACACCGGGGTGGTGCAGTCGCCCGACCCCGTCGATCCCGCGACCGGGGGCGGGCAGCAGGCCCGGATCACCGTGGTCGTCGACGGCGCCGTCACCGCCCTGGGCATGCCCGCCGTCCTGGCCGTACGCGTCGTCCTGGCCGTACGCGTCGTCCTGGCCGTACCGGCCGAGTCGGCCCTCCTGGTAGTCCTCGCGATCCTGGTGGTCCTGGCGGTCCTGGCGGTCCTCCGGGCCGGTCACTTCCTGCCGGCGGTCCTCGCTGACGCGGGCCGCGGCCCGGGTGCCCGCCCGGTACGCGGCGATGGCACCGGCTCGTGCGGCCCGTACGTCCCCGGCGCCCTCACCGAAGCCGTACCCGTACGCCGGCGGGGTGTACGGCGCGTGCGGCTGCACCGCCTCGCCGGCGGCGGGCCCGGCGTCCTCCACCAGCTCCGCCTCCTCCACCGGCTCCACGGGGTCCGGCACCGGCGCGTACCCGCACAGGGCCTCCTCGGCGGCGCCCGCCGCGAGGCCGGTCAGGACGACTCTGCCGTCGTCGCAGACGAGGACCGTGCGCACCGTGATGTTCCGGTGGGTCCAGCCGTGCGCATGGAGGGCACGCAGCGCCGTGAGCACGTCCGAGCCGATCTCCGCCGCCCGGTAGGGATTCAGCGGCTCCTCGGCAAGCAGCGCGGCCAGCGGCCGTGCCGCGACCAGTTCACTGACGATCCACAGCGAACCGTCCTCGGCGAACACGTCGAAGACCTGGTCGAGCCGGGGGTGGTCGGGGATCTGCGCGGCGGCCTGGGCGGCTTCTACGGCCCGCCGCACCGCCGGATCCGTGGGCCGCCGGGTGCTGCGCCCGGGAGCCCGGCGAGGCGCGGGAACGCCCCCGTAGCCGTCCGCGTCGAGCACTTCCGCTTCCACGACCTCCGGCAACGGCACCTGCCGGAGGAGGACTTCCTGACCGCTGTAGGTGTCGAAGGCGCGTGTCTCGACGAGTTCGTACTCGTCGGAGGGCGGCAGAGGCAGCCGATAGCGTTCGGCGAGCACCCTTCCCGCATAGTCGTCCACGACGCCTCCCCACAGCGTGCTGCTTTCATGGCTCGGCTCGCCTCGGGCCGCTCGGGCCGCCCTTCGGCCCACTCGCCGTCCCCCGGTCGCGCCGACCGCACGAAGCCGTCAATTCCGGTCGTTCACCGGTCTCTTGCGGCTGCGTACGGTCCACGGCCTCTCACGATACGTGGCCTGGTCAGTCCTTGGGGGTGAACCCCTCAGTCCTTTGGGGCGAACGTGTCGAACGCCGTCTTGCGCAGCGTGCTGCACTCCGCGCCGTCCCATTCGCTCGCCTTGCAGCTGATCATGATCGAGTAGCCGTGACGGGCGTCGACCTTGAAGCCCCGGTTGAGCACCCGCACCCGCTGACCGTTCTGGTTGCGCTCGAAGCTCCAGTCGGCGACGGTCGGGTAGCCCTTGTAGTCGACCGTGTCGATGCCGAGGTGCTTGTAGCCGTTGCTGCTGCTCTTGACGGCGAACACCGCCGCCGTCCACGCGGCCTTCGCGTCGTCGCCCGGGCTGCCCGTGAAGTCCACCTGGACGCGCGGGAAGCCGCCGTTGGCGCTGAAGATCGCGCCCGAGTTCTGGCCGGCGGTACCGGTGCGGCGGAAGTCCTTCGGCATCGCCATGCTGAAGTGGAACTGGTCGTTCGTCACCCTCGCGTACCCGGCGGGAATCGCCTTCCCGCCGGCGGGTCCGCCGGTGTCCTTGCCGCCGGACGGCTGTGTGCCGCCCGTGCCCGTGCCCCCGCCGCCGGTCTGGCCCGTGTCATCCTTCGGGGAGTCGTCGCCCTGGCCCTGGCCGCCCTGGCCACTGCCGCCGTCCTTGCCGTCGCCCTTGCCCTTGGCGTCACCGCCGGCGGTGGCCCCGGCCGAAGCGGTCGTACCGCCCTTGGGCTTGCCCTTGCTGCCCTCGTCGTCCCCGCCCAGCGTGAGGACGAGCACGGTGGACAGGACGGCGAGCACGGCGACGACCGCGATGACGACCAGCGTGCGCTTGGGCACCACATCGGTGAGCGGCGCCCGCACGGGGGCCGTCCGCGTGACCGCGGGCCCGTTCGCCGGCCTCGGAGCCGCGGCCGCGGCCGCGGACTTCTGCTCGGGCTTCGCCGCCGCGTTCCGCACGGAGCGCAGTGCGCCGCGGACCCGGTCGGCCGCCGCGTCGGCCGCCTCCTTGGCCCGGTCCCTGGCGGGAACCGCGGGCTCCGGCGGGAGCGGCGGCAGCGCGACGACCCGGGTCGCCTCGGGCGACGGCTCCGGCTCGGCCGGCCGCTCCGGCGCGTGGATCACGTCCAGCAGCAGTGCCCGTGCCCCGGCCTCGTCGAGTCGCTGCGCCGGGTCCTTGGCGAGCAGGCCGTAGATGACCTCCTCCAGCGGCCCGGCGTTCTTCGGCGGGTCGAGCGGCTCGGTCATCACGGCGGTCAGGGTCGCGATGGCGGAACCCTTGTCGTACGGCGGGCAGCCCTCCACGCTCGCGTACAACAGCCCGCCCAGCGACCAGAGGTCGGCCGCCGGTCCCGGCTTGTGGCCGCGGGCGCGCTCCGGCGAGATGTACGAGGGCGCGCCGACGAGCATGCCGGTGGAGGTGATGGACGGGTCGCCCTCGACCTGGGCGATGCCGAAGTCGGTGAGCACGACCCGGCCGTCCTCCGAGATCAGCACGTTGGACGGCTTCACATCGCGGTGCAGGATGCCCTCGCGGTGCGCGGAGCGCAGCACGTCGAGGATGGCGAGACCGACCTCGGCCGCCCGGCGGGGCGTCAGAAGGCCGTCCTCGCGGACGGCTTCGGCGAGCGACTTGCCCTCGATGAGCTCCATGACGATCCACGGCCGGTCGTCCTCGTCGACCACGTCGTAGACCGTCACCGCGCCGTTGTTGCGGATCCGGGCGATCGCCTTCGCCTCGCGCAGGGTGCGTGTGATGAGGCGGCGCTTCTCGTCGTCGTCGATGCTGTTGGGGAAGCGGAGCTCCTTCACGGCGACCGTGCGGCCGAGCGTCTCGTCGACGGCCCGCCAGACGGTGCCCATGCCGCCGCGTCCGAGGACGCCTCCCAGCCGGTACCGTCCGGCCAACAGCCGTCCCTCGGCCGTCGGTCCGCGTCGCGCCGACGATCCGGCGGCCTTCGCGTCACCGCCGCGGGCGCCCTGCTCCGCCGCGTCCTTCACCGAGTCCCGCGCGCCCTTGGGCCCGGCTGCCGCGTCCTCGGCACCTCGGTCACCGGCGCCTCGCTCACCGGCACCCCGGTCACCGGCACCGGCGCCGGCACGGGCGCCGCGGGCGTCCTGCGGCCCGGACTTCGTGCCGCCGCCCGCGCTCCCGGGCGCGTCCTTCGCCGTACCACCGCGCCCGGCGGCCGACTTGGCGTCGTCCGCCCCGCCGGAGGCCGCAGGCGCGTCGCCCCCGGTCTCCGGCCGCGTGCCGGCACGTCGTGGGTCCGGCTTCTCGCTCTTCGCTTCCTTCGCGCCGTTCACGTCCTTCGCGTCGCCGCTCCCCGCCCCCGGGCGCGACGCGTCCGACGCGTCGCGTCCGCCGTCCTTCGCCGTGCTCGCGCCCGAACCGCCGTGCTCACGCCCGGCCGAGCCCCCGGTCGCATCCGCCGTCGAGTCCGCGCCGGTGGCACGTTCGCCGTTCCGCGCCGCGTCCCGAAGGGGCTCCTGTGTCGTGTCCCGCGACTGCTCCGCCTCCGACATGCGTCCCCTCTGCGATCCCTGATCTTCGCCCGCGCCTGCCGCTTCCCGCGCGATGCGGTAACCCGCCCTGGAAGAGCCCCCATTCTCTCTCACTCCAGCACTGGCGAATCTCCCGGGTCCACCGTGTGTCAGGAAGGCTCCGGAGGAAGGGATTCCGCTGGATCCTAGATCGGGACGATGTCCGGCGCCCCCAGCCGCGCCGCGTCGGCCGTCAGATCGTCCGGCTGCCGCTGCGATTCCCGCTCGGCCTCCACCCGCTTCTCGTAGTGCTCCACTTCCCTCTCGATCTGCCCCTTGTCCCAGCCGAGCACCGGGGCCATCAGCTCCGCGCACTCCCGCGCACAGCGCGTGCCGCGGTCGAACGTCTCGATGGAGATGCGGGTCCGGCGTGTGAGCACGTCGTCGAGATGGCGCGCCCCTTCGTGGGAGGCGGCATAGACGACTTCGGCGCGCAGATAGTCCTCCGCGCCGCCGAGCGGCTCGCCGAGCTTCGGGTCGGCCGCGATGAGTTCCAGCAGCTCCTCCGTCATGGATCCGTAGCGGTTGAGCAGATGCTCGACACGGGCGACATGGATGCCGGTCCGCGCCGCGATCCTCGCGCGCGCGTTCCACAGGGCCCGATAGCCCTCGGCGCCCATCAGCGGCACATCCTCCGTGACGCAGGCGGCGACCCGCTGGTCCAGTCCGTGCACCGCCTCGTCCACGGCGTCCTTCGCCATCACGCGGTACGTCGTGTACTTTCCGCCGGCGACGACGACCAGACCGGGCGCGGGGTGGGCCACCGTGTGCTCGCGGCTGAGCATGCTCGTCGCGTCCGACTCACCGGCGAGCAGCGGGCGCAGGCCCGCGTAGACCCCTTCGACGTCGTCGCGGCCGAGCGGCACGGCGAGCACCGAATTGACGTGCTCCAGCAGGTAGTCGATGTCGGCGCTGGACGCGGCCGGATGGGCCTTGTCGAGATCCCAGTCGGTGTCGGTGGTCCCCAGGATCCAGTGCCGTCCCCAGGGGATGACGAACAGCACGGACTTCTCGGTGCGCAGGATGAGTCCGGTGGTCGAATGGATCCGGTCCTTGGGCACGACCAGATGGATGCCCTTGGACGCCCGGACGTGGAACTGCCCGCGCTCACCGATCAGGGCCTGGGTGTCGTCCGTCCACACACCCGTGGCGTTGACGATCTGCTTCGCCCGGATCTCGTACTCCCCGCCGGTCTCGACGTCCTGCACCCGGGCGCCGACGACCCGCTCCCCTTCGCGCAGGAAGCCGATGACCCGTGCCCGGCTGGCGACATGCGCGCCGTACGCCGCGGCCGTCCGCACCAGGGTCGCCACATAGCGGGCGTCGTCCATCTGGGCGTCGTAGTACTGCAGGGCGCCCACCAGGGCGTCCTTCTTCAGGCACGGTGCGACCCGCAGAGCGTGCTTCCGGGAGAGGTGGCGGTGGACGGGCAGGCCGCGGCCGTGACCCGAGGACACCGACATCGCGTCGTACAACGCGACGCCCGCTCCGGCGTAGGCCCGCTCCCAGCCCCTGTGCTGCAGCGGGTAGAGGAAGGGCACCGGCTTCACGAGATGCGGGGCCAGGCGCTCCAGCAGCAGTCCGCGTTCCTTGAGCGCCTCGCGCACCAGCGCGAAGTCCAGCATCTCCAGATAGCGCAACCCTCCGTGGATGAGCTTGCTCGATCTGCTCGATGTGCCGGAGGCCCAGTCGCGGGCCTCGACCAGCCCGGTCGACAGTCCGCGCGTCGCGGCGTCCAGCGCGGTCCCCGCGCCGACCACCCCGGCGCCGACCACGAGCACGTCCAGCTCACGCTCTGCCATTGCGGCGAGGGCCTCCGCGCGCTGCGCGGGTCCCAGTGTCGCTGTCCTCACGGTGCCTCCCGTCGCCCCCACTGGTCGGGCTCACACACATGATTCTGTCCGCACTCCGCGACTTCAGCCACCGCCTGTGGACAACACTCGGGCAGCCAGACACTCACAATCCCGCATAACGGTCATATTTACTCCTAGTCTGACATTGCGCCTCCTCGTTCTGTCCACAGAACTTGCGCGTCACGTCCCCTTCGGCTACTGGGAAGGACGCCTCACCACCATGCCCGCAGACCTCGCCGTCATCGGACTCGGCCACCTCGGACTGCCACTCGCCCAGGCCGCCGTAGCCGCGGGCATCGCGACCGTCGGATACGACACCGACCCCCGCCCCGCCGCCGAACTCGCCGCAGGACGTCCCCCCGTGGACGGTTCGCTCAGCGCCTCCGAAATCCGCCGGATGCTCTCGGGGGGCTTCCGGCCCACCACCGACTCCGCCGAACTCGGCCGGGTCCGCACGGCCGTCATCTGCGCCCCCACCACCCTGGGCGCCGACCGCAGACCCGACCTCGGCGCGGTCGGCAACGCCGCCAGGGCGCTGGCCGCCCGGCTGCGGCCGCACACGACCGTGCTGCTCGAATCCGCCGTCGAGCCGGGCACCACGGAGAGCTATCTGAAGCCGATCCTCGAAGAGGGCTCCGGACTGCGCGCCGGCCACGACTTCCATCTGGCCTACTCCCCCAGCCGGCTCGACCCGGGCAACCGCGCCTACGGCTACGCCAACACCCCCCAGGTGATCGGCGGGCTCACCCCCGCCTGCACCGAATCGGCGGCGGCGTTCTACGGCCGCGTCAGCGACAAGGTGGTCCGCGCCCGCGGCCCCCGCGAGGCAGAGGCCGCCAAGCTCCTCGAAACCAACTTCCGGCAGGTCAACATCGCCCTCGTCAACGAGATGGCGGTGCTCTGCCACGATCTCGGCGTCGACCTCTGGGACGTCATCCGCTGCGCCGAGACCAAGCCGTTCGGCTTCCAGGCCTTCCGCCCCGGCCCCGGCGTCGGCGGCCACGGCGTCCCCCTCGACACGGTCGGCCCCCACCGCACCCTGCGGCTCGTCGAACTCGCCGGACAGATCAACGAACGCATGCCGCAGTACGTCATCCAGCGCTGCGCGACCCTGCTCAACGAACACGGCAAGTCGGCCCGCGCGGCCCGGGTGCTCCTCCTCGGCATCACCTACAAGCCGGACCTCGCAGACCTCGAAGGCTCTCCAGCACCCGAGATCGCCCAGCGGCTCATCGACCTCGGCGCCTCCGTCGGCTACCACGACCCGTACGTCCAGGACTGGCGCGTGCACGACCGCCCGGTCCCGCGCGCCGACTCCCTCTACGAGGCGGTCGCCAACGCCGACCTCACGGTCCTGCTCCAGCATCACCGCACCTACGACCTGCAGGGCCTCGCGGTGAAGGCGCAGATCCTGCTGGACACCAGGGGCGCGTCCCCGGCAGGCGCGGCACACCGCCTCTGACCTGCCCAGGTCCGCGACGGACGGCCCGGGAATCCCCGTGTGCCGGCTACGAGGGCTTCGCCATCACCAAGAAGGTCGCCGCATAAACCGGGCACGAACCCACATGGGGCCCGGCACCTTGGTGGTGCCGGGCCCCATGTCGTCGTCGCAGCAGGCGTCAGCGCTTGTGCTGGGAGTCCGCGACCGTCACCTCGACGCGCTGGAACTCCTTGAGCTCGCTGTAGCCGGTCGTCGCCATGGCCCGCTTCAGGGCGCCGAAGAAGTTCATCGAGCCGTCGGGGGTGTGCGACGGACCGGTGAGGATCTCCTCCGTCGTGCCGACGATGCCCAGGTCGACGAGCTTTCCGCGCGGCACGTCCTCATGGACGGCCTCCATGCCCCAGTGGTGGCCGCGGCCGGGCGCGTCCGTCGCGCGGGCCAGCGGGGAGCCCATCATCACGGCGTCCGCACCGCAGGCGACGGCCTTCGGGAGGTCGCCGGACCAGCCGACCCCGCCGTCGGCGATGACGTGCACGTAGCGGCCGCCGGACTCGTCCATGTAGTCGCGGCGGGCCGCGGCGACATCCGCGACCGCCGTCGCCATGGGGACCTGGATGCCCAGCACGTTGCGCGTGGTGTGCGCGGCGCCGCCGCCGAAGCCGACGAGGACACCGGCCGCGCCCGTGCGCATCAGGTGCAGCGCCGCCGTGTACGTGGCGCAGCCGCCGACGATGACCGGGACGTCGAGCTCGTAGATGAACTGCTTCAGGTTGAGCGGCTCGGCCGCACCGGAGACGTGCTCGGCCGAGACGGTCGTGCCGCGGATGACGAAGATGTCCACACCGGCGTCGACGACGGTCTTGGAGAACTGCGCGGTGCGCTGCGGCGACAGCGCCGCGGCGGTGACGACTCCGGAGTCGCGCACCTCCTTGAGGCGCTGTCCGATCAGCTCTTCCTTGATCGGCGCGGCGTAGATCTCCTGCAGACGGCGGGTCGCCGCGTCCTCGTCCAGTTCGTCGGCGATCTCGTCGAGCAGCGGCTGCGGGTCCTCGTACCGGGTCCACAGGCCCTCGAGGTTGAGCACGCCCAGTCCGCCCAGCTCACCGATGCGGATCGCGGTCTGCGGCGAGACGACGGAGTCCATGGGAGCGGCCAGGAACGGAAGCTCGAAGCGATAGGCGTCAATCTGCCAGGCGATCGAGACCTCCTTCGGGTCCCGGGTGCGCCGGCTCGGGACGACGGCGATGTCGTCGAAGGCGTATGCCCTGCGGCCGCGCTTGCCGCGCCCGATCTCGATCTCAGTCACGATGTGTGGCCTTTCCCTCTACGTCTGCGCCTACCAGTATCCCCGACGCACACGTCAGGGGCGGTCCCGGGAATCCCCGGAACCGCCCCTGACGAAACGCGTGCGCTACTTCCTGCTGTAGTTCGGCGCCTCGACGGTCATCTGAATGTCGTGCGGGTGGCTCTCCTTGAGTCCGGCCGAGGTGATCCGCACGAACCGGCCGCGGTCCTGCAGCTCCGGCACCGTGCGGCCGCCGACGTAGAACATCGACTGGCGCAGACCGCCGACCAGCTGGTGGACGACCGCGGAGAGCGGGCCCCGGTAGGGGACCTGGCCCTCGATGCCCTCGGGGACGATCTTCTCGTCGGAGGCGACGCCCTCCTGGAAGTAGCGGTCCTTGGAGAAGGAACGCTGCTCGCCACGGGACTGCATCGCGCCGAGCGAACCCATGCCGCGGTACGACTTGAACTGCTTGCCGTTGATGAACAGCAGCTCGCCGGGCGACTCCTCGCAGCCCGCGAGCAGCGAGCCGAGCATCACCGTGTCGGCGCCCGCGACCAGGGCCTTCGCGATGTCGCCGCTGTACTGCAGGCCGCCGTCGCCGATGACCGGGACGCCCGCCGCCTTGGCGGCGAGCGAGGCCTCGTAGATCGCGGTGACCTGCGGAACTCCGATACCGGCCACGACTCGCGTCGTGCAGATGGAGCCCGGGCCGACACCGACCTTGATGCCGTCGACGCCGGCGTCGATGAGCGCCTGGGCGCCGTCGCGGGTGGCGACGTTGCCGCCGATGACATCGACGGGGGCGTTGGACTTGATCTTGGCGACCATGTCGCCGACCAGCTTGGAGTGACCGTGCGCGGTGTCGACGACGATGAAGTCGACTCCGGCCTCGATCAGGGCCTGGGCGCGCTCGAAGGCGTCACCGGCGACACCGACGGCGGCACCGACGAGGAGCCGGCCCTCCCGGTCCTTCGCCGCGTTCGGGTACTTCTCCGCCTTGACGAAGTCCTTGACGGTGATGAGGCCCTTGAGGATGCCCGCGTCGTCGACCAGCGGAAGCTTCTCGATCTTGTGGCGGCGCAGCAGCTCCATGGCGTCCACGCCGGAGATGCCGACCTTGCCGGTGACCAGCGGCATCGGCGTCATGACGTCGCGCACCTGCTGGGAGCGGTCCGTCTCGAAGGCCATGTCGCGGTTGGTGACGATGCCGAGCAGCTTGCCCGCCGCGTCGGTGACGGGGACACCGCTGATCCGGAACTTGCCGCAGATGGCGTCCGCCTCGGCGAGCGTCGCGTCCGGGTGCACCGTGACCGGGTCGGTGACCATGCCGGACTCGGAGCGCTTCACCAGGTCGACCTGGTTGGCCTGGTCGGCGATGGAGAGATTGCGGTGCAGCACGCCCACGCCGCCCTGGCGGGCCATGGCGATGGCCATCCGGGACTCGGTGACCTTGTCCATGGCGGCGGACAGCAGCGGGATGTTCACCCGCACGTTCTTCGAGATGAACGAGGCGGTGTCGATCTGGTCGGGCGCCATGTCGGACGCGCCCGGCAGGAGCAGCACGTCGTCGTAGGTCAGCCCGAGTGTCGCGAATTTCTCGGGCACTCCGTCGACGTTGGCAGTCATGACACCTTCCCCAAATGGCCTTGATCGGTGCGGATGTCCATGCTAACGGGATCCGAAGGTGTCTCATTCCACGATCAAGATCGCCGAGCAGCTTTGTACGTTCGTACGTACGGACGCGGCGTGCGGTTCATCGCGTGCCGTCATCCGTCAACGCTACTGCTCCGCCAGCGCCCGCAGGCGGCTCAGGGCCCGGTGCTGTGCCACCCGGACCGCGCCCGGGGACATCCCGAGCATCTGCCCGGTCTCCTCGGCGGTGAGCCCGACCGCGACCCGCAGCACCAGCAGCTCCCGCTGGTTCTCCGGAAGGCTGGCGAGAAGCCTCTTGGCCCACTCCGCGTCGTCGCTGAGCAGTGCCCGCTCCTCGGGCCCGAGCGAGTCGTCGGGCCGCTCCGGCATCTCGTCGGAGGGCACGGCCGTCGAGCCGGGATGCCGCATGGCCGCCCGCTGCAGATCGGCGACCTTGTGGGCCGCGATCGCGAAGACGAACGCCTCGAACGGGCGCCCCGTGTCCTTGTAGCGCGGCAGCGCCATGAGGACCGCGACGCAGACTTCCTGCGCGAGGTCCTCGACGAAGTGACGGGCATCACCGGGAAGCCGGCTCAGCCGGGTGCGGCAGTACCGCAGCGCGAGCGGGTGCACATGGGCGAGCAGGTCGTGCGTGGCCTGATCGTCGCCGTCGACGGCACGGTGAACGAGTGCACCGATTGCCCCATGGGCGGTCGCCGCCTCGTCGTCACGCATCGGTCCATGGTGCCTCGACTGCCGTCGATCCGTGGCACCGTGTCCATAGTTGTGCACCGAAGCGTTATGAGCAGGTGCGCCGGAAGTCATCTCCTGCGCCCTCCCCTTGCGCTCGACAGACTCGTCCCCGAGGAACTCCACAACTCAAGGATGCGGCATCGCGCGGGAAACGTGCGCCCGCTGTCGCCATCACCTCGTCCGCCGCCCCGCCCACCGTGTGACGGGCGGGACTCACGATGCCTGTGGGACCAGTGGGACCCGTGGGGCGGCGCACCGGGCGCGCGTCGCACGTACGAACGGCCGCGCGCCCCTTCGGTTCGCCCGCCGGGAGCGGTCCCGGCCACGCCCGGCACCGCTCAGCGAACCAGGCCCCAGCGGAAGCCGAGCGCGACGGCGTGCGCCCGGTCCGAGGCGCCCAGCTTCTTGAACAGCCGCCTGGCGTGCGTCTTCACCGTGTCCTCGGAGAGGAACAGCTCACGCCCGATCTCGGCGTTGGACCTGCCGTGGCTCATGCCTTCGAGCACCTGGATCTCACGCGCGGTGAGCGTGGGCGCGGCGCCCATCTCGGCCGAGCGCAGCCGCCGTGGGGCGAGCCGCCAGGTCGGGTCGGCGAGGGCCTGGGTCACCGTGGCCCGCAGCTCGGCGCGCGAGGCGTCCTTGTGCAGATACCCACGGGCGCCGGCGGCCACGGCGAGCGCGACGCCGTCCAGGTCCTCGGCGACGGTGAGCATGATGATCCGGGCGCCGGGATCGGCGGACAGCAGCCGGCGGACCGTCTCGACGCCGCCCAGTCCGGGCATGCGTACGTCCATCAGAATCAGGTCCGAGCGGTCGGCGCCCCAGCGGCGGAGGACTTCCTCGCCGTTGGCCGCGGTCGTCACGCGCTCTACGCCGGGCACGGTTGCCACCGCGCGACGGAGCGCCTCTCGGGCGAGCGGGGAGTCGTCGCAGACGAGGACGGATGTCATGGCCGCCCTCCGCAGCTGATGCGCGTCACCTTGAGCCTCCAGGCTGGTTACGTATCGTCACCTGTGCGGTTGAACGCCCCCGGACATCTGCCCGAGTGCTTGTTCTCTCAACCGCCTCCGCCCTCTCAACGACGGTCACTCGAAAGAGTTACGGGTGGGCCGGGCACCTTCGGCACTCTACGTGAGGACCCGTGAGCGGAGGAGAGCGACACAGCTCATCAGCACGTCACATGGCAGCTATGCCCCATTTAGCGGCATTTCTTCCCTTTTACTGGTGTCTGTGGCTAGATTCGCAATGAGTCATATTTACATCTACTTACACCGTAGATGTACGGTCGGAGCTCAGGCATCCACTCAGCACGGCTACAAGGGGACATGCGCTATGGCAGATTTCTCCCGCCTTCCCGGACCGAACGCCGATCTGTGGGACTGGCAGCTGCTCGCAGCATGCCGTGGGGTAGACAGCTCACTCTTCTTCCATCCCGAGGGGGAACGCGGCGCGGCAAGGAGTGCGCGCGAGAACTCGGCGAAAGAGGTCTGCATGCGGTGCCCGGTGCGCGCGGAGTGCGCGGCGCACGCACTGGCGGTGCGGGAGCCCTACGGGGTATGGGGTGGACTGACGGAGGACGAGCGTGAGGAGCTCATGGGGCGGGCCCGGCACCGGCTGATCCCGGCGGGTGGCGCGGGAGGTGCCCCGCACGGCTGAATCGAGCCGCCAACCTTTCGAAGAAACGTTCCTGCACAGTCCGGCCCCGGGCCGGCCGGTCCTGCACGACCCGCCCCTGCCCTGTCGTGCGCGGTCCCGCACCGTTCGGTCCGGCGCGGGACCGCGGGCGGGTGCGCGGATCGGGCGGGACCACGGGCGGATCAGGCGCGACCGCGGGCGGATCAGCGCGCGGCGGCCAGCGCCAGCCGGTCCAGGGTGGCCGCGACCGTGGGGACCTGGGCCAGATCGGGCAGGGTCAGGGCGACGATCTCGCGGTGGACGGCCGGCTCCACCGCCACCGTTCTGGCGCCCTTGGGCAGTACGGACTCCAGCGCCAGCTCCGGCAGTACGGCCACGCCGAGACCCGCGCCGACGAGTCCGACCACGGCCGGATAGTCGTCCGTGGCGAAGTCGATCCTGGGGGTGAAGCCCGACTCCTCGCAGACCGCCACCAGTTGGCGGCGGCAGCGCGGACACCCGGCGATCCAGGGTTCGTCCGCCAGTTCCGCGATGGACAGGGAGCCGGAGTCCGCCAACCGGTGCCCCTCGGGCACCAGCCCGACGAGCCGGTCGCTCAGCAGCGGCCGTACGACGAGGTCCTCCCACTCCGTGCCCCCGGCGCCGTAACGGAAGGCCAGGGCCACATCGCAGTCCCCCTCGCGCAGCATCTCCTCGGAACGCGGCGGCTCGGCCTCGACGAGGGAGACGCGGGTGCCCGGATGCGCGGCGCGCAGCGCGGCCAGTGCGGTGGGCACGAGGGTGGAGCTGCCGCTGGAGAACGACACCAGCCGGACCCGGCCCGCACGCAGGCCCGCGATCGCGGCGACCTCCTCCTCCGCGGCGGTCAGCCCGGCCAGGATGCCGGCGGCATGGCGCACGAGGGCCTCACCGGCCTGGGTCAGCCGCATCTCCCGGCCGGCGCGGATCAGCAGCGGGGTGCCGGCGGATGTTTCGAGCGCCTTCATCTGCTGGCTGACGGCGGGCTGGGTGCAGCCCAGTTCACGCGCCGCCGCGGAGAAGGAACCGGTGGCGGCCACAGCACGCAGGACACGGAGATGACGGGCTTCGATCACTTTTCGAGCATAAGGGACGCTTGGAGGCCCGGCGAATTGTTCGCGGGTCGCTTTGAGGAGGCTTGGAGGGGAAGCGACCGTTCCGAGGGCCGGGCCTGACAGGCCGGGGCCGGACCCCTGGCACTAACGTGCCGCCTATGACGACAGCACTGATTACGGGCGCGACCGCGGGCATCGGGGCCGCCTTCGCGCGGCGTCTCGCGGCGGACGGGCACGATCTGGTCCTGGTGGCACGGAACACCGAGCGGCTGCAGGAGCAGGCGACCGAGCTGCACGACCTGCACGGCATCGAGGCGGAGGTGCTGACGGCGGACCTGGCCGAGGAGGACGGGATCGTCTCGGTCGAGAAGAGGCTCGCCGACCGCAGGCGGCCGGTGGATCTGCTCGTGAACAACGCCGGCTTCGGCAACAAGGGCCGGTTCCTCGAAGTGTCCATGGCCGATGAGCTGCGGATGCTGAAGGTGCACTGCGAGGCCGTGCTCCGGCTGACGTCCGCGGCCACCGAGCCGATGCGCGACCGGGGCAGGGGCGGGGTGGTGAACGTGGCGTCGGTGGCCGCGTTCGTACCGCGCGGGACGTACGGGGCGTCGAAGGCGTGGGTCGTGCAGTTCACCCAGGGCGCGGCCCGGGACCTGGCGGGCACGGGCGTACGGCTGATGGCGCTCTGCCCCGGGTTCGTGCGGACCGAGTTCCATCAGCGGGCGGGGATGGGGACGGAGAACGTCCCGGGCTGGATGTGGCTGGACGCGGACAAGCTGGTGTCGTCGGCACTCGCCGACCTCGCCCGTGGCAGGACGCTGTCGATCCCGGACCCGCGCTACAAGGCGCTGATGGGCGTGGTGAAGCTGGCTCCGCGCGGTCTGCTCGGCGGGGTCAGTTCCCGGGCGGGCCGCAAGTACGGACCGAAGTAGTTCCGTCCCCCCAGGTCACCGTGAGGGTGCGGCCGGTGATCTCGATGTCCGCGAGCGCGGTGACGGGCGTCGGGTCCGGCTCGGCGGTGAGCGAGGCGAGCGCGACGAAGAGGCTGTCCGGCCCGCCGCCGGTGGTGCCGTGGAGGGCGGCGGTGCGGGTGCGCGGACCCTGGAGAGTGGGACCGGACGCGGACGCGGTGCGCACCGCGTAGCCGTGCACCGGCTGGAGCTGGGCGGTGGGGCCGCCCGGGGTGGTGGCCCAGCCGGTCTGGCGTACGGGGGTGCCTTCGGGCGCTCCGGTGACGAGATGGGCGCGGATCTCGGCGCGGCCGTGGGCGAGTGTCAGGGAGTGGACCCGCACTCCCGGGCACGGGGTGTGGGCGGAGGCGGCCCAGCCGGGGCCGGCGCCCCTGGGTTCCGCGGGGCCCCGTGAGGTGGGTCTTCCGTCGACGACCAGGGCGAAGTGGTTGTCGGGGAGCGCGGTCGGCTCCGTAGTGGGCCCGGTGCGGGTGGAGTAGGCGAAGCGCGCGTAGCCGGGGTCGTCCTGCCCACCGCTCTGGCTGGAGCCGTGGTTGTGCAGCCGTACGAGTCCGTCGGCGACGGTGGACTGGACGAGCAGACCCGGCGACGCGAGGGCGGTGACGGCGTCCTCGGTCTCGGCGGGCAGCCGCTCCTCGCGGCCGGTCCAGGCCGGGTGATCCGGTGGCAGGAGCAGGCCGAGGAAGCCCTTCGACGCCCAGTAGGGGGAGGCCGGTCCCGAGTAGCCCTGGAGGACGGGTTCGTACGGGCCGTGCCAGCCGAGGGTGAGCAGGCCGCGGTCGTCGGTGGCGCCCCGGTCGAGGAAGTGGCGCAGGGCGCCGGAGGCGAGCCGGCGGGTGGCGCCGGGCCCGAGCGGGGTGTGGCCGGTGAGGGCGCCGAGCCACGGGGCGGACGCGGCGGCGAAGCGGTACGTCAGCGAGCGGCCGTACGGCATCGGTGACCCGTCGGCGCCGAAGAGGCGCGCGTAGCCGTCGAGATGGGCGCGCAGCCGGGGGCCGTAGCGGTCGAGGAGGTCCTCGTCGCCGGCGAGGTGGGCGTGCAGGACGGGATAGAGGTGCAGGGCCCAGCCGTTGTAGTGGTCGAAGGACCTGTTGTCGCCGTCGCTGTACCAGCCGTCGCCTTCGTACCACTCCTCTATACGCGCCAGCGAGCGGTCGATGGTGCGCCGGGCCAGGTCGGTCTCGATGCCGGCGTCCTGGAGGAATCCGGCGACGGTGAGGCCGAAGAGCCACCAGTTGTTGTCGACGGGGGGCGGCCCGAGGGCGGGCAGCAGCCAGTCGACGGCGCGCCGGCGGGTGCGGTCGTCGAGGGTGTCCCACAGCCAGGGGCGGGTCAGCCGCAGGGACAGGGCGACGGAGGCGGACTCGACGATCGCCTGGGGGCAGTCGGCCATGAGCGGCCAGCGGTCGTGCCCGTCGGTGTGCCCGGTTCCGGAGGCGAGCCCTTCGGCGTACCGGGCGAGGTGGCCGTGGGGGTCGTCGCCGTGCGCTCCCGCGACCCGGAGGGCTGCGAGGAGGAAGGTACGGGCGTAGCCTTCGAGACCGTCCGACCTGGGGCCCGAGGCACTGGGGCGCGGGCCGGGAAGGTTGATCAGCCCGTGGTGGGGCGAGGCGTAGGGCCGTACGGCCAGCAGGAGTTCGTCGGCGACGGCCTCCCAGTGGCCGCGGGTCCAGCCGGTGTACGGGCTCAGCTCACGGTCTTCGGGCAACGTGGGCACGTTCCGCATCCTTCACCGCAGGTGATTCAACGGTCAATAGAATGAGAGCGAATGATCGAAACTCTTGTCGTTCGATCACCTTGCATTAAGGTCGACTTCCTGCGAGCGACCGAAGCGAGTCATCACTGCGAGGGGGACAGCCGCCGTGCGCGAGAGTGCTGCCGAACGTCATGACCGACTGCTGGGCCTGGTACGGGAGCGCGGCACCGCGCGCGTCTCCGATCTCGCCGGGCAGCTCGGGGTCTCCCACGTCACCGTGCGCAGGGACGTGGAGGCGCTGGCCGGGCGCGGACTCCTGGACCGGGTGCACGGTTCGGTGTCCTGGCCGGAGCGGGACGGACTGCCCCGGCAGCGCCAGGGCGGCGGCGAGGGGCTGGTCCTGGGACTGCTCGCGCCCTCGTCCACGTACTACTTCGCCGAGGTGATCCGCGGGGCGCACGAGGCGGCGGCGCACGCCGGCGCACGGCTCATCCTGCGGATCTCCGACTACCGCCCGGAGGAGGACCGCGCCCGCACGGAGGGGCTGCTGGCGGCGGGCGCGGAGGGGCTGCTGGTCGCGCCGGGCTGGCGAGGTCCCGACGACCCGGCCGAGCACGGCGCCTGGATCACCGAGCTGCCGGTCCCCGCCGTGCTGCTGGAGCGGCGGCCCGTCCCCGGCAGCGCGCTCGACGAGCTGGACCGGGTGTCGTCCGACCATCGGCACGGGGTGCTGCTCGCCCTGCGGCATCTGGTCGGGCTCGGGCACCGTACGCCGCTGCTGGTGGCGCGCGCGGACAGTCCGACGGCACTGGAGGTGCGGTCCGGCTACGGGGAGGCGCTGGGCGCGCTCGGGCTGCGCGGGCCGGGCACGGTGATCGACTCGGTGCCGGCCGAGCGGGATCCCGCGGGCTTCGAGGCGGCGGCGCAGGCGCTGCGGTCGGCGGTGACGTCCGGCGAGGCGACGGCGGCGCTCGTGCACAACGACGTCGACGCGATCCAGTTGGTGCAGCGGCTGGCCGAGCTGGGTGTGCGCGTACCGGAGGACCTGGCACTGATCGCGTACGACGACGAGGTCGCGGCGCTGGCCGACGCACCGCTGACGGCGGTCGCCCCGCCGAAGCGTCATGTGGGGCGGCACGCCGCCCAGTTGCTGGTGGAACGGCTGACGGCCGGGCGGGACGAGGACGAGCCGGGGAGGCATCTGACGCTGCTGCCGCGGCTCAACGTGCGGGAGTCGTGCGGGGCGTCGACGCGCTCATAGTTTGATCAAATTTCGATCAATCAATCTTTCGCTCTTGACTTCGCTCATGTCTGGCTCAAGTATCTCGGCCAACGCCGTTCGGCCGTCGCCGGCACCACCCACCGGTGCCGACGCGGCCACCAGGAGCCAGGAGCCCCGCCGTGATCCGTAGTTGGAGCAGATCGTCCCGAGTCATAGCCGGCACCGCCGCGGCCTTCGCCGTCCTCACGGCGTGCGGCGGCGGTGACGGCGCATCAGGCCCCGCGGCGGACGGGAAGCCGGTCACCATCACCTTCTGGGCGTGGCAGAAGGGGTCGAAGGACGTCGTGGACGCCTTCAACGCCTCCCACAAGGACATCCAGGTGAAGTTCGAGGAGATCCCGTCCGGCAACGCGGGCGGCTACGCCAAGATCTCCAACGCCGTGAAGGCGGGGAACGCGCCGGACCTCGTCGCCGTGGAGTACCCGCAACTGCCGGAGTTCGTCAGCCAGGGCGCGGTCCAGGAGATCGGCAAGCTCGTCGGCGACGACGTACGCCAGAAGTTCCTGCCCCAGGCGGTCGAACTGACCACGCTGGGCGGCAAGAACTGGGCCGTGCCGTTCGACGCGGCGCCGCAGGCCTTCTTCTACCGGAAGGACCTCTTCGAGAAGTACGAGGTGGCGGTACCGAAGACGTGGGACGAGTACCGCAAGGCCGCGGAGAAGATCAAGGCGGCCGACAAGAAGGCCCGTATCGGGACCTTCTTCCCCGATGACCCGAACACCTTCCAGGCGATGTCCTGGCAGGCGGGGGCGCACTGGTTCAAGGCCGAGAACGACACGTGGAAGGTCGACACGACGGACCCGGCCACGCAGAAGGTCGCCGCGTACTGGCAGGGCCTCCTCGACAAGGACCTCGTCCACAACCAGGTGTCGTTCACGCCGGAATGGGTCAACTCGCTCAAGAGCGGCGGCACCGTCGGATACGTCGGGGCGTCGTGGGGCGGCGGCGTCGTCAAGACCACGCTGCCCGAGCAGAACGGCAAGTGGGCCGTCGCGCCGATCCCGACGTGGGACGGGAAGCCGGCGAGCGGGATGCTCGGCGGATCGACGTTCGCGGTGACCGAGGACAGCAAGCAGGCAGAGGCCGCGGTGACGTTCGCGACCTGGATGGCCACGACGCCGGAGGGCATCAAGGCCCGTATCGCGTCCGGGACGTCGAGCGCCTTCCCGGCCGCGTCCGAGCTGCGGCCGGTGGCCAAGTCGGCCTTCGACGCGGGCTTCTACGGCGGCCAGGACATCTACCAGATCTTCGAGGACGCGGCCGCGTCGATCCGCCCCGACTGGACCTGGGGTCCCACCTCGGGCACGACCACGACCGCGATCAAGGACCGCTTCGGCAAGCTCAAGAGCGGCGACGCCACGATCGCCGACGGCATCAAGGCCGGTCATGACGCGACGGTGGCGGAGCTGAAGAAGCGCGGCCTGAAGGTCGAGGGCTGATGCCCTCGCCGACTCCCCGGGGCGGCACGGGCCGGCAGGCCCCGGCCGCCGCGGCCGTCCCGGCGCCTGCGGGCGCCGGGGCGAGCGCCGGCCCCGCAGGACGGCGCCCCGCGACGGGCACGCACGACGGCGCCCCCGACGCCGTCGTGCGTGCCACCCCCGCGAACCGCCCCCGGACCACGGAGGACAACGCTCCCGCCCAGCAGGGCACCCCGGGCCGGCACCCGGCCCCCGGCGCCTCGGGGCAGGGCCGCGCCGAGGCGAGGCCGGCCGGGAGGACACCGCGGCGCGGTGTGCGGGTGAAGGGACGTGCGGGGGCCGCGGTCGTGCTGCTCGTGCCGTTCTTCGCGCTGTTCGTGGCGGTGACGGTGGTGCCCATCGGGTACGCCGTGTGGCTGAGCCTGTTCACCGAGAAGCACTCGGGGCTGGGGTTCGGCGGGGCCGAGACCGTGTTCACCGGGTTCGGCAACTACGCGGCCGCGCTGGGTGATCCGGCGTTCCGGGACGGGTTCCTCGTCCTGGCCGGGTACTGCCTCCTGTACATTCCGCTGCTGCTCGGCGGAGCCCTCGCGCTCGCGCTGCTGCTCGACTCCGCCCTCGCCCGCGCCCGCCGCTTCTTCCAGCTCGCGCTGTTCCTGCCGCATGCCGTGCCGGGCATCATCGCCGCGCTGATCTGGGTGTATCTGTACACACCCCAGCTCAGCCCGGTCGTCCAGGCCATGGAGGCGGGCGGTGTCGGCTTCGACTTCCTCTCCTCCGACGGCGCCCTGCCCTCCGTGGTCAACATCGCCCTGTGGGAGTGGCTCGGCTACAACATGGTGATCTTCTACGCCGCGCTCCAGGCCATCGACCGCTCCGTCCTGGAAGCGGCCACGGTGGACGGCGCCGGCTCCTGGCGCACCGCGTTCAGCATCAAGATCCCGCTGATCCGCGCCTCCGTCACCATGGTCGCCCTGTTCACGGTCATCGGCTCGCTGCAGCTGTTCACCGAGCCGCTGATCCTCAACAAGGGCGCCGGCTCCGCCGTCTCCTCCACCTGGACGCCCAACATGTACGCCTACTCCGCGGCCTTCGACCGCAACGACTACGGACTCGCGGCCGCCGCCTCCGTACTCCTCGCACTGACCGCGGCACTGCTGTCGTTCGCCGTCACCCGCCTCGCCGCCGGCCGGAAGGGAAAGCAGACATGACCGGCCGACCCGCCGCCAACCGCTGGCTGTCCAGGACCGCCGTCAACGGAGTGCTGGTCCTCTCCGTCGTCTACATGCTGTTCCCCCTCGTCTGGCTGGTCACGGCCGCCACCAAGGACACCGGCGATCTCCTCGCGGGCGACGCGCTGTCCTTCGAGGGCTTCAACCTCGGCGCCAACCTCACCGCCCTCGCCTCCTTCGGCGACGGCGTCTACTTCCGCTGGTACCTCAACAGCCTTCTCTACGCGGGCGGCGGAGCCCTCGGCTGCTCGCTCATCTGCATCGCCGCCGGCTACGCCTTCGACAAGTACGACTTCCGCGGCAAGGAGAAGCTGTTCGGCGTCGTGCTGCTCGGTGTGCTGGTGCCGACCACGGCCACCGCGCTGCCCATGTACCTGCTCGCCTCGAAGACCGGGCTGGTCAACACCTACTGGGCCGTGCTGATCCCCGTGCTCGTCAACCCGTTCGGCGTCTATCTCGCCCGGGTCTTCAGCGCGGGCTACGTCCCCGGCGAGGCGCTGGAGGCCGCCCGTATCGACGGCGCGGGCGAGCTGCGCGCCTTCTGGTCGATCGGGCTGCGCATGGTCATGCCCGGGTTCGTGACCATCTTCCTCTTCCAGTTCACCGCGATCTGGAACAACTTCTTCCTCCCCCTCGTGATGCTCTCCGACCGTGAGCTCTTCCCGCTGAGCCTCGGCCTGTACGCCTGGAACACCAACACCCACAGCGAGCCGGAGTTCTACCCCCTCGTCGTCACCGGCTCCCTGCTCGCCGTCATCCCCCTCATCGTCGCGTTCGTCTCCCTGCAGCGTCACTGGAAGGCGGGCCTGACCGCCGGCAGCGTCAAGTGACCTCGGACGTGACCTGCCGAGCAGCCCGCCAGTTGACCCCGAGTGACCGACGAGGAGTCCGACTTCCACCATGCACCACGCCACTGACAACGCGACCGCCGGTGCCACCGGCAGCGGCGGCGGGCCGTCCGGCCCGCCGTCCCTGCTGCTCGCCATGGAGCCCGGCATCGCGGAACGCCTCTTCACCGACGCCCACCGGGCCCGCCTCGCCACGCTGACCCGGACCGACCCCCGGTTCGTCGCCCACGATCTGGCCGATCCCTCACCCGCGGTCGCCGCCGCGCTCGCCGAGGCCGAACTGCTGCTCACCTGCTGGGGCGTGACACCGCTGGACGAGCGCGTCCTGGACGCCGCCCCCCGCCTGCGTGCCGTCGTCCACGCGGCGGGCTCCGTGAAGCACCACATCACCCAGGCCTGCTGGGACCGCGGCATCGTTGTCACCTCCGCCGCCGCGGCCAACGCGCTGCCCGTCGCCGAGTACACGCTCGCCGCGATCCTCTTCGCCAACAAGCGTGTCCTGCACAGCCGTCGCCGCTACCACCAGCTCCGCGCGCCCCACGACTGGCGCGAGGAGCTGCACGACGCCGGCAACTACGGCCGTACGGTCGGCGTCGTGGGCGCCTCCCGGATCGGCCGGCGGGTGATCGAGCTGCTGAGGCCCTTCGATCTGCGGGTGCTGCTGTACGACCCGTACACCGACGCGGCCGAGGCGGCCCGGCTCGGAGCGGAGGCGGTGACGCTGGACGGGCTGTGCCTGCGCAGCGATGTCGTCACCGTCCACGCCCCCGAGATTCCGGCGACCCACCATATGTTCGACGCCCGCAGGCTGGCGCTGATGCCGGACGGAGCGACGCTGATCAACACCGCGCGCGGCTCGCTGGTCGATACGGACGCGCTGATTCCGGAGCTCGTCTCCGGCCGCCTCGGCGCCGTACTGGACGTCACCGAACCCGATGTACCGCCCGCCGACTCACCGCTCTACGAGCTTCCGAACGTCCTGCTGACCCCGCATGTGGCGGGCTCTCTCGGCCAGGAGCTGCACCGGATGGCCGACCTGGCGCTGGACGAGGTGGAGCGGTACACCCTGGGCCGGCCCTTCGCGGACCCGGTCGTTCCGGCGGCGCTCAACCACTCCGCCTGACCACTCCGCCAGACCACTCCGCCTGAACAAGGCTCCGCCGATGCCGTACGACTGACACCGGGGTCGATTACCCCGATTTCACTAGAATGGGGGCATCCGACGCAGCGACCCACCCGCTCGGGAGACGCCATGACATTCGTACAGTTGATCGATTGCAAGACGGATCGCCTCGACGAACTCAACCGGCTCATGGACACCTGGGTCGAACAGACCAAGGGCAAGCGCACCGCCACCCACAACCTCGTCGCCAAGGACCGCTCCGACGCGACGCACGTCATAGAGATCGTCGAGTTCCCGTCGTACGAGGACGCGATGAGGAACTCGAACCTCCCCGAGACGGACCGGGTCTTCCAGGAGATGGTGGCGCTCTGCGACGACATGCCGACCTTCACCGACCTGGAGGTCGTCCGCGACGAGCGACTCAACAAGGACGTCTGCGGCAGGCTCTTCACCGACGCGCTCGCCGGTGACCTCGGGCTCCTCGACGGACTGCTCACCCGGGACTACCACGACCACGACCCGGCCAACGCCCCGGACGTGATCGGCGTCGAGGCGTTCCGCCGCGAGGCCGGGATGTGGCGCGACGGCTTCGACTTCCGCTTCACCGTCGAGGACCAGATCGCCGAGGCCGACCGGGTCTGCACGCGCTGGACCTGGGAGGGCACGCACAAGGGCGAGTTCCTGGGCCTCGCGCCCACCGGCAAGCGGGTCTCCATGACCGGCACGACCACCCATCGGCTCCACGAGGGCATGATCTGCGAGGGCTGGTGGCAGTACGACCGGCTCGGGCTGATGGGTCAGCTCGGCGCGCTGGAGATGTAGGCGCGTCGCGCCGGATCCGCGGGCGTACGGGGAAGGCCCCCGCTCCCTCTTCGGGAGCGGGGGCCTTCGCACAGCAGTCACGGGCGGTGTGCCCGGTGCGGGCTCGGGTCAGTGGGAGTGACCGTGGCCGTGGCCAGCCTCCGCCGGCTCCTCTTCCTTCTTCTCCACCACGAGGGTCTCGGTGGTGAGCAGCAGGGAGGCGATCGACGCGGCGTTCTCCAGCGCGGAGCGCGTGACCTTGACCGGGTCGATGACGCCGGCCTTCACCAGGTCGCCGTACTCGCCGGTCGCGGCGTTGAAGCCGTTGCCCTTGTCCAGCTCCGCCACCTTCGCGGTGATGACGTAGCCCTCGAGGCCGGCGTTCTCGGCGATCCAGCGCAGCGGCTCGACGGCGGCGCGGCGGACGACCGCGACACCGGTGGCCTCGTCGCCGGTCTTGCCGAGGTTGCCCTCCAGGACCTTCACGGCGTGGACGAGCGCGGAGCCACCACCGGAGACGATGCCCTCCTCGACCGCGGCGCGGGTCGCGGAGATGGCGTCCTCCAGACGGTGCTTCTTCTCCTTCAGCTCCACCTCGGTGGCGGCGCCGACCTTGATCACGCACACGCCGCCGGCCAGCTTCGCGAGGCGCTCCTGGAGCTTCTCGCGGTCCCAGTCGGAGTCCGTGGCCTCGATCTCGGCCTTGATCTGGTTGATGCGGCCGGCCACGTCGCCGCTGTTGCCGCCGCCGTCGACGATCGTGGTGTCGTCCTTGGTGACGGTGACACGGCGGGCGGAGCCCAGCACGTCCAGACCGGCCTGGTCGAGCTTGAGGCCGACTTCCTCGGCGATGACGGTGGCACCGGCGAGGGTGGCCATGTCCTGCAGCATCGCCTTGCGGCGGTCACCGAAGCCGGGGGCCTTGACCGCGACCGCGTTGAACGTGCCGCGGATCTTGTTGACGACGAGGGTGGAGAGCGCCTCGCCCTCGACGTCCTCGGCGATGATCAGGAGCGGCTTGGAGGCGCCGGCCTGGATGATCTTCTCCAGCAGCGGGAGCAGGTCCTGGATGGAGGAGATCTTGCCCTGGTGGATCAGGATGTACGGGTCGTCGAGGACGGCCTCCATACGCTCCTGGTCGGTCACCATGTACGGCGACAGGTAGCCCTTGTCGAAGGCCATGCCCTCGGTGAAGTCCAGCTCCAGACCGAAGGTGTTGGACTCCTCGACGGTGATGACACCGTCCTTGCCTACCTTGTCCATCGCCTCGGCGATGAGCTCGCCGACCTGCTGGTCCTGGGCGGACAGCGCGGCGACGGCGGCGATGTCGGACTTCTCCTCGATCGGACGCGCGGTGGCGATCAGCTCGTCGGAGACGGCCTTGACCGCGGCGTCGATGCCCTTCTTCAGGGCGGCCGGGGAGGCACCGGCGGCGACGTTGCGCAGACCCTCGCGGACCAGGGCCTGGGCGAGCACGGTGGCGGTGGTGGTGCCGTCACCCGCGATGTCGTTGGTCTTGGTCGCCACCTCCTTCACCAGCTGGGCGCCGAGGTTCTCGTACGGGTCCTCGATCTCGACCTCGCGGGCGATCGTGACACCGTCGTTGGTGATGGTGGGGGCGCCGAACTTCTTGTCGATCACGACGTTGCGGCCCTTGGGGCCGATCGTCACCTTGACCGTGTCGGCGAGCTTGTTGACGCCGCGCTCAAGGGCGCGACGGGCGTCCTCGTCGAACTTCAGGATCTTCGCCATGGAGCTTCTCAAGTCCTCTCAAACGAGCTGCGCCCCGGGCACCCGGCTTCATCAGTAGCGGGGGCCAGGGGCGCAGTTCAAAGCAAATCTGCCGGTGAATTACTTCTCGACGATCGCGAGCACGTCGCGGGCCGAGAGGACGAGGTACTCCTCGCCGTTGTACTTCACCTCGGTGCCGCCGTACTTGCTGTAGAGCACGACATCGCCGGTCTTCACGTCGAGCGGAAGACGCTCGCCGTTCTCGAAGCGGCCCGGGCCGACAGCCAGGACGACGCCCTCCTGGGGCTTCTCCTTGGCGGTGTCCGGAATCACCAGACCAGACGCGGTGGTCTGCTCGGCGTCGAGCGGCTGGACCACAATGCGGTCCTCGAGCGGCTTGATGGCAACCTTGGAGCTGGTGGTCGTCACGATCCGACCTCCCCCTTCGGAGATCTCACGGGGTTCAACTGTCTGAGGTGGCGACCAGGTCGATCCGTCGTCGCGGGTGCCGGACCTGCCCGTCGCTGTGTTGGCACTCTCCGGTGGGGAGTGCCAGAGCCGAGACTATGACTGCGATTAGCACTCGGTCAAGCGGAGTGCCAATCCACTGCGCGTTTCGGCCCGCTCCCGGCGAAGTTTCGACCCCTCTGCCCCGTGCGGAGGCCGGCGAGGTCCGGCCCCGTGCCCCGCGCGCAGGGCGAGGCGGTTCGGCCCCGCGCCCCCCGCGCGGTGCGCGTCACACGTAGTCCTCCAGCCGCGCCACCGCGTAGCCCTTCGCCGTGACGACCTTCATCACGTTGCGGATCATGTCCGCCATGCTGCCCTTCCACTCCGCCTTGCCCCGGAAGTGCGTGAGGATGATGTCGCCGGGGTGCAGGTCCCGGTCCCACTCGCGCCACTCCATGTGGTCAGGGAAGGCTTCCGCCGCCCAGAGGGGTACCGCCTTCACGCCGCACGACTTCGCGGCCCGCAGGGTGTCCTCGTTGTAGCTTCCGTACGGCGGACGGAAGAGCCGTGGCCGCTTCCCGAACCGCTTCTCGATCTTCGCCTGCTGCTCGCAGATCTCCTTCTTCTGCTTCGCGTACGAAAGCGCCGGCATGTAGCGGTGGTTGAGGGTGTGGTTGTGCAGGGCGACCCCGCGGTCCTGCATCTTCTCGAAGTAGCCGTAGTTGTCGCGTACGACGTAGTCGGTCAGGAACGCGCTGTACGGGATCTCCAGCTCGCTCATCATCCGCAGCAGCTCGGGATCCTTCTCCGCGCCGTCGTCGATCGTCAGGAAGACGATCTTCTTCTTGGTGGGCACGGTGGTGAAGACCGGCGGCAGCCCCTTCTGGTGGTCGACCTCGAAGCCCTTGCGGGTGGTGATCTTCGGCTTCCTGGCGGGGGGCGCCGGCGCGAGCAGCGGGGTCTGCTTGAGGCGCCACCGCTTGGCGGCCGCGGCACGGGCCGCCTGCGTCTTCTTCATGCGCTGCGCGTACGCGGCGAGCGCCTCGGCGGGATCGGCCCGCTCGGCCCCCTCCCTCGCCTCCTTCCCGGCTTCCTTCCTCGCCTTTTTCCCGGCCTCCTCCCCGGCTCCCTTCTCGCCGCTCTCCTTCGACCGCTGCTGGCCGTGCGCGGGCTTGACCGCGGAGCTGGAGCCGGCGGCCCTGGACCCGCCACCGACACCGCCACCGCTGCCGCCGTCCGGCGGCTCGGCGGCACAGCCCGAGCCGACAGCCATGGCAAGCAGCGCACACACCCACGTCCGCCTGCACCGAATTGCTGTCTTTTTGTCCTTTTGTCGTACTAGCTGCATGGCGTCGCATCCTGTCAGCGCCGCTCCCCCACGAGGCCCCGACACCGCCGCCCGGCGCGCACCATCCCCCGCCTGGCCGACAATGGCCGGGTGAACGACGCCGCCTCCCCCTCCCCCCACCTCGCCCCGCTGCTCGGCGACGAAGGACAGGCCCTGCTCGCCGCGCTGCGCGACTACGACCCGGGACAGGAACTCGCCGTAGCCACCCGGCTGCGCCGCGAGCACCCGGCCGAGCTGGTCTCGGCAGCGCTCACGCAGGCACGGCTGCGGCAGCGGGCGGTGGCGAAGTTCGGCGCGGAGGACGCGTACCGGATGTACTTCACCCCACACGGCGTGGAGCAGTCCACGCGCGCCTCCGTCGCCGCTCACCGGGCCGGCCGCTTCGCCCGGCTCGGGGTGCGCAGCGTGGCGGACCTGTGCTGCGGAATCGGCGGCGACGCACTCGCGCTCGCCCGCGCCGGGATCTCCGTCCTGGCCGTGGACCGCGACCCGTTCACCGCCGCCGTCGCCCGCGCCAATGCCGAGGCGCTGGGGCTCGCCGACCTGATCGAGGTCCGCTGCGCGGACGTCACCGAGGTCGACACCTCCTCGTACGACGCCGTCTTCGTCGACCCGGCCCGCCGGGGCGGCAGGGGCCGCATCTTCGACCCCGAGGCGTACTCCCCACCGCTGTCCTGGGCCATCGGCGCGGCCCGTGCGCCCGGCTACGCCGCCCTCAAGATCGCCCCCGGCATCCCTCACGAGGCGATCCCCGAGGAGGCCGAGGCCGAGTGGATCTCGGACCACGGCGATGTGAAGGAGGCGGTGCTCTGGTTCGGCACCGCCCCGGGCGCCCGCCGCGCCACCCTCCTCCCGTCCGGCGCCGCGCTCGTCGGCCGCGGGCTGCCGGATCCCGCGGTCCGCAAGACCGGCCGCTTCCTGTACGAGCCGGACGGCGCCGTCATCCGCGCGCATCTGGTCGCCGAGGCCGCCGAGGACCTCGACGGCGGCCTGATCGACGGGACGATCGCGTACATCACGGCGGACGAGCTGCGCCCCACGCCCTATGCCACCGCGTACGAGATCACCGACGAACTGCCGTTCAACCTCAAGAAGCTGAAGGCGCTGCTGCGTGAGCGGGAGGTCGGCCACCTCACGGTGAAGAAGCGCGGTTCGGCGGTCGAGCCCGAGGAGCTGCGCCGCAAGGTGAAGCCGAGCGGCCCGAACGCCGCGACGGTGTTCCTCACCCGGGTGGCCGGGGCCCCGTCCATGCTGATCGGCGCGCCGGCCGCACCCGCCGTCCGCTGAAGGATCAGCGGTGCGCGTGAAGGGTCAGCGGTGCGCGCCCCCGCGTGCCGCCGCGGCCGGTACGACGGAGGTCAGGCGCACCGCCCAGCGGTAGTACGCCACCGCCTTCGCGACGCCGATCAGACCCGTCACCCAGCAGATGACGCCCACGCCCATCAAGTACGCGACCTCGCCGTACGTCCAGCTGCCGGCGCGCGCGGACGCCGGAGCCACGAACGAGATCCACAGCCCGACCGCGCCGAGCAGGAACGACACCAGGAACCACAGCAGGCTCAGCCCCGGTGCGCCGTGCCGCGCGTCCCGGGCCGGGTCGAGGTCCAGGGCGGCCCACTCGGTGAGCAGTCGCCGGATCCTGCTGTCGCGGCGGATGCCGAAACCGGCCACGAAGCCGAGCGGCACCAGGACGGCGAGCCCGAGCAGCACTGCCACGCCCAGGAAGACGAAGGTCAGCGGATCAGAACCGTCGTCCAGGATGACCAGCCCCGCGCCCACCAGCCCCCAGCCGGCCTGCAGCCCCGCCATCACCAGCAGGAACAGCAGCAGTTGCGGTACACCCAGCAGCCGGTCGGTGAGCGAGCCCAGCACCGCGGCCCGGTCGGCGAGCATGGCTTCGCGGTCGGGCCAGCTGCGTATCTCCACCGGAGGCGGAGGCGGCGGAAGCGAGGGAGAACGGGACATGTCAATGAGGCTATCGCCCGCTCAACCGGCGTCCGGCACCCCGGCGGCATCCTCAGTCGGCCCCCCGCCTTTCCCGCCCTCTCCGCCCTCCGACGCCGCGCGCGCCAGCAGGAGTTCACGCTCCCGGGCGTTGCGGGTCAGCTCCGCGGCCCGCGCGAACTCCGCCCGCGCCTGCGCGCCGCGCCCCAGCCGGGCCAGCAGATCGCCCCGGACGCTCGGCAGCAAGTGGTAGTCCTTCAGCGCCGGTTCACCGACGAGAGCGTCGACGATCGCCAGGCCCGCCCCGGGCCCCTCGGCCATCGAGACGGCGACCGCGCGGTTCAACTCCACGACGGGGGACGGGGCGACGGCCGCGAGACGGGCGTACAGGGTCGCGATGGCCTTCCAGTCGGTGTCCTCGTAGGCCACCGCCCGCGCGTGGTACGCGGCGATCGCGGCCTGGAGCACGTACGGACCGGGTGCGCCGCCGAGGGCGCCCGCACGGTCGAGGGCGGCGAAGCCGCGACGGATGAGGAGCTGGTTCCAGCGGCGGCGGTTCTGGTCGGCGAGCAGGACCGGCTCTCCGTCGGGCCCGGTGCGGGCGCTCGTCCGGGACGCCTGGAGTTCCAGCAGTGCGGCGAGGCCGTGCACTTCGGGTTCCTTCGGCATCAGGCCGGTGAGGACGCGGGCGAGCCGCAGGGCGTCCTCGCACAGACCGGGACGCAGCCAGTCGTCGCCCGCGGTGGCCGCGTAACCCTCGTTGAAGACGAGGTAGATGACGTCGAGGACCGAGGAGAGGCGCGCGGTGCGCTCCTCGCCGTAGGGGACTTCGAAGGGCACGTCCGCCTTCGCCAGCGTCCGCTTGGCGCGCACGATGCGCTGGGCGACGGTCGGCTCGGGCACGAGAAAGGCCCGGGCGATCTCCTCGGTCGTGAGACCGCCGAGCAGACGCAGCGTGAGCGCGATGCGGGCCTCGGCGGAGAGCACGGGGTGGCAGGTGGTGAAGACGAGCCGCAGCAGGTCGTCGTCGATGTCGTCGGGTCCGGAGACGAGATCCGCCGGATCGGGTTCGTGGACGGCCGCGGCGGTCTCCAGGTCGCGGCCCATCTCCGCGAGCTTGCGCGCGTACGTTTCACGGCGGCGTACGAGGTCGATGGCGCGGTGCTTGGCGGTGGCCATGAGCCAGGCGCCCGGGTTGTCCGGGACGCCCGACTCCGGCCACTGCTCCAGCGCGGCGACCAGAGCGTCCTGCGCGAGTTCCTCGGCGATGCCGATGTCCCGGACGATCCTGGTCACCGCGGCGATGATCCGCGCGGACTCGATCCGGAAGACGGTCGCGATGGTGCCGTCGGTGGTGTCGTCCGTGCTCCGTGCGCTCACGGACACCCATCAGAGCAGCCGTGGGGTCCGGCAGCAATCCGGACACGGATTCGGCCGGGTGGGCGGCCGGGTCAACCCACGACGATCTCCCGGACCTCGGAGGTGACGTTCCAGTGCTCCTCGTGGATCTCCAGGAAGCGCTTGGTCCACTCGATCGCCTCGTCCATGTCCTTGGCCTGGATGATCGCGTAGCCGCCGACGACCTCCTTGGCCTCGGTGAAGGGCCCGTCGGTGACGGAGAGCTTCCCGCCGGACCAGGTGACGCGCTTGCCCTCGGAGGTGGGGTGGAGTCCGGCCGTGTCCAGCATGACGCCGGCCTTGGTCATCTCGTCGAGCAGCTTCCCCATCCGCTCCATGAGTTCCTCGCTGGGGCCCTCGGCGGGGGCCTCGGACTCGTTGATACGGACCATCGACAGGTAGCGGGGCATGGTGACCTCCTCGGTCGGGTGGAGCGGGGCCGTTCCCCGCCTCTCACCCTCTACGTCGAACGGGAGGGACACCGATCGACACGGCCACCGGACTTTTTCTCAGGAGCTCCCGGGGACGAAGTCGAGGGACTCGAAGCGCCAGCGGTGCACGGGTCGCGTGACCAGATCCGTGGCCGGTTCGGGGAGCTCGGGCAGCGGGACGTCCGAGCCGGCCGCCGCCCACCAGGTCAGCACCAGCACCCGCTCCCCCGGCGCCCGGAAGGTCTCCCGCCGCAACGGGGCCGCCTCGAGGGTCTGTTCACGCGCCCACGCCAGCAGTTCCGCGCCCCGGCCGTCGGCCGCCCGCGCCTCCCACATCAGGGTGACGACCGTCATGAGTAGAGGTTGTCCTTGCTGATCTCGTGCACGTGGTCGTGGTCGTGGTCGTGGTGATGGCTGTGCGCGCCGGGCACGTGCGGGTCGGTCACCGGCAGCGAGGAGTCGGCGGACAGCTCCCAGTCCGAGGCCGGCCGGTTCCTCGCGACCATCTCCGCGCCGAGGGCGGCGACCATCGCGCCGTTGTCCGTGCAGAGCTTCGGCCGCGGCACCCGCAGCTGGATCCCGGCCCGTTCGCAGCGCTCCTGTGCCAGCGCCCGCAGCCGCGAGTTCGCCGCGACCCCGCCGCCGATCATGAGGTGGTCGACGCCCTCGTCCTTGCAGGCGCGCACGGCCTTGCGGGTCAGCACGTCCACCACGGCCTCCTGGAACGACGCCGCGACGTCCCGTACCGGCACGTCCTCGCCCGCGTTCCGCTTGGCCTCGATCCAGCGGGCCACGGCCGTCTTCAGCCCGGAGAAGGAGAAGTCGTAGGCGGGGTCGCGCGGACCGCTCAGCCCGCGCGGGAACGCGATCGCCCCGGGGTCGCCCTCCTTCGCCAGCCGGTCGATGACCGGGCCCCCGGGGAAGCCGAGGTGCAGGACGCGGGCGATCTTGTCGAACGCCTCGCCCGCCGCGTCGTCGATCGTCGCGCCCATCGGCCGTACGTCGCTCGTGATGTCCGGCGCGAGCAGCAGCGAGGAGTGGCCGCCGGAGACCAGCAGCGCCATCGTCGGCTCGGGCAGCGGGCCGTGCTCCAGCTGGTCCACGCAGATGTGCGAGGCCAGGTGGTTCACGCCGTAGAGCGGCTTGCCCAGCGCGTAGGCGTACGCCTTCGCCGCCGAGACGCCCACGAGCAGCGCGCCCGCGAGGCCGGGGCCCGCCGTGACCGCGATGCCGTCCAGGTCCCGCGCCGTGACCCCGGCTTCCTTCAGGGCACGCTCGATGGTCGGGACCATGGCCTCCAGGTGGGCGCGGGAAGCGACCTCCGGCACGACCCCGCCGAAGCGCGCGTGCTCGTCGACGCTGGAGGCGATGGCATCGGCGAGGAGCGTCGTCCCGCGGACGATGCCGACGCCCGTCTCGTCGCAGGACGTCTCGATTCCGAGTACGAGGGGTTCGTCAGCCATGGTTTCCGGTTCCTTGTGCGTCGTGTACGTGCAGCCGCATCACGAGGGCGTCGGCGTTGCCGGGCTGGTAGTAGCCGCGGCGGAAGCCGATCGGCTCGAAGCCGAAGCGCTCGTACAGCTTCTGGGCGCGGGTGTTGTCCACGCGGACCTCCAGCAGGACCTCGTCGCACTCGAACGCGGTCGCGTGCTGCAGCAGATCGGTGAGGAGCCGGGCGCCGAGACCCGTGCCCCACTGTTCGCGGACGACGGCGATGGTCTGTACGTCGCCGAGGCCGCCGGCCGCCGCGAGGCCGGCGTACCCGACGATCCGGCCGTCCGCCGGGTCCTCCGCGACGACGTAGCGGCGCGTGGCCTGGGGGCCGCGCGCGTGCGCCATCTCGGACCAGAACATCCCCGGGGACCAGGCGTCCTCCGGGAACAGCTCGTGCTCCAGATCCAGCACCGGCGCGATGTCCCACCAGCGCATCTCGCGCAGGACGGCGGCACTCACCGGGGCGTGACCACCTTGTAGTTCTTCGGCACCTGCGCGTCCGGGCGGCGCAGATACAGCGGCCGCGGCGGCAGCAGCTCCTCGCCGGCCGCCAGCTTCCGGGCGGCGAGCGCGGCGAGCGCGGCCGCCGACTGGTGCTCGGGGCCGCGGGCGTCGGGGAAGACCTCGGGGTAGAGCAGGGCCCCGGCACCGACCGCGGGGAGCCCCGCGACCTGCTCGGCGATCTCCGCGGGCCGGTCGACCGCCGGCTCGCCCACCCGCGTACGGAAGCCGTCGTACCGCGCCCAGTACACCTCCTTGCGCCGTGCGTCCGTCGCCACCACGAAGGGCCCTTCGAGCCCGGACGCGTAGGCGAGGCCGTCGAGCGTGCACAGTCCGTGGACCGGGACGCCGAGCACCGAGCCGAACGTGGCCGCGGTCACCAGGCCCACCCGCAGACCGGTGTAGGGGCCGGGGCCGACGCCGACGACGAGGCCGGTGACCGCGTCGAGTTTCAGGCCGGCCGACGCGAGCACCCGGTCGACGGCGGGCAGCAGCAGCTCCCCGTGCCGGCGGGCGTCGACCTGGGTCGACTCGGCGACGACGGAATCGCCGTCGTGGAGGGCGACGGTGACGGCGGGCGTGGCGGTATCAACGGCGAGCAAGAGCACGCAAACAGCCTACGGCCACGGCGAGGGGGGCACGGCCGTCCCGCCCCGTCGTGCCCCTGCTGCTACCGTCACCCAGGCAGGTGTGCGAGAGAGGGGAGCCGGCGTGGCAAGGAGCAGCTCGGGAACGGTGGCCGGGCTCACCGCGGCGGCCCTCGCGGTGGTCGCCTTCCTCGCCTACCAGGCCTCCGCGAACGTCCCGGCGAACCTGGAGAAGCCCGCCGCGTCCTCCCCCAAGGCCCGGCCTTCGGAGGCCGCCAAGGGCCCGCGCAAGGACCCGCTGGCC
The DNA here is from genome assembly GCF_036181745.1 of Streptomyces sp. NBC_00259. NCBI lineage: Bacteria > Bacillati > Actinomycetota > Actinomycetes > Kitasatosporales > Streptomycetaceae > Streptomyces > Streptomyces sp. NBC_00259. The sequence goes on along the minus strand of NZ_CP108080.1, from coordinate 4,695,077 downwards.
GTGCCCGTGGGCTCCGGCAAGGGAGTGCGCGTCGTCTACTCGCTGGGCGAGCGCCGGGTCTGGCTGGTGGGCGCGGGGCAGCTCACGCAGACGTTCACGGTCATGCCGAGCACCATCAGCCCGCGGCCCGGCACCTACGAGGTGCGATCGCGCAGCGGCAGGATCCAGGGCTCGGACGGCGTGGACATCGAGCACGTCGTACGGTTCACGACGGTCGACGACGTGTCGATCGGCTTCAGCGCCGCCGTGGACGGGACGCTGGAGAGCCCGGACCCGGAGCGGAAGACCGGCGGCGTACGGATGAAGCGGGCGGACGGCGACGCGATGTGGACGTTCGCGACGATCGGCTCGAAGGTCGTCGTCGTTCCGTAGCCGGTCGGTGGGCGCGGTCCGTGCGCGCCCGTGGTCGTTCGGCGCCCTCCGCGGCGGACGCCTTCTCACCCGGACGGACTACGCCGCGTCGCGGCGCGTTTCACGCTCCTCGGGGACGGCGGGCTCACGCGGCGGAGTGGAGACGGCGCTGGCCGCCGCGCACGACGCCAGCAGATCCCTCATCGAGAACGCCGACGCCGGTGACGGGGACGACGGCTTCGGCCGTGGCCGCATGCGTGATTCGGCCTCTGCCTCGGCTCGTGACTCGGGCCGCGACCGCGCTTCGTACTCGGACGCCGACATGGATGCCTCCTGGTGCTCCGGGGGCAGGCGTGGTTAGGTACACCTAACCTGGCTGTCGTTATCCATGTGACCATGCCCGGAGCGACAGACGCAACACTTTGCCGACGTCTTGTCGGAACGTACACACCCGGCAGGTCAGGCGGTGAGCGCCCCGAGCCCCGCGTCCGCCCAGCGGGCGCCGACCCCGGTCAGCGTGATCCGGCGGCGCTCGTCGTCCGTGTTCCCCACGACGCGGTGGATCACCACCTCCAGCCGGTCGTCGGACAGCTCCTCGACCTTGCCCTCGCCCCACTCGACGACCACCACCGACTCCGGCAGCGAGACATCGAGGTCGAGGTCCTCCATCTCGTCGAGCCCGCCGCCCAGCCGGTACGCGTCGACATGCAGCAGCGCGGGACCGCCGACCAGCGATGGATGCACCCGGGCGATCACGAAGGTCGGGGACGTGACGGCACCCCGCACGCCCAGGCCCTCGCCGAGACCGCGCGTCAGGGTCGTCTTGCCGGCGCCGAGCTCACCGGTGAGCATCACGAGATCGCCGGGCCGCAGCAGCTTCGCGAGCCGGCGGCCCAGCTCCTGCGTCTGGTCCGGTGAGGTGAGGGTGAGACGGGCGACGGCGGGGTCGGCGGCCTCAGCCGCCGGGCTGTGCGGTGCTTCCATACGTGCCAACGTTAGCCGCTGCCGGGACCGCGCCGATCCGCACCAGCAGGTCCGCCAGCCGGTCGGTGACCACCTCGGAGTGCTCCAGCATCACCAGATGCCCGGCGTCCGGCACGATCACCAGCTCCGCGTCCGGCAGCAGGTCCGCGATCGCCTCGCTGTGCGAGCTGGGCGTGACCAGGTCCCGGTCCCCGGCGAGGACCAGCACCGGGACCTCCTGGAAGATGTCGAGTGCCGCCGCCTTGTCGTGCTCCGTGAACGCCGGGTAGAACTCGGCGACCACGTCGATCGGCGTGCCCTCGATCATCCGCTCCGCGAATCGGGCCACCGCCGGGTCCACGTCCTTCGAGCTGAACGAGTACCGCTTGATCAGGCCCGCGAAGAGATCGGCCGTGGCCCGTCGGCCCCGCTCGACCAGTTCCGCCTGCGAGCCGAGCGCCTTCAGCACACCGGGCAGCACGCGCCGTACCGCGTTCACCCCGGCCACCGGCAGCCCGTAGTTCACCTCGCCGAGCCCGCCCGCCGAGGTGCCGACGAACGCGGCGCCCACGACCCGCTCCCTGATCAGCTCCGGGTACGCGGCGGCCAGCGCCATCATCGTCATGCCGCCCATCGAATGGCCGACCAGGACCAGCGGCCCCTCGGGCGCCGCCGCGTCGATGACGGCCTTGAGGTCGCGGCCCAGCTGGTCGATGGTGACGGCCACCCCGTCGGGCCCCGACTGCGCGGCCCCGCGTCCCGAGCGGCCGTGGCTGCGCTGGTCCCAGTGGACGGTACGGACCAGACCGCGCAGCGCGGCCCGCTGGAAGTGCCAGGAGTCCTGGCTGAGGCAGTAGCCGTGGCTGAAGACGACGGTGACCGGCGCGGGAGCCTTGCGGCCGAAGAGCCTGCGCCGGCGCGGCGCGGCGCCGCCCGTCTCCGGGTCCACCTCGTCGGTCTCGTAGTACAGGGCCGTGCCGTCGTCGGCGGTGGCCCTTCCCGGGGTGCCGCGCAGCGCCCCGTACGGCCCCGAAGCGTCCAGGGCCAGCCGGGCCTTCCTGCGCATGCCGCGGCCCACGGTCATCCGCTCTATCGCGACACCCGCCGCCGCGCCGGCGGCGATCACCCCTATGGCGGCGCCGGCGATACCCGCCCGGCGCCAGTTGCCCGTGGCGGCGTCGGTCACCGCCGCCGCCACGTCCCCCGCGCTGCTCTCGCTCACCGTGCCGCTCCTACTGGTCGCCCTGTCCTCGTCGCGTTCCGTGCTCTCCGCGTCCCGGTCCTACACGCGGGTGTTCCCCGTGTTGCCCGCGTTCCCCGCGTTCTCGGTGTTCCCCGTGTTGCCCGCGTTCTCGGTGTTGCCCGTGTTCTCCATGTTCTCCGTGTGGAGATGGACGCGTGGCACCCGGGTCCCGATCCGGGTCACGATCTCGTACGCGATGGTGTCCGCCGCCTCGGCCCAGTCCTGGGCGGTCGGCTCGCCCCGGTCGCCGGGGCCGAACAGCACCGCCTCCGCGCCCTCCCGGATCCGGTCGCCCTCCGGGCCCAGATCGACGACGAACTGGTCCATCGCGATCCGGCCGGCCACCCGCCGCCGTTCGCCGCCGATCAGCACCGGCCCGCGGCCCGAGGCGTGCCGCGGAATGCCGTCCGCGTACCCGACCGGAACGAGACCGAGCGTGGTCTCGCCCTCCGTGACGTAGTGGTGTCCGTAACTGACGCCATGGCCCGCCGGGACGCGCTTGACCAGCGCCAGCGAGGCCTTGAGCGTCATCACCGGGCGCAGCCCGAAATCGGCGGGCGTGCCCAGCTCCGGGCTGGGCGAGATCCCGTACACCGCGATGCCCGCGCGCACCAGGTCGAAGTGCGTGTCCGGAAGGATCAGCGTGGCCGGGGAGTTGGCGATGTGCCGGACCTCCGGCTCGACTCCCTCCTTCTCGGCGTACGCCACCAGGTCCTTGAAGACGGTCAGTTGGGCCGCGACGGACGGGTGGCCGGGCTCGTCGGCACACGCGAAGTGCGACCACAGGCCGGTGACCTTGACGGTGCCCGCCTCCTCGGCGGCGCGGGCGGCGGCGACCAGTTCGGCCCAGTCCCCCGGCGGGCAGCCGTTACGCCCGAGGCCGGTGTCCGCCTTGAGCTGGACACGGGCCGTACGGCCCGCCTGCCGGGCCGCGTGCGTCACTTCGCGCAATGCCCATATGCCGCTGACCGAGACGTCCAGGTCCGCCTCGACGGCCTCGCGCCAGGGCCCGCCGGGCGTCCACAGCCAGCACATCACCCGGCCGCCGATGCCGGCCGCCCGGAGCGCGAGCGCCTCCTCGGGGGTGGCCGTGCCCAGCCAGGTCGCGCCGGCGGCCCGCGCCGCCTTCGCGCAGGGCACCATCCCGTGTCCGTACGCGTCCGACTTGACCACGGCCATGAACGCCGCGCGGGGCGCCCGCGCGCGCAGGGCGCGGACGTTGGCGCGCAGCGCGGCGAGGTCGATCTCGGCGCGGGCTCGGAAGGGTGCGTTCTGAGTCATCGCGCTCAGTCTCTCAGAGGGCCGCTGCATAGCTCGTACGGCAACGGCCATGAGTGGCCCTGGTCACCCGCCTGCTGTGCCGGGGGACGCGTCAGGGGGTCCTCGCGTCGCGCCAGGCCCGAGGGATCGCCGTGGCCACGTCGTGCGCCGCCACCGGGGCGTCGTGGGAGGCGAGACGCGCCGCCAGCCCGTGCAGATACGCGGCCACGGAGGCGGCGTCGAGGGGCGCGAGGCCCGCCGCGAGGAGCGAGCCGGCCAGTCCCGACAGCACATCGCCGCTGCCCGCCGTGGCGAGCCAGGACGTACCGGTCGGGTTCACCCGGACCGGAGTCCGTTCGTCCGGGCCGGCCACCAGCGTCGTGGAGCCCTTCAGCAGCACCGTGGCCCCGTACTTCGCGGCCAGCGCCCGTACGGTGCCGAGCCGGGCGCCCTCGACCTCCTTGCGGTCGACGCCGAGCAGCGCGGCCGCCTCGCCGGCGTGCGGGGTGAGCAGGGTCGGGGCCTTACGGGCGCGCACGGCGTCCGGGTCGAGTCCGCGCAGCCCGTCCGCGTCGACCAGTACCGGAACGTCGGTGTCCAGCACCTCCTGCACCCCGGGTCCGTCGCCGAGGCCGGGACCGACGACCCACGCCTGTACCCGGCCCGCCCGTGACGGGGGCCAGCCGTGCACCAGCGCCTCCGGGAACCGGGCGATCACCGCGTCCGCCGCCGGACCCACGTACCGCACGGCTCCGGCGCCGCCGCGCAGCGCGCCCGCGACGGCCAGCACCGCGGCGCCCGGGTAGCGCGCGGACCCGGCCACCACGCCCACGACACCGCGGCGGTACTTGTCGCTCTCCGCGGCGGGTACCGGCAACAGCTGAGCCACATCCGTGTGTTGCAGCGCCTCCAGGTCCGGCACGGACGGCAGGTGCGGCTCCAGACCGATGTCGACGAGTCGCACGGCCCCGGTGTGCTCCCGCGCCGGGTCGATGAGCAGGCCCTGCTTGTACGTACCGAAGGTGACGGTGGCGTCGGCCCGCAGCGCCTCGCCCGTCACCTCGCCCGTGTCCGCCTCGATCCCGCTGGGCAGATCGACGGCGACGACCATCGCGTTCGAGCCGCGTGCCGCCCGCGCGACCGGCACGGCGTCGGGGCGCAGACCGCCGTGGCCGCCGATGCCGGTGATGCCGTCCAGGACCACATCGGCCACGGCCAGCACGGCGAACGGGTCCTCGGCGACCTGCCCGCCGGCCTTCCGGAACGCGGCAAGCCCCTGCCGGTGCGCCCGGTCGGGGGCGAGCAGCACCGCCGCCACCGCCGCGCCGCGGCGCGCCAGCCGCGCGCCCGCGTACAGCGCGTCGCCGCCGTTGTCGCCGCTTCCGACGAGCAGCACGACACGGGCGCCGTACACCCGTGGGAGCAGCCCGGTGACGGCGGCGGCCAGCCCCGCGGCGGCCCGCTGCATGAGCGCGCCCTCCGGCACCCGGGCCATCAACTCGGCCTCGGCGGCCCGTACGGTCTCGACGCTGTAGGCATGACGCATGCTCAGAAGCATGCCGCTCATCGGCTCACGGGGCCATGCCGCCATGCCCGGCCCGTACGGTGCCGCCGGACACCGCTCACCCCTCCGCGATCACCATCGCCGAGGCCACCCCGGCGTCATGGCTCAGCGAGAGGTGCCACGTCCGCACCCCCCGCGCCCGGGCCGCCGCCGCCACCGTGCCGCGCATCCGCAGGCGGGGCCGGCCGGACTCCTCGACGTACACCTCGCAGTCCGTCCAGAGCAGCCCCGCCGGCGCGCCCAGCGCCTTCGCGACCGCCTCCTTCGCCGCGAAGCGGGCGGCCAGCGAGGCGACTCCACGTCGCTCCCCGCTCGGCAGCATCAGCTCGCTCTCGATGAACAGCCGGTCCGCCATCGCCGGCGTCCGCCGCAGCGCGTCCTCGAAACGGTCGATCTCGGCGACGTCGATCCCCACCCCGATGATCATTCGACGGTGACCGACTTCGCCAGGTTCCGCGGCTGGTCCACCTCGTTGCCACGGGCCGTCGCCAGCTCGCAGGCGAAGACCTGCAGCGGCACGGTCGCCACCATCGGCTGGAGCAGCGCCGGCGTCGCCGGGATGCGGATGAGGTGGTCCGCGTACGGCACGACCGCCTCGTCGCCCTCCTCCGCGATGACGATCGTCCGCGCACCCCGCGCCCGGATCTCCTGGATGTTGGACACGATCTTGTCGTGCAGCACGGACCGGCTGCGTGCCGAGGGGACGACGATGACGACCGGCAGGTCGTTCTCGATCAGCGCGATGGGCCCGTGCTTGAGCTCACCCGCCGCGAAGCCCTCGGCGTGCATGTACGCGAGTTCCTTGAGCTTCAGCGCGCCCTCCAGCGCAACCGGGTACCCGACGTGCCGCCCCAGGAACAGCACCGTCTTCTTGCGGGCCAGTGACCGCGCCAGTTCCCGTACCGGCCCCATGGTCTCCAGGACCCGGTCCACCTCGCCCGCGATCTGCGACAGGTCCCGGACGACGGCCCGGATCTCGTCGCCCCACTTCGTCCCCCGCACCTGCCCCAGGTACAGCGCCACGAGGTAGCAGGCGACCAGCTGCGTCAGGAACGCCTTGGTCGACGCGACCGCGACCTCGGGGCCCGCGTGGGTGTACAGCACGGCGTCCGACTCACGGGGGATCGTCGAGCCGTTGGTGTTGCAGATGGCCAGGACCCTCGCGCCCTGCTCCCGGGCGTGGCGCAGCGCCATGAGGGTGTCCATGGTCTCGCCGGACTGCGAGATCGCGATGACGAGCGTCCGCTGGTCCAGGATCGGGTCCCGGTAGCGGAACTCGCTGGCCAGCTCCACCTCGCAGGGGATGCGCGTCCAGTGCTCGATGGCGTACTTGGCGATGAGACCGGCGTGGAAGGCCGTGCCGCACGCCACGATCACCACCTTGTCCGCCTCCCGCAGCACCGCGGCCGGGATCCGCACCTCGTCCAGCGTCAGCGACCCGTTCGCGTCGATCCGACCGAGCAGCGTGTCGGCGACCGCCTTCGGCTGCTCGGCGATCTCCTTGAGCATGAAGTAGTCGTAGCCGCCCTTCTCGGCGGCGGAGGCGTCCCAGTCGACGTGGTACGACCTGACCTCCGCGGGCGCGCCGTCGAAGTCCGTCACGGTGACGCCGTCGCGCCGCAGTTCGACGACCTGGTCCTGGCCGAGCTCGATCGCCGAGCGGGTGTGGGCGATGAACGCGGCCACGTCCGAGGCCAGGAACGCCTCCCCGTCGCCGACGCCGACGACCAGGGGCGAGTTGCGCCGGGCGCCCACGACGACGTCCGGGTCGTCCGCGTGGACGGCGACCAGGGTGAACGCGCCGTCCAGCCGCCTGCACACCAGTCGCATCGCCTCGGTCAGTTCACCGCACGACGAGAACTCCTCGGCGAGCAGATGCGCCACGACCTCGGTGTCCGTGTCGGAGGCCAGGTCGTGGCCCCGCTCGGCCAGTTCGGCCCGCAGCGCCGCGAAGTTCTCGATGATGCCGTTGTGGACGACGGCGACACGACCGGCGTTGTCGAGATGCGGATGCGCGTTGGCGTCGTTCGGTGCGCCATGGGTGGCCCATCTGGTGTGGCCGATGCCCGTGGACCCGCTCGGCAGCGGCCGGTCGACGAGTTCCTTCTCCAGATTCAGCAGCTTGCCGGCCTTCTTGGCCGCTGCCAGCCCGCCGTCGGCGAGCACGGCCACGCCCGCCGAGTCGTAGCCCCGGTATTCGAGCCGCTTGAGCCCGGCGATGACGACATCGAGCGCGGACTGCGCTCCCACATAACCCACGATTCCGCACATGGCGGCAGCCTACGACTCCGGTGGCCGTGACGCCGGAGTCGCAGGCTGCGTCAGCGGCCCGAACGGGCGAGCGGTCGGCCGAGCTTGGCGGCCTGCGCGTCGATGACGGGCCTTGGCCTCACCTAGCGGCACGGCCGCCACGGTGTCGGCCGTGACTTCCGCGTGATCACCGGCGCCCCGGCCGGCCGCCGGCCCGGCGCCCGCGTGACCGAGCCCACCCCCCACGACCACCTCGCAGCACCGACAATGAGCATGTGATCACTTCGCCGCCACGAAGCCGCAAGCCGGACAGGACAGAGGCGTCCCCGTACGTCGATCTCACCCGCGAGGAGTGGAGCGCCCTCCGCGAGAAGACGCCGCTTTCCCTCTCCGCCGCCGAGGTCGAGCAGCTGCGCGGACTCGGTGACGTCATCGACCTCGACGAGGTACGGGACATCTATCTGCCGCTGTCCAGGCTGCTCAATCTGTACGTCGGCGCCACGGCCAACCTCCGCGGCGCGCTCAACACCTTCCTCGGCGAGGCCGGCAACGGCCACGGCACCCAGCGGGGCACACCGTTCGTCATAGGCGTCGCGGGCTCCGTCGCCGTCGGCAAGTCCACGGTCGCCCGTCTTCTGCAGGCCCTGCTCGCCCGCTGGCCCGAGCACCCGCGCGTCGAGCTGGTCACCACCGACGGGTTCCTCTACCCGATGAAGGAGCTCCAGGACCGGGGCCTGATGTCGCGGAAAGGTTTCCCCGAGTCGTACGACCGCCGGGCCCTGACCCGCTTCGTCGCCGACATCAAGGCCGGCAAGGACGAGGTCACCGCCCCCGTCTACTCGCACCTGATCTACGACATCGTCCCCGGCGAGCGGCTGACCGTACGCCGCCCGGACATCCTGATCGTCGAGGGCCTCAACGTCCTCCAGCCCGCCCTGCCCGGCAAGGACGGCCGCACCCGCGTCGGCCTCGCCGACTACTTCGACTTCTCCGTGTACGTGGACGCCCGCCCCGAGGACATCGAGAGCTGGTACCTCAACCGCTTCCGCAAGCTCCGCGCGACCGCCTTCCAGGACCCGTCCTCGTACTTCCGCCGGTACACCCAGGTGTCCGAGGAGGAGGCGCTGGACTACGCGCGCACGATGTGGCGCACGATCAACGGGGTCAACCTGCTGGAGAACGTCGCGCCCACCCGCGGGCGTGCCACGCTGGTCGTCCGCAAGGGCCCCGACCACAAGGTCCAGCGCCTGTCCCTGCGCAAACTCTGAACCGCCGAGGAGCACCGCGTGCTGCACCTGCGCCTGATCGTGCCGTCCGACCGCACCGAGGAGGTCGTCGACACCGTCGAGAAGACGGTCGGCGCGGCCCACCTCGCCGTGGTCCCGGGAGCCGCCCGCAACCCGTCGGGCGATCTGGTCCTGTGCGACGTGGCCCGTGAGGCCGGGGACGAGCTGATCGGCCGCCTCCGGGAGCTCGGTCTTGAACACGACGGCTCGATCGCGGTCGACAGCATCGACCTGTCGCTGTCGAAGCGCGCCGACGAGGCGAAGGACGACGCACCGGGTGAGGGCGCGGACGCGGTGCTGTGGGAGCACCTGACCGACGCGACGCACGAGGAGTCGACGCTGTCCGTCACCTACCTCGCGTTCCTCACGCTGGCGACGATGATCGCCGCATGCGGTGTGGTGCTGGACAACGCCATCCTCATCGTGGGCGCGATGGCGGTCGGCCCGGAGTTCGGTCCGCTCGCCGGCTTCAGCACGGCGGTGGTCCAGCGGCTGCCGAGGCTGGCCTGGCGCTCGTTCATCGCGCTGATCGTGGGTTTTGCGGTGTCCATGGCGTTGACGGTGCTCTTCAGCCTCTTCATGGGCGGCATCGGGCTCTTCGACCGCGCACTGCTGGAGGGCGAACGGCCCAACACGGCGTTCATCTACAACCCGGACGCGTTCTCGTTCGTCGTCGCCGTCCTCGCGGGCATCGCGGGCACGCTCTCGCTGACCTCGGCGAAGTCGGGTGCCCTGGTCGGTGTGGCCATCTCGGTGACGACGGTCCCGGCGGCGGCCAACGCGGCGGTGGCGCTCAGCTTGAGCGAGTTCGGCCAGGCCTGGGGCTCGACCGAGCAGCTGCTGCTCAATCTGCTCGGGATCATCCTCGCCGGGACGCTCACACTGTTCGTCCAGAAGGCGCTGTGGAACAACCAGCGCAAGCGCACGACGAGGAAGTCAGCTGCCTGACAGCGTCTCCTGCAGCCAGTCGAAGACGACCTCGCAGTGCAGCTGCGGGGCCATCGGGGAGCAGTGCAGCTGTGCGCCCTGGGCCGCGGTGAGCTTCACGTAGTCCTTGGGGGACGTCAGTTTGTCGTACATCTGGCGCGGCTGGCCGGGATAGAACTGCTCGTCGTCGTAGTCCAGCACCAGCGTGGGCGACGTGATGCGTCCGACGACGTCCGTGATCGTCAGTGCCTGGATGCGCGTGGCGGGCGTGTAGAAGTCGGTGAACAGCTTGCCCTCGCGGGCGTCGAGCATCGCGGGGATCGAGAAGGGCTCGAAGCGCTTCTTCATCGTCGCGGCGGCGGCGGGCGGCAGCTCGGGGACGACCTCCTTGTTCCAGATGTTGTTGGTCTCCTCCTTGCTCGGGGTGAGGATCTCCCGGATCTCCGCGGGGAAGCCCAGCCAGGGCTCGACACAGCCGGGCATCGCCACCAGCGCGGCGATCCTGGTCTCGAAGGCCGCGGCACGGGGAGCCAGGTCACCGGCCATGCTCAGCCCCGTCAGGGCGATCTTCTTCGGGTCGACGTCCGGGCGGGCGACCAGCCAGTCCACCAGCGGGGTGACGACCTTGTCCCAGGTCGGTGAGAAGACCACCTGGTCCACGAAGAGCAGCTGTCCCTGGCCGGGCCCGTCGTACACGAGGGCGTTCCAGCCGCGGTCCAGGGCCGCCGGGACACCGTAGGTCCACATGTCGACGTTCTGGCCGTCGCTGCCGTTCGTGAGGATCACGGTGGGGCGGCGCGTGTCGGCCCCGTCCGGCCGGAAGAACCACACCGGCAGCGGGGTCTTCCCGTACGGCACGTTCGCCTTCACCGGCGCCGGGTCGCACAGGCCGCAGAACGTGTCCCAGGCGCCTCGCCCGGCCTTGTACAGCTGCTCCTCGCTGCCCGGATCGTCGGAGCCGAGGACGAAGAACAGCGCCTGGGCGTAGTACTGGGCGGCCCGCAGCGCGCGGAAGCGCTTGGTCTGGTCGTCGGGCTTGCTGCCCTCCGGGGCTTCCATGAGCTGGTCGCCGAGCTTCTTGAAGGTCTCGACGTACGTCTGGGAGGAGAGGCCGGCCTTGTTGATCGTGTTCACGGCGGTGAGCACCTCGCCCACCTCCCCGGCGCCGAAACCGGCCCCGCCGAGTGCCATGAGACCGCCGAAGTTGTACGCGGGGTCCTTGAAGAGCGTCATCGCCCCGGGCGTCGGGTTCGCCGCCGGGGCGGTGGCCCCCGGCGAACGGCTGGGGGTGGGCGCGGCGGCGGGTGACGCTCCCGAGGGGGTGCACCCGGCGGCCATCGCGGCCCCTGCCCCGCCGACGAGCCCGGCCAGCGCGCTGCGACGAGTGGGTCCGGCTGCACGCTCCCTGGATACGTACGTCATACGACCCGAAGGTACGAGCCGTCCCCTCGGCCCTCACCGCGCCACACGCTCGACTCGCCCGAACAGCCGACGCACGGACCGTCCGCGGTCCGGGTCGCGGTGCCGTCCCCGGGGACGGCACCGGAATCCCGCACGGGGCCCGCAGGGGGTGACCCCCCTGCGGAAGCCCCCGGAGGTCAGCCGAGCGCCGACTTCACCGCGTCCGCCAGCCGTCCCGCCACCGAGCGGGCCTGGTCGATGTCCGCGGCCTCGACCATCACACGGACCAGCGGCTCCGTGCCGGAGGGGCGCAGCAGCACCCGGCCGGTGGTGCCGAGCTCCCGCTCGGCCTCGGTGACCGCGGCCGTCAGCTCGACCGAGGACGAGACGCGCGACTTGTCGACGTCCGGGACGTTGATCAGGACCTGCGGGAGCCGGTCCATGACACCGGCGAGGTCCGCCAGGGAGCGGCCCGTCGCGGCGACCCGGGCCGCCAGCATCAGGCCGGTCAGGGTGCCGTCGCCGGTCGTGGCGTGGTCGAGGACGATGACGTGGCCGGACTGCTCGCCGCCCAGCGCGTACCCGTGCTCCTTCATCGACTCCAGGACGTACCGGTCGCCGACGGCCGTCTGCACCATCTCGACGCCCTCGCGCTCCATCGCCAGCTTGAAGCCCAGGTTCGACATGACGGTGGCGACGACGGTGTTGCCGCGCAGCGTGCCCGCCTCGCGCATGGCCAGCGCGAGCACGGCCAGGATCTGGTCGCCGTCGATCTCGTTGCCCGCCGCGTCCACGGCGAGGCAGCGGTCGGCGTCGCCGTCGTGGGCGATGCCGAGGTCGGCCCGGTGGTCCACGACCGCGGCCTTCAGCAGGTCCAGGTGGGTGGAACCGCAGCCGTCGTTGATGTTGAGGCCGTCCGGCTCGGCGCCGATCGTGACGACCTCGGCACCGGCCCGGGTGAACGCCTCGGGCGAGACCCGGGCGGCCGCGCCGTGCGCCTCGTCGAGGACGACCTTGAGCCCGTCGAGCCGGTTCGGCAGGACGGCGATGAGGTGGGCGACGTACTTGTCGAAGCCCTCGTCGTAGTCGCGTACGCGGCCGACGCCGGAACCGGTCGGCCGGTCCCACGGGGCACCGGTGCGGTGCTCCTCGTACACGGACTCGATGCGGTCCTCCAGCTCGTCGGCGAGCTTGTGGCCGCCCCGCGCGAAGAACTTGATGCCGTTGTCCGGCATGGCGTTGTGGCTCGCGGAGAGCATCACCCCGAGGTCGGCACCCAGCGCACCGGTGAGGTACGCCACGGCCGGCGTGGGCAGCACACCGACGCGCAGGACGTCGACGCCCGCGCTCGCGAGGCCCGCCACGACGGCGGCCTCCAGGAACTCCCCGGACGCGCGGGGATCACGTCCGACCACCGCCGTCGGCCGATGGCCCTCGAACGTGCCCGCCTCGGCGAGCACGTGCGCCGCCGCGACCGACAGGCCGAGCGCGAGCTCCACCGTCAGATCCGCGTTCGCGACACCGCGCACACCGTCCGTGCCGAAGAGTCGTCCCACTGGTGTCCTCCGAAAATGCTCCGAAAACGCGCGTCCCCCGGCGCTTTCCTGTCGTTTATACGCCCAGGACGCCGAGCTGTGTCACCCCGGGGGTCTCCCGGGTCCGATAAACGGAACGCCCCGGCAGCACGGAGTGCCGCCGGGGCGAACGTATGCCGTACAGGCCAGCAGGCGATTTAGCGCTTGCTGTACTGCGGGGCCTTGCGGGCCTTCTTCAGACCGGCCTTCTTGCGCTCGACCGCACGGTCGTCGCGGCTCAGGAAGCCGGCCTTCTTCAGCGGGCCGCGGTTGTTGTCCACGTCCGCCTCGTTCAGCGCGCGGGCCACGCCGAGGCGCAGGGCGCCGGCCTGGCCGGAGACGCCGCCACCCGCGATACGGGCGATGACGTCGTAGCGGCCGTCGAGCTCGAGCACCTTGAAGGGCTCGTTGACTTCCTGCTGGTGCACCTTGTTGGGGAAGTACTCCTCAAGGGTGCGACCGTTGATCTTCCACTTGCCGGTGCCCGGAACGATCCGGACACGGGCGATGGCGTTCTTGCGACGACCCAGGCCGGCGGCCGGCTGCGGCTCGCCGAAGCGGGACGCGAGGGACTCGGAGGTGTACTCGCCCTCGACGGGCGTCTCCGACTCGAAGGTGGTGACCTCGGCGTAGGTCTCTTCGCCCTCGACGGGGGTTTCTGCGGTGGTCTCGGCCACGATTCTCCTCAGATCTTTCTGTACGTCTTAGGGGGTGGCCGGAACTACTGCGCGACCTGGGTGATCTCGAACGGGACCGGCTGCTGAGCAGCGTGCGGGTGGTTCTCGCCCGCGTAGATCTTCAGCTTCGAGAGCATCTGACGACCCAGGGTGTTCTTCGGGATCATGCCCTTGATGGCCTTCTCCACGGCCTTCTCCGGGCTCTTGGCCAGCAGCTCGTCGTAGCGGACGGAGCGCAGACCACCCGGGTACCCGGAGTGGCGGTAGGCCATCTTCTGGGTCTTCTTGTTGCCGGAGAGGTGAACCTTCTCGGCGTTGATGATGATGACGAAGTCGCCCATGTCCATGTGGGGGGCGTAGATCGGCTTGTGCTTGCCCCGGAGGAGGTTCGCTGCCGTAGTCGCCAGACGGCCCAGGACGATGTCCTGCGCGTCGATGATGTGCCACTGGCGAGTGACATCGCCGGGCTTGGGGCTGTACGTACGCAAGGTCGTAGCCTTCGCTTCTTCGGTGGATGGGTTCCAGACACACGAATCCTCTGAAGCGATCATGCAGCTGGGGCTCACAATGCCGGGGACGAAGCCCGTATGCGAGCCACTGGTAACTGCTCCAGGGAACCTACGTAAGGGCCCTTCGCGTGAGAACGACGAAGCCAATACGCATAACAATCGACGAGACTACCCGCGCAGCCCTGTATGGGTCAAAACGCGCCCGCCCTAGCGGGCCCGCTCGACCCGCCGCTCGTCCCACACCGGCTCCGCCGTCTCCCGGACCACGCCGTCCGAGCCGAAGACCAGATATCGGTCGAAGGACTTCGCGAACCAGCGGTCGTGCGTGACGGCGAGCACGGTGCCCTCGTAGACCTCCAGGCCGTCCTGGAGCGCCTCCGCCGACTCCAGGTCCAGGTTGTCCGTGGGCTCGTCGAGGAGCAGCGCCGTGGTGCCCTCCAGCTCCAGGAGGAGGATCTGGAACCGGGCCTGCTGACCGCCGGAGAGCTTGTCGAAGGTCTGGTCGCCCTGGCGCTCCAGCTCGTACCGCCGCAGCACCGACATCGCGCCGCCGCGGTCCTTGGCGTGCTCCGTCCACAGGATGTCGACCAGCGTGCGCCCGAGAAGCTCGGGGTGCGCGTGCGTCTGGGCGAAGTGCCCCGGGACCACGCGCGCGCCCAGCTTCCACTCGCCCTTGTGCGCCACGGACGTGTCGCCCGCGAGCAGCCGCAGGAAGTGGGACTTGCCCGAGCCGTTGGACCCGAGGACCGCGACCCGCTCCCCGTAGAAGATCTCCAGGTCGAACGGCTTCATGAGCCCGGAGAGCTCCAGGTTCACGCAGGTCACGGCCCGCACCCCGGTGCGCCCGCCGCGCAGCCGCATCCGGATCTCCTGCTCGCGCGGCGGCTCCGGCGGCGGGCCGGCCTCCTCGAACTTCCTGAACCGCGTCTGCATCGCCCGGTACCGCGACGCCATGTCGGGGCTGATCGCCGCCTGCTGCCGCAGCTTGTGGACCAGCGCCTTCAGCCGGGCGTGTTCCTCCTCCCAGCGCCGCTTCAGCTCCTCGAACCGCGCGAACCGCTCCCGCCGCGCGTCGTGGAACGTGTCGAAGCCCCCGCCGTGCACCCACACGTCGCTGCCCGCCGGCCCCGGCTCCACCGCCACGATCTTCTGCGCGGCCCGGGCCAGCAGCTCCCGGTCGTGCGAGACGAACAGGACGGTCTTGCGGGTCTCCCGCAGCCGTTCCTCCAGCCACCGCTTGCCCGGCACGTCCAGATAGTTGTCCGGCTCGTCCAGCAGCAGCACCTCGTCCGGACCGCGCAGCAGCGCCTCCAGCACCAGCCGCTTCTGCTCGCCCCCGGACAGGGTGCGTACGAGACGCCACTGGGCCTGCTCGTACGGGACGCCGAGCGCGGCCATGGTGCACATGTCCCAGACCGTCTCGGCCTCGTACCCCTGCACCTCGGCCCAGTCGCTCAGCGCCTGGGCGTAGCCCATCTGCGCGGCCTCGTCGTCCACGGTCATGATCAGGTGCTCGGCCTCGTCGACCGCCCGCGCCGCCTCCCGGATCCTCGGCTGGGCCACCGAGACCAGCAGGTCCCGGACCGTGCGCTCGTCCCGCACGGAGCCGACGAACTGCTGCATCACCCCGAGCCCGCCGCTCACCGACACGGTCCCGCCGTGCGGCTTCAGCTCCCCGGAGAGCAGCCGGAGCAGTGTCGTCTTGCCCGCGCCGTTCGCCCCGACCAGGGCGACGACCGAGCCCTCACCGACGCGGAACGAGACGTCGCCGAGCAGCACCCGCCCGTCGGGCAGGTAGTACTCCAGATGTCCGGCCTCGAGATGTCCCATGGTGGGCATTCTCGCCGGGCGACACGCCCACGCCCAACAGGTTTAGGATGCGCGGCATGAGCTTTGGGGGACCGCAGTGGCCGCAGGAGCCGCAACAGCCGTACGGACAGCAGTCACCGTCGTCGTCGTCGACGCCCGACTGGGCTGCGCTGGCCGACGCCTCCGCGTCGCGTGCGCGCCGCAAGAGGTGGCTGCTGATCGGCGCCGGTGCGCTCGCGACGACGGCCGTCGCCGCGATCGTGGCCACGGCCGTCGTCTTCATGAACGACGCCGCGCCCTCCGACAAGAACGCCGGTGATCTGCCCACGGCACCCGAGCTGCCGAACGAGACGACGCAGCCGCAGCCTTCGTTCTCCGCGGTCGCCCCGCCGCCCCCGCCGAATCCGAAGGACTTCATCTCCAGCGAGGCGAAGGACAAGGCACCGATCAGCGCCGACACCCTCTTCCCCGGCCGGAAGCTGACGATGGGCGACCGCGTCTACACCAAGGGCCCCACGGCGCGCACCACCAACTGCGCCTCCGCCACCCAGGGTTCACTGGGCACCGCACTCCGTTCCCACGGCTGTGACCAGGTCATCCGCGCCACGTACACCAAGGACGGCGTGGCCGTCACCATCGGCGTGGCGGTCTTCCCGACCGAGGCCCAGGCCCAGGCGGCCGTGAAGAAGTCGGCCCGCAGCATCGCGCCCCTCTCGGGCTCCGGCGTCGCGGGCTTCTGCAAGGGCGGCCCGGTCTGCCGCTTCGTGGGCAACTCCTACGGCCGCTACGCCTACTTCACCGCCACCGGACATCTCAACGGAAAGTCCGTCACCAAGGGCGACACCAAGGCGTTCCAGCCCGGCGACGACCTGGCCGAGTTCACGTTCCGCCAGATCGTGCGCCGCGGCGAGCTGCAGGCGTCGGCGGCCGCGACGGCCCCGGCGAGCTGACCGCCGACGCGGCGCCCCGGCGGGCCGCCCGGCGGCTGACGGCTCGCCACCGGGCCGTTCAGCAGCAGCCGCCCGCCGCGGGTCCAGCGGCGGGAAGTGAGCGCTTGTTGCGGGCCTCCAGGTTCCTGGCGGCCAGCAACTCGTCGGCGGGGTAGCCGACTTCCTCCAGGGTGAGCCCGTGCGGTCGTACGACGTGGACGGCGGAGTCGCGGACCCCTGCGGCCAGGACCTTGCCGGGCCAGTCCACCGGACGGTGTCCGTCACCGACGAAGAGCATCGCGCCGACGAGCGAGCGCACCATGTTGTGGCAGAAGGCGTCGGCCTTCACCGTCGCGGTGAGGATCCCCGACGGATCCCGCTCCCAGCGCAGTTGCTGCAGGGTCCGGATGGTGGTCGCGCCCTCGCGCTTCTTGCAGTACGCGGCGAAGTCGTGCTCGCCCAGGAGCCGTTCGGCGGCGGCGTTCATGGCGTCCACGTCCAACGGCCAGTCGTGCCACAGCACATGCCCGCGCAGCAGCGGGTCGACGCCGCCGGGGTGGTCGGTGACACGGTAGGCGTAACGCCGCCAGATCGCGGAGAAGCGGGCGTTGAAGCCGGCGGGGGCCTCCTCGGCCTTCCACACCCGCACGTCGTGGGACAGCCGCCCGGCGAGCCGTCGCAGCAGCTTCTCGCGGTGCTCGTCCCACAGGGCCTGCGGCAGATCGACGTGAGCGACCTGACCGCGGGCGTGCACACCCGCGTCCGTGCGGCCCGCGACGGTCAGCTCGTACGTCTGCGACGACCGGGTGACCGTACGGATCGCGTCCTCGATCTCGCCCTGGACGGTGCGCTGCCCACGGGTCTGCCGGGCCCAGCCGGAGAAGTCCCGGCCGTCGTACGACAGGTCGAGCCGCACCCGTACGAAACCGGGCTTCACGTCATCGCTCACGAATCATGTCCCTTTCAGCGGAACGGGCCCGCCCCCACGAGGGGGACGGGCCCGTCCGTCAGCCGTTCAGCCGGAAAGCCGCTCGAACGCTCAGGCGTCCTTCGACTCGGCCGGAGCCTCGGCGGCGTCCTCGGCCTTGGTCTCCTCGACCTTGGCCTCGTCCGCCTCCTTGACCGCACGCTTGGTGGCGGCCTCGGCCTCGGCGACCGTGGCCTTCTTCGCGATCTCGCCCTCGACGAGCTCGATCACGGCCATCGGGGCGTTGTCACCACGACGGTTGCCGATCTTGGTGATCCGGGTGTAGCCACCCGGACGCTCGGCGTAGCGCGGAGCGATCTCGGTGAAGAGCGTGTGGACGATGCCCTTGTCCGTGATCGTCTGCAGCACCAGGCGACGGTTGTGGATGTCGCCCTTCTTCGCCTTCGTGATCAGACGCTCCGCGACCGGGCGCAGGCGGCGGGCCTTGGCCTCGGTCGTGGTGATGCGGCCGTGCTCGAAGAGCGACTTCGCGAGGTTCGCGAGGAGCAGCTTCTCGTGCGCGGCGCTGCCGCCCAGACGGGCACCCTTGGCGGGCTTCGGCATGGTTCTTCTCCTTGGGATCTGCCCCGGCCGTATCAGGTACCGAGGTCAGCCTGTGCGAGGGACGTCGCCCCTCGCGCACCCCCGGGGACCCGGGGGAAGCCTTGCGCCGGCCGGGACCCGAGGGCCCGGCCGGGGTCCGGGGCGGGGCCCCGGGGAAAGCCACCCCGGTGGGGTGCGGGGCCGTCGGGCCCCGGCACTCCCACCGGGAGGGGCTCAGTACTGCTCGGTCTCGACGAAACCGGCGTCCGCGTCGTCGTCGGCGCCGAAGGCGTCCGCGGCGGCGGTCGGGTCGAATCCGGGCGGGCTGTCCTTGAGGGCCAGGCCCATGCCGGCCAGCTTCGCCTTGACCTCGTCGATCGACTTCGCACCGAAGTTGCGGATGTCGAGCAGGTCGGCCTCGGAACGGGCGACGAGCTCACCCACGGAGTGGATGCCCTCGCGCTTGAGGCAGTTGTACGAGCGGACCGTGAGCTCCAGCTCCTCGATCGGCAGCGCAAGATCGGCGGCAAGGGCGGCGTCCGTCGGGGACGGGCCCATGTCGATACCCTCGGCGTCGATGTTGAGCTCGCGGGCCAGACCGAACAGCTCGACCAGGGTCTTACCGGCCGACGCCATGGCGTCACGCGGACGCATGGCCTGCTTGGTCTCGACGTCGACGATCAGCTTGTCGAAGTCGGTGCGCTGCTCGACACGGGTCGCCTCGACCTTGTACGTGACCTTCAGCACCGGCGAGTAGATGGAGTCGACCGGGATACGGCCGATCTCCTGGCCCACCTGCTTGTTCTGCACGGCGGAGACGTAACCGCGACCGCGCTCGACGGTCAGCTCCATCTCCAGCTTGCCCTTGCCGTTGAGCGTGGCGAGGACGAGGTCGGGGTTGTGGACCTCGACACCGGCCGGGGGCGCGATGTCGGCGGCGGTGACCAGACCCGGGCCCTGCTTGCGCAGGTACATCACGACCGGCTCGTCGTGCTCCGAGGAGACGACCAGCTGCTTGATGTTCAGGATGAGGTCGGTGACGTCCTCCTTGACGCCCGGCACGGTGGTGAACTCGTGCAGGACACCGTCGATCCGGATGGACGTGACGGCCGCGCCCGGGATCGAGGAGAGGAGCGTGCGGCGGAGAGAGTTGCCGAGCGTGTAGCCGAAGCCGGGCTCCAGCGGCTCGATGACGAACCGCGAGCGGTACTCGTCGACAACCTCTTCGGTCAGCGAAGGACGCTGAGCGATCAGCATGGTGTTTTTCCTTCAGTCGTGGGCGCCCGCTATTTGACGCCCGACGGAGTACTGCGTACTGCAAGGGTACGGGCGGCACGACCCGGAGGAGCCGTACCGCCCGAACACTCAGGTCAAGCGTTGTCCCACCACGCCCCAGGGGGCACAGAGGGCGTCAGACGCGACGACGCTTGGGGGGACGGCAGCCGTTGTGCGGCGTCGGGGTGACGTCCTGGATCGAGCCGACCTCGAGGCCGGTGGCCTGGAGGGAGCGGATCGCGGTCTCACGGCCGGAGCCCGGACCCTTGACGAAGACGTCGACCTTGCGCATGCCGTGCTCCTGCGCGCGGCGGGCGGCCGACTCGGCGGCCATCTGCGCGGCGAAGGGGGTGGACTTGCGCGAGCCCTTGAAGCCGACGTGGCCGGCGGAGGCCCAGGAGATCACGTTGCCGGTCGGGTCCGTGATGGACACGATCGTGTTGTTGAACGTGCTCTTGATGTGCGCGTGGCCGTGCGCGACGTTCTTCTTTTCCTTGCGGCGCACCTTCTTGGCAGCGCCCTGGCGTCCCTTGGGGGGCATGTATTTCTCCCGTGGAGGTGGTCGGTCCTACAGCGAAGACCGCTTGGGGGGTCTGGGGGCAGCCCCCCAGATCACACAGTGCGTCCTGCTGAGGACTACTTCTTGCCCGGCTTCTTCTTACCGGCGATGGCGCGACGCGGGCCCTTGCGGGTACGAGCGTTCGTGCTGGTGCGCTGGCCGTGGACCGGCAGACCGCGGCGGTGGCGCAGACCCTGGTAGCAGCCGATCTCGACCTTGCGGCGGATGTCGGCCTGGATCTCGCGGCGGAGGTCACCCTCGGTCTTGAGGTTGGCGTCCACGTACTCGCGGATCTTGACCAGGTCCTCTTCGGCCAGGTCACGAACGCGGGTGTTCGGGTTCACACCGGTCGCGGCGAGAGTCGCCTTCGACTGGGTGCGGCCGATACCGAAGACGTAGGTGAGTGCGACCTCCACACGCTTGTCGCGCGGGATGTCAACACCGGAAACGCGTGCCATTCAATGGCTCCTGTGGTGTTCGGGGGTCTTCCGCAGTACCGCTCCCGACCGCCGATCTCTCCCGTTCGAAGAGGTGGTACGTCCGGGTCCCCGGCCCCCGCCGGAGGTGTCGTCAGCCGTGAGGCGTGGACGGGCACTGCTTATGTACGTATTGCTCGCGTCGCTCGAAGAACTGCGAAGTGCAGGTCGGCGTGCGTCAGCCCTGGCGCTGCTTGTGGCGCAGGTTGTCGCAGATGACCATGACCCGGCCGTGACGGCGGATCACCTTGCACTTGTCGCAGATCTTCTTGACGCTCGGCTTGACCTTCATGGGATGTGAGGTTCTCCGGGTCAGTGCCAGCACCCCACGGGAGGGGTGACGGCAAGATCTACTTGTATCGGTAGACGATCCGGCCACGCGTGAGGTCGTACGGAGAGAGCTCCACAACGACTCGGTCGTCCGGGAGGATTCGGATGTAGTGCATCCGCATCTTGCCGGAGATGTGCGCGAGGACCTTGTGACCGTTCTGGAGCTCCACCTTGAACATGGCGTTCGGCAGAGACTCGATCACGGTGCCCTCGATCTCGATGGCACCTTGCTTCTTGGCCACGCTTCGCCCTTCGAATCGGCTACCTTGATCGACTCTCGTCGCCGTTTGACCGCAACGGACTACCGCAAGCGGACATACGGGTACACGAGAGCCGACGCATCAGTCTACGTCAGGCCCCTGGAAAAGACGAATCCGGAAGTTTGCCCAACGGAAGTGATCGTTATGCCAGAGGATCCGGCGCCGCCGTGACACCGAGCTCCGCCAGCTTGGCCCTGCCACCGTCGACCGCGGTGAGGACCAGGGGGCCCTCCTCGGTCAGGGCGACCGAGTGCTCCCAGTGCGAGGACCAGGTGCCGTCGATGGTGATGACGGTCCAGTCGTCCTCGAGTACCTCGGTGTGCGGCGTGCCGAGCGACACCATCGGCTCGATGGCCAGGCACAGGCCGGGGACCAGCTTCGGGCCCTTGCCGCGCTTACGGCTGACGTAGTTCAGCAGATGGGGGTCCATGTGCATCTCGGTGCCGATGCCGTGGCCGCCGTACTCCTCGATGATCCCGTACTTGCCGCCGCCCGGCTTCGGCTGACGGCGGATGTACGTCTCGATGGCGCGGGAGATGTCGACCAGGCGGTTGCCGTTCTTCATCGCGGCGACACCGGCCCACATGGACTCCTCGGTCACCCGGGAGAGCTCCAGCAGCTCCGGAGCGTGACCATCACCCACGAAGGCCGTGTACGCCGCGTCGCCGTGCCAGCCGTCGACGATCGCGCCGGCGTCGATGGAGATGATGTCGCCGTCCTTGAGGACCGTCTTCTCGTCCGGGATGCCGTGGACGACGACCTCGTTGACCGAGGTGCAGATGGTGGCGGGGAAACCGCCGTAGCCGAGGAAGTTCGACTTGGCGCCATGGTCGGCGATCACCTTGCGGGCGACCTCGTCGAGATCCCTCGTCGTGGCGCCGGGGACCGCCGCCTCACGGGTCGCCGCGTGGATGGCGGCGACGACCAGCCCCGCCTCGCGCATCTTCGCGATCTGCTCGGGGGTCTTGATCTGCACCATGAGTGCCGGCGCCTTTCGGAATCGGAGAGTGGTTCGGCGGAATGCCTGGGTAATCAACGATACGGCCGCGGCGTCCCTGGGACACCGCGGCCGTATCGGAAACAGCTCAGTGGTGGTGCGTACTGCGCACCGCGCACCGCATGACTCAGGCCTGGGCGGCCGGGTCGTTCTGCAGTGCCTCCATCGCCCGCTCGGTCACCTCGGTGACCTTGCCGAGCGCGGAGATGGTGACCACGAGGCCCTGGGCCCGGTAGTGGTCGATGATCGGCTCGGTCTGCGTGTGGTAGACCTCGAGCCGCTTGCGCACGGTCTCCTCAGAGTCGTCGTCGCGCTGGTACAGCTCGCCGCCGCAGGCGTCGCAGACGCCCTCGGTCTTCGGCGGGGTGTACGTGACGTGGAAGACGTGCGCACTGTCGTTGCGGCAGATGCGGCGACCCGCGATCCGCTTCACGACCTCGTCCTCGGGGACCTCCAGGTCCAGCACCGCGTCCAGCTTCACGCCGTCCACCGCGAGCGCGGCGTCGAGCGCCTCGGCCTGGGAGACGTTGCGCGGGAAACCGTCGAGCAGGAAGCCGTTCTGGGCGTCCGGCTGAGCCATGCGGTCCCTGGCCATCCCGATGGTGACCTCGTCGGGCACCAGGTTGCCGGCGTCCATGTACGCCTTGGCCTGCTTGCCGAGCTCCGTGCCCTTGCTGATGTTGGCCCGGAAGAGGTCGCCCGTGGAGATGTGCGGGATCGACAGGTTCTTGGCAAGGTACTGAGCCTGCGTGCCCTTGCCCGCACCGGGCGGTCCGACGAGGACGATTCGCATCAGCGGAGGAACCCTTCATAGTTGCGCTGCTGGAGCTGGCTCTCGATCTGCTTCACGGTTTCGAGACCGACACCCACGATGATGAGGATGCTGGTGCCACCGAACGGGAAGTTCTGGTTGGCACCACCGAAGCCCGCCAACGCCATCGTCGGCACAAGAGCGATCAGACCCAGATACAGCGAGCCCGGCCAGGTGATCCGGTTGAGCACGTAGCTCAGATACTCGGCGGTAGGTCGACCAGCCCGGATACCCGGGATGAAGCCACCATACTTCTTCATGTTGTCCGCGACTTCCTCGGGGTTGAACGAGATCGCCACGTAGAAGAAGGCGAAGAACACGATCAGGAGGAAGTACAGAGCGATGTAGTACGGGTGGTCGCCCTTGACGAGATGGGCTTCGATCCAGGTCTTCCAGCTCGAGTTGGAATTCGAGAACTGGGCGATCAACGCCGGGATGTAGAGCAGCGACGACGCGAAGATGACAGGAATCACACCCGCCTGGTTCACCTTCAGCGGGATGTATGTGGACGTACCGCCGTACGACCTGCGGCCGATCATGCGCTTCGCGTACTGCACGGGGATACGGCGCTGGGCCTGCTCGACGAACACGACGAGCGCCACCATCACGAAGCCGATCAGGATGACCGTGCCGAACTCGATCCAGCCCTTGGCGAGGCTGCCGCTCTCCTTGATGGCCCAGAGGGCGCCCGGGAAACCGGCGGCGATCGAGATGAACATCAGGATCGACATGCCGTTGCCGATACCACGGTCCGTGATCAGCTCGCCGAGCCACATGACCATGGCCGTGCCGGCGGTCATGGTGACCACCATCGTGGCGGTCACGAAGATCGACTGATCAGGGACGATCTCGTTGGCGACCTGACACCCCGAGAACAGCGCTCCGCTGCGGGCGGTGGCCACCAGGCCGGTGCCCTGCAGCACGGCCAGCGCGACCGTGAGGTAACGCGTGTACTGCGTGATCTTCGCCGTGCCGGACTGGCCCTCCTTCTTGAGGGCCTCCAGACGCGGAATGACCACGGTCAGCAGCTGCAGGATGATGCTCGCTGTGATGTACGGCATGATGCCGAGCGCGAAGATCGTGATCTGCAGCAGCGCTCCGCCGCTGAACATGTTGACGAGGCCGAACAGGCTGCTGTTGTTCTTCGAGGCCTGGTCCACACAGATCTGGACGTTCTCGTAACTGACGCCGGGGACCGGAATGTGTGCGCCGACCCGGTACAGCACGATGATGGCAAGCGTGAAGAGCAGCTTCTTGCGCAGGTCGGGCGTCTTGAACGCCCGGGCGAACGCGGTGAGCACGGTGCCTCCTGCGACCCCCGCGCAAAGCGTCAGAGGTGACGGTCTTGAGGTTCGACGAATACGTATGAGTCCAAAACCGTCCGGGGAGGCCTTCGGCCCCACCTCGCGGCGCGGGGGTCACCCCCCAGGATTACAGCAACAACGCACGCCACCTTACCGGCGAGTGTGCCCCGCTTGGAACGACCAACCGGGGATGCCCCTTTTGAGAGGCATCCCCGGTTGGTGTTCAGGCCATCGGCTCGTCTCAGATCAGACGAGCTCGGTGACGGTGCCGCCGGCGGCGGTGATCTTCTCCTTGGCGGAGCCGGAGACGGCGTCGACCGTCACCTGCAGCGCCACGGAGACCTCACCCTGGCCGAGCACCTTGACGAGCTGGTTCTTGCGAACCGCGCCCTTGGCGACCAGGTCCGCGACCGTGACCTCGCCACCCTCGGGGTAGAGGGCGGTGAGCTTGTCCAGGTTCACGACCTGGTACTCGGTCTTGAACGGGTTCTTGAAGCCCTTCAGCTTCGGGAGACGCATGTGGAGGGGCATCTGCCCACCCTCGAAGCGCTCCGGAACCTGGTAACGGGCCTTCGTGCCCTTGGTACCACGACCGGCCGTCTTACCCTTCGACGCCTCACCACGACCCACACGGGTCTTGGCGGTCTTGGCGCCCGGGGCGGGACGGAGGTTGTGGATCTTCAGCGGGTTCTGCTCCGCCATGATCAGTCGACCTCCTCAACCGTCACGAGGTGGCGGACGGTGTGCACCATTCCGCGGAACTCGGGGCGGTCCTCCTTGACGACCACGTCGTTGACCCTCTTCAGGCCAAGCGAACGCAGGGTGTCACGGTGGTTCTGCTTGCTGCCGATGTACGACTTCGTCTGCGTGATCTTGATGCGGGCCATTACGCACCCGCTCCCGCACCGGCACGCGCACGAAGCAGGGCCGCGGGGGCGACGTCCTCGAGCGGCAGACCGCGGCGCGCCGCGATCTCCTCGGGACGCTGCAGACCCTTCAGGGCCGCCACGGTCGCGTGGACGATGTTGATCGCGTTGGACGAGCCGAGCGACTTCGACAGGATGTCGTGAACGCCGGCGCACTCGAGCACGGCACGCACCGGGCCACCGGCGATAACGCCGGTACCGGGGGAAGCCGGCTTGAGCAGGACGACGCCCGCAGCCTTCTCGCCCGTGATCGGGTGCGGGATGGTGCCCTGGATACGGGGGACCTTGAAGAAGTGCTTCTTGGCCTCCTCAACACCCTTGGCGATGGCGGCCGGCACCTCCTTGGCCTTGCCGTAACCGACACCCACGGTGCCGTCACCGTCGCCCACCACGACCAGCGCGGTGAAGCTGAAGCGACGACCACCCTTCACAACCTTGGCGACACGGTTGATCGCGACAACGCGCTCAACGTAAGCGGTCTTCTCGGCGGCAGCTGCGCCGCCGTCACGGCCCTTCCGGTCCCGCCGCTCGCCGCCACCGGCACCGCTTCCGCGGCGCTGGGGTCCAGCCATTGGAATTACCTCTCTTCGTTTTCCGTCAGCTACGGAACCGGGTCAGAACTTCAGACCGGCTTCGCGGGCGGCGTCCGCCAGGGCGGCAATGCGCCCGGCGTACTGGTTGCCGCCACGGTCGAACACGACAGCCTCGATGCCGGCGGCCTTGGCACGCTCGGCCACGAGCTGGCCGACCTGCTTCGCCTTCGACGACTTGTCGCCTTCGCCGCCACGGATGGACGAGTCCAGGGTGGACGCCGACGCGAGGGTGTGACCCGCGAGGTCGTCGATGACCTGAGCCG
This sequence comes from Streptomyces sp. NBC_00259, assembly GCF_036181745.1. Lineage (NCBI taxonomy): Bacteria > Bacillati > Actinomycetota > Actinomycetes > Kitasatosporales > Streptomycetaceae > Streptomyces > Streptomyces sp. NBC_00259. The sequence continues at coordinate 4,669,030 of NZ_CP108080.1, read as the reverse complement.
TGATCCCGCGGTTGGACCGGGTGACGACCAGACGCGGACGCGCCGGGGTACCCGAGATCTTCTTGCGGATGCGGATGTGGCGACGCTTCAGGGAAGCGCCCTTGTAGGCCTTGCCCTTGGCAATCTTCACGCCGTATGCCATGGCTTACTTACCAGCCTTTCCGACCTTGCGGCGGATGACCTCGCCCGCGTACTTCACGCCCTTGGCCTTGTACGGGTCGGGCTTGCGCAGCTTGCGGATGTTCGCGGCGACCTCGCCGACCTTCTGCTTGTCGATGCCCTCGACCGAGAACTTGGTCGGCGACTCGACCTTGAAGGAGATGCCCTCGGGCGCCTCCACCAGGATCGAGTGGCTGTAGCCGAGCTGGAACTCCAGGTTGGAGCCCTTCGCGGCAACGCGGTAACCGACACCGCTGATCTCGAGCGCCTTGACGTACCCCTGGGTCACACCGGTGATCATGTTGGCCACCAGCGTGCGGGACAGGCCGTGCAGGGCCTTGTTCTGACGCTCGTCGTTGGGGCGGGTGACGTTCAGAACGCCGTCCTCACCCTTCGCGATCTCGATCGGCGCGGCAACGGTGTGGGTCAGGGAGCCCTTGGGGCCCTTCACCTGGACCGTACGGCCATCGATGGTGACATCCACGCCGGCGGGAACCGAGATGGGGAGCTTGCCGATACGCGACATGTTTCTTCTCCTCCGTTCCCGACTACCAGACGTAGGCGAGGACTTCCCCGCCCACACCCTTCTTGCTGGCCTGCTTGTCGGTGAGGAGACCGTGCGACGTGGAGATGATGGCCACGCCCAGGCCGCCGAGCACCTTCGGCAGGTTGGTGGACTTCGCGTACACCCGGAGACCGGGCTTGGAGATCCGCTTGATGCCCGCGATGGAGCGCTCACGGTTCGGGCCGAACTTCAGCTCGAGGACGAGGTTCTTGCCGACCTCGGCGTCCTCGACCTTCCAGCCCGTGATGAAGCCCTCCTGCTGGAGGATCTCCGCGATGTGAGACTTGATCTTGCTGTGCGGCATCGTCACGGAGTCGTGGTACGCCGAGTTCGCGTTACGCAGACGAGTCAGCATGTCTGCGATCGGATCAGTCATGGTCATGAATTGGCCTTCGGCCTCTCTCGCCGGGGTTTCCTGTATGCGCCATCCCTCTCCCCACACATGGGCGGGACGGGTGCGGCGCGGGGACCTACGGCGTAGTAAGTCGATCAGGGCGGCGGGCGCCCAACCCCACAAGCCTACGGCATGTGAGGGAGGGCCCCGCCGTCCCGTTGCTTACCGAGAGCCTCCGGTAATTCCGGGAAAACCCGGGATTACCAGGAGCTCTTGGTCACGCCCGGCAGCTCGCCACGGTGAGCCATCTCACGAAGGCACACGCGGCACAGGCCGAACTTGCGGTACACGGAGTGCGGACGGCCGCAGCGCTGGCAGCGGGTGTACGCACGCACACCGAACTTGGGCTTACGAGCAGCCTTGGCAATGAGAGCCTTCTTCGCCATCTCGCTTACGCCTCCTTGAACGGGAAGCCGAGGTGACGGAGAAGGGCACGGCCCTCAGCGTCGTTGGTCGCCGTGGTCACCACGGTGATGTCCATACCCCGGACGCGGTCGATCTTGTCCTGGTCGATCTCGTGGAACATGACCTGCTCCGTGAGACCGAAGGTGTAGTTGCCACGGCCGTCGAACTGCTTGGGAGACAGGCCACGGAAGTCGCGGATGCGCGGCAGCGCGAGCGACAGGGTGCGGTCCAGGAACTCCCACATGCGGTCGCCACGAAGCGTGACGTGGGCACCGATCGGCTGGCCCTCACGCAGCTTGAACTGCGCGATGGACTTGCGGGCCTTGGTGACGGCCGGCTTCTGGCCGGTGATCGTGGTGAGGTCCTTGATGGCACCCTCGATCAGCTTGGAGTCGCGGGCGGCGTCGCCCACACCCATGTTGACCACGATCTTCACGAGGCCGGGAACCTGCATGACGTTCTCGTACGAGAACTCCTCACGCAGCTTGCCGGAGATCTCCTCGCGGTACTTCGTCTTGAGACGCGGAGTGGTGGTGGTAGCCATCAGATGTCCTCACCCGTCCGCTTGGCAACGCGGATCTTGTTGCCCTCGTCGTCGAAGCGGTAACCGACGCGGGTCACGACCTTGTTGCCGTCCTTCTCCACGACGAGCTGAACGTTGCTCACGTGAATGGGGGCCTCGGTGGTGACGATGCCGCCGGCCTGCGACGCACGGCCCGGCTGGTTGGCCTTCGTGTGCTTCTTGACCCGGTTGACACCCTCGACCAGGACGCGGTCCTCGCGGGGGAAGGCCGCGATGACCTTGCCCTGCTTGCCCTTGTCCTTGCCGGTGATGACCTGGACCAGGTCGCCCTTCTTGATCTTCATGCTTACAGCACCTCCGGCGCGAGCGAGATGATCTTCATGAACTTCTTCTCGCGCAGCTCACGGCCCACCGGGCCGAAGATACGGGTGCCGCGAGGGTCGCCGTCGTTCTTCAGAATGACGGCGGCGTTCTCGTCGAAGCGGATGTACGAGCCGTCCTGACGGCGGCGCTCCTTGACGGTGCGAACGATGACCGCCTTGACGACGTCACCCTTCTTCACGTTGCCACCGGGGATCGCGTCCTTGACGGTGGCGACGATGACGTCACCGATGCCCGCGTAGCGGCGACCCGAGCCACCGAGAACACGGATGCAAAGGATCTCCTTGGCACCAGTGTTGTCGGCGACGCGAAGTCGCGACTCCTGCTGGATCACGTCTATCTCCTGTTTGTCTGCCGGTTCCCGGCAGGGGCTTTCCTCCTGGGAGGCGGAGCCCCTGCCGAGCCTGGCGGAACTGACCTGAGGGAAACCCCTCAGGTAATTACTTGGCCTTCTCGAGGATCTCGACGACGCGCCAGCGCTTCGTCGCGGACAGCGGCCGGGTCTCCATGAGGAGGACGCGGTCGCCGACACCCGCGGCGTTCTGCTCGTCGTGCGCCTTGAGCTTGTTCGTACGGCGGATGACCTTGCCGTACAGCGCGTGCTTGACGCGGTCCTCGACAGCGACGACGACGGTCTTGTCCATCTTGTCGCTGACGACCAGACCCTCGCGGGTCTTGCGGAAGCCGCGCTCCGCGGTCTTGTTCTCAGTCACGTTGCTCTCGCTCATCAGGCGCTCTCCACCGTCTCGATGCCCAGCTCGCGCTCACGCATCAGGGTGTAGATCCGGGCGATGTCCTTGCGGACGGCCTTCAGCCGGCCGTGGTTCTCGAGCTGGCCCGTCGCCGCCTGGAAGCGGAGGTTGAACAGCTCTTCCTTGGCCTCGCGGAGCTTGGCGACAAGCTCCTCGCTGCCCAGCTCGCGCAGCTCGGACGCCTTGGTACCGGCCGACATCACGCTTCACCTGCCTCGCGCTTGACGATCCGGCACTTCATCGGCAGCTTGTGGGCCGCGCGAGTCAGAGCCTCACGTGCGATCTTCTCGTTCGGGTAGGACAGCTCGAACATGACCCGGCCCGGGTGCACGTTCGCGACCCACCACTCCGGGGAACCCTTACCGGAACCCATGCGGGTCTCGGCGGGCTTCTTCGTGAGCGGGCGGTCCGGGTAGATGTTGATCCAGACCTTGCCGCCACGCTTGATGTGGCGGGTCATCGCGATACGAGCCGCCTCGATCTGGCGGTTGGTCACGTACGCCGGAGTCATGGCCTGGATGCCGTACTCGCCGAACGCAACCGTCGTACCACCCTTGGCCATACCGCGACGCTTGGGGTGGTGCTGCTTGCGGTGCTTGACCCTACGGGGGATCAGCATTTCGGTCAGGCCTCCGTTCCGGTGCTCTCAGCCGGAGCGGCAGCGGCGGCGGGAGCGTCGGCCTTGGGGGCCTCGGCAGCCGGCGCGGACTGCTGCTGCGGCTTGCGACCGCGACCGCCACGCTCGCCACCGCGGCCACCACGGCCGGCCGGGCGGTCAGCGCCGCCACGGGCCGGGCGGTTGCCGGCGCGGGCAGCGGCGTTCTCGGCGCGGACCTCGGCGATGTTCTTGACGTCGCCCTTGTAGATCCAGACCTTCACGCCGATGCGGCCGAAGGTCGTCTTGGCCTCGAAGAAGCCGTAGTCGACGTTCGCGCGGAGCGTGTGCAGGGGCACACGGCCCTCGCGGTAGAACTCCGAGCGGGACATCTCGGCGCCGCCGAGACGGCCGCCGCACTGGATCTTGATGCCCTTGGCGCCGGCCTTCATCGAGCTCTGCATCGACTTGCGCATCGCACGACGGAAGGAGACGCGGGAGGAGAGCTGCTCGGCGACGGCCTGGGCCACCAGCTGAGCGTCCACCTCGGGGTTCTTGACCTCGAGGATGTTCAGCTGGACCTGCTTGCCGGTCAGCTTCTCCAGCTCGCCGCGGATGCGGTCCGCCTCGGCGCCGCGGCGGCCGATGACGATGCCCGGACGAGCGGTGTGGATGTCAACGCGGACGCGGTCGCGGGTGCGCTCGATCTCGACCTTCGAGATGCCGGCCCGCTCCATGCCCTTCGTCATCATGCGACGAATGGCGACGTCTTCCTTGACGTAGTCCTTGTACAGCTTGTCGGCGTACCAACGGGACTTGAAGTCCGTGGTGATGCCGAGCCGGAACCCATGCGGGTTAACCTTCTGGCCCATTACCGGGTTCCTTCCTTGCTGCTGACGACCACGGTGATGTGGCTGGTCCGCTTACGGATCCGGTAGGCCCGGCCCTGAGCGCGCGGACGGAACCGCTTCAGGGTCGGACCCTCGTCCACGTACGCCTCGCTGATGACCAGCGAAGAGGCGTCGGTGTGGTCGTAGTTGTGCGCGGCGTTGGCAATGGCGCTGTCCAGCACCTTGCCGACCGGCACGCTCGCGGCCTGCGGGGCGAAACGCAGGACCGCCTGAGCCTCCGTGGCGTCCATGCCACGGATGAGGTCCACCACGCGGCGGGCCTTCATGGGCGTGACGCGGATGTACCGCGCCTGGGCCCTGGCTTCCATGGTTGTCCCTTCGGTGTAAGTCATAGTCGTTTCCACCCCGCGATTAGCGGCGCTTCGACTTCCGGTCGTCCTTGACGTGGCCGCGGAAGGTGCGAGTCGGCGAGAACTCGCCGAGCTTGTGGCCGACCATGGACTCGGTGACGAACACCGGGACGTGGGTCTTGCCGTTGTGCACCGCGATCGTGTGGCCCAGCATGGCCGGGACGATCATCGAGCGACGGGACCAGGTCTTGATGACGTTCTTGGTGCCTGCTTCGTTCTGGACGTCCACCTTCTTGATCAGGTGGTCGTCGACGAAGGGCCCCTTCTTGAGACTGCGCGGCATCTAAACCCGCTCCTAGCGCTTCTTGTTCGTCTTGCGGCGGCGGACGATGTACTTGTTGCTCGCCTTCTTGGGAGAACGAGTACGACCCTCCTTCTGACCCCACGGGGAGACCGGGTGGCGACCACCGGAGGTCTTGCCCTCACCACCACCGTGCGGGTGGTCAACCGGGTTCATCGCGACACCGCGGACGGTCGGGCGAACGCCCTTCCAGCGCATACGGCCGGCCTTGCCCCAGTTGATGTTCGACTGCTCGGCGTTGCCGACCTCACCGATGGTGGCGCGGCAGCGGACGTCGACCAGACGGATCTCGCCGGACGGCATACGAAGGTGGGCCATGGAGCCCTCCTTCGCCAGCAGCTGCACGGAGGCACCCGCGGAGCGGGCGAACTTCGCGCCGCCGCCGGGCCGCAGCTCGATGGCGTGGATGGTCGTACCGACCGGGATGTTGCGCAGCGCCAGGTTGTTACCGGGCTTGATGTCGGCGGCCGGGCCGTTCTCGACACGGTCGCCCTGGCTCAGGCCACGCGGCGCGACGATGTAGCGCTTCTCGCCGTCCGCGTAGTGCAGGAGCGCGATGCGCGCGGTGCGGTTGGGGTCGTACTCGATGTGCGCGACCTTGGCCGGCACGCCGTCCTTGTCGTGACGACGGAAGTCGATCACTCGGTAGGCGCGCTTGTGGCCACCGCCCTGGTGGCGAACGGTCACACGACCGGCGTTGTTACGGCCGCCCTTGCTGTGCAGGGGGCGGACCAGCGACTTCTCCGGCGTGGACCGCGTGATCTCGACAAAGTCGGCGACGCTGGAGCCACGACGGCCCGGAGTCGTCGGCTTGTACTTGCGGATACCCATTTCTCAGTCCTCGTCCGATATTCGGACCAGGGCGCTCCGTTAGGAGGCCTGGCCGAAGATGTCGATACGGTTGCCCTCGGCAAGGGTCACGATGGCGCGCTTGGTGTTGGCGCGCTTGCCGAAACCGGTGCGGGTGCGCTTGCGCTTGCCCTGCCGGTTGATCGTGTTGACCCCGGTGACCTTGACCTGGAAGACCGCCTCGACGGCCTGCTTGATCTGGGTCTTGTTGGCGCGCGGGTCGACGACGAACGTGTACTTGTTCTCGTCCAGCAGCGCGTAGCTCTTCTCCGAGACGACCGGCTTGATCAGCAGGTCGCGCGGGTCCGAGAAGGTCTTGCTGGTGACGGCGGCCTCAGTCATCAGGCCTCGCTCCCTTCGGTCTCAACGGCCTTGGGGCCAGACACGAAGGACTCGAAGGCGGCCTGGGTGAAGACCACGTCGTCGGAGACGAGCACGTCGTACGTGTTCAGCTGGCCCGGCTCCAGGATGTGCACCTGGGGCAGGTTGCGGGCGGACAGCCACGCGGCCTCGTCGCTGCGGTCGACGACCAGGAGCAGGTTCTTGCGCTCCGAGATCTTGCCGAACAGCGTCTTGGCGGCCTTGGTGGAGATCCCGCCCTCGACCACGCCGGAGACGACGTGGATGCGGGAGTGACGGGCCCGGTCGGTGAGGGCACCGCGCAGGGCGGCGGCCTTCATCTTCTTCGGGGTCCGCTGCGAGTAGTCACGCGGCACGGGGCCGTGGACGACGCCACCGCCGGCGAACTGCGGCGCACGGGTCGAACCCTGACGGGCGCGGCCGGTGCCCTTCTGGCGGTAAGGCTTCTTGCCACCGCCACGGACTTCGCCGCGGGTCTTGGTCTTGTGCGTGCCCTGACGGGCAGCGGCCAGCTGCGCGACGACGACCTGGTGGATCAGCGGAACGCTGACCTTGGCGTCGAAGATCTCCGAGGGGAGCTCGACGCTACCGGCCTTGTCGCCAGCGGGCGAAAGGATGTCAATGGTGCTCATCGTTACCTCAGGCCCCCTTGGCCGCGGTACGGACCAGGACGAGGCCGCCGTTCGGACCGGGAACTGCGCCCTTGATGAGCAGCAGACCCTTCTCCGCGTCAACGGCGTGGACGGTCAGGTTCTGGGTGGTGACCCGCTCGTTGCCCATACGGCCCGCCATGCGGAGGCCCTTGAACACACGGCCCGGGGTGGCGCAGCCACCGATGGAACCGGGCGAGCGGTGCTTGCGCTGGGTGCCGTGACCGGCGCCGAGGCCCTTGAAGTTGTGACGCTTCATGACACCGGCGAAGCCCTTGCCCTTGCTCTTGCCCGTGACGTCGACCTTGACGCCGGACTCGAACACCTCGGCGGTGATCTCCTGGCCGAGCGTGTACTCGCTGGCGTCGGAGGTACGGAGCTCCACCAGGTGGCGGCGCGGGGTCACGTCGGCCTTGGCGAAGTGGCCCTTGAGGGGCTTGTTCACCTTGCGCGGGTCGATCTCGCCGAAGGCGATCTGGACCGACTCGTAGCCGTCGGTGTCGTTCGTACGGACCTGGGTGACGACGTTGGGGCCGGCCTTGACGACAGTGACCGGGACGACACGGTTGTTCTCGTCCCAGACCTGAGTCATGCCGAGCTTCTCGCCCAGGATGCCCTTGATCTGCTTAGCCATCTCGCGCGTCACCTCAGAGCTTGATCTCGATGTCGACGCCCGCCGGCAGGTCGAGACGCATCAGCGAGTCAACCGTCTTCGGCGTGGGGTCGAGGATGTCGATGAGGCGCTTGTGCGTGCGCATCTCGAAGTGCTCGCGCGAGTCCTTGTACTTGTGCGGCGACTTGATGACGCAGTACACGTTCTTCTCAGTGGGCAGCGGCACCGGGCCCGCGACCGACGCACCAGTGCGGGTCACCGTCTCGACGATCTTCTTCGCCGAGGAGTCGATGACCTCGTGGTCGTAGGCCTTGAGCCGGATGCGGATCTTCTGTCCCGCCATGGCTACTTCGTAGTCCTGTCTGTCTCGTAACGCTCTGGAACCCGGTGTTAACAGCCTTCTCTCCGACCCACGCGGTCGGGCGTGTCGCACTCCCGCTACGCAGATATCCAGTGACGGATTCCCTGCTGGAGGGGATTGCGATCCGCAGAAGAGACCGCTGGACGGGGGAGAAAACCCACCGGGTGCCTGGCCGGGGCCCCGCTGACACTTCCCGGAAGATTCCCGTACGTCCGCCCCAGCGCTGCCCTGGGGGCAGTTGGGGCGACGAGTACTGTGGGACTCGCTTCCGGTCCTCCCGGCGGGAGGCGCGCAGCATCGGCACTCAACCGAGCAACCCCGATAGTCTGCCATACGGGGCGTCGAGCACGCCAATCGAGCCGAAGAGGTTACCCCGCGGGGGTTGCGTGTCAAACCGCAGCGCGCGGAACGCGCGTCGTCGGACGGGGCGCGGTTGCCTGCCCCATGGGCCTGGACTTATCCCCTGTGTTCCTCAGGTGCGGGTGACCGCGCCGCACTCCTGCGAGAGGTCGTCGAGGTCCTGGCTGCGGTCGTACGGGTCCACGGACGGTCCGGACACCTCCGGCGCGCCGCCGGCCAGGTCTTCCGTGAACTGCGGCCTCAGGAAGCCGTCGCCGTCCTTCGAGCAGTCGGAGTTTCCGCTGGTCATGTCCATTCGGAGCACGTAGAGCCGTCCGCGGGTGGTGATCACCTGGGCCGGGTCGTACAGGGCGAGGGTCAGCTGACGGCGGACGACGGTCCGCGTCACCTCGTCCGCGCCGGGCTTCGCCTTCACCACCGGGTAGACGAAGGTGTAGTCGGCGTACACCCGCACCTCGCCGCTGCGGTCGCCCTTGCCGAAGGTCATCCGGCCCCGCGTCCTGACCACGTCACCGGCGGGGCGCACCTGGGCCGGATCGAACCGGCTGAACATCCACAGCGGATCCTCGTCCTTCGCCGGCTTGCGCAGCGCCTTCTCGAGCGCGCCGTGCCCGTCCTTCTGGAGCGGGTCGAGCAGCTTCAGCGCGGCCCCGGGCCACTCGCCGCGGAGGGTGGCCGGATCGAGGTTCGAGGCGACCAGCAACTCCTTGGTGCTGCGCAGCGCGTGCGCGACCTGTTCCTTGCTCATCCCACCGACCGCCTTGGCCTCAGGCAGCTCGATCCCGGCCGCCCCTGCCGCCCAGCCGACCGCGGGCGACCCCCGGAACGGCTCCTTCAGCGTCGGCCGGTCCGGGAACAGGTCCGCCGAGGGTGCGGCGGTGGGCCGCGCGGTCTCGGCGGCGAGCGGTGCGGAGTCTTCGCGGGCGGCCTCGCCGGTCACCAGCTCGGGCCGCACAGCGACCACGGCGAGCCCCACGGCGACGAGTACGCCGAGCACCGGCACCAGGCGCCGGCGCTTCCTCGCGCTCCCGTTCCTCTCCTGCCACGCGGGCCCCGTGCGCCAGCCCTCGGGCTCGGCCGGCTTCCCCTCCCTACGCCGCCGCTCGTCCTCCGCACGCAGCCGCGCGGCCACCATCCGCGCCCTGGCGGACGGCTCCTTGGGCGCGTCGGCACCCGAGCCCTCCCCGGCCCGGCGTACGAACTCCGCCCACTCCTCGTCCGACACCGACGCCCCGTCCCCGGGCCGCCCCTCCGGTGCGTTCTTCCCCACTTGTCCCCACCCTGCGTTCTCCAGCACTGTCGTGGACATTCCACGTACAGATCGCAAGAGAATACAAGTCACGCCTTAATCGTTCGATCACCGTTCCCCCGCGCTCCTACAGTGATCACGGCACGTCATCGTCACGGGGGACGAAGCACCATGCGTACGCACTATCCGAGGACCCGGCATCTGCCCTGGTCCCCCGGAGCGACCGCCGACGACCTGCGGGTCACCGATCTGTCCGGCCTGCGTGGCCGGGAGGTCGTCGTCACCGAGAAGCTCGACGGGGAGAACACGACGCTGTACGCCGACGGGCTGCACGCGCGGTCGCTGGACTCGGCGCATCATCCGTCGCGGGCCTGGGTGAAGGGGCTCCAGGGGCGGATCGGGCAGGGCATTCCGGCCGGGTGGCGGGTGTGCGGGGAGAGCATGTACGCGCGGCATTCGCTCGCGTACGACGACCTGGAGAGCTGGTTCTACGGCTTCTCGGTCTGGGACGGCGACGGCCGGTGTCTGCACTGGGACCGGAGCGTGGAGTTCCTGCGGCGGCTCGGCATACCCGTGCCGGCCGTGCTGTGGCGCGGGGTGTTCGACGAGCGGGCCCTGCGCGCGCTCAAGCTGGACACCGAGCGCCGGGAGGGATACGTCGTACGCACCGTCGACGGCTTCCCGGCAGGCGAGTTCGGGCAGCGCGTCGCGAAGTGGGTGCGGTCCGGGCACGTGGTGACCGACACGCACTGGATGCATTCCGCCGTCGTGGAGAACGGGCTGGGGCCCGCCGCCGCGCTCTGGGCGGTGCGGTCGGGGGCCGCGCCGGACGCGGCCGGGCTGCTGGACGCGGTCGGGGTGCCCGAGGGCGACGCCGCGGCCGCCGCCGATGTGGCCGGACGGCTCGAACGGACCGGGGACGCGCGGCTCGCCGGTGTCCTGGCCGGGCTGCTGCACACAGGCCACCGCTCCACGCTCGCCGGGCGGCTCGCCCACCCGCTCGGCCTGCCTCTCGCACGTCGCGTCGCGGACCTGGTCGGCCTGCACGCCGCGCTGCACCGCCCGTATCCCGACGAGGACCGCAGAGCAGGTCTCCTGCGCATGTCGTACGCCGTCGACCTCGACGTGCTGCACGCCGTCGCCGCGGCTCTCGCGCCGGACGCCGCGGCCCGAGAGCAGGTGGACTGGTCCGCACTGCACGCCGAGGAGGCCGGACCGCTCGGCTCGCTCCGGGAGACGTTCGACGGGCTCGCCCCCGACGCCGCCGACCGGTGCCGGGCCGAGGCGCGCGAGGCGTACGCCCACGGGCGGATCCGGACCGCCGACGAGGCCGTCGCCGCGACCTGGCGTTGGCGGTCGGGCGGCTTCCCGAAGCTGATCCACATGGTCGGGCCGTCCGGCAGCGGCAAGAGCACCTTCGCCCGCGGGCTGCCCGGCGTCGATACGTACGTGTCCCTCGACGACCTGCGCGAGGCCCGCGGCGCACGCACGGACCAGCGGGCCAACGCAGACGTCCTCCGCCTCGGCCTGGAGCGGCTCGACGCCGCACTGGCCTCGGGTGGGACGGTGGTATGGGACGCCACATCCCTCAACCCGCACCAGCGTTCCCTGGTGCACGCGGTCGCCCGCCGCCGCGACGCCCTGACCACGCACGCGGTGGTGCTGGTCGACGAGGACGAGCTGGTGCGGCGCAACGAACGGCGGACGCACCCCGTCCCGGCGGACGTGCTCACCGGGCAGCTGCGCCGGTACGTGCCCCCGTACCCCGGCCAGGCGCACCGCACCTGGTACATCGGCGCGGACGGCACCGTCGAGGAGGAGGCGTAGGTGCGCACGAGCGAGGAGATCTACCACCGGGTCCGCTGGGATCCGCGCTTCGACCCGGCTCGCTTCGTGATGGGCATCCATCAGCGTTCCGCCGCGCCCAAGCGGATGCCGCTGGACGACTTCGACCCCGCGGGCGAGATCCCGTGGCACCGGGTCATCTTCTTCGAGGCGGACGGCGAGGTGGTCTGGGACCGGTCGGCGGGCGTGGACCGGATCGACGCGACGGAGGCCGGGCGGGTACGGGACCCGCGGCGGCTGCCGTCCCCGTTCTTCACGGGGCGCACGCCGTACGCCTGGGACGCGGCGCGCGGCTGGACCGCGGCGGACGGTCCACTCGGGGCTCCGGGGCCTGATCAGGGCCGCGATCCGGCCGCTGGTCTGCGTGTACTGACCTGGAACACCCTGTGGGACAGGTACGACAGCGACCGCATCGACACCGCCCGGCGCAGGCCACTGCTGCTGGCCGCGCTGCGCGACGCCGACGCCGACGTCGTCGCGCTGCAGGAGGTCGAGCCCGAACTGCTCACGATGCTGCTGGACGCGCCGTGGGTCCGCGAGGCCTACACGCTCGGCACCGACCCGGCCGGGGCGGACGTCGGCGACTGCGGCCTGCTGCTGCTCAGCCGGCTCCCGGTGAGCGAGGCGGGCATGCACGTACTCGGCCCGCACAAAGCCGTCACGGCGGTGGTGGTGGAGACCGGCTGGGGCCTGGTCACGGTCGCCGCGACCCATCTGAGCAGCGACCACTCCGAGAACGGGGCGGCGCGGCGTGACGCCGAGCTGGTCGTGCTCGCCGAGGGGCTGGCGAGCGTCGAGGGCGACGTCCTGCTGCTGGGCGACTTCAACGACGGCGGGGACGTACCGGAGACGACGCTCGGGATGAGCGACGCGTGGACCGAGGTCCACGGGCTCGGCGACCGGACCCCGACCTTCGACCCCGGTCGCAATCCGCTGGCCGCGGTGTCCTCACTCAGCGGTCGGGCGTCCCGGCTGGACCGGGTGCTGCTGCGGGCGGCGGGGCTGCGGGTGGACGCGGCGACGCTGCTCGGCGACAGCCCGGCACCGGACGGGCTGTACGTCTCCGACCACTACGGCGTCGCGGCGGAGCTGAGCGTCGCCGACGCGGAGGGTGAGCCGGCCGCCGAGGTGCTCGCCGTACGCGCCACGCCCCGGACCGCCGTCGCCTGGCTCCCGCCGCAGGAGCTGTGGCCGCGCATCCAGCACATCCGCCGCGAGCACGACCGGCAGATCCACCGCTGGCCACCGCATGTCAACGTGCTCTTCGGCTTCGTACCGGAGTGCGACTTCGAGCGGGCGGCCCCGCTGCTCTCGGCGGCGGTGGCCGGGGTGGCGCCGTTCACGGCTCGGCTCGAAGGGGTGCACAGCTTCGGGCACCGGGACGACGCCACCGTCTGGCTCGATCCCGCGGCCGCCGACGCGGCGCCCTGGGCGGAGCTGCGCCAGGCACTGGAGGAACGCTTCCCTCGTTGCGGGGGCCGCGGCGGTGGCTTCACCCCTCATCTCTCCCTGGGCAGGACCCGCGACCCTCACGAACTCACCGCCCACTGCGAGGCTCTGCTCGGCGGCACGACCGCACGCGTCGGTGACCTGGTCCTGCTGTCCCGGCGGGGCGACGAACCGATGCGGGTACGGGCGCGGGTCGCCCTGGGCACGGGCGAGGTGCGCTGGTCGCTCGAAGAGCCGGAGGAGTCGCGGAAGCCGCAGGAGACGGAGGAGTCGCAGGAGCCGGGAAAGAGCAACGCCGACGCACCGGCCGCAACCGCCGAGGACCCGCGCGGCGAGGAACTCGCGCGCAGGACCGCGCAGCGCGTCGCCGAGGCGCTGGCCGACGGTGTCGTGTACGTCGTCGGCTCACGGCGCATGGGCTGTGCGCTGCCCGGCGCGGACCTCGACCTGGTCGCCGCGCTGCCCGGTACGGCCGGTCCGGCGGAGGTACGGGACCGGATCACGGCGGCCCTGCCCGAGGCCCGGGACGTACGCGAGGTGATCGGGGCCCGGGTCCCGGGCCTGCGGTTCCGCGTCGGCACGCTCGCCGTCGACCTCGTCCTCGTGCCGACCGGCGCCATGGCCCCGGGCGAGGCGGTGGCCCGCCGGGCCGAACTGGGCGAACCCGCGGCGATCGCACTCAGCGCGGTCACCGACGCTGTCGCGGTCCTCGCTCTGGCGGGTCCCCGCCGGGACGCGTTCGTCCGTCTCGCCCGGCAGGTCAAGGCATGGGCGAGGGCCCGCGGCCTGGACGCGGCTCCGTTCGGCGGCCTGCCGGGCCTGGCCTGGGCGCTGATGGCCGCCCGTACGGTCGGCGAGGCGCATCGCGATGATCAGTACCGCGATGACCAGTCCGAAGCAGACCTGTCCGAAGCCGAGCTGCTGCGGCGGTTCTTCGCCACCTGGTCCATGGCGGACTGGGGTGAGCCCTCGCTGCTGACCCCCACGGAACCCGTGCGCTCCTGCACCGCACAGGTCGGCCCGGGCGGCCGTGACCTGCTGGCCCGGGAGTTGTTCCGCGCCTGGGAGCTCCTCGACGCGGCCGCCGGAGCCGGCTCCGACCCCCCTCCCCTCCCCTGGTCCGAGCTCCTCTCCCCACCGCCCCTGCACCGGCGCCATGCCGCCTGGGCCGTCCTCACCGTCCCCGAGGGGCCCGACGAGGGCCGTGTCCGTGGTCGCGTACGGGCACTGCTCACCGCGCTGGAGGACGCGGGCGCGCCGGACGCCCATGCCTGGCCCCGCCCGTTCACGTCCGGCCGGGGCCAGGCCCGTTACGCGATCGGCCTCGGGGCCACTCCCCCGGACCGGGCACGGCTCGCGGAGATCGCCGAGCGCTGGCTGCGGGGGCTGCCGGGCACCACGCTCGCCTGGGCGGAGTGCGGGGACGTACCGACCCTCGGCGCTCCATCCGCCCCCGCCGGGTCGCCAACGGCACACGACATCGCGGGCAACCCTGTGCATCGATAATCCGTCTAGCTGATCGCGGAAGGCGGCTGCGACCGGCCCGCCGTCCGCGACCTGGGGAGAGCACAGTACGCAGCCGGGGGCCACGCCCGACCGCTGCGGGGGGAAGCGGACGGAGCACCACACGTGAACGACAGCGCTGCGCGCAGCATGCCCATGTCCGGCGACGGACCGGAACGAGCGAACCGACCGGACGGACCGGAGCGGTCGAACCAACTGAGCCGACTGAGCCGACTTAGCCGACCGGACCGACTCGACCAGCCGCGCCACAGACCCCGCCGCCGCACCGTCCCCCGCCGCACCGTCGTCGCCACCCTCGCCGCGGCCGCCGGAGCCACCGCCCTGGGCGCCTGCTCCGTACCGGCGCCGCCCCGGCGCACCACGCCCACCGCCGACCCTGCGCCCGGCATGCCGATAGCCAGCTCCCGCCGCGCGCAGCTGATGCAGATCCTCGCCCACCCGGACGACGACCTGTACTTCATGAACCCGGACACCCAGCGGATGCTCGACGCGGGCGTACCGCTCGTCTGTGTGTACGTCACCGCCGGGGAGCACGACGGGAAGAACCACATACCGGGGAACTGGGACGTCCCCGCCGACAAGGACGCCTACTCATCGGCCCGCCACCAGGGCTTGCGTCAGGCCTACGCGACGCTCCTCGGGCTGGACCGGTTCACGGACTGGACGAAGGGCGTCGCCACCCTCCGCCGGGACCACCAGGCCGAGATCAACACGCTCACCAACGGCCACCGCAGGGTCGAGCTGATCTTCCTCAACCTCCCGATGCACACGACCCGTCGCTACATGGCGATACCCAGCCTGTGGCAGGACCGGGCGCTCGGGCTGCACACCGTCGTCGCCAAGGACTCCCCGCTGCGCAGGACCGTCCCGTACGACTACGACGAACTCGTCGACGTCCTCGTCGGGCTCATGGAGCGGTACCGGCCGACCGTGATCCAGACCCTGGACCCCGATCCGGACATCCAGCACAGCGACGAGGCGACCCGGAAGAAGGACAGCGAGCAGCGCGGCTACTCGGACCACGCCGACCACACCGCCGTCGCCTCGTTCAGCTGGGCCGCGATGGTGCGCTGGGTGGCGGAGGCGACCGAGGACGGCGGGCGGGTGCCCGGTTTCGTCGCGACCGCGTTCCGTGGCTACTACAACCGTCACTGGCCCAAGAACCTCCCGGCCCGCGTGCTGCAGGAGAAGGCCGCGCACCTGGTCCCGTACGGCGGGGACCCGTCCTGGGAGTGCGGCAACCCTTCGGGCTGCGGTGACTACAACGTGGGTGGCGTCCGTCCGCTGACGAACAAGAAGGGCTGGGTCCGCTCCACCCACCACCGCTACCCGGGCGACCGGCCCGTCGTCGCCACCGAGCCCGACGGGCGGCTCGCCGCGTACGGGGTGCTGGGGCTGCGTGCCGTGCGCTGGCGGGAGACCGAGCCGGGCGGCGGCGAGTGGGGCGACCCGCAGGACCTGGGCGGCGGCCCGCTGGCCCCGGCGCTCGGCTCGGCGGCCCTCAAGGACGGACGGCAGCTGGTCTTCGGGCTGCGGTTCGCCGCGATCGGCGGCCACGGCGGGCCGAACCGCCGCGAGGTGGTGCTGCTGGAACAGCGCGCGCCGGGAGGCGGTTTCCTTGCCTGGTACGGGCTCGGCAACCCGGAGCGCGACGACGACCGGGGCCGCCGCATCGGCGTACCGGTCGCGGTGACCGCGCCCGACGGCCGGGTCCATCTCTTCGTACGCAACGCGGACAAGGGAGTCAGCACGCGCGTACGGAACACGGACGGCCGCTGGGACCGCTGGCGGGACCTCGGCGGCGACGAGATCCAGGACGGTCTCACGACGGTCGTCGACGGCGCGGGCCGGGTCCATGTCTTCGGGGCGGGACGGGACACCGTGCACCACTGGGCGCAGGACGTCCTCGGCGAGGACGTCGCCTTCAAGCCGGACGCCGGCAGCGGGCTCCCCGCCCCCGGTGGACCGCTCGCCGCACTCCCGACCGACGACGGCGGCATCGAGCTCTACTACCGCAAGCCGACGGCCGCGGGCGTGATCGCCGTCCGCGCGGGCGGCGCCCCGGCCCGCCCCCGCAAGGAACGCTTCGACGGCTACGGCCCACTCCGCGCGGCCGCGGCCCCGAACGGGCCCGCGCTGCTCGGCAAGGACCTCGGCGGGCGCGTCCAACTCCGCGTCGACGGACGGGTGGTGACGCGAGCCCAGGGAACGGAGCCGCTGGACTCCCCCGCCCTGTTCATCGGCCGCTCCGGCGCCACGGCGATCGGCATGGGCGCGGACGCGCACCCGTGGATCTGGAGCCCGCAGGCCGGCACGGCGGGCTGACGGCCCTTCGGGCGCTGTCGGCACCCGCGCGGCCGCGTCCGCCACGCGAAGAGGCCCCGCACCTTCCGGTGCGGGGCCTCTCGCTTGCAGCTCTTTACGGAGCTACCAGGTCAGACGACCAAGGAACTTACTTGGTGATCTTGGTGACCTGGCCGGCGCCGACGGTCCGGCCACCCTCACGGATGGCGAACTTCAGGCCCTCCTCCATGGCGACCGGCTGAATCAGCGAGACGGTCATGGAGGTGTTGTCGCCCGGCATGACCATCTCGGTGCCCTCGGGGAGGGTCACGACACCGGTCACGTCCGTGGTACGGAAGTAGAACTGCGGGCGGTAGTTGTTGAAGAACGGGGTGTGACGGCCACCCTCGTCCTTCGACAGGATGTAGGCCTGGGCCTCGAACTCGGTGTGCGGCGTGACCGAACCGGGCTTGATGATGACCTGGCCGCGCTCGACGTCCTCGCGCTTGATGCCACGGAGGAGCAGACCGACGTTCTCACCGGCCTGGCCCTCGTCGAGCAGCTTGCGGAACATCTCGATGCCGGTGACCGTGGTGGTGGTCTTCTCCTGCTTGATACCGACGATGTCGACGGTCTCGTTGACCTTCAGGACACCACGCTCGATACGGCCGGTGACGACGGTGCCACGACCGGTGATCGTGAAGACGTCCTCGATCGGCATCAGGAACGGCTTGTCGACGTCACGCTCGGGCTGCGGGATCGCCTCGTCGACGGCGGCCATCAGGTTCAGGACCGACTGGCCCCACTCCTTGTCGCCCTCGAGCGCCTTGAGCGCCGAGACCTTGACGACCGGCAGGTCGTCGCCCGGGAACTCGTACTCGGAGAGGAGCTCACGCACCTCGAGCTCGACGAGCTCCAGGATCTCCTCGTCGTCCACCATGTCGGCCTTGTTCAGGGCGACGACGATGTACGGAACGCCGACCTGGCGGGCCAGGAGCACGTGCTCCTTGGTCTGCGGCATCGGGCCGTCGGTGGCGGCGACCACGAGGATGGCGCCGTCCATCTGGGCGGCACCGGTGATCATGTTCTTGATGTAGTCCGCGTGACCGGGGCAGTCGACGTGGGCGTAGTGACGCGACTCGGTCTGGTACTCGACGTGCGCGATGGAGATGGTGATACCGCGCTGGCGCTCCTCAGGAGCCTTGTCGATCTGGTCGAAGGCCGAGGCCTCGTTCAGGTCCGGGTACGCGTCGTGCAGCACCTTGGTAATGGCGGCCGTGAGGGTCGTCTTACCGTGGTCGATGTGACCGATGGTGCCGATGTTGACGTGCGGCTTAGTCCGCTCGAACTTCGCCTTCGCCACTGGGGTCCTCCTGTGGAGTGGTTCTGGTACGCCTTACTCATCGGCGCCAGGTGATCTTTGCTGGTATTGCCGTCCGCCGGGGCGAACCTCGCGGGTTCGCGGGAAACGCCCCGACGGTTACGACGTCAAGCCTAAAGCGTGTACTCGGGTGAGTTACTCGCCCTTGGCCTTCGCGATGATCTCCTCGGCGACGTTCCGGGGAACCTCGGCGTAGGAGTCGAACTGCATCGAGTAGCTTGCGCGACCCGAGGTCTTGCTGCGGAGGTCGCCGACGTAGCCGAACATCTCCGACAGCGGCACCAGGCCCTTGACGACACGGGCACCGGCACGCTCCTCCATGGCCTGGATCTGGCCACGGCGGGAGTTGATGTCACCGATGACGTCGCCCATGTAGTCCTCGGGCGTGGTGACCTCAACGGCCATCATCGGCTCGAGGAGCACGGGGGACGCCTTGCGCGCGGCCTCCTTGAAGGCCTGCGATCCGGCGATCTTGAACGCGAGCTCGGAGGAGTCGACCTCGTGGTAGCCACCGTCGAGAAGAATGACGCGGACGCCCGTCATCTCGTAGCCGGCGAGGATGCCGAACGACATCGCCTCTTGGCAGCCGGCGTCCACGGAAGGAATGTATTCCTTCGGGATGCGGCCACCGGTGACCTTGTTCACGAACTCGTACGCGGCGTCGCCGCCCTCGATCGGCTCGATCGCGATCTGCACCTTGGCGAACTGACCGGTACCACCGGTCTGCTTCTTGTGGGTGTAGTCGTGACGCTCGACGGCCTTACGGATCGTCTCGCGGTACGCGACCTGCGGCTTGCCGACGTTGGCCTCGACCTTGAACTCACGCTTCATACGGTCGACGAGCACCTCGAGGTGAAGCTCGCCCATACCGCCGATGACGGTCTGGCCGGTCTCCTCGTTGGTGTGCACCTGGAAGGAGGGGTCCTCCTCCGCGAGACGCTGGATGGCGACACCCAGCTTCTCCTGGTCACCCTTGGACTTGGGCTCGATCGCGACCTCGATGACCGGCGCCGGGAAGTCCATGGACTCCAGGATGACCGGGTTCTTCTCGTCCGCGAGCGTCTCACCGGTGGTGGTCTGCTTCAGGCCCATGACGGCGACGATGTCACCGGCGCCCACCGACTCGATCTCCTCACGCTTGTTCGCGTGCATGCGGTAGATCTTGCCGATGCGCTCCTTGCGGCCCTTCACGGAGTTCAGCACAGCGGTGCCGGACTCCAGACGGCCGGAGTAGATGCGCACGAAGGTGAGCTTGCCGAGGTGCGGGTCGCTCATGATCTTGAACGCCAGCGCCGACAGCGGCTCCTCGTCGGACGGCCTGCGCTTCACGACCAGGTCCGCGTCCTTGACGTCGTGGCCCTCGATGGCCTCGATGTCGACGGGCGACGGGAGGTAGCGCACGACCGCGTCGAGCAGGGGCTGGACGCCCTTGTTCTTGAACGCGGTGCCACAGAACACCGGGGTGACCGTGGTGCCCTTGCCCTTGCCGGAAGCGATGGTGATACGACGGATCGCGGCGTACAGCTGCTCCACGGAAGGCTCCTGGCCCTCCAGGTACAGCTCCATGATCTCTTCGTCGTTCTCGGCCACGGCCTCGATGAGCTTGCCGCGGTACTCCTCGGCAGCCTCGGTGTGGGTGGCCGGGATGTCGACGATGTCGTACATCTCGCCCTTGGCCGCCTCGGCGGACCAGACCAGGGCCTTCATGGTGACCAGGTCGATGACGCCCTTGAAGTCGGCCTCGGCACCGATCGGGAGCTGCATGACGATCGGCTGCGCGCCAAGGCGGTCGCTGATCATGTCCACACAGCGGTGGAACTCGGCACCGGTGCGGTCGAGCTTGTTGACGAAGCAGATACGCGGAACGCCGTAGCGGTCCGCCTGACGCCACACAGTCTCGGACTGCGGCTCGACGCCGGCCACGCCGTCGAACACCGTCACGGCACCGTCGAGCACACGCAGGGAGCGCTCCACCTCAACGGTGAAGTCGACGTGACCCGGGGTGTCGATGATGTTGATGGTGTGGTCGACGTCCTCGAGCGGCCAGTGACAGGTCGTCGCGGCGGACGTGATCGTGATGCCGCGCTCCTGCTCCTGCTCCATCCAGTCCATCGTGGCAGCGCCGTCGTGGACCTCACCGATCTTGTACGAAACACCGGTGTAGAACAGGATGCGCTCGGTGGTCGTCGTCTTGCCCGCGTCGATGTGGGCCATGATCCCGATGTTGCGGACCTTGGCCAGGTCAAGCGAAGTGGTGGCCATAAGGCTCAGTCTTCTCTCGGTTCTCGATGTGGGTAGCGACTACCAGCGGTAGTGCGCGAAGGCCTTGTTGGACTCGGCCATCTTGTGCGTGTCCTCACGCTTCTTGACCGAAGCGCCGAGGCCGTTCGAGGCATCCAGCAGCTCGTTCATGAGGCGCTCGGTCATGGTCTTCTCGCGACGGGCGCGGGAGTAACCCACGACCCAGCGGAGCGCGAGGGTGGAGGCGCGACCGGGCTTGACCTCGATCGGCACCTGGTAGGTGGCGCCACCGACACGGCGGGACTTGACCTCGAGAGACGGCTTGACGTTCTCGAGAGCGCGCTTCAGCGTGATGACCGGGTCAGCGCCGGTCTTCTCGCGGAGGCCTTCCATGGCGCCGTAGACGATGCGCTCAGCGGTGGAACGCTTGCCGTTGAGCAGGATCTTGTTGATGAGCGACGTCACCAGAGGAGAACCGTAAACCGGGTCGATGATGACCGGGCGCTTCGGGGCGGGGCCCTTACGAGGCATTCTTACTTCTCCTTCTTGGCGCCGTAGCGGCTGCGGGCCTGCTTGCGGTTCTTGACACCCTGGGTGTCAAGGGAACCGCGGATGATCTTGTAGCGAACACCCGGCAGGTCCTTCACACGGCCACCACGCACGAGCACGATGGAGTGCTCCTGCAGGTTGTGTCCCTCACCCGGAATGTAGGCCGTGACCTCGATGCCCGAGGTCAGACGCACACGCGCGACCTTACGGAGGGCCGAGTTCGGCTTCTTCGGGGTGGTCGTGAACACACGCGTGCAGACGCCGCGACGCTGAGGGGAACCCTCGAGTGCGGGCGTCTTGTTCTTCTCGACCTTGTCCTGCCGGCCCTTCCGGACCAGCTGCTGGATCGTAGGCACTACTTCTCCGGTTTCTGTGTGCCGTGTAGTAAAGCTAACCTGGAACGTCGCCGACCCACGCGGTCGGGTGTGTCGAATGCTGCAGACTCCCGCCGAAGGCGGAAAAGGCGCAGATTACGGTGGCCGGTCTCGGCTCGCTGTGCGGCTGAGGACACGCACAGGAGCCCAGGCACACCCCAGGCACAAGGTCTGAGCGTACCTAGCGCATCCACTTCGGTCAAAACAACTGCCGCAGGACCGGCGTCGCCACCCACTCGGCCTGACAAGGGCATGGTAGGCGCGGAGCCCCCGCCGCGCTCGGCGATCTCCGCGCCGGGGCGGCCCAGGGCCCGCCGGGCTCGTTCTCCCCGGGTATTCACAAAGGGCCGGCGCAGCCTTTATCCGCACGCCGAAGCACGGCCCTCCGGTCGAATTCGCGCATTCCCTTCCCCTGGCCACCAAAGGGTCGCTGGTGCGTACACGAAACCGGGCCCCGGCAGGCGGCCACCAGCCCTTGTACGGCAGACGCAGCAGGTGAGACGGCTACGAGGCCCTCGCTCAGCCAGGTCGGCAAAGAACACAATTCACCTTTCCGGGGAATTCCCGGAAATGCCGAAGGGCGGCCACCCACGGGGTGACCGCCCTTCTTCAGACATTCGCCTTACTGGTTGTACGGACCGTAGTCGTAGTCCTCCAGCGGAACGGCCTGGCCGGAGCCCGTGCCGAACGGCGAGTAGTCGATGTCGTCGTAGCCGACGGCCGAGTACATCGCGGCCTTGGCCTCCTCGGTCGGCTCCACCCGGATGTTGCGGTAGCGGGACAGACCCGTACCGGCCGGGATGAGCTTACCGATGATGACGTTCTCCTTGAGGCCGATCAGGGAGTCCGACTTGGCGTTGATCGCCGCGTCGGTCAGAACCCGGGTCGTCTCCTGGAAGGACGCCGCCGACAGCCACGACTCGGTGGCGAGCGAGGCCTTGGTGATACCCATCAGCTGCGGACGGCCGGAGGCGGGGTGACCGCCCTCGGTGACCACACGACGGTTCTCGGTCTCGAACTTCGAGCGCTCCACGAGCTCGCCCGGCAGCAGCTCCGCGTCGCCGGACTCGATGATCGTCACACGGCGCAGCATCTGCCGGATGATGATCTCGATGTGCTTGTCGTGGATCGACACACCCTGCGAGTTGTAGACCTTCTGGACCTCGCCGACCAGGTGGACCTGAACGGCCCGCTGGCCGAGGATGCGCAGCACGTCGTGCGGGTTGGTCGCACCGAAGGTGAGCTTCTGGCCCACCTCGACGTGGTCGCCCTCACGCACCAGGACCTTGGCGCGCTTCGAGATCGGGAACGCCGTCTCGTCGCTGCCGTCGTCCGGGGTGACGATGATCTTCTTGGTCTTCTCGGTCTCCTCGATCCGCACGCGGCCGGCGGCCTCGGAGATCGGGGCGACACCCTTCGGGGTACGGGCCTCGAAGAGCTCGACGACACGCGGCAGACCCTGGGTGATGTCGTCACCGGCCACACCACCGGTGTGGAAGGTACGCATCGTCAGCTGGGTACCGGGCTCACCGATGGACTGGGCGGCGATGATGCCGACCGCCTCACCGATGTCGACCAGCTTGCCGGTGGCGAGCGAACGGCCGTAGCAGTACGCACACGTACCGACCGCGGACTCACAGGTCAGGACCGAGCGGGTCTTGACCTCCTCGACACCCGCGCCCACGACCGCGTCGATGAGCACGTCACCGAGGTCGACGTTGGCCGGCGCGATGACCTTGCCGTCCACGACGACGTCCTCGGCGAGCATCCGCGCGTACACGGACGTCTCGACGTCCTCCGCCTTGCGCAGGACACCGTCGGCGCCGCGCTCGGCGATCCGCAGCTTCAGACCGCGGTCGGTGCCACAGTCCTCCTCGCGGATGATGACGTCCTGCGAGACGTCGACCAGACGACGGGTCAGGTAACCCGAGTCGGCCGTACGCAGGGCGGTGTCGGCGAGACCCTTACGGGCACCGTGCGTGGAGATGAAGTACTCCAGCACGGACAGACCCTCGCGGAAGGACGCCTTGATCGGACGCGGGATCGTCTCGTTCTTGGCGTTCGACACCAGACCACGCATACCCGCGATCTGACGCATCTGCATCATGTTTCCACGAGCACCCGAGTTGACCATCATGAAGATCGGGTTGGTCTTCGGGAAGTTCTCGTTCATGGCCTCGGCAACCTCGTTGGTCGCCTTGGTCCAGATCGCGATGAGCTCCTGCGTGCGCTCGTCCTTGGTGATCAGACCGCGCTCGTACTGCTTCTGGACCTTCTCGTCCTGCGCCTCGTAACCCGCGACGATCGCCTTCTTCGCCTCGGGAACGACGACGTCGGAGATGGCCACGGTGACACCGGAACGGGTCGCCCAGTAGAAGCCGGACGCCTTCAGGTTGTCGAGCGTCGCCGCCACGATGACCTTCGGGTAGCGCTCGGCGAGGTCGTTGACGATCTCGGAGAGCTGCTTCTTGCCCACCGAGTAGTCGACGAACGGGTAGTCCTCGGGCAGCAGCTCGTTGAAGAGCGCACGGCCCAGGGTCGTCCGCAGACGGAACGAGTCACCCTGCTGCCACTCCGGCTCGCCCTCCTCCGCGACCGGCGGGGTCCAGCCACGCGGCGGGACGGTGCCGATCGGGAAGCGGATGTCGATCTTCGCCTGGAGCGAGAGCTCCCGGGCGTCGAACGCCATGATCGCCTCGGCGGTGGAGTTGAACGCACGGCCCTCGCCGCGCACCTCGCGCTCCTCCTCGTCCGTGGTGAGGAAGAAGAGGCCCAGCACCATGTCCTGGGTCGGCATGGTCACCGGCCGGCCGTCGGCCGGCTTGAGGATGTTGTTCGAGGACAGCATCAGGATGCGGGCCTCGGCCTGCGCCTCCGCGGACAGCGGCAGGTGCACGGCCATCTGGTCACCGTCGAAGTCCGCGTTGAACGCGGTGCAGACGAGCGGGTGGATCTGGATGGCCTTGCCCTCGACCAGCTGCGGCTCGAAGGCCTGGATGCCGAGGCGGTGCAGCGTGGGCGCACGGTTCAGCAGCACCGGGTGCTCGGCGATGACCTCTTCGAGGACGTCGTACACGACGGTGCGGCCACGCTCGACCATGCGCTTCGCGCTCTTGATGTTCTGCGCGTGGTTCAGGTCGACCAGACGCTTCATCACGAACGGCTTGAAGAGCTCCAGCGCCATGGCCTTGGGCAGACCGCACTGGTGCAGCTTCAGCTGCGGGCCGACGACGATGACGGAACGCGCCGAGTAGTCGACTCGCTTACCGAGCAGGTTCTGACGGAAGCGACCCTGCTTGCCCTTCAGCATGTCGCTGAGGGACTTCAGCGGGCGGTTACCGGGACCGGTGACCGGACGACCGCGGCGGCCGTTGTCGAACAGCGCGTCGACGGCCTCCTGGAGCATGCGCTTCTCGTTGTTCACGATGATCTCGGGCGCACCGAGGTCGAGAAGCCGCTTCAGGCGGTTGTTGCGGTTGATGACGCGGCGGTACAGGTCGTTCAGGTCGGAGGTCGCGAAGCGGCCACCGTCCAGCTGCACCATCGGACGAAGGTCCGGCGGGATCACCGGGACGCAGTCCAGCACCATGCCCTTGGGGCTGTTGCTGGTCTGCAGGAAGGCGGAGACGACCTTGAGGCGCTTGAGCGCACGGGTCTTCTTCTGGCCCTTGCCGGTACGGATGATCTCGCGGAGACGCTCGGCCTCCTCCTCCAGGTCGAAGGACTCCAGGCGCTTCTGCAGCGCCGCGGCACCCATCGATCCGTCGAAGTACGTGCCGAAGCGGTCACGCAGCTCGCGGTAGAGCAGCTCGTCGCCCTCCAGGTCCTGGACCTTGAGGTTCTTGAAGCGGTTCCACACCTCGTCGAGACGGTCGATCTCGCGCTGCGCACGGTCGCGCAGCTGCTTCATCTCACGCTCGGCACCCTCGCGCACCTTGCGGCGCACGTCGGCCTTGGCGCCCTCGGCCTCCAGCTCGGCCAGGTCGGCCTCGAGCTTCTTGGCGCGGGCCTCCAGGTCGGCGTCGCGGCGGTTCTCGATCTGCTGGCGCTCGACGGAGACATGGGCCTCCAGCGAGGGCAGGTCGCGGGTGCGGCGCTCGTCGTCGACGTACGTGATCATGTACGCCGCGAAGTAGATGACCTTCTCGAGGTCCTTCGGGGCGAGGTCGAGCAGGTAGCCCAGCCGCGACGGAACGCCCTTGAAGTACCAGATGTGGGTGACGGGAGCGGCCAGCTCGATGTGGCCCATCCGCTCACGGCGCACCTTGGCGCGGGTGACCTCGACGCCACACCGCTCACAGATGATGCCCTTGAAGCGGACACGCTTGTACTTGCCGCAGTAGCACTCCCAGTCCCGGGTCGGACCGAAGATCTTCTCGCAGAAGAGTCCGTCCTTTTCGGGCTTGAGCGTGCGGTAGTTGATGGTCTCGGGCTTCTTGACCTCGCCGTGAGACCACTGACGAATGTCGTCAGCGGTGGCCAGGCCGATCCGGAGCTCGTCGAAGAAGTTGACGTCGAGCACTATGCGTCAATCCCTCTCAGGGTCGTGTCTCAATGGTCTGAACGGGTCCGGGGACGGCCGGGGCTCTTGGTGGGAGCCCCGGCCAGGCCCGTCAGACCTCTTCGACGCTGCTCGGCTCGCGCCGGGACAGGTCGATACCGAGCTCCTCCGCGGCGCGGAAGACGTCCTCGTCGGTGTCGCGCATCTCGATGGACATGCCGTCCGAGGACAGCACCTCCACGTTGAGGCACAGGGACTGCATCTCCTTGATGAGCACCTTGAAGGACTCGGGGATGCCGGGCTCGGGGATGTTCTCGCCCTTGACGATGGCCTCGTAGACCTTCACGCGACCGGTGACGTCGTCGGACTTGATGGTCAGCAGCTCCTGGAGGGCGTACGCGGCGCCATACGCCTCAAGCGCCCACACCTCCATCTCTCCGAAGCGCTGGCCACCGAACTGAGCCTTACCACCCAGCGGCTGCTGGGTGATCATCGAGTACGGACCGGTCGACCGGGCGTGCAGCTTGTCGTCGACCAGGTGGTGGAGCTTGAGGATGTACATGTACCCGACCGAGATCGGGTCCGGGAACGGCTCACCGGAGCGGCCGTCGAACAGCCGGGCCTTACCGGTCGGGAGCACCATGCGCTCGCCGTCCCGGTTCGGGATGGTGTGCTGCAGCAGACCGGCCAGCTCGTCCTCGCGCGCACCGTCGAAGACCGGGGTCGCGACGTTGGTGCCCGGCGCGACCTGGTCGGCGCCGATGGCCTGCAGGCGCTGCGCCCACTCGTCCGCGAGGCCGGAGACGTCCCAGCCGCGGCTGGCGAGCCAGCCGAGGTGGATCTCCAGGACCTGTCCCGGGTTCATTCGGGACGGGACACCCAGCGGGTTGAGGATGATGTCGACCGGGGTGCCGTCCTCCAGGAACGGCATGTCCTCGATCGGCAGGATCTTGGAGATGACGCCCTTGTTGCCGTGACGGCCGGCGAGCTTGTCACCGTCGGTGATCTTGCGCTTCTGCGCGACGTACACGCGCACCAGCTGGTTCACACCGGGGGGAAGCTCGTCGCCCTCCTCGCGGTCGAAGACGCGGACGCCGATGACCTTGCCGGTCTCGCCGTGCGGCACCTTCAGCGAGGTGTCACGGACCTCACGGGCCTTCTCGCCGAAGATCGCACGGAGCAGGCGCTCCTCCGGGGTCAGCTCGGTCTCGCCCTTCGGGGTGACCTTGCCGACCAGGATGTCGCCGGCGACGACCTCGGCACCGATACGGATGATGCCGCGCTCGTCGAGGTCGGCGAGGACCTCCTCGGAGACGTTCGGGATGTCCCGGGTGATCTCCTCGGGGCCGAGCTTGGTGTCACGGGCGTCGACCTCGTGCTCCTCGATGTGGATCGAGGAGAGGACGTCGTCCTGCACGAGGCGCTGCGACAGGATGATCGCGTCCTCGTAGTTGTGACCCTCCCACGGCATGAACGCCACGAGCAGGTTCTTGCCGAGCGCCATCTCACCGTTCTCGGTGGCGGGGCCGTCGGCGAGGACCTGGCCCTCGATGACGCGGTCGCCCTCGGCGACGACGACCTTCTGGTTGACCGAGGTGCCCTGGTTGGAGCGGGAGAACTTGGCGATGCGGTACGTGGTGTACGTGCCGTCGTCGTTGGTGACGGTGACGTAGTCGGCCGAGACCTCCTGGATCACACCGTCCTTCTCCGCCTTGATGACGTCGCCGGCGTCGGTGGCACAGCGGTACTCCATGCCGGTGCCGACGAGCGGGGCCTCCGCCTTGATGAGCGGAACGGCCTGGCGCATCATGTTCGCGCCCATGAGGGCACGGTTGGCGTCGTCGTGCTCGAGGAACGGGATCATGGCCGTCGCGACCGACACCATCTGGCGCGGCGAGACGTCCATGTAGTCCACGTCCGACGGCGGCACGTAGTCGACCTCGCCGCCACGACGGCGGACGAGCACGCGGGACTCCGAGAAGCGCAGGTCCTCGCCCAGCGCGGCGTTGGCCTGCGCGATGACGTAGCGGTCCTCCTCGTCGGCGGTCAGGTAGTCCACCTCGTCGGTGACCTGGCCGTCGACGACCTTGCGGTACGGCGTCTCGACGAAGCCGAACGCGTTGACGCGGCCGTACGAGGCGAGCGAACCGATCAGACCGATGTTCGGGCCTTCGGGGGTCTCGATCGGGCACATGCGTCCGTAGTGGGACGGGTGCACGTCTCGGACCTCGAAGCCCGCCCGCTCACGGGACAGACCGCCGGGGCCCAGCGCCGACAGACGGCGCTTGTGGGTCAGGCCCGAGAGCGGGTTGTTCTGGTCCATGAACTGGGACAGCTGGCTGGTGCCGAAGAACTCCTTGATGGAGGCGACGACCGGCCGGATGTTGATCAGGGTCTGCGGCGTGATCGCCTCGACGTCCTGGGTGGTCATGCGCTCGCGCACGACCCGCTCCATACGGGCGAGACCCGTACGGACCTGGTTCTGGATGAGCTCGCCGACGTTACGCAGACGACGGTTGCCGAAGTGGTCGATGTCGTCGGTCTCGACGACGATCTGCGTGCCGTTCTCACCGACCGTCTCGACCTCACCGGCGTGCAGCTTGACCAGGTACTTGATGGTCGCGATGACGTCGTCGGTGGTGAGCACGCCGGCGTCCAGCGGCTCGTCCGCGCCGAGCTTCTTGTTGACCTTGTAGCGGCCGACCTTGGCGAGGTCGTATCGCTTGGGGTTGAAGTACAGGTTCTCAAGAAGGGTCTGCGCGGCCTCGCGCGTCGGGGGCTCACCCGGGCGCAGCTTGCGGTAGATGTCGAGCAGCGCGTCGTCCTGGCCCTGGGTGTGGTCCTTCTCCAGGGTGGCGCGCATCGACTCGTACTCGCCGAACTCCTCGAGGATCTGCTCGGTGGTCCAGCCGAGAGCCTTCAGGAGGACGGTGACGGACTGCTTGCGCTTGCGGTCGATGCGGACACCGACCATGTCGCGCTTGTCGATCTCCATCTCCAGCCAGGCACCCCTGGACGGGATGATCTTGGCGGAGAAGATGTCCTTGTCGGACGTCTTGTCGATGGAGGAGTCGAAGTAGACACCCGGCGAGCGGACCAGCTGCGACACGACGACACGCTCGGTGCCGTTGATGACGAAGGTGCCCTTGTTGGTCATGAGCGGGAAGTCGCCCATGAAGACCGTCTGGGACTTGATCTCGCCGGTCTCGTTGTTGGTGAACTCGGCCGTGACGAAGAGCGGGGCGGCGTACGTGAAGTCGCGCTCCTTGCACTCGTCGATCGAGTTCTTCGGAGGCTCGAAGCGGTGGTCGCGGAAGGTCAGCGACATCGACCCGGAGAAGTCCTCGATCGGAGAGATCTCCTCGAAGATCTCCTCCAGACCGGACTTGGTGGGGACGTCCTGTCCGGACTCCAGAGCCACCTCGACACGAGCCTTCCACGCGGCATTGCCGAGCAGCCAGTCAAAGCTCTCGGTCTGCAGCGCGAGGAGGTTCGGAACCTCGAGGGGCTCCTTGATCTTTGCAAAGGAGATGCGCAGCGGGGCGGTGCTTGCGCCGTTGTTCGTATTCGCGGTCGAGGCGTTGCGCGAGGCGGCCAAGAGGGGGTCCTTCCGAGGGCTCGGACTCACTACGCGCGTACCGGTCCCAAGCCGGGCACAGAGACAGACGTTCCCGATCCGACGTAAAAGGCCAGGTCAGGGCTATTCGGTCAACGGTGCTCATGCGAGGGGATGCCCCTGGTGACGGGCAGGGGGCAGCTAACAGGCAGCGCAAAGGGTCAGTGTAGCCACTTGGCCCACTGATGTCCAGGGCGGGTTTACCGAGACCCTCGTTGTTCTCAACTCCGCGGTATGCCGTGCGCCGGGGAGGCGCACACCGATACTGCCCGTTCGGTCGTCGATCCATGCCTCGAACTTGGACCGTTGTGACGACGCGTCCTGAGAATTGCGCGCTGCGTGCGGTTCGTCAAGGCCCCCCACTCCGTGGAGATCGTCACCTGGCGCACGGCGAAGATCACCTTACTCTCCGCAGCGGACAGTGCAAGACGACCGCACGGGTGTACACGGAACGCCGAAAGGCGACCACCCGGATGGGTGATCGCCCTTCAGTGTGTGCGCGTTACACCGCGGGGGCCGGAAGGCTCCCGCTCACGCACCACGCGCCCGTGGGCGCGTGCAGGTACTTACTTGACCTCGACGGAGGCGCCGGCGGCCTTGAGGGACTCGGCAGCCTTCTCCGCGGCCTCCTTGGCGACCTTCTCGAGGACCGGCTTCGGGGTGCCGTCGACGAGGTCCTTGGCCTCCTTCAGGCCCAGGGAGGTCAGCTCACGCACGACCTTGATGACCTGGATCTTCTTCTCGCCGGCGCCGGTGAGGATGACGTCGAACTCGTCCTGCTCCTCGACGGCCTCGGCAGCGACGCCCGGGCCGGCGGGGCCGGCAACGGCGACCGCGGCGGCGGCGGTGACGTCGAACTTCTCCTCGAAGGCCTTCACGAACTCGGAGAGCTCGATGAGGGTCATCTCTTCGAACTGCGCGAGCAGGTCGTCCTGGCTGAGCTTCGCCATGGTGGCGGTCCTTCCACTAATTCGGCTGGTGCCGATGTACATGTGAGGCGGGCGTACGTTGGCCCGCTGCGACCCGCGCGCTAGGCGGCGCGGATCAATGCGCGAGCCGAATTACTCGGCACCGCCCTGCTCGGCCTGCTTGGCACGAAGCGCGTCCACGGTGCGGACGAGCTTCGACGGGAGCGCCTGGAAGAGCTGAGCAGCCTGGGACTGCTTGCCCTTGAAGGCGCCCGCCAGCTTGGCGAGCAGAACCTCGCGGGACTCGAGGTCCGCAAGCTTCTTGATCTCATCGGCGGACAGCGCCTTGCCGTCAAGGACACCCGCCTTGATGATGAGATTCGGGTTGTCCTTGGCGAAGTCACGAAGACCCTTCGCCGACTCCACCGGGTCACCGGTGATGAAGGCGACAGCCGTCGGACCAGAGAACTGGTCGTCGAGCGAGGTGATCCCGGCCTCGTTGGCCGCAATCTTGGTCAGCGTGTTCTTCACCACGGCGTACTGGGCGTTCTCACCGAGCGAACGACGCAGCGTCTTGAGCTGCGCCACGGTGAGACCCCGGTACTCGGTCAGCACGGCGGCGTTCGAGCTGCGGAACTGGTCCGCGAGCTCGGCTACCGCGGCAGCCTTGTCGGGCCTTGCCATAGAGCGTCGGCCTCCTTCCGGGTGATGAGGACCGCTCGGAAGGGGCTGAACAAAACGAAACGCCCCGGCGCAGGCGCACGGGGCGTGGCTCGACCGGCCGCACTCATCGAAGAGCGACGTCCGGGAGCTCATCCACAGTCACCTGCGCGGGTCGTCCGCAGTTAGCGGATCCTTCGGCCGCCGCACCCATGACAGGCACGGCAACGACCAGCGGTCTTTGGCTTCCGTGGAAGAGTACGCGAACGGATCGGCGTCAAGCAAATCGGTCCAAGCGGGTGGTCAGGAGCCGGACCCGGGGCCGGTCCCGCCGTCCGCCCCGGCGCTCTCCAGCTCCTTCAGCATCGTGAAGAGGTCGAAGGTGTCCTTCGCCGGCGGCGCCTGGACGGTGGCCTTGGCTCCGTAGTCGGAGTAGTGGGCCGTCATGTCGACCGTGCCCTGGGGGGTCTTGATGCCGATGACCATCTTGACCGGGAAGTTGTCCTCGTTGACCCAGAGCTCGGTGTCGTAGCCCTTGACGCCGGCCTTCTTGACGTTGGCGACCAGCTCCTTGCGCTCCTTCTCGGAGAGCACCTCGAGGGACTTGTTGGCGTCGACCATCTCCTCGAAGGTCAGCGTGCCCTTGTAGTGCTGCGCCGGGGCGCCGTCGACCTTCTCCGGGCCGATGTGCTTCAGGTTCGGCGAGTCCAGCAGCAGGGCGAGCTGCTGGGCCGGGTCCTGGTTCATGTTCTCCAGGCTGCCGGTCATCTGCTTCTTCATGGCCTCGCTGCCGGCGATCTCGGCCGCGGCCTGGAAGTCCAGCTTCATCCAGCGCTTGCCGTCCATCTCGGCGGCCTGCTTCGCGCCCATGTCCATGTACATGGCGTTGTCCACCAGGACCATGCGCACCTGGGACGGGGCGTCGGGGTCACCGGCCGAGAGGGCCGAGCCCTTCATGGTGACGTCCATCACCGCGGGGTCCCACCCCTGGACGCCGGTCAGCTCGACCGTGCCCTCGCCGCCGCCGCCCGCCCCGACCGGCATCGACATGGTCATACGGACCTTGGCGGACTTGGCCTCGGACGTCTTGCGGTAGGCGGCCTGGATGACCTCGGTGATCTCGCCCTGCGTCTGGACCTGCGACTTCGGCGCCTCGGCGGCCTTCTTCTTGCCGCTCCCGCTCTCGTCGCCGTCCTGACAGCCCGCGACACCCGCGACGACCGCCACGGCCGTCAGAGAGACGCCCGCGCGCTTCCATGCGGACATGCCCATGAATCCCCACCCCTAGATCATTCGCTGCTGTTTCGGCCCATTGGGACCAACTGAACGGTAACTCACCGGTCCGACACCGGCGTTGCAAAAAACCGGCCCCCGCGCCTCGGAAGAGGTGCGGGGGCCGGTCTCACAGCACACGAGCCCGTCGGGCTCGACCCGGTCAGACAGCTGCCGGGTCCTCCTCGACGAGGAGGTTGCGGGTGCGGTTGGAGTCCAGCGGGATGCCGGGGCCCATGGTGGTGGTCAGGGTCGCCTTCTTGATGTAGCGGCCCTTCGCGGCGGACGGCTTCAGACGGAGGATCTCGTCCAGCGCCGCGGCGTAGTTCTCCACCAGCTTGGTCTCGTCGAAGGAGACCTTGCCGATGATGAAGTGCAGGTTCGAGTGCTTGTCGACGCGGAACTCGATCTTGCCGCCCTTGATGTCGTTGACAGCCTTGGCGACGTCCATGGTCACGGTGCCGGTCTTGGGGTTCGGCATCAGACCACGGGGACCGAGCACACGGCCGAGGCGGCCGACCTTGCCCATGAGGTCCGGGGTGGCGACGACGGCGTCGAAGTCCAGACGGCCCTTCGAGACCTCGTCGATCAGTTCGTCGGAGCCGACGATGTCGGCGCCCGCGGCTTCCGCGGCCGCAGCACGGTCACCGGTCGCGAAGACCAGGACCCGGGCGGTCTTACCGGTGCCGTGCGGAAGGTTCACGGTGCCACGGACCATCTGGTCGGCCTTGCGCGGGTCAACACCCAGGCGGAAGGCGACCTCGACGGTGCCGTCGAACTTCGTGCTGGCGGTGTCCTTCGCAAGACGGACGGCCTCGAGCGGGGCGTAGTTGCGCTCCCGGTCGATCTTGTCGTCCGCGTTGCGGAGAGCCTTGCTGCGCTTCACTTCTTCTCCTGTTGGTTCAGGTACGGAGTCGTGGTCCGGGCCGGCGCTGGCCCTGCCACTGTGGTCTCGCGGGAGCTGATCAGCCCTCGACCGTGATGCCCATGGAACGGGCGGTGCCGGCGATGATCTTCTCGGCGGCGTCCAGGTCGTTGGCGTTCAGGTCGGGCATCTTGGTGGTGGCGATGTCACGGACCTGGTCGCGCGTCAGCTTGGCGACCTTGGTCTTGTGCGGCTCGCCGGAGCCCTTGTCCACACCCGCGGCCTTGAGGATCAGCTTGGCGGCCGGCGGAGTCTTGGTGACGAAGGTGAAGGAACGGTCCTCGTAGACCGTGATCTCCACCGGCACGACCATTCCGCGCTGCGACTCGGTCGCGGCGTTGTAGGCCTTGCAGAACTCCATGATGTTGACGCCGTGCTGACCCAGCGCGGGACCGACCGGCGGAGCCGGGTTGGCCGCACCGGCCTGGATCTGGAGCTTGATCAGCCCCGTGACCTTCTTCTTCTTGGGAGGCATTGCTCTCTCCGGGTCCTAGTGAGAGTTATCCGCCTTCCACCCGATCATCCGGATGGAGGCATACCGCACAACGATAACGGGTATGGCTGCGCGGCCAAAAACCGAGCAGGTCAGAACGGCCACGAGGGCCGTTCTGACCTGATCGGAAGCTTCTGTACGAGCTAGTTCTTCTGGATCTGGTCGAAGCTCAGCTCGACCGGGGTCTCGCGACCGAAGATCTCGACGAGGCCCTTGACCTTCTTCGAGTCGGCGTTGATCTCGTTGATCGTGGCCTGCAGGGTGGCGAACGGGCCGTCCGTGACGGTGACCGAGTCGCCGACCTCGAAGTCCAGCACCTGGACCTCGACCTTGCGGGCCGGAGCCGGCTTGCCCTCGGCCTCGGCGGCCTCGCGGGCGGCCTTCTCCTCGGCCTCCGGGGCGAGCATCTTGACGATCTCGTCCAGGGTCAGCGGGTACGGGTCGTAGGCGTTGCCGACGAAGCCGGTGACGCCGGGGGTGTTGCGGACGACGCCCCAGGACTCGTTCGTCAGATCCATCCGGACGAGCACGTAGCCGGGCAGCTTGTTCTGCCGGACGTTCTTGCGCTCGCCGTTCTTGATCTGGACGATCTCCTCCTCGGGCACCTCGGCCTGGTAGATGAAGTCCTCGACGTTCAGCGAGACGGCGCGCTGCTCCAGGTTGGCCTTCACGCGCTTCTCGTAGCCCGCGTAGGTGTGGATCACGTACCACTCACCGGGCAGACCACGCAGCTCGTCACGGAGCGCGGCGATCGGGTCGGCGGGGGCCTCGGGCTCTGCCTCGACCTCGTCGTCGTCCTCGTCCTCCGCGGCGAGCTCCTCGTCGGCCGCCTCGACGGCTTCCTCGTCCTCGCCGGCCTCGGTGACGGCCTCGTCCGCGTCCTCGTCCTCGACCTCTACGTGAGTCGCGGCCTCCTCGGCCGGCTCGCCCGCAGCGGCGTCAGCAGCTTCCGCCTGGTCCTCATCGGCCGCCTCGACGATGTCGAGCGCGTCCTCGGGGGACTCGAGGCTGTCGCTCGGCTCAACGGCGTCGTTCAGGTTCGGGTCAGACACGGTGGCTGCTTCTTCCTGGATACAGATGGGGTGGAACATGCGAAAGGGGCGCCGATGAGGCGCCCTCCGCTGGATCAGCCGAAGACGTACTTGACTGCTTCCTGGAAGCCATAGTCAATCACGGTCACCAGGCCGATCATGATGACAACGAAGACAATCACCACTGTGGTGTACGTCGTCAGCTGGCTGCGAGTGGGCCAGACGACCTTGCGCAGCTCGGCGACGATCTGACGGTAGAACAGCGCGAGGCGACCCAGAGGGCCCTTCTTCCCGCGCTTGCCGCCCTTCCGGGTCTTCTTACGAGACTCGGGCGCCTCGTCCTCGGCATCAGGCATGTCGATGGAGCCCACGGCGTCCGTCACGTCTCTCACCTGATTCCGGGTCGTGGCCGTGCCGCGCCCGGTGGAGCCGCACGGCGATGCATTGAAGTACGTACATGCGCACACATCCTGGACAAGGTGTGTGTAGCAGGGCCGGAGGGACTTGAACCCCCAACCGCTGGTTTTGGAGACCAGTGCTCTACCAATTGAGCTACGACCCTTTGTGGTTCCCCCCAAACCTACCGCATCAGTAGAGGTGGTCGGTGAGGGCCAACGACGAGTGAGTGTACGTGGTCAGAGCCCGTGCGTCGAACAGAAAGCTTCGCGGCGGTTCCTGTCCGCATTCTGTCCGTGCCCTGTCAGCTGTCTGTCCGACCCTCGAAACCGCTGTGCCCGGGGGGTCCGGGGTCTGGGACCATGGCCGTATGAGCGCTGCAACTCCTCCCACCGAGCGCCGGGTCTCCGCCCGTATCGGCGCGATCTCCGAGTCCGCGACCCTCGCCGTCGACGCCAAGGCCAAGGCCCTCAAGGCCGCCGGCCGTCCGGTGATCGGTTTCGGCGCGGGCGAGCCGGACTTCCCGACCCCGGACTACATCGTCGAGGCCGCGATCGAGGCCTGCAAGAACCCCAAGTACCACCGCTACACGCCGGCCGGCGGCCTGCCCGAGCTGAAGAAGGCCATCGCCGACAAGACGCTCCGCGACTCCGGCTACGAGGTCGACCCGGCCCAGGTGCTGGTGACCAACGGCGGCAAGCAGGCGATCTACGAGGCCTTCGCAGCGATCCTGGACCCGGGCGACGAGGTCATCGTCCCGGCGCCGTACTGGACGACGTACCCCGAGTCGATCCGCCTGGCCGGCGGTGTCCCGGTGGAGGTCGTGGCCGACGAGACCACCGGCTACCGGGTCTCGGTCGAGCAGCTGGAGGCGGCGCGCACCGAGCGGACCAAGGTGGTCCTCTTCGTCTCCCCGTCCAACCCGACCGGCGCGGTCTACAGCGAGGCGGACACCGAGGCGATCGGCCGCTGGGCGCTGGAGCACGGTCTGTGGGTGCTGACGGACGAGATCTACGAGCACCTCGTCTACGGCGACGCGAAGTTCACCTCGATCCCGGCGCTCGTGCCCGAGCTGCGCGACCGGTGCATCGTCGTCAACGGTGTCGCGAAGACGTACGCGATGACCGGCTGGCGGGTGGGCTGGATCGTCGGACCGAAGGACGTCGTGAAGGCCGCGACCAACCTCCAGTCCCACGCCACCTCCAACGTGTCCAACGTGGCGCAGGTCGCCGCGCTCGCCGCGGTCTCCGGCAGCCTGGACGCGGTCGCCGAGATGGGTGAGGCCTTCGACCGCCGCCGCCAGACGATCGTGCGGATGCTCAACGAGATCGACGGCGTGCTCTGCCCGGAGCCGGAGGGCGCCTTCTACGTGTACCCGTCGGTGAAGGGGCTGCTGGGCAAGGAGATCCGTGGCAAGCGCCCGGAGACCTCCGTGGAGCTCGCGGCGCTGATCCTGGACGAGGCCGAGGTCGCGGTCGTACCGGGCGAGGCGTTCGGTACGCCGGGCTATCTGCGGCTGTCCTACGCGCTGGGTGACGAGGACCTGGTCGAGGGTGTCTCGCGGATGCAGAAGCTGCTCGCGGAGGCCCGGGACTGACGTTCCGCTTTCGCTCGTGGGACGGGCTCCCGGCTGTTGGCCGGGGGCCCGTTTCTTCGTTCGGGCAAGGACCCGATCGGGGAAAGGGGCTGCCGGACGGGCGACACGTGCGGCAAGATCCTGCAATGGAGCGAGTCCGCGATATCAACCTGCTGCCCAAGGCCCATCTGCATCTGCACTTCACCGGCTCGATGCGCCCCAGCACCCTGCTCGAACTCGCCGACAAGTACGGCGTGCACCTCCCTGAGGCCCTGACGAGCGGCGAACCGCCGAAGCTCCGCGCGACGGACGAGCGCGGCTGGTTCCGCTTCCAGCGTTTGTACGACATCGCACGGTCCTGTCTGCGGGAGCCGGAGGACATCCGGCGGCTGGTGCGCGAGGCGGCCCAGGAGGATGTGCGGGACGGTTCCGGCTGGCTGGAGATCCAGGTCGACCCGACGTCGTACGCGCCCATGCTGGGCGGGCTGATCCCGGCCCTGGAGGTGATCCTCGACGCGGTGGAGGGCGCGGCCCGCGAGACCGGCCTGGGGATGCGGGTCGTGGTGGCGGCCAACCGGATGAAGCACCCGCTGGACGCGCGCACGCTGGCACGGCTGGCCGTGCGCTACGCGGACCGGGGCGTGGTCGGCTTCGGGCTCTCCAACGACGAGCGCCGCGGCATGGCCAGGGACTTCGACCGTGCCTTCGCCATCGCCCGCGAGGGCGGGCTGCTGGCGGCCCCGCACGGCGGCGAGCTGACCGGCCCCATGTCCGTCCGGGACTGTCTGGACGATCTGCACGCCTCCCGGATCGGCCACGGGGTGCGGGCGGCCGAGGATCCACGGCTGCTGCGCAAGCTGGCCGAGCGCGGGGTGGCCTGCGAGGTCTGCCCGGCGTCCAACGTGGCCCTCGGGGTGTACGAGAAGCCCGAGGACGTGCCGCTGCGGACGCTGTGGGACGCGGGCGTTCCGATGGCGCTGGGCGCGGACGACCCCCTGCTGTTCGGGTCCCGGCTGGCGGCGCAGTACGAGATCGCCCGGCTCCATCACGGCTTCACGGACGCCGAGCTGGCCGAGCTGGCCCGCCAGTCGGTGCGGGCGTCGGCGGCGCCGGAGGACGTACGGGGCAAGCTGCTGAGCGGGATCGACGACTGGCTGACCGGCTGACTAACCGATACCGGGCCGTGCGGGTCCGGTTCAGAGGCTGACGCCGACCGTCACCGGCTCGTTGACGAGGGTGACCCCGAAGGCCTCGCGCACACCGGCGACGACCTCGCGGGCGAGCGCGAGGAGGTCTTCCGTGGTGGCCTCGCCGCGGTTGGTGAGGGCGAGCGTGTGCTTGGTGGAGATACGGGCGGGTCCGCTGCCGTACCCCTTGGTGAAGCCCGCCTTGTCGATGAGCCAGGCGGCGGAGGTCTTGGTGTGGCCGTCGCCCGCGGGATAGGCGGGTGGGGTGACGTCGTCGCCGAGCCGGTCGCGGACCCGGCCGAGGAAGGTCTCGTACTCCGCCGCCGTCAGGATCGGGTTCGTGAAGAACGATCCGGCCGACCAGGTGTCGTGGTCCTCGGGATCCAGCACCATGCCCTTGCCCGCGCGCAGTTTCAGGACCGCCTCGCGCGCGGCCGCCGCCGGCACCCGGTCCCCCGCCTCGACGCCGAGCGTGCGGGCGGTCTCGGGGTACTTGATCGGCGCGGACATGCCCCGCGCGTCCTCCAGCTCGAACCGGACGCGCAGCACGACATAGCGGTCCGGGTCGGCCTTGAAGCGGCTGTGGCGGTACGAGAAGCCGCACTCGGCGTTCGGGACGGTGACCGTCCCGCCGCCGCGGCGGTCGTACGCGACGACCTCGGTGATGGTGCTGGACACCTCCTGGCCGTACGCCCCGACGTTCTGGATCGGCGTGGCACCGGCCGAGCCGGGAATGCCGGACAGGCACTCCAGCCCAGCGAGGCCTGCCTCCACCGTCCTCGCCACGGCCTCGGTCCACACCTCGCCCGCGGCGAGCTCCAGCCGTGTGCCGTCCAGCCGGAATCCGGTGGTGGCGATGCGCAGGGCGGTGCCGTCGAACCCCTTGTCGCCGATCACCAGGTTGCTGCCGCCGCCGATCAGCAGCAGCGGTGTCCCGGCGGCGTCGGCCTCGCGGACGGCGGCGATCACCTCGTCATCCGTGGTGGCGGTGACGAGGCGGGTGGCCGGTCCGCCCAGGCGGAACGTGGTCAGCGGGGCGAGGGGCGCGTCATGGAGTTCCTGCACGCCGACAAGAGTACGGGCCTGGGCACCCCGGCCCGGTGGGGGCCGGGGTGTGCTCAGGCTCACGCCACGGGGGCGACGACCACGTCGGGCCCGGAGGCCGTGACCCTGGCCGGATGCCCGGCCGCGGCCCGTCGGCGCGGGATGAGGAGGGCGAGCGCCGCGCCCACCCCCACCGCCGCCGAGCCGATCCACAGTGCGGGCACGGTCCCGTCCACGAACGCGTCCGCGGATCCGTATCCGCCCTGCGCCGCGAAGACGGAGGCGAGGATCGCCACCCCGAGGGCTCCGCCGACCTCGCGCATGGCGTTGTTCGCGCCGGAGGCGATGCCCTGTTCGAAGGTGCGGACGCTGGACATGACGAGACTGGCCGCGGGGGCGAAGTAGAGCGACATGCCGATGCCGCTGATGATCAGCGGCGGCAGCTGGGCCGCGTACGAGACGTCGGGTGCGAGTATCAGCGCGAAGTACCCGAGGCCCACGGCCTGCAGGGCGAGTCCGGTGACGACGACGGGCCGTCCGCCGACGCGGTCGGAGAGATAGCCCGCGACCGGCGCGACGAGCATCGGCATGCCGGTCCACGGCAGCATCCGCAGCCCGGCCTCGGTCGGCGAGTAGCCGACGATCGTCTGCAGGAACTGGCTGAGCAGGAAGATCGAGCCGAACATCCCCAGGAACATCAGCAGGCTCGCCATGTTGATGCCGAGGAACCCGCGGTCCCGGAAGAGCCGCATCGGCAGCATCGGCCGCTTGCCGTGGATCCCGTGCCACACGAACGCGGCCACCAGCAGGCCGCCCGCCGTCAGCCCGGTCAGCACGCGCCCGTCGGTCCAGCCGTGCGACGGCGTGCTGACCAGGCCGTACACGATGCCGAAGAGACCTGCGCTGATCAGGACCGTGCCGAGGACATCGAGTCGCGCGTCGGGCCCGTACGACTCCTTCAGGCGCAGCCGCGCCAGAGGCAGGAGGGCGAGGCCGACGGGAACGTTGAGCCAGAAGATCCACTGCCAGGACAGGTGCTCGGTGAGGCTGCCCCCGATCAGCGGTCCGCTGGCCACGGCCAGACCGGTGACCGCGCCGAAGGCGCCGAGGGCCATGCCGCGGCGGGCGGCGGGCACGGCGGCCGTGAGCAGGGTGAGGGTCAGCGGCATCATGACCGCGGCCCCGGCGCCCTGCACCGCCCGGGCGGCGATCAGTTCGCCGATGCCGGGCGAGAGCGCGGCGGCGGCGGACGCCACGGTGAAGACCGTGAGCCCGGCCGTGAAGAGCCGCCGCCGGCCGAACCGGTCCCCGAGCGCCGCCCCGAACATGAGGAGGACGGCGAACGTGAGCGTGTACGCGTTCACCGTCCATTCCAGGTCCTCCAGCGCCCCGCCGAGGTCGGTGCGTATGGACGGAAGCGCGGTGGTGACGACGAGATTGTCGAGAGCCGCCATGAAGCCGGCGACGCTGGTGATGACGAGCGCCCAGATGGCGGGGCCGCCGCCTCGGGCCGATTGCTTGGTCACTGCTCTCTCCCCCTGTTGGTGTGGCTGCTCGTTAGTTATTGCTGACTAACTTTCCTGGTCATGGAAACGGACGGCACGCAGGCCCCGGACACCACGGCACGCGCGACGGTGCGGCGGGGCACCCCCGGGATCACGGCTCACGCGAGGCAGGACGCCGGGCCGAGGCGTAGAACCCCTCCCAGACCCGGTGACCGGCCGGGAAGCCCATGGCGACCAGCGTGTTGATCAGCATTCCGTACGCCATGAACTGCGTGGTCTCGCCGATGTCCGCCCCGAGCGGCAGATGGACCGCCTCCCAGAGTTCCATCCAGCAGCCGCGGACCTCTTCGCCGAACTCACGGTCACCCGCCGCTTCGGCGGCGGCCACGGCGACATAGGTCTGCATCTGCATCAGCAGCCGCTCGGGCTGCTCGTCGATGATCCGGGTGTACGCGTTCGCCATGGCGTGCAGGGCCTCCTCGCCCTCCAGCCCCTCGCTCGCCTCCTCGAACGCCTGGCGCATCTCGGTCATGCAGCGTCCCGCGGCGGCGAGGAAGATGGCCTTCTTCCCCGGGAAGAGCCGGAAGAGATACGGCTGCGAGACACCCACCCGTCTGGCGATCGCCTCGGTGGACGTACCGCTGTAGCCGCCGTGGGCGAACTCCGACATCGCCGCACGGATGACGCTCTCGCGCCGCTCCTCTGCACTCATCCGGACCATGGGAGTGAAGTTAGTGCTCAATCACTAACTACGTCAACGGCGCGCGCGAACAGCGGAGAAGGGGCGAGGAGCAGTGAAGGCGCGAGCAGCAGAGAAGGCGTGAACACCCGTGAAGGGGCGCCGCCCGA
This sequence comes from Streptomyces sp. NBC_00259, assembly GCF_036181745.1. Classification (NCBI taxonomy): domain Bacteria; kingdom Bacillati; phylum Actinomycetota; class Actinomycetes; order Kitasatosporales; family Streptomycetaceae; genus Streptomyces; species Streptomyces sp. NBC_00259. The sequence goes on along the minus strand of NZ_CP108080.1, from coordinate 4,627,643 downwards.
TGAGCCGCGCCCCTTCCTCCATGCTTTCCGCCGTCCCGCAGCCCCCGGCCGCGCGACGCGGCGGTCAGGCGAGCTGTACGACCGCCCGCGACATCCCCAGCACCTTCTGGCCCGCCGACATCGCCGTCAGGTCGACCCGCACCCGGCCGTCGTCCAGCTTCGCCGCGACCTTGGCGCTGACCTCGATGAGCGCGCCCTTGTCGTCGTTGGGCACGACCACCGGCTTGGTGAAGCGGACCCCGTACTCGACGACCGCCGCCGGGTCGCCCACCCAGTCCGTCACCACACGCGCCGCCTCGGCCATCGTGAACATGCCGTGCGCGATCACGTCCGGCAGCCCGACCTCCTTGGCGAACTTCTCGTTCCAGTGGATCGGGTTGAAGTCCCCGGAGGCGCCCGCGTACTGCACCAGCGTCGCCCGCGTCACCGGAAAGCTCTGCGCCGGCAGTTCCGTACCGACCTCGACGTCCGCGTATGCGATCTTCGCCGCCATCTCGATCAGCCTTCCTCGGCGCCGCGCGCCACCAGCTTGGTCCACGCCGTCACGACGTGCTCCCCGGCCTCGTCGTGCACCTCACCGCGGATGTCCAGGATGTCGTTGCCCGCGAGGGACTTGATGGCCTCGATGGTCGAGGTGACCGTCAGCCGGTCACCCGCCCGCACCGGACGGGTGTACGCGAACTTCTGGTCGCCGTGCACCACACGGCTGTAGTCCAGGCCCAGTTGCGGATCCGCGACGACCTGTCCCGCGGCCTTGAAGGTGATCGCGAACACGAAGGTCGGCGGAGCGATCACATCGGAGTGGCCGAGCTGCTTGGCGGCGTCGGGGTCCGTGTACGCCGGATTCGCGTCGCCGACCGCCTCCGCGAATTCCCGGATCTTCTCCCGGCCTACCTCGTACGGCGCGGTGGGCGGATAGGTCCGCCCGACGAAGGACTGGTCGAGCGCCATGGACTCGCTACCTCCTGGTTTTCGTTCCCTGGCCGGAGACACCGGAACTTGCCGGTAACCCCGTAACAAACGACACGAGGCCGCCCCCTCGACGGGGGCGGCCTCGCATACGAGCCTGATTCAGCGCGTCTCGCGGTGTGCAGTGTGCGCGTTGCAGCGCGGGCAATGCTTCTTCATCTCAAGACGGTCCGGGTTGTTGCGCCGGTTCTTCTTGGTGATGTAGTTCCGCTCCTTGCACTCCACGCAGGCCAGCGTGATCTTCGGGCGGACGTCGGTGGCAGCCACGTGAGTGCTCCTTGGACGGACGGATGGACGGATGAACGCAGAAAAGAGTAGCCGATCGAAGGACCGACCCCACAATCGGCTACTGTGTGTAGCGGTGACCGGACTTGAACCGGTGACACAGCGATTATGAGCCGCTTGCTCTACCGACTGAGCTACACCGCTTCGATGCCGGATCCCCTCGCCCGAAGGCGAGGATCACCAACATCAGAGCCCCAATACGGAATCGAACCGTAGACCTTCTCCTTACCATGGAGACGCTCTACCGACTGAGCTATTGGGGCGAGCGATGAAGACATTACACGGTCGGTCGCCGATCGCCCAAATCCGTTTACGAGCCACGTTGGCCGCCTTCGGCGCGTACCCGACGGAGCGCCGTCACACCCGCCTCGTCAGCCACACACGGCCACAGACGGTGACGCGTCCACGTCCCTCCCCGTACGCCACTCGTGGTCACACCGGTACGACTATTGCGCTCCTCCTCGATGCGCGGTCGGCGCGCCCCTAGGCTCGGCTCACGCCGGGTGACCATGATCGTCCGCAGGCCGCCCGCGGCCACTCCCCCGCCCCCGGGCCACTCCCCCCGCCCATCAGGAGCGCGATGCCCGACAGTCAGGCGCAGCCGCCCGACCGCGCCACCGCAGACACCACGGCGCTGCTCCTGTGCGGCGCCCGCCTCACCGACGGCCGCACGGTCGACGTGCGGCTCAGCGGCGCGCGGATCGAGGCCGTCGGCACCGCGGGCAGCCTCAGCACCTCCCCCAAGGTGCACTCCGCCCGAGTGGACCTGAGCGGCTATCTCCTGCTCCCCGCACCTGCGGAGCCGCACGCCCACGCGGACACGGCCCTCACCGCGCTCGCCGCCGCGGAGCCCGTCTCGTACGCCGCCGAGGACGTCCAGCGGCGGGCCACGGAGGCCGCGCTGCTGCAGCTCGGGCACGGGGCGACCGCGCTGCGCTCGCACGTGCGGATCGGCGATGTGCAGGGCCTCGGCCCGCTGGAGGCGGTGCTGCAGGCGCGCCGGTCGCTGCGCGGACTGGCCGAGCTGACCACCGTCGCCGTGCCGCGGCTGCTCACGGGAGTGGCGGGCGCCGACGGTCTGGCGGTGCTGCGGGACGCGGTGAAGACAGGCGCGTCCGTGGTGGGCGGCTGCCCGGACGCCGACCCGGATCCGACCGGCTACACGGAAGCGGTCCTGGAGATCGCCGCCGAGTACGGCTGTCCCGTCGACCTCCACACGGACGGTGACGATCCGGCCCGGCTGGCCCGGCTCGCCGCCATGGCCGGCGGGCTGCGGCCGGGTGTCTCGATCGGCCCGTGCGCGGGCCTCTCCCGGCTGCCGGCCGAGGTCGCGTCCCGGACCGCGGACCAGTTGGCAGCGGCCGGGGTGACCGTGGTCTGCCTGCCGCAGGGCGGCTGCGCCGGCGCGGAGCTGCGCGGCGTCGCACCGGTGCGGCTGCTGCGGGCGGCAGGGGTCCGGGTCGCGGCGGGCAGCGGGGCGATGCGCGACGTGGCGAATCCGGTCGGGCGCGGCGATCCGCTGGAGGCGGCCTTCCTGCTCGCCTCCCAGGGCGGGCTGCGCGCGGCGGAGGCGTACGACGCGATCGGCACGGCGGCACGCGCGACGATGGGGCTGCCGGAGGTGCGGGTCGAGGCGGGGTTCCCGGCCGAGCTCCTCGCGGTGCGCGGCGAGCAGCTGGAGGGCGTGCTGTCGCTGGCGTACAGCAGGATCGTCATCCACCGGGGACGCGTGGTGGCCCGGACGAGCGCGGTACGCGAGTACTGCGACTCGGCGGCGGCCGTCGCCCTCGAACTGCCGCGCCAGGGACGGCCGGACCCCAGGCCGTGAGGCGACCGCCCGTTGGCCGGAACGGGGCGGTGCGTCCGGATGTCGCGCGCGGGGCGCGGTGGACCGGCGTACGGTCGTGAGCATGCGCATCGTCATCGCTGGGGGACACGGTCAGATCGCACTGCGCCTGGAGCGGCTGCTCGCGGCGGGCGGACACGAGCCGGTGGGCATCATCCGCAAACCGGAGCAGAGTGACGACCTGCGCGAGGCCGGTGCGGAGCCGTGTCTGCTGGATCTGGAGTCGGCCTCGGTGGATGAGGTCACGGCGGTCCTGACGGGCGCGGACGCGGCGGTCTTCGCGGCGGGCGCGGGGCCGGGAAGCGGCGCGGAGCGCAAGGACACGGTCGACCGGGACGCGGCGATCCTCTTCGCGGACGCGGCCGAACGGGCGCGTGTACGGCGGCACATCGTCGTCTCGTCCATGGGCGCCGACCCCGGGCACGAGGGCGACGAGGTCTTCGACGTGTACCTGCGGGCGAAGGGCGCGGCCGACGCCTACGTACGTGGCAGGAGCGGTCTGGACGTGACGATCCTGCGCCCCGGGATGCTGACCAACGACGCCGGGACGGGGCTGGTCCGGCTGGAGGCCCGTACCGGGCGCGGCCCGGTGCCCAGGGACGACGTGGCCGCGGTCATCGCGGAGCTCATCGAGACTCCGGCGACGACCGGACTGACCCTGGAGCTGATCAGCGGGGCGGTGCCCGTCGCGGTCGCGGTGAAGGACATCGCGGGCAACTGACGCCGGAGCAGGCGTGGTGGGGCACGCGGGGCAACGCAGGGGGCGAGCGCCGGGGGACGAACGCGGAAGGACGGCGGAAGGACCGGCCGGGCGACCGATGAATTCCGGCCGCCGACGTGGTCCTTGACCTCATGAGGGAACCCGTGGAGCAGCAACCCACCGTCGAACAGCGCCCCGAGCAGACCTACGTGGCCGTCAGAAGGTCGGTCAGGATGGACGCCTTCGGCGTCATCGCCGACCGCCTGCCCGAAATCTTCGGCTGGCTGGCCTCCCACGGCACCACCCCGGCCGGACCCCCCTTCTTCCGCTTCCACACCGTCGACATGCAGGGCGAGTCGGAGGTCGAGGCGGGCGTCCCGGTCGACTCCCCGCCGCCCCCCGAGGGCGACATCGTGATCGGCACCCTCCCCGCGGGCCGCTACGCACGCCTGACACATGCCGGTCACCCCGACAGGCTCTTCGGCGCCATCACCCGGCTGCGGGAGTGGGCGGCGGAACAGGGCCTGGAGTGGGACCTGATCACGGACCCGGACGGCGTGGAGCGCTGGGGCTGTCGCGTCGAGTCGTACCCCACCGACCCGCGCGTCGAGCCGGACATGAACAAATGGGAGACGGAACTGGCGTTTCGCCTGGCCGACCAATAGGGCTGGGACTGCCGGACCGCCGAGCGTTCTGACTTGCCGTCAGCCACACCATGGGCGTGTCCAATTCCTGAGCACCCGCGGAATTCCATGCCCACCCGCTCGAAGCCGGTAACCGCAACGCCTTTGTGCGGGACGGGAATTGCGCGTACGCGACGCCGGTCTCGGCCGTGGCATCCGGCGATCAGGCGCGTCACAAGGGACCATCGGACGCCCCGAGGCCTGGGCGGCGCATGTCCCGGTGCTCGCAAAGGGGGGTTGCAGGCGGAAGCGTTGCCAGGCGAGGCGCGCCGCCTGCACCCCGGCGCAGAACCACTGGCCGGCGGGCCGCCCTGCGCTGACTCGCGTCGCCGGATCCGGCACCGAAGGCTGCCGCTTTCCAGCCCTTCTGTCCATATTCAGGCGATTTCCACCTGATCGCGGGGGCACGTGACGCGAAGCACATCCCGCTTTACCCCGCATTTATTCCTCTTGTGGCGCCAATCACAGAAATGCCCCTTGCCGCCGCCCCCCTTCATTCGGATGCTGAAAACCCGGCGGAAATCCCCATTCTCCGATTAACCGCCTTGCATGGGATCAACATCCACAGATTCATGTGAAAGGGCGGCATCATGCAGCTTTCTCTGCTCCCCAAGCAGGCCACCTCCAAGATCGCCAGGTGCCTCGCCGGTGGCCTCGCCACCGCCACGGTCCTGATCGGCGTGAGCACCGCCGTCGTACCGGCCCAGGCATCGGCGGCCCCCGCCAGCACGCAGCGGATCGACGGCTGGATCAAGCACGCACTGCTGGTCATGAAGGCCAAGGGAATCCCGGGCAGCTACGACGGGATCCACCGGAATCTGATGCGCGAGTCGAGCGGCGACCTCTTCGCGATCAACCTGTGGGACTCGAATGCCCAGAAGGGCATTCCGTCCAAGGGCCTCATGCAGGTCATTGACCCCACATTTCGGGCATACCACGTGGACGGTACCTCGTGGGACATTTATGACCCGATTGCGAATATCACGGCCGCGTGCAATTACGCAGCCCAGCGTTACGGGTCCATCGACAACGTGAACGGCCCCTACTGACAGGCCGCTGATCGGGGCCTGTGATCGGGGCCTCTGATCGGCCACCGGTCAGCCACCGGTCGACCGCCCGCGCGTAGTCCGATTCGCGGGGTCCAAGCGCCGGAAAGGTATGTCCATGGCCCTCCCCGAGGGCCATGGCTACGTTCCGGGCCATGCCGATCTCCCAGATACGTACCACGATACGTACCAAGCCCGCGGCCATGGCCGTGACCGCGCTCATGGCCACGTCGCTCACCGTGGCCGGCCCGCTCCCGGCACCCACGGCCGCCGCCCAGGAGAAGCCTCACGGACAGTCGGGCACCACCTACTACGTGGACTGCCGGAGCGGCAGCGACACGTCCTCGGGCACCAGCGCCGGCAGGCCCTGGCGGAGCCTCGCCAAGGCCTCGCGCACGTACAGGCCGGGTGACCGGCTGCTGCTGCGGCGCGGCACCAGCTGCACCGGTGTGCTCGCCCCCACCGGCTCCGGTACGGCCGCCCTCCCGATCTCCGTCGACGCGTACGGCAAGGGGGCGAAGCCGCGCATCGACGGCGCCGGGGCCCGGGCCGCCGTGCTGCTGCTCAACGTCGAGGGCTGGGAGCTGCGCAACCTCGACCTTTCCAACACCGGGGCACCGACCACCACCGACCGCCGCGCGGGCCTGCTCGTCCGGCTCACCGACCACGGCGTGGGCCGTCACTACGTCGTCGACGGCGTGGATGTGCACGACGTCAACGGCGCCGACTTCAAGGACCCCGATCCCAGCGGCGGCATCCTCTTCTCGGTCACGGGCTCGGCCGTGCCGACGCGCTTCGACGGCGTGCGGATCGAGGACTCGACCGTCCGCCACGTCGACCGCACCGGCATCGGCACCTCCTCCACCTGGGGCCGCAGGCCGGAAGACGTGGTGACGCGGCTGACGACGCCGTCGTCGTCCTGCACGAACGACACGAGTTCGGTGCCGCGCTCGATCCGGGTGCCGAAGCGGGCGAGGTGCTCCTCGATGATGCGCTCGGTCTCGTACTGGGGCAGGGCGGCGAAGCCGTACGGGACATCCGGCGGAAGAGCGAGGTCGATCCGTGGCCCCTCGGCACCGTCCATGTACGTCAGCTGCCCGCGCATCGGCACGGCCGCCTCCAGCGCGGCCCGCACCATGCCCATCCGGTCCCAGAGCTCCATGGTTCTGGGCTGGATCCCCACGGCTTTCGCGTACGGCAGCCGGGTCGGGAGCCGGTCGACGATGCGGCAGTCGGCGCCGTTGCGCCGCAGCTCCGCGGCCGCGGTCAGCCCGACCGGACCTGCGCCCACGACCAGTACGTCCAGCACCTGGTTGCGCACCACGGGGACCTCCCGCCACGAGACCGCCCGCGGCCGGACCGGACCGCCCCTCCATGCTCGCCCGGCCGCGCCGCTCCGGCGACTTCGGCCGCACGGCGCACCGGCGGCCCCCGATCCACGTTTGCGCAGATCAGAGGCCGACGGCAGGTACGACTACGTTCAGTAGTACAGGGACAGCCAGTCGGCCGCGCCCCAGTCCTCGCTCTCCTGGTCGTCGTCGTCCTCTTCGTCACTGTCGTCGCACCAGTCCGACGAGCAGTCGTCGTCGCTGGTGGGTGCGCTCGCGATCGCGCTGCCCGGGTACTGCGTGGCCGGTGCGGCGAACGCGCTCGAGGACATCGAGGCACCTCCGGCGGCCAGGGCGGTCACGGCGGCGAGCGTAAGAAGACGCTGGGTTCGGGTGCGGGTGCGGTTCATGGGAAGGCTCCTGGATCGGGATGGGGTGAGGTCTGTCGAGCGAGTGGGCCGTACGACCTGCGTGAGCCCACGCCTCAATTCACCCCTGGGCGACCCAGGGCGTCACGCCACTGGATGTCGGGACTTGACAGCCCCGTACGGAAGCGCGAAGTGCGTCAGTGCGGGGTGATCACCATCCGGAAGCGCGCGCCGCCGGCCATCATCTTCTGGTACGCCTCACCGGCCTGGCTCAGCGGAACGACCTCGACCATCGGACGGATCCCGTGCAGGGCGCTGAACGCCATGGTGTCCTGCACGGCCTGCGCGGTGCCGGACGGGTGGCCGCGGACGACCCTGCCGCGCAGGATCAGTTGGGCCGGGCTGATGGCGAGCGGTTCGGTGTCCACACCGACCACGACCAGCTCGCCGCGGTGCGACAGCCCGTCGACGGTCGCCGCGATGGCGTCGGAGTTCGACGCGGTGGCCATGACGACTTTGGCACCGCCGAGGGACAGCAGCTCGTCCGCGACGGCGGTGCCCGCCGTGCTGTCGACGTAGTGGTGGGCGCCGAGTTGCTTGGCGAGGTCGGCCTTCTCGGCGCCGCGGGCGATGGCGACGGTTTCGAAGCCCATGGCGACCGCGTACTTCACCGCCAGGTGTCCGAGCCCGCCCAGGCCGAGTACCGCGACCAGGTCCCCCGGCAGGGCGGAGCTGCGCCTCAGCCCGTCGAACGTGGTCACCCCCGCGCAGGCCATGGGCCCCGCGTCGGTCGCCGACAGCGAATCGGGGATCCGGGCCAGGGCGTCGGCCGGCACGACGACCGCGTCGGCGAATCCTCCGTCGTACGCCCACCCCGGAACCTTCAGGTTGTCGCACACGACGAAGTCGCCCTGCCTGCACGGCGTGCAGTGGCCACAACTGCCGCCGAACCAGCCGACGGCCACCCGGTCGCCGACCTGCCAGCCCTTCTCCTGCGTGTACTCGCCCAGTACCTCGATACGCCCGGCGATCTCGTGGCCGGGAACCACCGGGAAGCGGACGCCCGGTAGCCCCGCGTCCACGAAGAAGGAATCGCTGTGGCAGACCCCGCAGGCGTCCACGGCGACCCGCACATGACCGGGGCCCGGCTGCGGCAACTCACGCTCGACGATCTCGAAGGGCCCACTGGCGGCGGCGACCTGCGCGACTCGATAAGTACTCATCTGAATCTCTCCCGGCAAACGCGGCCAACGTCCCCTGCAATCCAGCAGACCAGCTTCGGCTCCATCACGCGCGCCGAAGCATGGCCGGGAAGCGCTACAGCGCCGTCCGCCATGCCACGAGCCGCCCCTCCGGATCATCGAGAAGTCTCCCGCCGCCCGACGTCTGCGCAGTTCAACGGGGGTCTGGCGGCCCACCGGAGCTCGCTGCGCATCACCGGAGCAGTACCGGCGCCGCTCGGTCCCGGCGATCTCCGCGAGCGCCCGGGTGGTACGCGGGAGCCCTGTGGGGAACCTGTGGCACCGAGCGTGTACATGGCAGCCTTCTGCTAACTTCCTGACAGTTGTGACCTGGCCCGACTTCCCTGTCCGGAAAGCGTCGGGTCGGGTGAGCGAGAAACGGGGGAAGGGCCATGACCTCTCCGGAGGGCTACCAGGTCGGGCACAAGGGCATGTCGGGACAGGCCGGCGAACTGGACGGTTCCGGCGACGACGTGGGCAAGATACGTAAGGCCGTCGCCAGCACGATGTGCTACACGCAGGAAGCCCTCGGCGGCTCCGACACCGGGCCCGCGTTCAACGCCTTCGCGGCCGCCTGGGAGGCCGAGACCAAGGTCCTCGAAGCGGCCCTGCACCAACTCGCGGACAAGGTCCGCCTCTCCAGTCACGCGTACCGCGGTTCCGACGTCGACGTGCGTACGGGAGCCCGCGCCGTCTCCGTCGGCTCGGCGGCCGACCCGGCCGACGCCGGCGTCAGCACGATGCCGGCCCACGCCCAGCGCCCTTCCGCGCTGGCCGCCTACTGACGAGGCCCGCGTCCATGACGGAATCCACGAACGACCGCAGGCAGAAGCTCGACGGCCTGCGCGGGCGCATCTCCTCGGCCGGCAGCAAGAACGACCTGATCGACGCGATCGAGGACGCCCTCGGCGTCTCGGCACCGGTCGGAGAACCGAAGGTGATCGAGGCCCTGGGCAAGCGCTACACCGGCCAGATCGACGAGGCCGACGCGGTGAGCGACCGGATCGACAAGATCGCCCGCAAGGGTCTTCCGAAGGTCTGGGTCGGCGACACGAGCGTCCTCGCCTCCGACGTGGTGGGCGCCGCCTCCCGCGACGCCCAGCAGATGATCGAGGCGTTCCAGGGCGGCGGCAAGGCGCTGATCGCGCTGTCCGACGCGCTGGAGAAGGCGCAGACCAAGGACGGCACCGGCCGCGGCAAGCTGCGCGACGCCCGCACCATGCTCGGCGGCAAGGACGGCTTCTTCGACGACTGGCACGAGGACGACGACGAGGAGGAACTCCGCCTGCGGGCCCGCTCGTTGGCCTCCCACGGCGTCGACGACCTGCACGCGGCGGCCGTCGACGCCGATGACGCCGCCCGCGTCGCGGCCCGCGACCTCAACAAGTTCGCCGCCGAGGCCCGCGCCGGCCAGATGGACACCGACGAACTCGCCGCCGCCGACCGCCTCGCCCTCGCCGACACCAGCAACGTCGGCGGCGACGCGGAACTGAACGAGATCCTCAGCGCCAACGACCTCGAACGCTCGGGCCGCGCCATGGAGAACCTCTCGCCCGCCGAACGGGCGCGTATGGAACGGCTCCTGGCGAACGCGTCGAGCCCGCAGGAGAAGGCGTACCTCATGAAGGCCCTCGCCGCGGGCTACGACGTCGGCGAGGTCGAGGAGTTCGGCGGGAAGATCCACGGCAAGGACTCGGCATGGCTCCAGGAGCACCTGGCACCGGTCACCACCGGCTCGGCCACGGGGCAGGAGGAGCAGAAGTTCGGTGACGAGCACTGGTCACAGGACGACGAGACCTGCGTCCCGTCCTCGACGGTCACCGCGCGCGCCCTGGTCGACCCGGTCTACGCCCTCGAACTCACCGGCGGGCCCGACGGCCAGGACGACAACCCCGACAACTTCCGCAAGCGCCTGCACGACGAGCAGTTCCGGATGAACGACGAGGGCGACGGCGAGTACGACGGCTGGTGGTGGGACCGCCACGCGGCCGGCATGGACTCCGACGGGCAGGAGGAGATCTCCGACAAGGAGCTCGGCCCGCACACCGGCGACAGGTACGACACGCAGGAGATGGACGGCGCCGACGACCGGCGCGGTGTCATGCCCGAGATCGAGAAGTCCGTCGCCGAGGGCAAGCCGGTCCCCTTCAACATCTCCCGCAAGGACGAGGACGGCAACATGCACGGCCACAGCCTGATGATCATCGGGCAGGAGGACGGGAAGCTGCAGATCTACAACCCCTGGGGCACCACCACGTGGGTGAGCGAGGACGACTTCATCAACGGCGACCTCAGCGCGGCCACCGACGACCGCTACTCCAAGGCCCACAAGGGCGATGTCAGCCGCGTCTACATCGAGCAGAACTGATGAGGTCCATGCGCTCCGCCCTCCGTACGACGCCCGCCCTGGCCGCCCTGCTCCTCGTCCTCACCGGCTGCGGCGACTCCGCGTACGAGACCGACGAGCGGACCATCTCGGTCGAGAGCGGCGAGAAGTTCACCCTGGAGGTCCCGGCCGACCCCGAGCTCGGGCAGAACTGGTACCTGGCGAGCCCGGCCGCGGACCCGGACGTCCTGAAGTACCGGGGTGACCGCGAGGACACCGGCGAGGGTGACGGAACCCAGTTCTTCGACTTCACGGCGCTCTCGCCCGGGAAGGCGACGGTGAAGCTGCTGTTCTGCCCCTACGGCCGGTGCCACAGCGCCGAGGAGGCCGCGTCGAAGCCGGTCCCGACGGCCACGGGCACCCCGAAGGACTCGGACCAGGAAGCCGCCTACTACCTCTATACGATCACCGTCCGCTGAGCCGGACCGGAACGGAACGACGATGGTCCACGACCGCTACCCACGCACCGACGACGAGGTGCTCGCCGCCACCGACATCGAGGCGCTGCTGCGTCACGGCCTCAGCCGCGACGCCCTCCGCACCGCGCTCTTCGGCGACGGTGCGATCGCCGCCGCCGTCACCCTCGACCGGCTCGGCGTGCTGCCGCGCTCGGTGACGTACGTCGCGAAGATCGTCCGGGCCGGCGGCCTCGCGTACGCGGCCCGGCTGGCCGAGCCCCTGCCGTCGGGTGCCGCGTCCGCGTACCTACGGGACTGGCTGGAGAGCGCCGCGCAGGTCGCCGGCACACCGGACGACGAGGCGCGCGCCGGGCGCTGGCTGGAGACGGTCGCCTCACTCATCGACCTGCGCCGCGGCAGCCGGGCCGCGACGTCGGCGACGGGTCCGGCCTGATGATCCGCCCGCGACGGCTTCTTCGCCGGGCGGGACCGCGCGGTGGCCGTCTCGGGCGTTCACGCCGACGGCATCGACGACAATGGCCCCTGATCCACGTTTCCGCAGATCAGGGGCCGTTTTTTATCGCGTGGCGGCGCCAGGATTCGAACCTGGGAAGGCTAAGCCGACGGATTCTGCAGTCCACTGCGCCGCACCATCGGATCCGTCCTCTCACCTGCGGATACGTCCACCAGAGCGACCCGTCATTTCCCGCTGGCCCGCGACTGGCCCCGATCTTGCTCTGGCAGCCACCATTCCCACTCGCTCACGGGGCTTCGAGCCGGCGTCTCCACCATGGGTCACGAGGCGAGGCAAACGGGTCGTTGAGCGTACGGGCGAGGAAGCGCTCGTCGAGCGGCTTGAGCAGTGTGCGGAGCTCACGTGCCGAACTGCTGGAGAGGCTGGAGCACAGCTCTTCCAAGAACGCGCGGACGTCGGCGCCGGTGAATGGATCACAGCACTCGCAGCCGTCGCCCTCCGGCGCGGCATACATCACCCACGGCCCGGGTTTGTACGCCATGGCCCGCCATCGCGTCACAGCTCGGTGCGCATCACCGGACCAGTATCGCCGCCGCTCGATCCGGGCGATCTCCGCGAGCGCCCGGGCGGAGAGCCCAGGTATCACCGCTCTGCTGTCCCACGGCCGTGGGACACGTGGCAGGTCCAGCCTGACCTGCGAGGGAGCCCTACGCGGCATACGCCTTTCGTACGTCAGTCATGCGGCAATCATGCATGGCTCCGCACCACCTGCCCACCCACTTTCCGCCAGCCTCACATCAAAGCGCCCTGGGCATGAGGTGGGTGAGCGAGAGCTCGTGGGAACGATCGACCGCATGGCCAAGAGACGAGGCACGACAGGAGGCCCCAAGAAGCCCGCCGACTGGAGGCCGCAGCGGATCACGGCGCAACGCCTCGCAGAAGGTTGGGTCGGCCCCGCCAACTCGACCATTCGACTGGCGCGGGCCTCGGAAGCCGACGCCGTCGTCGCCTTGCTTCGGTTAGCGGGGGAAGAGCCCAGCGGCCAAGGTCGCCGAGGCCATCCGCCAGAAGTCCATCGCGACGCGGTCCTCAACCGGGCTCTCGACCAGACACCGCAGGTGGTGACAGCGCGAAGGGACGAGACACAGCGAGACAGTCAACTCCCGACGCCGCCTCAACAACAATGGCCCCTGATCCACGTTTCCGCAGATCAGGGGCCATTTCTATCGCGTGGCGGCGCCAGGATTCGAACCTGGGAAGGCTAAGCCGACGGATTTACAGTCCGCTCCCATTGGCCACTCGGGCACACCGCCATGGGATGTCGCACAGGAGGTCCGCTTTGGGGCGGTGCTCCGTGGCAACGACGTAAACGATACCTGATCCGTGGGGGTGCTCCGCCACCGGATTGATCAGGGCTCGGGCGGGTGCGGGTGGCTAGGCTTTGCGGTGGCGGTCCGGGTTGCCCGGCCGTACGTCTACGCCCCCGATACAAGGAGCCACAGCACATGGCCGACTCCAGTTTCGACATCGTCTCGAAGGTCGAGCGGCAGGAGGTCGACAACGCCCTCAACCAGGCCGCCAAGGAGATCTCGCAGCGCTACGACTTCAAGGGCACCGGCGCGACCATCGAGTGGTCCGGCGACAAGATCCTTATGCAGGCGAGCGGTGAGGAGCGGGTCAAGGCGATTCTCGACATCTTCCAGTCCAAGCTGATCAAGCGTGGTATCTCGCTGAAGTCCCTGGACGCGGGTGAGCCGCAGCTCTCCGGCAAGGAGTACAAGATCTTCGCCTCGATCGAGGAGGGCATCTCCCAGGAGAACGCCAAGAAGGTCGCCAAGGCCATCCGCGACGAGGGCCCCAAGGGCGTCAAGGCGCAGGTGCAGGGCGAGGAGCTGCGCGTCAGCTCGAAGAGCCGTGACGACCTGCAGGCCGTCATCGCGCTGCTGAAGGGGAAGGACTTCGACTTCGCCCTGCAGTTCGTGAACTACCGCTGATCAACCAGTCCGACCTGCACTGGCACTGTCAGGCCGGGCGAGCAGGGCACAGCGGGACACATCGCCGAGGACGGCCACCACGGCAGCCCTCGTTGTGCCCTCCTCGTCCGGCCACGGGTGTGTGCCGGTGTGTCGAGCGCTCTGACTCGGCCTTCCTCCTGATGACCGGTTCAGGCCGACTCGCCTTGTGTCGCCGGGCCTGACTGCTGCCTCTGGCTCGCGTCCTCATGCAGGCGGACGAGTTCGCTCAGGTCGTTCGCGACCATGACCCGTGCAAGACGACCAGCGATGGCCACCACTTCGGGCCAGGTGCCGGCAGCCAGGTACTCCTCGTCGGTGTCGTGTGGAGCCTCGTCGCTCGCGGCGTTGAGTGCGGCGCCGAGCCGACGCATGAGTTCGATCTCTTCCTCGGTCCTCAGACCGATGCCGAGGTAGCGCTCGGGGTTGTCGGCATCGCAGAAGTCATCGAAGAGCACATCAAAGATGTGGTCCAGGTTCTCGAACCTGGACCGGTCGAGCCAAACCTCGCGCTGCCAGGGTGGATTGGCCAGCGAGAGCACCGCCGGCACGACATGGACCCGGCTGTTCGCCATCGCCATCACGCTATCGCTGTCGGCCATGCCGGGAGCCTAGCGAGAGGGCGCTCCGGCGTCGATGTCCGAATACCGCCAGCCAGCGCGGGGGTGTGCGGCCCAGACTCGTTGGTGCAGGACCGGACGAGAAGAGGAAAGAGCCATGACGGTGTACGCGACGGTCGACAGCCCGCTCGGTGAGCTGCTGCTGGTCGGCGAGGAGTCCGCGAGCGCCGTGGGTGGTACCGCGCTCGTCTCGCTGTCTCTGCCCGGCCAGAAGGGCGCGGCCGAGATCAAGGACGACTGGCGGTGCGACCCGGGGGCGTTCGAGGAGATCGCCGGGCAACTGCGGGGGTACTTCGCGGGGGAGCTGAGGCACTTCGCCATCGAGTACGCGCCGGGTGCCGGCACGGACTTCCAGCGTCGCGTCTGGCGGGCGGTGGAGGAGATTCCGTACGGGGAGACGGCGACCTACGGCCAGATCGCCGAGCGGGTCGGGGCCGCGGGTGCCGGTGTACGGGCCGTGGGGACCGCGATCGGGCGCAATCCGCTGCTGGTCGTACGGCCGTGCCACCGGGTGATCGGCGCCGATGGCGCGCTGCGCGGCTACGCGGGCGGGGTGGAGCGCAAGGAGCGGCTCCTCGGGCTGGAAGGCGCGTTGGTGTCGTGACGTCCGGGCTGTTCCCGCGCGAGCGGGCCGTGGTGGCGCCCGGGGCGGTGCACGTCCCCGGGTGGTTGCCGGCGGCCCGGCAGCGCGAACTGGTCGAGGCGTGCCGGGACTGGGCCCGCGGGCCCGTGCCTCTGCGCCACACCAGGCTGCCGCGCGGTGGGGTGATGTCCGTGCAGACGGTGTGCGTCGGCTGGCACTGGCAGCCGTACCGGTATACGCGTACGGCCGATGACGTGAACGGCGCGAGGGTCGCCGGATTCCCGGACTGGCTGGTGGAGTTGGGGCGCGAGGCGCTGGCCGGAGCGTACGGGGACGACGCGGCGGGCCGCGCCGCGGCGGAGGCGTACGCGCCGGACACCGCGCTGGTCAACTTCTATGACGGCGACGCGAAGATGGGCATGCACCAGGACAAGGACGAGCGGTCCGGCGCCCCGGTGGTGTCGCTGAGCATCGGCGACACCTGTGTCTTCCGCTTCGGGAACACGGAGGGCCGCGGGCGGCCCTACACGGATGTGGAGTTGGGGTCGGGGGACCTGTTCGTCTTCGGCGGCGCGTCCCGGTTCGCGTACCACGGGGTGCCGAAGGTGTATCCGGGCACGGCCGATCCTGCGCTGGGCCTGACCGGCCGGCTGAACCTCACCCTGCGGGAGACCGGGCTCCCCGGCTGAGCTCGGGACCTAGCGGGAACGCGAGTGGCCGAACAGGATCCGGTACGCGATCAGCAGCACGAGCGCGCCGCCGATGGCGGACACCCATGTGGCGCCGTCGTAGAAGTCCTTGGCGATCGGACGGTCCAGGAAACGGGTCGATATCCAGCCGCCGACGAAGGCGCCCGCGATGCCGATGAGGGTGGTGCCTATGAAGCCCCCCGGGTCGCGCCCCGGCAGCAGGATCTTGGCGACGATCCCGGCGAGCAGCCCCAGGACGATCCAGCTGATGATGCCCATGCCATGACCTGCCTTTCTTCTGTTCGTGCACATTCTTCGTGCGGTGTTGTCCTCTCAGACGACGTGCGTACCGAGTGCGGTTGCGGCGATCAGTAGGGTGCGGTCCATGACACAGGAGCTGCGCCGGTCGCTCGGCGTGTTCGACGCAGTCGTCATCGGGCTGGGTTCGATGGTCGGCGCCGGGGTCTTCGTCGCGCTGGCCCCCGCGGCCGCGGCGGCCGGTTCCGGGAGGCTGCTGCTTCTGGGGCTGGGGCTGGCCGCGGTGGTGGCGTACGGCAACGCGATGGCGTCGGCACGACTCGCGGCCCGGTACCCCGCGTCGGGCGGGACATACGTCTACGGGCGGGAGAGGCTCGGCCCGTTCTGGGGTTATCTGGCGGGCTGGGCGTTCGTCGTCGGCAAGACCGCGTCGTGTGCGGCGATGGCGCTGACCGTCGGCGCGTACGTGTGGCCGGAGCAGGCGCACGCCGTGGCGGTCGCCGCCGTGCTGGCGCTGACCGCCGTGAACTACGGGGGAGTTCAGAAGTCGGCGTGGCTGACCCGGGCGATCGTGGCGGTCGTGCTGGCGGTCCTCACGGCGGTGGTGGTCTCCTCTCTCACGTCGGCGTCCGCGGATCTGGGCAGGCTCGGGTCGGACGGCTCCGGCGGCGGCGCGGGAGGCGTCCTTCAGGCGGCCGGGCTGCTGTTCTTCGCCTTCGCCGGGTACGCGCGGATCGCCACGCTCGGCGAGGAGGTGCGGGACCCGGCCCGGACCATTCCGCGGGCGATTCCGATGGCGCTCGGGATCACGCTGGTCGTGTACGTATGTGTCGCATTGGCGGTCCTTTCCGTGCTGGGCGTGGCGGAGCTGGGCCGGGCAACGGCTCCGCTGGCGGATGCCGCCCGGGCGGCGGGCGCGGAGTGGCTGGTCCCTGTGGTGCGGGTCGGGGCGGCGGTGGCCGCGCTCGGCTCGCTGCTGGCGCTGATCCTCGGTGTCTCACGGACGACGCTGGCGATGGCCCGGGACGGCCACCTCCCACGCACGCTCGCGGCCGTCCACCCCCGCTTCCAGGTCCCGCACCACGCGGAGCTCGCGGTGGGGCTGGTGGTGGCCGTCGTGGCGGCGACGGTCGATGTGCGGGGAGCGATCGGCTTCTCGTCGTTCGGTGTGCTCGTGTACTACGCCATTGCCAACGCCTCGGCATGGACGCTGAGTTCCCGATGGCGTGCGCCGGCCGCCTGTGGTCTCGCGGGATGCCTGGTGCTGGCGTTCGCCCTTCCGCTGTCCTCGGTCCTTGCGGGCGCCGCGGTGCTGGCGGTGGGGGCCGCGGCGTACGCGGTGCGGGCGGGATTGCGGGAGCGCGGCGGCCGACAGGGCCACGACTGACAGGCCGCGGCCGGCCGCCGGCAGTACCGCACGGTCGCCCGGCGCCTCCTACCGCGCAGCGCCTCAACCGCTACGCCGCTCAGCCGCTCAGTACCGCGCCGTGAACGGCTCGTCCGTCGACACGATCTCCTTGCCCAGCGGCAGCAGCGAGACCGGGATCAGCTTGAAGTTCGCGATGCCCAGCGGGATGCCGATGATCGTGATGCAGAGGGCGATGCCCGTGACGACATGACCGAGGGCCAGCCACCAGCCCGCCAGGACCAGCCACAGCACGTTGCCGACGCAGGACGGCGCACCTGAGTCCCTGCGGTCCACCACCGTGTAGCCGAACGGCCAGAGCGCGTAGACGCCGATGCGGAACGCCGCCAGGCCGAAGGGGATGCCGATGATCGTGATGCACAGCAGCACACCGGCCAGCAGATAGCCGAGGAACATCCAGAAACCGCACAGGACGAGCCATATGACGTTCAGGATTGTCTTCATGGACGGTGACCTGCCATCTGTTCGAGGCGGGCGATGCGCTCCGCCATCGGTGGGTGCGTGGAGAACATCTTGGACAGGCCCTGGCCGGGGCGGAAGGGATTCGCGATCATCATGTGACTCGCCGTCTCGATCTTCGGCTCGGGCGGCAGCGGCAGCTGCTTGGTCCCCGCGTCGAGCTTGCGCAGGGCACTGGCGAGGGCGAGCGGGTCCCCGGTGAGCCTGGCTCCCGAGGCGTCGGCCTCGTACTCCCGGGAGCGGCTGATGGCGAGCTGGATGACGGACGCCGCGAGCGGGCCCAGAATCATGATCAGGAGCATGCCGAGAATGCCTGGGCCGTCATCGTCGTCCGAGCGGCCTATGGGGATCAGCCAGGCGAAGTTGACCAGGAACATGATGACCGAGGCGAGGGCGCCGGCCACGGACGAGATGAGGATGTCCCGGTTGTAGACGTGGCTCAGCTCATGGCCGATGACTCCGCGCAGCTCCCGCTCGTCGAGGATCCGCAGGATCCCTTCGGTGCAGCAGACCGCCGCGTTGCGCGGATTGCGTCCCGTGGCGAACGCGTTCGGCGCCTGGGTCGGGGAGATGTACAGCCGGGGCATCGGCTGACGCGCCTGGGTGGAGAGATCCCTGACCATCCGGTAGAGGGCCGGTGCCTCGAACTCGCTGACGGGGCGGGCGCGCATGGCGCGCAGGGCCAGCTTGTCGCTGTTCCAGTACGCGTACGCATTCGTCCCCAGGGCCACGAGGACGGCGACGATCAGGCCCATACGGCCGAACAGACTGCCGATGACGATGATGAGGGCTGACAGTCCCCCGAGGAGAACGGCAGTCCTCAGTCCGTTGTGCCGGCGGTGCACGGTACGCCCTCCAGGTGGTGCGGCAGGGGAACCCTCTGCTGGTCGTGGTCCGCTCTCCAGTGGACCCTCCCGTACTGGTCAACGCCAGGCGGGAGCCGCGGGTTCCCCCGCCCTCACGGGCGGGGACGTCGGCGCCGTTGGGCCGTTCGGGTGAATCAGCGCTGGGCCGGGAGCAGCCCGGCCCTCTCCAGTGCCTCCGGAAGGGGCTCCACCTCACTGGTGCAGTGCGCGCAGCGGCTGGCGATCGCGGGGATCTCCGTGTAGCAGCGGGGGCAGTCGCGGACGGCCGCCTTGATACTGACCGGCTCGTCCTTGATGAAGCGGTTCTGCACCTTCATCATCGGGGCGACGACGCAGAAGTAGAGCACCGCCGCGGTGATCACGAAGGCGATCGCGGCACTGATGAAGAGGCCGTAGGGGAACTTCACGCCCTCCGCGGAGAACGTGGCCTTGCTGAAGTCACCGGTGCCGCGCGTGGCGAGGCCGATGAGCGGGGTGATGAAGGCGTTGCTGAATCCCGTGACGACCGCGGTGAAGGCAGAGCCGACGGCGAGACCGATCGCCATCGTGATCACGTTTCCGCGGAGAATGAAGTCCTTGAACCCGCTCAGCACGGCTGGATCTCCTCATTGTCTTCTGATGTGCAGATGCGCGGAACACCGTGCCCCGTAGGGGCACGGCTTGTCGAACCGCCAGGTCAGAGCCTTGTGGGCGACCGTCGCATCAGAAGGGCCGCCGCGTCAGAAGAGGCTCACCGCGGCGAATCTCAGCACCAACTGAGGCCAGCCGGACAGCAGGATGGCCGCGGCACCGGTCAGGGCGATCGCGACCGTGACAGGAGTGGGTGCGCGGTGCCGCTCCGGGGCGGTTTCCGGCGCGCCCCCGGGTGCCTCCTCGGGCGCCCTGAAGAGCAGGGCGGTCCACTGCAGGTAGTAGTAGAGCGCGATCACGACGTTGACGGCCATGACGACCGCGAGCCAGCCGAGACCCGCGTCGACCGCGGCCGAGAAGACCGTGACCTTCGCGAAGAGCCCGATGATGCCGGGCGGCAGTCCGGCCAGGCAGAGCAGGAAGAAGCCCATCAGCAGGGCGGTCACGGGGCGGGTCGCGTACAGGCCCCGGTAGTCCGCGATCCGGTTCAGCGGCTTCGTGCGCGCGACCAGGGCGACGACGGCGAAGGCACCGAGGTTCACGACGGCGTACATGAGGGCGTAGGCGACGGTGGAGCCGATCTGGTCGTCGCTGGAGTACGCGGCCGCTGCGATCGGCACCAGGATGTAGCCGGCCTGCGCCACCGAGGACCAGGCGAGCAGCCGTACCGCGCTGTTCGCACGTGTGGCCGACTGGCGTAGGGCTGCGACATTGCCCGCGGTCATGGTGAGACCGGCGAGTACGACCATGACGGGCCCCCACACGTCCGCGTAGGCGGGGAAGGCGATGACGGTCACCAGGACCAGCCCGGAGAAGCCGACCGCCTTGCCGACGACGGAGAGGTAGGCGGCGACGGGCAGCGGCGCGCCCACATAGGTGTCGGGCACCCAGAAGTGGAAGGGCACCGCGGCCGTCTTGAAGGCGAACCCGACGAGGGTGAGGGCGACTCCCGCCTGGGCGAGGATCTCCAGCTGCCCGGGAACGGCGTCCATACGGGCCGCGATCTGGTTGAGGTGCAGGGTGCCGGTCGACGCGTACACGAAGCTGACGCCGAGCAGCATCACGGCGGTGGCGGTGACCGAGGAGAGGAAGAACTTGAGCGCGGCCTCGCTGGAGAGCCGGTCGCCGCGACGCAGGCCGACCAGGGCGAACGCCGGGAGGGAGGCCACTTCGAGGGCGACGACGAGGGTGGCGAGGTCGCGCGAGGCGGGCAGCAGTGCGGCTCCGGCGGCCGAGGACAGCAGCAGGAACCAGTACTCGCCCGCGGGGAGCCGGTCCTTGGTCTCGGTGACGGAGAGGAGCGCGGTGAGCAGCGCGCCGCCGAGCACGAGGAGTTGGATGACCAGCGCGAAGTGGTCCGCCGTGTAACTGCAGGCGTCCGGGGCGGTGGTGAGGCAGAAGGTGGAGCGGTCGCCCTTGCGCAGCGGGACGAGCGTGATCACCGCGGCGACGAGGCCGGCGATGGCCGCGTAGCCCAGGTACTTCTTGTTCCGCTCGGCGACGAAGAGGTCGGCGACCAGGATGAGCAGGGCGGCCACCGCGGCGATGGTCGGCGGGGCGATCGCGAGCCAGTCGACGGACTGGACGACGGGCGCGGACAGCGCGTGCGTGGCGGCCGGGGTCATGCCTTTCCTCCCGCGAGGAGCTTCTGCACGGCCGGGTCGGTGAGGCCGAGGAGGACCGCGGGCCAGAGTCCGGCGAGGACGGTGAGGACGACGAGCGGCGTCCAGGCGGCGAACTCGTAGCCCTGGACGTCGGCGATCTGCGCCTCGCCGGCGGGCCGTGCGGCGCCCATGCAGACGCGGCGGACGATGATGAGGAGATAGGCGGCGGTGAGGAGCGTGCCGAGACCGCCGATCGCCATGAAGGTGAGGAAGGCGGGGCGGCTGAGACCGTCGGCGGGGTCGAACGCGCCGAACAGCGCGAGCATTTCTCCCCAGAATCCGGCGAGTCCGGGCAGGCCCAGCGAGGCGACGGCGGCGAAGGCGAGCAGTCCGCCGAGGCGGGGCGCCCGGCCGTAGAGCGCGGCGCCGGTGGCGCCGGCCAGCGTGTCGAGGTCGGCGGTGCCGTAGCGGTCCTTGATGGCTCCGACGAGGAAGAACAGCAGGCCGGTGATGAGGCCGTGGGCGATGTTGGCGAAGAGCGCGCCGTTGACGCCGGTCGGGGTCATGGTCGCGATGCCGAGGAGGACGAAGCCCATGTGGCCGACGGAGGAGTACGCGATCAGCCGCTTGAGGTCGCCCTTCGGGCCGGTCGGGTCGAGCGGCTCGAAGAGGCTCGCCGAGGGGCGGTGTGCGGACGACGGGCGGGACAGGGCGAGGCAGGCGAGCGATCCGTAGATGATGCCCGCGACGGCGAAGGCCGCGAGGTACGGGGCGAAGACCTGCATCCCGTCGGGCGCGATCGGCAGGACGATCCGGACGAATCCGTACGTACCCATCTTCAGCAGTACGCCCGCGAGAAGGACCGAGCCGACGGTCGGGGCGGCGGTGTGGGCGTCCGGGAGCCAGCTGTGCAGCGGCCACATCGGCGTCTTCACCGCGAGGCCGATCCCGATCGCGAGAACGGCGATGACCTGCACGGATGCACTCAGGCCCCGACCGTTGTCAGTGGCGAGTGCCACCATGTCGAACGTGCCGGCCTTGACTCCGACGAGGAGCAGGCCGAGCAGCATGACGACCGAACCGAGCAGAGTGAAGAGGATGAACTTCCAGGCCGCCTGGCGGCGGCCCTCACCGCCCCAGCGGGCGATGAGGAAGTACATCGGGATGAGGACCATCTCGAAGGCGAGGAAGAACAGCAGCAGATCGAGGACGGCGAAGGTGGCGAGGGTGCCGGACTCGAGCAGGAGGATCAGTGCGACGAAGGCCTTCGGGGACGGGCCCGACGGCATCTTGAAGTAGCTGTAGAGCGCGCAGAGGAAGGTCAGCAGCGCGGTCAGGACCAGAAGGGGGAGGGAAATGCCGTCGGTGCCGAGGTGGATCCGCACGTCCAGTGCCGGGATCCAGCTGATGTCCGTCGTGGCCTGCATCTTCGCCGGCTGGTCGTGGTCGAAGCCGAGCGCGAGGACGATCGCGGCGGCGAGGATCACGCCGGTGACGACGACACCGTGGCGGAGCACGGCCTGGTCAGGGGACTTCCCCTTCAGTCCGGGCGGGGCCGGCAGGAGGGCGGCCACGGCGCCGATGAGCGGACCGACGACGATGAACGCCAGAAGGACCTGCATCACGGATTCGCTGATATCGATCACGGCTCACGCTCCTGCGGCGACGAGTACGGCGGCGATCGCCAGGACGACGGAGCCGGCCAGCAGCGCGCTGAGGTAGGTCTGCACATTGCCGGTCTGGGCGCGGCGGACGAGCCATCCCAGCCAGTTGGTGCCGGTGCCCGCACCGCGTACGTAGGTGTCCACGACCTCGCGGTCGAGGAATCGGACCAGTTCGGCACCGGCCAGGACGGGGCGGACGAACAGGGCGCGGTAGACGGCGTCGAGGTGGAAGCCGGCGGCCGCGGGGCGGTGCAGCGGGCCGAGCAGCAGCCGGCCGGGGTCGGCGGGGTCGGCCACGGGATGCGGCATGTGCAGGGCCTCCGCCTCGACGAGTGCGGGTTCGGCGTCCGGGTGGGCGACGAGCTGGGGCTCGGCGGCGGGCGCGCCGGCCCGGGCCCGGGCGGCGAGGGCCGTGGTGTGCCGCCAGGTGGCGTAGGTGACCAGTCCGCCGACGAGGGCGACGCCCGTGCCGAGTACGGCGGTGGTGAGCGTCGGCTCCAGGGGCCGCCCGCCGAACCAGTCGTCGAGATAGGCCGCGGTCAGGCCGAAGCCGAGCGACGGGACGGCGAGCACCCACAGCACGGCGTTCATGGCGAGGGGCTGCCTGCCGTGGTCGGGGGCCTCGGCACCTCGGCCGCGGAACGCGAGCAGCCACAGCCGGGTGGCGTACGCCGCGGTGAGCAGTGCGGTGAGCAGACCGGCGAGCAGGACGGCCCAGCCCGCCGCGGCCGGGGCGATCTCGGACTCGCCGAGCGCGGAGTGCTCGGCGGCCACGAGGACGGCTTCCTTGGAGAAGAAGCCGGCGAAGGGAGGAATGGCGGCGAGCGCGAGCAGGGCGACGGTCATCGTCCAGTACGCGTCGGGGATCCGCTTGGTCAGGCCGCTCATCCGGGACATGGCGGCCAGCGAGTTGGTGCCGGCCGCGTGGATGATCACGCCGGCGCCGAGGAAGAGCAGCGCCTTGAACGCGCCGTGCGCGAGGAGGTGGAAGACGGCGGCGCCACGGTCGCCCACGGCGAGGGCGCCCGACATGTAGCCGAGCTGGCCGATGGTCGAGTA
The DNA here is from genome assembly GCF_036181745.1 of Streptomyces sp. NBC_00259. Taxonomy (NCBI): domain Bacteria; kingdom Bacillati; phylum Actinomycetota; class Actinomycetes; order Kitasatosporales; family Streptomycetaceae; genus Streptomyces; species Streptomyces sp. NBC_00259. The sequence continues at coordinate 4,604,048 of NZ_CP108080.1, read as the reverse complement.
GGCGAGGACCCGTTTGATGTCGTCCTGGGCGAGGGCGGCGAGGGCCGAGCCGACCATCGTGATCGCGGCCATCACGGCGAGGACGATCAGCGCTGCCGCGGAGGCGGCGAAGACCGGGAGGAGCCGGGCGATGAAGTAGATACCGGCGGCGACCATCGTGGCGGCGTGGATGAGCGCCGAGACCGGGGTGGGGCCGGCCATGGCGTCGGGCAGCCAGGTGTGCAGCGGGAACTGGGCGGACTTGCCCGCCACGCCGGCGAGCAGCAGCAGCGCCACCAGGGTCGGGTGCTCGATCGCCGCGACGTTGTCGAGGATGCCGGTGATGCGGAACGTTCCGGTGTCCACGGCGAGCGCGAACAGACCGAAGAGGAAGGGGACGTCGCCGAGCTTGGTGACCAGGAAGGCCTTCAGGGAGGCGGCACGTGCTTCGGGCGTCTCCCAGTAGTGGCCGACCAGGAAGTACGAGCAGATGCCCATGATCTCCCAGCCGACCAGCAGCACCATCAGGTCGCCGGAGTAGACGACGAGCAGCATCGCGGAGGTGAAGAGGGAGACGAGGGCCGCGTAGGAGGGGTAGCGGGGGTCGTCGCGCAGATACGCGGTCGAGTAGATCTGCACGCAGGACGCGACGACGCCGACCAGGACGGCGACCAGGACGGCGAATCCGTCGAGGTAGAGGGCGAGGTCGATGGGGACCGAGCCGGTGGGGGTGAGCCGGGTGGCGGCGGTGATCGGCGTGCCACCGCCCTGGCGTACGGCGACGAGGACCGCGAGCACGGTCGCGGCGAGCGTCGGCAGAACGGCCAGGGGGCGGACGAAACCGGGTGCTTTACGGCCGAGGAGCAGGCCGGCGACGGCGCCGAGGAAGGGAAGGAGGGGGACGAGAACGGCGAGGGTCGTCGTGGTCACGCGGTGGCCTCAGCCTTCTCTGCCGGGGCGGCGGCCTCGGCCGGTTCTTGGCCCTCGGCGGTGTCGCGGAGCTTGTCGATGTCCGAGGTGCCGCGATTGCGGTACACCATCAGGACGATCGCCAGGCCGATGCCGATCTCCGCCGCGGCGATGGCGATGGTGAACAGGGTCAGCGCCTGGCCGGTGTGCAGGGTGTCACGGAGCCAGACGTCGAACGCGACGAGGTTGAGGTTGACCGCGTTGAGCATCAGCTCGACGGACATCAGGACCAGGATCGCGTTGCGGCGGGCGAGCACTCCGTACAGCCCGGTGCAGAAGAGCAGGACGGAGAGCACCGCGGGATAGGCGAGATGCATCAGCTCTTCCCCTCCGGGTCCTGGGAGTTCTTGCGGGACAGGACGATCGCGCCGACCAGTGCGGCGAGGAGCAGGACCGAGAGCGCTTCGAACGGCAGCACCCAGTGCCGGAAGAGCATCTCTCCGGAGACCCGGGTGGACCCCTGCACCGGACCGTCCAGGTCGATCCAGGTGGTGCGGAACGCGTCGACGACCACCCAGACCAGGGCGGCCGCGGCGGCCACGGCCACGACGAGGGCGGCGGGGCGGTTGCCCGAGTCGGCGTCCGGGGAGCGGCCGATGGGGGCCTTGGTGAGCATCAGCCCGAAGAGGAGGAGAACGACGACGGAACCGACATAGATCAGCACCTGCACCCAGGCGATGAACTCGGCGGTGAGCAGGAGGTACTCGACGGCGAGGCCGCCCAGCGCGACGACCAGCCAGAGGGCGGCGTGCACCAGCTGTTTGGTCGTGACCGTGACGACGGCCGCGGCGAGGGTGGCGATGCCGACGAGGAGGAACGCGATCTCGACGCCGGTCGGGGACAGGAAACCGTTGCCGGTCCCCGCGACGGCGTTCTGGGCGGAGGCGGTCTGGGCGAGGGCGTGGGCGGCGAGCGTCATGCCTGGCCTCCCTCGGCGGGCGGTGCGGCCTGCTCCGTGGAGTCCGGGCCGGCTTGGGCTGCCTGGGCGGCGGCGAGCTTCTCCGCGGTCTTGCGGGCCGCGGCGATCTCCTTCGGCTCCTCCGCGGCCGGGTCGAGCGCGGGCGGCGCCGGGACCGTCCACATCCACTCCCGGAGCTTGTCCCGCTCATGGGTCAGCTCACGGATGTCCGTCTCCGCGTACTCGAACTCCGGAGACCAGAACAGCGCGTCGAAAGGACACACCTCGATGCAGATACCGCAGTACATGCAGAGCGAGAAGTCGATCGCGAACCGGTCGAGGACGTTGCGGCTGCGCTCACGTCCGCCGGGCACCGCGGCCGGGACCGTCTCCTTGTGGGAGTCGATGTAGATGCACCAGTCGGGGCACTCGCGGGCGCAGAGCATGCAGACCGTGCAGTTCTCCTCGAACAGACCGATCACGCCGCGCGTACGGGGCGGCAGTTCGGGCTGGGCGTCCGGGTACTGCGCGGTGTGCGAGCGCCTCGTCATCGTCCGCAGGGTGACGGCGAGACCCTTGGCCAGGCCTGATCCGGGGATCGGAGGCATTACTGCATCACCACCTTGACGACGCCGGTGAGGGCGATCTGGGCGAGGGCGAGCGGCACGAGCGTCGTCCAGGCGAGCCGCTGCAGCTGGTCCTCGCGCAGCCGCGGATAGGTCACGCGGAGCCAGATCACGATGAAGGCGAGCACGCCGGTCTTGAGCAGGGTCCAGACCCAGCCGAGACCGTCGGCGCCGAACGGACCGTGCCAGCCGCCGAGGAAGAGGACGGTGGTCAGACCGCAGAGGACGACGATGCCCGCGTACTCGGCGAGCAGGAAGAGCGCGAAGCGCAGCCCCGTGTACTCGGTGTACGCACCGAAGATGATCTCGGAGTCGGCGACCGGCATGTCGAACGGCGGACGCTGCAGCTCGGCGAGACCGGCGACGAAGAAGACGATCGCGCCCACGATCTGCCAGGGCAGCCACCACCACTCGAAGGCGTTCAGGATGCCGGGGAGGGAGACCGTGCCGGCCGCCATCGCGACGGACGCGGCGGCGAGCAGCATCGGCAGCTCGTACGCGAGGAGCTGGGCGGCGGTACGCAGACCGCCGAGGAGGGAGAACTTGTTGGCCGAGGCCCAGCCCGCCATCAGCGAGCCGAGCACGCCGACACCCATGACCGCGAGCACGAAGAAGATGCCGGCGTCCACGACGATCCCGACCGCGCCCTCGCTCGGGCCGATGGGGATCGCGACCAGCACGAGGAGGTACGGGAGCAGCGCGACGGCGGGGGCGAGCTGGAAGATGCGGCGGTCGGCGTTGGCCGGGACCACGTCCTCCTTCTGCGCGAACTTCACGCCGTCGGCGACGAGCTGGGCCCAGCCGTGGAAGCCGCCGGCGTACATGGGGCCGAGGCGGCCCTGCATATGGGCCATCACCTTGTGCTCGGTCTGCCCGATGACGAGGGGCAGGACGAGGAACACGGCGAACACGGCGAGAAGCCGCAGGGCGACGTCGAGTGCGTCGTTCACGCGGGGTCGCCTCCTGTGGCGTCGTCCGGCCGCCCGCCGCGTCCTTCGTCGGACCCGGCGTCCGGCCCGGGGGTGGTCGATGGGGTCTCACCGTCGTCGGCGCGGGTGGCGCCCTCCCTGCCGGCGCGGGGCTCGGCGGGCCCGGACTCCGCCCGATCCTCCGGCTCCGGCTCCGGTTCCGCTTCCGGTGCCGGCTGGGCCTCGGGAACGGGCGTCGCGCCCGGATCGGGCTTGGCGCCCGGATCTGGCTCGGGCGCAGGCCCAGCGCCCGGATCGGGCTCGGTATCGGGCTCGGAGGTGTCGAAGGCCGGGCGGGCGTGGTGCCACGGGGCGTCGGCGCTGCGGGGGCGGGACGGCGGGGTGTCGGCGGACTTCGGTTCCGGGGCGTCGGCGGCCGTCGAGTCCGGAGCGTCGGCGAGCTTCGGTTCCGGGGCCGGCGGGCGCTGGCTCGCCGAGCCTTCGGAGACGCTGCGGGAGCGGCGCGCCGTGGCCTCCGGCGCCGTACGGGGGCTGCCCGCCGGGGTGTCGGCGGCAGCGGACTGCGGCGTCTCGGCCGGGCCGGCGGGACCTGCCGGGCCTGCCTGGCTCGCCGAGCCTTCGGACACGCTGCGGGTACGGCGCGGAGGGCGGTCGCCGGCGGCGCGGGGGGCACGGGCGGGGCGGGCCGGTGCCGGGGGGAGCTGGCCCTTGAGGGGGCCCCACTCGTTCGGGTCGGGAACGCCCGGCGGCAGCATCTGCCGCCGCTTGGGCCCACCGTGATCGGACTCCCCCGGCTCCTTCGCGCCCGGCCAGGCCTTCGCGACCCGGGCCGCGAGCACGAAGTCCTTGCGCAGCGGGTGCCCCTCGAAGCCCTCCGGCAGGAGCAGCGGGACCAGGTGCGGGTGGCCGGTGAAGTCCACGCCGAACATCTCGTACGTCTCGCGCTCGTGCCAGCCCGCGCCGGCGTAGATCTCCACGGCGGACGCGAGCACGGGCGCGTCGTGCGGGACGGTGGTGCGCAGCAGCAGCCGACGGACGCCGCGCCCCTCCGGGCCGGTGTCCAGCGCGACGACGTGTGCGCAGACGCGGAAGCCCGTGCCCGGCTCGTCGACGGCGCTGAGCCAGTCGAAATACGCGCAGCCGAGTTCGTCGCGGGCGATGCGCAGCGCGTCGGTCCAGGAGGCCGCGGGGACGTCCACCGTCAGCAGGTCGTACGCCGCCTCGGCCGTGGCGTCGGGCCCGAACCGCTCGGCGACGTCCGTGTCGAAGGCGCTCATGACGCCGCTCCCGACGAGGCTCCCGGCCCGGACGAGGCCGGCGGCTCCGGTGCCGGCGGCGGGGTCACCAGCCCGCTGCGGAGTTCGCCGACGGAGCTGCGCCCCGGGGCGGAGCCGTAGCGCTCGCTCAGCGACTCGCGTGCGATCTTCTCCTGCAGCTTGAGGATGCCCTGCAGCAGTGCCTCGGGCCGCGGCGGGCAACCCGGGACGTACACGTCGACGGGGATGATCTGGTCGACGCCCTTCGTCACCGAGTACGAGTCCCAGTAGGGCCCGCCGCAGTTCGAGCAGGCGCCGAAGGAGATGACGTACTTCGGCTCGGGCATCTGCTCGTACAGCCGCTTCACCGCGGGCGCCATCTTGTCCGTGACCGTGCCGGACACGACCATCAGGTCGGCCTGGCGCGGCCCTGGCGCGAACGGGATCACGCCGAGCCGGATGAAGTCGTGCCGGGCCATCGACGCGGCGATGAACTCGATCGCGCAGCAGGCGAGCCCGAAGTTGAAGACCCACAGGCTGTAGCGGCGGCCCCAGTTCAGGACCACCTTCATCGGCTCGGGCGCGAGCCGGGCGAGAGCACCGAGTCTCTTGGGCTCCGGAAGCAACACGGGCTGGGCGGCCTGCACGCCAGCGGCAGCCTGCCCGCCGCCGGTGGCGGCCTGCCCGGCCGCAGCGGTCTGCGCCCCGGCCTCCGCCGGGCCGGGGGTCTGCGGGGTCACGTCCATGTGAGGACGCCCTTCTTCCATGCGTAGAGAATCCCGACGGCCAGGAAGCCGAGGAAGATGAACATCTCCACGAGCGTCGTCGCGCCGTATCCGGCCGCGGCGAAGACCGTGGCCCACGGGAAAAGGAAGATCGAGTCGACGGCGAAGATCACGTACAGGAAGGCGTAGACGTAGTAGCGGACCTGGGTGTGGGCCCAGCCCTCGCCCACCGGGTCGACGCCGCATTCGTACGTGAGCAGCTTCTCCGGGGTCGGTACGACCGGACGCAGCAGCCGCCCGGCGCCGAACGCCACGGCGACGAACAGCACGCCGACCAGCGCGAGCAGTCCGACGACCGAGTAGCTCTGGAAGTAGTCGGCCGCGAGTACGGTCGGTTCGGGAAGTCTCCGCACGTCCGCCCCTCGCTCCCTGCGCCCCGTTCGATCTGTACGCACGGGAGTCTAGGCCCTGTTAAAGAGACGGTAAGCAGCTGTGTCATGCATCGGTCCGGATCGGGCGCTCGGCAGGTGGGGATATCCCCACTCCGCCCCCACCCACGCACCCCATGGCGTGCAGGGATACGAGCGTGCAGGCTGTCCCTCATGACCCCGACCAGCACCATCCCCGACGGCTCCGCGGACCGGTACGACGGGCCGCCGCCCGCCCGGTTCGCGTACGACCGGCACACCTGGAGGGAGATCGCCTACCTCCTCTCCGGTCTGCCCGTCGCGCTGCTCGGGTTCGTGTACACCGTCGTCATGGTCGCGGTCGGTGCCGGGCTGTCGGTGACGGTGATCGGTCTGCCGCTGCTCGCGGCCGGGCTGGCCGGTTCACGGGTGCTCGGCCGGTGGGAGCGGGCGCGGGCCCGGGCGCTGCTCCGTGTACGGGTGGACGAGCCCAGCCCGCTGCCGCGCCGCCGCGACGGCGGAACGCTCGGCCGGCTGTGGACCGGGCTGAAGGATCCGGTCGGCTGGCGGACGGTCCTGTACGGGTTCATCCGGCTGCCCTGGGCGGTGCTGTCCTTCGTGGTGACGCTGGTGGGGCTGTTCGTGCTGTGGCCGGTGCTCCCCTATGTCGTACGCGCAATGGCCAACGCCGACCGGGCGATGGTCCGTGGACTGCTCTCGCCCTCCGACGAGCTGGAGCGGCGCATCGCCGAGCTGGAGTCGGACCGGGGCGTGGTCGTGGACACGGCCGCCGCGGACCTGCGGCGCATCGAACGCGATCTCCACGACGGCGCCCAGGCCCGACTCGTCGCCCTCGCGATGGGACTCGGGCTGGCGAAGGAGAAGCTGCTGGAGGACCCCGACGCCGCGGCGGCGATGGTCGACGAGGCGCACGGCGAGGTGAAGCTGGCCCTGCAGGAGCTGCGCGACCTGGCGCGCGGCATCCACCCGGCCGTCCTCACCGACCGCGGCCTGGACGCCGCGCTCTCCTCCGTCGCGTCCCGCTGCACCGTGCCCGTGCAGGTCACGGTCGACCTGCCGGCCCGTCCTGCCGAGGCGATCGAGGGCATCGCGTACTTCACGGTCTCCGAGCTGCTGCAGAACGTCAGCAAGCACAGCGGGGCACGGACGGCGGCCGTCGACGTGTGGCGGCGTGAGGACCGGCTCCTGATCCAGGTACGGGACGACGGCCATGGGGGCGCCGCTCCGACCGGCGGCACCGGTATGGCCGGGCTCGCGGAACGGCTCGGGGCCGTCGACGGGCTGTTCGTCGTCGACTCACCGGCCGGCGGTCCCACCGTCGTCACGGCGGAGCTGCCCTGGCGTGACCGGGTGCAGACGGACCGGGGCGCGGCGGCCAAGGCGGGCATGGGGAGGGCGGGCACCCGGCCCGCTCCCGGCGCGCGTACCCGATAGAGGGACCGGCTCATAGAGGAACCAGCTCAAAGGGGAACCGGCTCACGTGCCGGTACGTGCCCGGCAGGCGCACTGCCGCCCCCACGTACCCGAGAAACGAACCGGCGAGCGGGCAGGCCAAACGGTAGGGAAAACCCCACGGACAAGACGGAGAAGGGCCACATGGTGTGCGCCGGGCCCGGCCGGGAGCCTTGAGGCAGTGCACCACCCGCCGACCAGAACGGACGACACGACGATGGCCACGGCATACCGCGCCCAGCCCCAGCCCAGGGCCCACCGCCTCCCCCCGGCACTGCGCGCGCCGTTCGAGGGCCGCACATGGCGCGAGTTCGCCTACCTTCTGCTGAGCCTCCCGCTCAGCGTCGTCTTCTTCTCCCTCGCGCTGGCGCTGACCGCGGCCGGCGCCGGACTGGTGGTCACCTTCCTCGGCATCCCGGTCCTCGCCGGAGCGCTCGCCATGTGCCGCGGCTTCGGCGCGGTCGAGCGGGCGCGGGCGCGGGCGCTGCTGCGGCTGGACGTCGCCGATCCGGCGCCGGTCCGGGCGCAGCGGGCCGGGCTGATGGGATGGATCGGCGCACTGCTCAAGAGCGGGGTGTCCTGGCGGCACCTTCTCTACGCGCTGGTGCACATGCCGTGGGCGGTGTTCGCCTTCTGCGTCTCGCTCACCTTCTGGGCGTACGGCTGGAGCCTGCTGACGTATCCGCTGTGGCAGTGGGTCTTCCCCGTCTACGCGGGCGTCGACGGGCTGCAGCTGTACGGCGACGGCACGCACAACTTCTACCTCGACTCCCCCTTCGAGCTGGCCGTGACCAGCGGGATCGGTCTGCTGTTCGTCCTGGTCACGCCCTGGTTCATCCGTGGGTTCGCCACGGTGGACCGGCTGCTCGTGGCCGGGCTGCTCGGGCCGTCGCGGCTGGAGGGGCGGGTCGTGGAGCTGGAGTCGGACCGGGGCGTGGTCGTGGACACGGCCGCCGCGGACCTGCGGCGCATCGAACGCGATCTCCACGACGGCGCCCAGGCGCGGCTCGTCGCCCTCGCGATGGATCTCGGGCTGGCGAAGGAGAAGCTGTCCGAGGATCCGCAGGCGGCGGCGCGGATGGTGGACGAGGCGCACGGCGAGGTGAAGACGGCGTTGCAGGAGCTGCGCGACCTGGCACGCGGCATCCACCCGGCCGTCCTCACCGACCGCGGCCTGGACGCCGCGCTCTCCTCCGTCGCCTCCCGCTGCACCGTGCCCGTCCTGGTGGAGGTGGACCTGCCGGCGCGGCCGGTTCCGGCGATCGAGGGCATCGCGTACTTCACGGTCTCCGAGCTGCTGCAGAACGTCAGCAAGCACAGCGGGGCACGGACGGCGTCCGTGGACGTGTGGCGTACGGAGGACCGGCTCCTGATCCAGGTACGGGACGACGGTCGCGGCGGTGCGGACTCGTCGGAGGGCGGCGGGCTCGCCGGGCTGGCGGAGCGGCTCGACGCGGTGGACGGACTGCTCGTCGTCGACTCACCGGCCGGCGGCCCCACCGTCGTCACCGCGGAGCTGCCCTGGCGCACCTGACCGGCCGACCGGCCGACCAGCCTCCCCGACGCCCCGACGCCCCGACGCCCCGAAGCGGCTGCACACGGTAATCGGCCCCGCGCGTCGCGCAATGCTGGGATGCTGGTTGACGCAAGGTACGACGGAGCGGGAAGCACAGGGAACGCAGGGGGACGCAGGGTCGTGGAGGACAGGGTGCGGGTGGTCATCGCCGAGGATTCCGTGTTGCTGCGGGAGGGCCTCACCCGGCTGCTGACCGACCGGGGGCACGACGTGGTCGCGGGCGTCGGGGACGCCGACGCGCTGATCAAGACGGTCGCGGATCTCGCCGCGCAGGACTCGCTGCCGGACGTCGTCGTCGCCGACGTACGCATGCCGCCGACGCACACCGACGAGGGCGTGCGTGCGGCCGTGCGGCTGCGCCGCGAGCACCCCGGGATCGGGGTGCTCGTGCTGTCGCAGTACGTGGAGGAGCGCTACGCCACAGAGCTGCTCGCCGGGAACACCCGCGGTGTGGGCTATCTGCTCAAGGACCGCGTCGCCGAGGTCCGCGAGTTCGTCGACGCCGTCGTACGGGTCGCCCGCGGCGGCACGGCGCTCGACCCGGAGGTCGTGGCGCAGCTGCTGGGCCGCAGCCGTAAGCAGGACGTCCTGGCCGGGCTGACGCCGCGCGAGCGGGAGGTGCTCGGTCTGATGGCGGAGGGCCGGACGAACTCGGCGGTCGCGAGGCAGCTGGTGGTCAGCGACGGCGCGGTGGAGAAGCACGTGAGCAACATCTTCCTGAAGCTCGGGCTGTCCCCCAGCGACGGCGACCATCGGCGTGTACTTGCCGTGCTCACCTATCTCAACTCCTAGATACCTGACACTCCGTCAGGTAAAAGAGGGAAGGGTCAGCCGCACAGAACCGGCAGAACAGCCAGAACCACCCGAACCACCCGAACGGCCAGAACCGCCAGAACCGAACCACCGACGGGGAGCGTCTCACCGAAAGGACCGGGGGCGAACGGGAACATGGCAAACCAGGGCACAGCGGTATCTCAAGACCACGTCCGACATGTGAGCGTTCCAGGGAAGGCGACCCTTACGGACGTAGGGTTGGCCTTGGAGCGACCGGCGCGCCGGCCGCAGTCCAGCCGCCTCGAGGGAGGTCCAGTTCAGTGACGCAGGTCAGCAGCCCAGCAGAACACGCAGACGAGGCAGACGAGACCGGCGAGACCCTGGTCGGTGGGCAGCGACGGCCCCCCGGCGAGAAGGAAGTACGGCAGCTGGACCGGGTGATCATCCGCTTCGCGGGTGACTCCGGTGACGGCATGCAGCTGACCGGTGACCGATTCACGTCGGAGACGGCGTCCTACGGCAACGACCTGTCGACCCTGCCGAACTTCCCGGCGGAGATCCGTGCACCCGCCGGCACCCTCCCGGGTGTGTCCAGCTTCCAGGTGCACTTCGCCGACCACGACATCCTCACCCCCGGCGACGCTCCGAACGTGCTGGTGGCGATGAACCCGGCCGCGCTGAAGGCCAACATCGCCGACGTGCCCCGCGGCGGCGAGATCATCGTCAACACCGACGAATTCGCCAAGCGCGCGATGGCCAAGGTCGGCTACGAGGCCTCCCCGCTGGAGGACGGGTCGCTGGACGGCTACAACGTCCACCCCGTCCCGCTCACCACCCTCACGATCGAGGCGCTGAAGGAGTTCGGGCTCTCCCGCAAGGAGGCCGAGCGCTCGAAGAACATGTTCGCGCTGGGTCTGCTGTCGTGGATGTACCACCGGCCCACCGAGGGCACCGAGAAGTTCCTCAGAGCCAAGTTCGCGAAGAAGCCGCAGATCGCCGAGGCGAACGTGGCCGCCTTCCGGGCCGGCTGGAACTTCGGCGAGACCACCGAGGACTTCGCCGTCTCCTACGAGGTCGACCCGGCCAGGACGGCCTTCCCGCCCGGCACGTACCGCAACATCTCCGGGAACCTGGCCCTGTCCTACGGGCTGGTCGCCGCCTCCCGGCAGGCGGACCTGCCGCTCTTCCTGGGGTCGTACCCGATCACCCCGGCCTCGGACATCCTGCACGAGCTGTCGAGGCACAAGAACTTCGGCGTGCGCACCTTCCAGGCCGAGGACGAGATCGCCGGCATCGGCGCGGCACTCGGCGCCGCGTTCGGCGGCTCGCTGGCCGTGACCACCACGTCCGGACCCGGCGTCGCCCTGAAGTCGGAGACCATCGGCCTCGCGGTGTCCCTGGAGCTGCCGCTGCTGGTCATCGACATCCAGCGCGGCGGGCCCTCGACCGGTCTGCCCACCAAGACCGAGCAGGCCGACCTGCTCCAGGCCATGTTCGGCCGCAACGGTGAGGCGCCCGTGCCGATCGTCGCCCCGCGCACGCCGGGGGACTGCTTCGACGCGGCGCTGGACGCGGCCCGGATCGCACTGACCTACCGCACCCCGGTGTTCCTGCTCTCCGACGGCTACCTGGCCAACGGCTCCGAGCCGTGGCGGATCCCGGACATCGACGACCTGCCCGATCTGCGGACCCAGTTCGCCACCGGCCCCAACCACACGCTCGACGACGGCACCGAGGTGTTCTGGCCGTACAAGCGGGACCCGCAGACGCTGGCCCGCCCCTGGGCGGTGCCCGGTACGCCGGGCCTGGAGCACCGGATCGGCGGCATCGAGAAGCAGGAAGGCTCGGGGAACATCTCGTACGACCCGGCCAACCACGACCTCATGGTCCGCACCCGCCAGGCCAAGATCGACGGCATCGAGGTGCCGGACCTGCAGGTCGACGACCCCGACGGCGCGAGGACCCTGGTCCTCGGCTGGGGATCGACGTACGGGCCGATCACCGCCGCGGTCCGGCGCATCCGCCGCGAGGGCGGTGCCATCGCCCAGGCCCATCTGCGCCACCTCAACCCGTTCCCGCGGAATCTGGGCGAGGTCCTCGGACGTTACGGCAAGGTAGTGGTACCGGAGATGAACCTCGGCCAGCTCGCCGCCCTGATCCGGGCGAAGTACCTGGTCGACGCGCACTCCTACAACCAGGTGAACGGCATGCCGTTCAAGGCCGAGCAGCTCGCTGCGGCTCTCAAGGAGGCCATCGATGACTGAGACAGCGTCCTCACTGCTGTCCCTGGTTCCCAAGGCCGAGGCCAAGCAGTCCATGAAGGACTTCAAGTCGGACCAGGAGGTCCGCTGGTGTCCTGGCTGCGGTGACTACGCGATCCTCGCCGCCGTGCAGGGCTTCATGCCCGAGCTCGGTCTGGCGAAGGAGAACATCGTCTTCGTCTCCGGCATCGGCTGCTCCTCCCGCTTCCCGTACTACATGAACACGTACGGGATGCACTCCATCCACGGCCGCGCCCCCGCGATCGCGACCGGACTCGCCTCCTCCCGCCGCGACCTGAGCGTGTGGGTGGTCACCGGTGACGGCGACGCGCTGTCCATCGGCGGCAACCACCTCATCCACGCCCTGCGCCGCAACGTCAACCTCAAGATCCTGCTGTTCAACAACCGGATCTACGGTCTGACCAAGGGCCAGTACTCGCCGACCTCCGAGGTCGGCAAGATCACCAAGTCGACGCCGATGGGCTCGCTCGACGCGCCCTTCAACCCGGTGTCACTGGCGATCGGCGCCGAGGCGACCTTCGTCGCCCGCACCATCGACTCCGACCGCAAGCACCTCACCGAGGTGCTCCGTGCCGCCGCCGACCACCCGGGCACGGCACTGGTGGAGATCTACCAGAACTGCAACATCTTCAACGACGGCGCCTTCGAGGCCCTCAAGGACCAGCAGAAGGCCGAGGAGGCCGTGATCCGGCTGGAGCACGGGCAGCCGATCCGGTTCGGCAGCGACGACTCCAAGGGCGTGGTGCGGGACCCGGCCACCGGAGACCTCAAGGTCGTCGCGGTCACCGCGGAGAACGAGTCGCGGATCGTCGTCCACGACGCGCACAGCGCCAGCCCCACGACCGCGTTCGCGCTGTCCAGGCTGGCCGACCCGGACACGCTGCACCACACCCCCATCGGGGTGTTCCGCAGCATCGACCGCCCGGTCTACGACACCCTGATGGCCGACCAGCTCGACGCCGCGATCGAGCAGAACGGCAAGGGCGACCTGGGCGCGCTCCTCGCCGGCAGCGACACCTGGACCGTCGTCGGCTGACGCACAGCAGCCCGGCGCGACCACGAGGCCCGGATCTCCGCTCAGGAGGTCCGGGCCTCGTCGTACTCCGCCCGCGCCCGCTCCACGTCGCCGAGGCGGCGCTCCGTCCAGCGCGCCAGTGCCCACACCTGCTCGGCGGCCTCCGTGCCGAGCGGCGTGAGGGAGTAGTCCACGCGCGGCGGGATGACGGGCTTGGCGTCACGGTGGACGAACCCGTCGCGCTCCAGGGTCTGCAGGGTCTGGGCCAGCATCTTCTCGCTGACGCCGCCGACGGTGCGGCGCAGCTCGCTGAAGCGGTACGAGCGCTCCAGCAGCGCGGCCAGGACGAGGACGCCCCAGCGGCTGGTCACATGCTCCAGGACGACACGGGACGGGCACAGCTTCTCGTTGACGTTGGCACTAACGCTCATATCAGTACCTTACTTCAAAGTGGGTACTTTCGATCGGTTAGCGCTCACCGTAGGGTCGGTACGAGCTCAACGAGCCCGTACAGAACGGCTTCACGAAGGGTCCGCGGAAGGCCCTCGTGCAAGCCGCCTCCCCCCGCGAAACGGAGAGACCCCCATGAGCAGCATCGTCGTCACCGGAGCCACCGGACGGCTCGGCCGCCTCGTCATCGAGCGGCTTCTGGCGACCGGCGTCCCCGCCGGCACCATCGCCGCCCTCGTGCGCGACAAGGAGAAGGCCGCGGACCTCGCGGCGCGCGGCATCGAGCTGCGGGTCGCCGACTACAGCGCACCCAAGACGCTCACGACCGCGTTCCGCTCCGGCGACCGGGTGCTGCTGATCTCCGGCAGCGAGGTCGGCCAGCGGGTGCCGCAGCACACGGCGGTCGTCTCGGCCGCACAGGCGGCCGGGGTCGCCCAGCTCGCGTACACGGGCGTCCTCGGCGGCCCCGAGGCCGACTTCGAGCTCGCCGCCGAGCACAAGGCCACCGAGCAGGCGATCCTCGACTCCGGCCTGCCGTACACCTTCCTGCGCAACGGCTGGTACACCGAGAACTACACCGAGCACCTCGCCCCGGTGCTGGAGCACGGAGCCGTCGTCGGCAACGCGGGCGAGGGCCGGATCGCCTCGGCGGCCCGCGCCGACTACGCCGCCGCCGCGGCCGCCGTGCTGACCGGCGACGACCACCTCGGCCGGGTGTACGAACTCAGCGGCGACACCGCCTGGTCGCTCGCCGAGTACGCGGCCGAGGTCGCGAAGCAGTCCGGCAGGGACATCGCCTACACCGACGTCCCCGCCGAGACGCATCTGCAGATCCTGACCGGCGCCGGCGTGCCGGAGGCCTTCGCCGCGATCCTCGTCGACGTCGACCACGCCATCGAGCGCGGACGGCTCGCCGGCGGCAGCGGCGATCTGGCCCGGCTCGCCGGACGTCCGACGACACCCCTCGCCGACACGGTGGCCGAGGCCCTCGCGCACCACTGAACGGCGCGTCATGACCGTATGGCGATACGGACATGACAGCGCGGCCCGCTCGGCGCTACCTTCGACGAGGACGGGGCAGCCGACGGGATCACCGCGGCGCAGGGCGGGCTGGAGGGCCAGTGAAGGCGGACAACGAGCAGCGGATCGGCCTGTTGTACGGGATCGGCGCCTACGGCATGTGGGGTCTGGTCCCGCTCTTCTGGCCGCTGCTGAAGCCGGCAGGCGCCGTCGAGATCCTCGCCCACCGCATGGTCTGGTCCCTGGCCGTCGTCGGTGTCGCGCTGCTGGCGCTGCGCCGCTGGGGCTGGATACGGGAACTGCTGCGCGAGCCGCGCAAGCTCGGCCTGATCACCGTCGCCGCCGCGGTGATCACCGTGAACTGGGGCGTCTACATCTGGGCCGTCAACGCGGGCCAGGTGGTGGAGGCGTCGCTCGGCTACTTCATCAATCCGCTGGTCACCATCGCGATGGGGGTGCTGCTGCTCAAGGAGCGGCTGCGGCCGGCGCAGTGGGCCGCGGTCGGTATCGGCTTCGCGGCCGTGGTGGTGCTCGCGGTCGGGTACGGGCGGCCGCCGTGGATCTCCCTGGTCCTGGCCTTCTCGTTCGCCGTCTACGGGCTGATCAAGAAGAAGATCAACATCGGCGGCCTGGAATCGCTGGCGGCCGAGACGGCGGTGCAGTTCCTGCCGGCCCTCGCCTATCTGCTGTGGCTGGGCTCGCAGGGCTCGGCCGACTTCGGCGCGCACGGCGCCGGGCACGCCGCGCTGCTCGCGGCGACCGGCATCGTCACCGCGGTGCCGCTGGTGTGCTTCGGTGCGGCGGCGATCCGGGTGCCGCTGTCGACGCTGGGACTTCTGCAGTATCTGGCGCCGGTGTTCCAGTTCCTGCTGGGCATCGTGTACTTCCACGAGGCCATGCCCGCGGAGCGGTGGGCCGGCTTCTCGCTGGTGTGGCTGGCGCTGAGCATGCTGACCTGGGACGCCCTGCGTACGGCCCGCCGCAACAAGGCGGAGGCGGTGCGTCTCACCCGGGCCACCCGGGCGGCGTCCGCGTCCGCGGCCACGGTTCCGGACGGGGTGACCAGTGTCGTCCTTCCGGACGGGGCGACCGCCACGGTCCCGGATCCTGTGGCCGCCACCGTTCCGGACCCGGCGAAGCGTCCGGAGCCCGCGGCCTGACCCGTCACCCCGGCCGCGGACGCTTCGGCGGCCGTGCGCGGGCGCGGCACCTTTCGGTCGTCCCGTCACTCGTCCCGGGTGAAGTTCCCGTACCGGCGCGCCCGTTGCCGCGCCGTCGACCGAGCCACTATGACTGGTGGGCATGACGCTGCACTGGAAGCTCGTGATCGATGCGACCGACCCGCTCGCCCAGGTCGACTTCTGGGCCGAGGCCCTCGGCTACACCGCGGAGGACAACAGCGCCCTCATCGAGCGGCTGCTGGAGTCGGGAGCCGTACCGGACGCCCTGACCACCGAGCGGCACGGCCGCCGCGTCTGGCGCGATCTGGCCGCCGTCCGGCATCCGGACGATCCGTACGAGGAGGCGACCGGCATCGGGCTCGGCCGACGGCTGCTGTTCCAGCGGGTGCCCGAGACCAAGACGGTCAAGAACCGGCTCCATCTCGACCTCCACTCCGGCCCCGGGCAGCGCGACGAGGAAGTGGCCCGGCTGGTGCGGCTGGGGGCGACGCTGCTGCGCGAGGTGAAGGAGCCGGGCGGGGAGTGGTGCGTGATGCAGGATCCGGAGGGCAACGAGTTCTGCGTGCAGTAGGCGCTACGGCCCGACCCGTTCCTCCCGCTCGACCCGTTCCTCCCGCTCGACCCGTTCCTCCGGCCCGAGCCGTTCCTCCGGCTCCTCCTCCCAGCGGAAGTCCCCGAGCGACGCCGGCTGCCCGGCGGGCTCGACGGCGCCCCGCCGGCGGCGGACGGCACGCAGCACGAGCGCCATCGCGCCAGCGGTGAGGCACATCAGGACGACCGCCGCGGCCGCCAGCAGCACCCCGAGCACGCCCTGCCCCGCCAGCCGCCACGCGACCTCACGGAGGTCCATACACCCGCACGCATACATGGGAGGCAGCGTGCCCGCCGCCGGGTGCGAGGAGAAGACGCGTACGCGGACCGCCGCGCGGCATTGACCATTCCGTTTCCCTCCCGAGCACCGACGTCCGCTTATCGAACCCAACTGACCGGTTTCCGCCCTTGACGGTCAGTCAGCATCTCACTGACCATTCAGCACACAGCCGCACCGCACACGCGCTCGTACCGCATACACGCACTCGCACCACGCACAGCTCCAGCCTCCTGGGACACCGTCGTCACAGGAGGTCTCGCACGTTCCGTCCTGTCCCCGTACGGAATCCGGAGCCCCCACATGACCCACTCCGCGCACAGACGCACCGCCGCAGCCGCGGCACTCGCTCTCGCCGGGCTGCTCACGGCGGCCGCACCGGCCGCCACGGCGGCGGCCGCACCGGCGGCCGCACCGGCCGCCGCACCGAGCGCCGCCACTTCCCCGGCGGCGCTCGCCGCGCCGGACATACCCCTCGCCAACGTCAAGGCGCACCTCTCCGAGCTGCAGTCCATCGCGACCGCCAACGGCGGCAACCGCGCACACGGACGCCCCGGCTACAAGGCCTCGATCGACCATGTGAAGGCCAAGCTCGACGCCGCCGGTTTCACCACCACCGTCCAGCAGTTCACCTCCTCGGGCGCCACCGGCTACAACCTGATCGCCGACTGGCCGGGCGGCGACGCCAACCAGGTGCTGATGGCGGGTGCCCATCTCGACTCGGTCGGCTCCGGGCCGGGCATCAACGACAACGGCTCGGGTTCCGCGGGCGTCCTGGAGACCGCCCTCGCCGTCTCCCGGGCACAGCTGCAGCCGGCGAAGCATCTGCGCTTCGCCTGGTGGGGCGCCGAGGAGCTGGGCCTGGTCGGCTCGAAGTACTACGTCAACAACCTCCCGGCGGCCGACCGTTCGAAGATCTCCGGCTATCTCAACTTCGACATGATCGGCTCACCGAACCCCGGCTACTTCGTCTACGACGACGACCCGACGATCGAGCAGACCTTCAAGGACTACTACGCCGGGCTCGGTGTGGCCACCGAGATCGAGACCGAGGGCGACGGCCGCTCGGACCACGCCTCGTTCAAGAACGTCGGCATACCGGTGGGCGGACTCTTCACCGGCGCGAGCCGTACGAAGTCGAGCGCGCAGGCCCAGAAGTGGGGCGGCACGGCCGGCCAGGCCTTCGACCGCTGCTACCACTCGTCCTGCGACACCACGGCGAACATCAACGACACCGCGATCGACCGCAACAGCGACGCCATCGCCCACGCCATCTGGACCCTGTCCGCCGGGACGACCGTCCCGGGCGACGTGTACGAGACCACCGCGGACGTCGCCGTCCCCGACAACGGAGCCGCGGTGACCTCGTCCGTCACCGTGTCCGGCCGTTCGGGGAACGCACCGACGACGCTCAGGGTGGGCGTGGACATCAAGCACACCTGGCGCGGTGACCTGGTCGTCGATCTGCTGGCGCCCGACGGCACGTCGTACCGCCTGAAGAACTCCAGCAGCAACGACTCGGCGGACAACGTCGTCGCCACGTACACCGTGAACGCGTCGAGCGAGTCCGCGAACGGCACCTGGAAGCTCCGGGTGCAGGACGTGGCGTCACAGGACACCGGCTACATCGACAGCTGGAGGCTCACCTTCTGAGCCCTCCCCCCACGCGCCACCCCCCAGGGACTGCATGCGCATGCATATACTGCATGCGCATGCAGTTGTGTTCTGCGGGTGGCTGCGGTCACCCCGGGAGGGTGGAGCCTTCATGACCAGGTCGTTTCTCTTTCTGCTCGGCAGCAGCCGCACCGGCGGCAACACCGAGGCGCTGGCGCGGCTCGCCGCCGAGCAGCTCCCGGCCGGTGCCGGGCAGCGCTGGCTGCACCTCGACGACCTCCCGCTCCCCGACTTCGAGGACCTGCGCCACGAGGGCGACGGCCGCTACCCCGCACCGACCGGGCACGCGGCCACACTGCTGGACGCGACGCTGGGGGCGACCGACCTCGTCCTCGCCTCCCCGCTGTACTGGTACTCCGTCTCCACCACGACCAAGCGGTACTTGGACCACTGGTCGGGCTGGATGCGGGTGCCGGGGCTCGACTTCCGGCCACGGATGGCGGGACGCACGCTGTGGGGCGTGACGGCACTCGCGGGCGCGCCCGGTGACGCGGACCCGCTGGTAGGTACGTTGCGGCACACCGCGAGGTACATGCGGATGGAGTTCGGCGGGGTGCTGCTGGGCAACGGCACACGCCCGGGCGACGTGGCCGGGGACGACGAGGCGGCGCGGCAGGCAAAGACGTTCTTCACGCCGTGACGCCGGCCTCCGCCCGGGCGTGGCTCACGCCGTGATGTCCTTCGAGGTGAACCGCGCCCACGCCGCCGAGCCGAACACCGCCACGTAGGCACCCTGGAGGCCCAGGTTCCGCAATACGTCGTCCCAGTACACGGGTTCCCGCAGCACGTCGGCGAAGGACAGCCAGTGGTGCGGGAACAGATACGGGTGCACGGCGTCCAGCTGCGGGATCGAGTTCAGGATCTGCACCGTGATCACGAGCCCGACGGTCGTCGCCATCGCGGCGACCCCGCTGCCCGTGAGCGTCGAGACGAACAGTCCGAGCGCCGCGATCCCCGTCAGCGACGCGGCCACCAGCACCGCGACCAACAGTGCGCGGAGCAGTCCGTCCATGAAGGAGATCCGCGTCCCGGAGATGGTGGTGACGTCGCCGAGCGGGAAGAGCAGGGCCCCGGCTGCCAGGGCCGAGGCGGCCACGGCGAGTGTCGCCGCCAGGCAGAAGGCCAGTGTGGCGGCGTACTTGGCGAGCAGCAGCCGGGTCCGGCCGGCCGGGGCGACGAGCAGATAGCGCAGCGTTCCGCTGTTCGTCTCGCCGGCGACCGCGTCGCCCGCGACCACGCCGACCGCCATGGGCAGGAACACCGGCAGGGTCGCGGCGAGCGCGGCGAAGACGAGGAACAGGCCGTTGTTGGTGATCTGGGTGAAGAAGGCGGGACCCTGACCGCCACCGCCGACCGAGCCGCCGTCGCTCGTCTCGATCCTGATGGCGACGCCGATGAGTACGGGTACGGCGGCGAGTACGCCGAGCAGCGCGAGGGTGCGCCAGCGGCGGAAGGTCGTGACCAGCTCGGAGCGGAAGAGGCCGAGGGACCACAGGAGGCGGGGTGTGCCGGCGGCGGACGTGCCGACCCCCGTCGTCCCGATCCCCGTCGTCCCCGCACCGGAATCCGTGGCTGCCGGACCCACCTCCGTCGCACCGGCCTCCGTCGCCCCGGGCACCGTCGTCCCGGCCCCCGTCGTCCCGGCACCGGAATCCGTGCGCGCATCAGCCCGCGACATCGAAACCCTCCCCTGTCAGCGCCACGAACGCGTCCTCCAGGGACGCCCGTTCCTGGCCGAAGGCCCGTACCCGGACACCCGCACGCACCAGGGCCGCGTTGATGTCGGCCAGTTCGGCATCGGCGGGCACCTCGCCCGTCACCCGGTCCTCGGTGACGGCGAGGTCGGTGATTCCGTGCTCCTTCAGCACCCGGGCGGCGTCGGCGGGATCGGGCCCGGTGACGGAGAGGCGGCCCCGGGTCCGCGCGGCGAGCTCGGCGACGGAGCCCTGCGCGATCAGGGCGCCCCGGTTCATCACCGCGGCGTGGGTGCACACCTGCTCGATCTCGTCGAGGAGATGGGACGAGAGGAAGACGGTCGTACCGTCCGCCGCGAGTTCCCTGATCAGCGTGCGGATCTCCCGCATGCCCTGCGGATCGAGCCCGTTCGTCGGCTCGTCCAGCACGAGCAGGCTGCGCGGCTGAAGCAGTGCGGCCGCGAGCCCGAGCCGCTGCTTCATGCCGAGCGAGTACGTCTTCGCCTTGCGCGCCGCGGCGGCCCCGAGTCCCACCCGGTCGAGCGCGCCGGCGACCCGGGCGCGGCGGGTGCGGGGGTCGGCGGACGGATCCGCGGAGTCGTACCGTACGAGATTGTCCCGCCCGCTCAGGTACCCGTACAGCGCGGGCCCCTCGATCAGCGCTCCCACCCTGGGCAGGACGGCGCGGGAGGCGCGGGGCATGGGGGCGCCGAGGACGGTGGCGGTGCCGGAGGTGGGCGCGAGGAGTCCCAGCAGCAGACGGATCGTGGTGGTCTTCCCGGATCCGTTCGGCCCGAGGAACCCGAAGACGCTCCCCGCGGGCACCCGGAGATCGAGCCGGTCGACGGCCGTATGCCCGCCCCGGTACCGCTTGGTGAGCCCGCGCGTCTCGATGACGGCGGCGGCGTCGGTCATCCGTCCCCCTTCGTACGCCCGGGTGCGGGGTGCCCCGTAGGTCACCCCGCACCCGGCTCGAACACGAACCCGACCCGGCGGCCAGGTCGCCCCGCTACCCGGCCACTTCGCCGCTACTTCGCCGCGTTGGCCGCCTTGACCAGCGCGTCCTTCGTGACAGCACCCACGTAGACCTTGCCGTCGTCCGTCATGAGGGCGTTGACCAGACGGGTCTTGAAGACCGTACCGGTGCCGAAGTCGCCCTTGACCTGGTCACCGAGCGCGTCCAGGAACTTCTGGGCCTCCGGCGGGGTGTCACCGGACTTCGGAGCGGTGAGGCCCTCGCCGCCCGGGGCGGTGAGTTCGGCGATGGCGGTCCAGCCCTCACCGATGACGTTCACGCCCTGGGAGCCGTCCACGCCCTCCAGGCCCAGGCCTTCGAGGCCCTTGAAGCCCTTCAGCCCCTCGGGGTGCTCGGTGGCGCCCTTCTCCCGTCCCTCCAGCTCGTCCGCCTCGGTGACCTTCGCGCCCTTCGGCGGGGTGAAGTCGAACGTCGAGGCCTCGGGCTTCGAGAAGTCGACCTTGGTGAAGCCCGCGTCGACCACGGCCTTGCCCCCACTGCTCGGCAGCAGGGTGAACTTCAGCGGCACGCCCTTCTCGGCGTCCACCGCGATGCGTACGGAGCCGATGGTCGAGCCGCTCTGCTTGGGCTTGATGAGCAGCTGGTAGGCGTCGCGGCCGGCGATCCGGGCCGTGCCGTCGACGGTCACCGAGGTCGTGTCGTCCACGGCCTTCAGCGCCTCTTCGGCGAAGTCCTTCGGGGTGCTCGGCAGCTCGCCCGGGGCCGCGTGCTCCTCGTCGGCGCCCTTGCCCGCGGCCTTGTCCGCGTCCTTGCCGTGGAAGACCTCGTTGGACTTGCTGTCGTAGGCCCAGACGTCGTTCCCGTTGTGGATGACGCTGTACTCCGCGGCGTCGTTCAGGATTGACAGCTTCTGTCGGTCCGGACCGTCGGCCGCGACCCGCAGCGTGTGCGTGCCGGACGTCAGTTCCATCAGCTTGGCGTCGGGCGACGCGGCCGAGCCGCCTTCGCCGCCGTCCTCGCCCTTCGGGGCGAAGCTGCTCGCGGCGTCCCCCGCGAGCCCGCCCAGCGACGGAAGGCCCAGGTCGGTGCTGATCTTGACCGTGCCGGACAGCTGCTCGACGTCCGACGCGGCCATCTTCTCGATGAGTTGCTGTGCGGTGACCTCCGGCAGATCGGGGTCGCCGGACGCGGCGAGCGCCGGGACGAGCCCGATGGTCGCCGCGGCAACCCCCGCCACCGCGACGGGGACCGCGTACCGCGCCGCCTTGCGGCGGACGGCGGAGCGCTCCCCGGCCTCCTCGGTGGTCCGTGCGTTGTCGTTCGGTGCCATGGTGTGCCCTACCTCCGTGATCGGCGGCGTCGTCCGTCCAGTGCACGAGTCCACCCCGCGCCGCCATTCTCACCCGTATCGGTCAGGTTGGTGAGGAGTGGTTGTCTCCATCTGACCAAATCGGCCGGTAAGAAGCGTCAGCCCCCGGGATCAACTCCGCGTACTGCTGCGGTATGACCCGAGGGCCTGTCCCGTCCCCCGTCCACTAGGGGTCACGACGGCGGACGTCGCACGATCGGGGTCGCGCGGTGAAGGTGAGGGTCGCACGATGGAGGCACGCGGCACGGCAGCCGTCGCACGACAGGCGTCACGCGGTACGCGGTGGAGGGCGCGACACCGTAGGTGGCGCGGATCGCCTCAGGCGGCGCGGTGGACCACCGCGTCGCACAGCTCCACCAGCGCGGACTTCGCCCAGCACTCGGGCAGCGGCGCCAGCATCGCCCGCGCCTCCTCCGCGTACCGCACGGTGTCCCGCCTGGCCTGCTCCAGCGCGGGGTGGACCCGCAGCCTGGCCAGCGCCTCCGCGTGCCGCGCGTCGTCCGTCAGATCACCCTCGAGGAGCTCGACCAGCTCCAGGTCCTCCGGCCGGCCGTGCACGGCGGCCTGCTCGCGCAGCCGGAGCACCGGCAGCGTGGGGATGCCCTCGCGCAGATCGGTGCCGGGGGTCTTGCCGGACTCGTGCGAGTCGGAGGCGATGTCGAGGACGTCGTCGGCAAGCTGGAAGGCGACCCCGAGCCGCTCCCCGTACTGGGTGAGAACGTCCGTGACGTGCTCGTCGGCGCCGGACATCATCGCGCCGAAGCGGCACGAGACGGCGACCAGCGAGCCGGTCTTGCCCGCGAGCACGTCGAGGTAGTGGTCGACGGGGTCGCGGCCGTCGCGCGGGCCGGCGGTCTCCAGGATCTGACCGGTGACCAGCCGCTCGAAGGCCTCGGCCTGGATGCGGACGGCCTCGGGACCCAGATCGGCCAGGACGTGCGAGGCACGGGCGAACAGGAAGTCACCGGTCAGGACGGCCAGCGAGTTCCCCCAGCGGGCGTTGGCGCTGGCCACTCCGCGGCGCACCTCGGCCTCGTCCATCACGTCGTCGTGGTACAGCGTCGCCAGGTGCGTCAGCTCGACGACGACGGCCGAGGGCACGACGCCCGGCGCGTACGGGTCGCCGAACTGTGCCGCCAGCATCACCAGCAGCGGCCGGAAGCGCTTCCCGCCCGCGCGCACGAGGTGCTGCGCGGCTTCCGTGATGAAGGGCACCTCGCTCTTGGTGGCATCGAGCAGCCCCGCCTCGACAGCCGCCAACCCGGTCTGGACATCGGCCTCAAGAGCCTGGTCCCGCACGCTCAGCCCGAACGGCCCGACGACGGTCACGAGAGGTACTCCTGTCTGCTGACGATCACACGGATTGTCGATGTGTCGCTGCCTTCACTCAAGTCAGCGTATCCGGTCGCCGTTCGATCACCATGGGCGCCTTCCCGCCACCCCCGGTATGTTCTTGATCAGCTCATACGACCGGGAGTGAGAGTTTTGTCCGGAACCACGATCGAACACGAAGGGAACGGCGAACAGCCGTCCGGCGAAGTCGATCGTGCGTCGTTCGGCCGACCGGGCGTACCGGCGTGCGCGCCGGCCGGGCCCGCTGAGGTCCCGCCATGAAGATCCGTACCGCGTACCCGTACGAGACCCGCCACGAGGACCTCCGCATCCCGGTGCCCGACGGCGCGGGAGGCAGCACCCTGCTGTACGCCCGCGTGTGGCGGCCGGTCACCGACGCGCCCGTGCCGGCGCTGCTCGAATACCTCCCCCACCGGCTGAGCGACGGGACCGCACCCCGCGATGCCCAGCGTCACCCCTGGTACGCGGGCCACGGCTACGTCTCCGTACGGGTCGACGCGCGCGGCCACGGGAACAGTGAGGGCCTGCCGGGCGACGCCTGCCCGGCCATCGGCACCGCCGACGCGGCCGCCGTCGTCGAATGGCTCGCAGGGCAGCCGTGGTGCACCGGGCGGGTCGGCATGTTCGGGGTCGGCTCGGGCGGGACCGCCGCGCTCCGGATCGCGGCACTCGCGCCCGAGCCGCTCGAGGCCGTCGTCACGGTCTGCTCCACCGACGACCCGTACGACGACGACGGCCACTACCTGGGCGGCTCGGTCGCGGCCTGCGCGACGCACTCCTCGGCCGCGGCCATGCTCGCCCACACCGCCGGCCCGCCCGATCCGCTGTTCGCGGGCGACGACTGGCGCCGGATGTGGCTGGAACGGCTGGAGGCGATGGAACCCCTCGTCCACACCTGGCTGGACCACCAGACCCGCGACGACTACTGGAAGGGCGGCAGCGTCCGCGAGGACTACGGCGCCGTCCGGGCCGCCGTCCTCGCGGTGGGCGGCTGGCACGACCCGTGCCGGGACACCGTCCTGCGGCTCGTCGAGCACCTCGACCCGACGCGCGTACGCGGGATCATCGGCCCCTGGCCGCGGGAATACCCGGACGAGGAGCGACCGCCGGGGCCCGCGATCGGTTTCCTCCAGGAGACGCTGCGCTGGTGGGACCACTGGCTCCGGGACACGGACACCGACCCGGGCGTGATGGCCGGGCCGCTGCTGCGCTCCTGGATCACCGGGCCGCATCCCCCTGCGACGGTGTACGAGGAGATGCCCGGCCGCTGGGCGGGCGAGAGCGCATGGCCCTCGCCGCGCGTCACCCATGTGGCGTATCCCTTCCAGGGGCCGCCGCAGATCGTCGACTCCCCGCAGCACACCGGACTCGACGCCGGCCGCTTCACCCCCTGCGGCAGCGACGCCGATCTGCCGCCCGACCAGCGTGACGAGGACGCGAAGTCGGCGAGCTTCGAGTTCACGCTGACGGAACCGCTGGAGGTCCTCGGACGGCCACGGGTGACCCTCCGGCTGCGCATGGACGTCCCCTTCGGGCAGGCCGTGGCACGGCTGTGCGACGTGGCCCCCGACGGCTCCTCCACGCTCCTCACCCACGGCGTCCTCGATCTCTCGGCCCGGGCCGGTCGCGACCGCGCCGACGCCTGGCCGGCCGGCTCGGCCGAGGACGTCACCTTCGAGCTGGCCGGCACCGGCCACACCTTCGCGCCCGGCCACCGCATCCGGCTCGCCGTCTCCTCCGCGTACTGGCCCTGGATCTGGCCCCGGGCGGACTCCGCGGGCTTCACCCTCGACCCTGCGGGCTCCGCCCTCGAACTCCCCGTCCGCTCCGCCACCGGGTCCGCCACCGGGTCCGCCGCCACGGACGCCGACGAGGCCGTCGCCTTCGAGGCCCCCGAGCACGCCGAGCCGCTCGGCGTCGTCATTCCCGTCACGCTCGACCCACCCCGTCCCGGACGGCTGATCGTCCGGGACGTCGCCGAGGGCGAATGGCGCCTGGAGGTCGTCCCGGAGAACGGCGGCACCCGTGTCCACCCGGACGGTCTCGAACACACCGAGCAGTCGGTGGAGACGTACACGATCCGGGAGAACGACCCGCTGTCCGCCCGCACCCGCTCCGACTGGCGGATCCGGCACCACCGCCCCGACCTCGCCTGGGACGTGACGATCGAGACCCGGTCCGAAATCGCCTGCGACACGGGCCACTTCCTCACCTCCGACGAGGTGGTGTGCCGGCACGGACAGGAAGTCGTCTTCCACCGCACCTGGGAGAAGCGGATCCCGAGGACGGCGGGTTAGCGGGCACCGTCGCCCGGTCGGGCGCCGCTGTGCCCGTGCCCCGGCCCCACGTAACGTGTCCCCCACACACGTGGAAAGCGAGGCAAGCACCGATGCCCGAGCAGAGCCCGCTCGATCTGGCCGAGGGCGATCCCTTCGGCCCGCACAACCTTCCGTACGGCGTGTTCACCACGGCGGACGAGCCGGACCGGCGGCGGCTCGGCGTCCGCATCGGTGACCACGTGCTCGACGCGGGGGCCGCGGCGCACACCCTCGGCTCCCCGTACGCCGCGCTGCTCGCGCAGCCGGACCTGGGCCCGCTGCTCGCGGCCGGGCGCACCGCCTGGCGGGACGTACGCCGCGCGCTCACCGCGTGGGTGACGGTGCCGGCCCACCGTCAGGACATCGAGCCGCTGCTGCACCCGCTGGGTGCGGTCACCCTGCACCTTCCGTACGCGGTCGCCGACTACGTCGACTTCTACTCCAGCGAGCACCACGCCACCAACGTCGGACACATCTTCCGTCCCGACGGCGAGCCGCTCACCCCCAACTGGAAGCACCTGCCGATCGGTTACCACGGCCGTTCCGGAACGGTCGTCGTCTCCGGCACCGACGTCATCCGCCCCTCCGGGCAGCGGAAGGCCCCCGCCGACCCGGCGCCCGTCTTCGGCCCCTCCGTCAAGCTCGACATCGAGGCGGAGGTCGGATTCGTCGTCGGCACGCCCTCCGCGCTGGGCCGGCCCGTCCCGCTGAACGGTTTCCGCGACCACGTCTTCGGGCTGCAGCTGCTCAACGACTGGTCCGCGCGCGACATCCAGGCCTGGGAGTACGTGCCGCTCGGCCCGTTCCTCGGCAAGTCGTTCGCCACCTCGGTCTCCGCGTGGGTCACCCCGCTGGAGGCCCTGGACGCCGCACGCGTCTCCCCGCCCGCCCGGGACGTCGACCCGCTCCCCTACCTGGACGACTCCGCCGACGAGGAACCCGGCGGCTTCGACCTCCGTATCTCCGTCGCGATCAACGGACAGATCGTGTCCGAGCCGCCGTTCGCCACCATGTACTGGACGGCCGCCCAGCAGCTCACGCACATGACCGTCAACGGCGCCTCCCTGCGCACCGGAGACCTGTACGGCTCCGGCACGGTCAGCGGCCCCGAGGTCCACCAGCGCGGCTCGCTCCTCGAACTCACCTGGAACGGCCGCGACCCGCTGGAACTGCCGTACGGGAAGCGGACCTTCCTGGAGGACGACGACGAGGTCACCATCACGGCGTGGGCCCCCGGCCCGGACGGTGTGAAGGTCGGCCTCGGCGAGGTCACGGGCCGTATCGTTCCCGCCGTCCCCTACGGCGACGAGTGAGTTCGGCGGGACGGAACGGCCGAAAGGCCCCTGACGGCTGCGGGCCGCTCGGCGCCGGGACCGCCGTGACCGTGCGGCGACCGGTGGCAGATCTTCCCGGCACAACCGCGTAACCGCAGTTCAGAGCCGCTCTCCCGAAGCACGGGAGTGGCGCGACACTGCCGCGACACCAACGGCGGGCACGCGTCGGCATGGTCCGACGCATGCCCGCCGAACGCATCCGAGACCACGCCGGACAGGGAGCGACCACCGTCGCCGCCCGGCGTCGCCGGCTGCGTGCCGACCAGGCCAGGCAACTCGCCGACCTGCTGCGCCACCAGATCCTCGCCGGGGCCTTCCCCGACGGCGCGCTGCCCCACGAGGGCACCATCGGCCGTGACTACGGCGCCACCCGCAACACCGTCCGCCAGGCCCTCGACCTGCTCCGCACCGAGCAGCTGGTCGAACGGGTGCCGGGGCTCGGCACGGTCGTCGTCTGCCACAAGTACCGGCACGGCCTCGACCGGCTGGAAGGCCTCGCCGAGACCCTGCGTGAACAGGGCAGGGTCACCAACGAGGTCCGCACCGTCGGCCCGGTCCCGGCCCCCGCCCCGGTGGCCGCCCGTCTCCGCGTACCCGAGCACAGCGACGTGCTCTACATCGAACGGCTCCGGCTCCTCGGCGGGCTGCCGCTCTCCCTCGACCTCACGTACGTCCCGATGGACATCGGCGCCGACCTCATCGGCTGCGCCCTGGAACACACCGATGTGTTCCGGCTGCTCGAAGCCCTGACCGGACAGCCGCTCGGCAGCGCCGAGATCACCCTCGAGGCCGTGAACGCCGACGCCCACTCGGCGGCCGTGCTCCAGGCACCGCGCGGCGGCCCTGGAGGCTCTCGGGACGGGGTCCGCGGGCTGCCCGCCCGGTCTCGCGCCCGCCGCCGTGGACGCGCGCTCACCGACCCGGCCTGGCAGGTCCGCGCAGGCGCCGCCACGGCCCTGCGTGCCGCCGCCCAGGACGTGGCGGTCCCCGCCCTCGCCAAGACGCTCGGCGACCCGAACGCCGATGTCCGCAAGGCGGCGGTCCTCGCACTGCTGCGTCACGACGGGGCCGAGGCCCGTGCCGCGCTCGGGACGGCCACGGACGATCCGGACGCCGACGTACGGGCCTACGCGGCCCGGAGCGTCACCAGCGCTCGGCCAGCCTGAGGACCAGGTGCACCGATGCGGCCATCAGCACGAGGAGGGCCCAGACCGCGACCCACGGCTTGCGCCGCTTCGCCAGATGCTTGACCGCGGCGGTGATCTCGAAGGCCGCTCCGGTCAGTCCGAACAGGCCGATGACCGCCCCGGTCCAGTAGGCCCAGCTGTGCTCGCCGGCGTACCTCAGCAGCAGGAGGGCCGGGAGGAGCAGCAGCACCGCCGGCCAGGTGTCGGCGATGCTCGCGGTCCGTCGCTGCTCGGCCTGCGCCGCTGATGCCCCCATGGTGTCCCCCCCCACGTACACGATCAAGGTCCTGCGCCCTGGAGGACGTCGGACAGCGGCCGCGGGTTGCCCGGGCGCCGGGGCCGGTCGGCCGACCGCTCAGCGGTCGTCGTCCGCCGTACGCTCGCCCTCGGCCTGGGACGGGGTCGTCCTCGGGGTGTCGGGGTGCTGTTCCTCGGTCGACTCGGTGTCCTCGCCCTCGGCCTGCGAGGGGGTGGTGTACTCGGGGTACTGGTACTGGTCGATCATGACGGTTCTCCTTTGACCTGCCAGCCCTCCCGCTGTCGAGCGTAGTCCTCTTCCGGCGGCCCGGCGCAGCCGAAGGCCCGGCCCTCCGTCGGGAGGAGCCGGGCCTTCGGGATGATCACGCCCCGGGGGGCTACCGGACGAAGACGCTCGCCTGCCCGGCCAGATCCAGGAAGTACTGCGGCGCCACACCGAGCACCAGCGTGACGGCGACACCGACCGCGATCGTCGTCATGGTGAGCGGCGACGGCACGGCCACCGTCGGCCCCTCCGGCGTCGGCTCGCTGAAGAACATCAGCACGATGACCCGGATGTAGAAGAACGCGGCGATCGCGGACGAGATCACACCGACCACGACCAGCGCTCCGGCGCCGCCCTCCGCCGCCGCCCGGAAGACGGCGAACTTGCCGGAGAAGCCGGACGTCAGCGGAATGCCGGCGAAGGCCAGCAGGAACACCGCGAAGACGGCGGCCACCAGGGGCGAACGCCGCCCGAGCCCGGCCCACTTGGACAGATGCGTGGCCTCGCCGCCCGCGTCCCGGACCAGCGTGACGACGGCGAACGCGCCGATCGTCACGAAGGAGTACGCGGCCAGGTAGAAGAGCACGGACGAGACGCCGGTGGGGGTCACCGCGATGACACCGGCGAGGATGAACCCGGCGTGCGCGATGGACGAGTACGCGAGGAGCCGCTTGATGTCGGTCTGGGTGATCGCGACGATCGCACCGCCGAGCATGGTGACGATCGCGATGGCCCACATGACCGGCCGCCAGTCCCAGCGCAGCCCGGGCAGCACCACGTACAGCAGCCGGAGCAGCGCGCCGAACGCGGCGACCTTGGTGGCCGCCGCCATGAAGCCGGTGACCGGGGTCGGCGCACCCTGGTAGACGTCCGGGGTCCACATGTGGAACGGCACGGCGCCGACCTTGAAGAGCAGCCCCATCAGGATCAGCGCGCCTCCGATGAGCAGCAGCGCGTCGTTGCCCATCGTGCCGGCGAGGGCCGGGTCGATCGTCTTGACCGTGCCGTCGACGACGTCGGCGATCCGGGCGTACGAGACGGAGCCCGCGTAGCCGTACAGCATGGCGATGCCGAACAGCAGGAACGCGGAGGAGAACGAGCCGAGCAGGAAGTACTTGACCGCGGCCTCCTGCGACATGAGCCGCTTGCGGCGGGCCAGGGCGCACAGGAGGTACAGCGGCAGGGAGAAGACCTCGAGCGCGACGAACAGCGTCAACAGGTCGTTGGCCGCCGGGAAGACGAGCATGCCGGCGATGGCGAAGAGCGCCAGCGGGAACACCTCGGTGGTGGTGAACCCGGCCTTGACCGCGGCCTTTTCGCCGTCGCTGCCCGGCACGGACCCGGCCTGTGCGGCGAAGGAGTCGATGCGGTTGCCGTGGACGGCGGGGTCGAGCCGGCGCTCGGCGAAGGTGAAGATCGCGACGAGCGAGGCCAGCAGGATCGTGCCCTGCAGGAACAGCGCGGGCCCGTCGACCGCGATGGCGCCCATCGCGGCGATGTGCGCCTTGGTCGTGCCGTATCCGCCGGCGGCGAGGCCGACCACCGCGGCGAACGCGGCGGCCAGCGCGACGACGGCGAGGAACACCTGGGTGTAGTGGCGGCTTCGACGCGGGACGAAGGCCTCGACCAGGACACCGAGGACCGCCGCGCCGACCACGATCAGGGTGGGCGCGAGCTGGGCGTACTCGATGTGCGGGGCCGGGATCTTGTCCAGCGGCTGGGCTGCCGTTGTCCACAGGCTGTGGACAGCTGTCGTGCTCACTTGGCCGCCTCCACCTCGGGCTGGGGGTCCTTCTTCTGGACGTCGGACATGGTGTGCTCGACGGCCGGGTTCACGATGTCCGTCAGCGGCTTCGGATAGACGCCGAGGAAGATCAGCAACGCGATCAGTGGCGTGATCACCACCAGTTCACGCAGGCGCAGATCCGGAAGGGTCCGCACCTCCTCCTTCACCGGGCCCGTCATCGTCCGCTGGTAGAGCACCAGCGTGTAGAGCGCGGCGAGCACGATGCCGAAGGTCGCGATGATCCCGACCACCGGATAGCGCGCGAACGTCCCGACCAGGACCAGGAATTCGCTGACGAACGGCGCGAGTCCCGGCAGCGACAGCGTCGCGAGCCCGCCGATGAGGAACGTGCCGGCGAGCACCGGGGCGACCTTCTGCACTCCGCCGTAGTCGGCGATGAGCCGCGAGCCGCGCCGCGAGATCAGGAAGCCGGCCACCAGCATCAGCGCGGCCGTCGAGATCCCGTGGTTGACCATG
Organism: Streptomyces sp. NBC_00259; assembly: GCF_036181745.1. Classification (NCBI taxonomy): domain Bacteria; kingdom Bacillati; phylum Actinomycetota; class Actinomycetes; order Kitasatosporales; family Streptomycetaceae; genus Streptomyces; species Streptomyces sp. NBC_00259. Next base: position 4,572,929 of record NZ_CP108080.1, on the reverse strand, counting down.
TAGAGCGTGGCGCCGGACTGGCCCTGGCTGGTCATCGCGAAGATGCCCATGACGATGAAGCCGAAGTGCGAGATCGACGCGTAGGCGATCAGGCGCTTGATGTCGCGCTGGCCGACGGCGAGCAGCGCCCCGTAGACGATGCTGATCAGCGCCAGGGCCAGGATCACCGGTGTCGCCCACTCCGACGCCTCCGGGAACAGCCCGAGGCAGAAGCGGAGCATCGCGAAGGTGCCGACCTTGTCGACGACGGCCGTGATCAGCACCGCGACCGGAGCGGTCGATTCACCCATGGCGTTGGGCAGCCAGGTGTGCAGCGGCCACAGCGGCGCCTTCACCGCGAAGGCGAAGAAGAAGCCGAGGAACAGCAGCCGTTCGGTGTTCGTCGCCATGTCGAGCGTGCCGTTGGCGCGGGCCTCGGCGATCTCCGTGAGCGAGAAGTTGCCCGCCACGACATAGAGCCCGATCACCGCGGCCAGCATGATCAGGCCGCCGGCCAGGTTGTAGAGCAGGAACTTCACGGCGGCGTAGGACCGCTGGGCCGCCGCGTTCTCGTCGCTGCCCGCGTGGGCACGGTCCCCGAAGCCGCCGATGAGGAAGTACATCGGGATGAGCATGGCTTCGAAGAGGATGTAGAAGAGGAAGACGTCGGTGGCCTCGAAGGAGAGGATCACCATCGCCTCGACCGAAAGGATCAGGGCGAAGAAGCCCTGTGTCGGCCGCCAGCGCTTGCTCTTCGTCTCCAGCGGATCGGCGTCGTGCCAGCCGGCCAGGATGATGAACGGGATCAGTACGGCGGTCAGGGCGATCAGCGCCACCGCGATCCCGTCGACGCCCAGCTCGTACCGCACCCCGAAGTCCTTGATCCAGGCATGGGATTCGGTGAGCTGATAGCGGGCCCCGCCGGGCTCGAACCGGGCGGCCACGACCGCCGCCAGCACCAGCGTGCCGAGCGAGACCAGCAGCGCCAGCCACTTGGCGGCGGCACGCCGGCCGGCCGGCACGGCCGCGGTGGCGATCGCACCGAGCGCCGGGAGCGCCGCCGTCGCGGTGAGGAGTGGGAACGACATCGGGTTACACCGCCCTCATCAGCAGGGTCGCGGCGATCAGCACAGCCGTACCTCCGAACATCGTGACCGCGTAGGTGCGGGCGTAGCCGTTCTGCAGCTTGCGGAGCCGGCCGGAGAGGCCGCCGATCGAGGCCGCGGTGCCGTTGACGACCCCGTCGACCAGGCTGTGGTCCACGTACACGAGCGAGCGGGTGAGGTGCTCGCCGCCGCGGACCAGGACGACGTGGTTGAAGTCGTCCTGGAGGAGGTCCCGGCGGGCCGCCCTGGTGAGCAGCGAGCCGCGCGGGGCGGTGGCGGGCACCGGACGCCGTCCGTACTGGAGGTAGGCGAGAGCGACGCCGAGAAGCATCACCGCGACCGTGGAGAGGGTGACCGTGGAGGCGCTGAGCGGTGAGTGGCCGTGGTCGAAGCTGGTGACCGGCTCCAGCCACTTCACGAACGACTCGTGCCAGGAGAACAGCCCGCCGGCGAAGACCGAGCCGAAGGCGAGCACGATCATCGGCGCCGTCATCGTCTTCGGGGATTCGTGCGGATGCGGCAGGTCACCCTTCTCGTCGGGCTGCCAGCGCTTCTCACCGAAGAAGGTCATCAGCATCACGCGCGTCATGTAGAACGCGGTGATGGCCGCGCCCAGCAGGGCCGCTCCACCGAGGATCCAGCCCTCCGTGCCGCCCTTGGCGAAGGCCGCCTCGATGATCTTGTCCTTGGAGAAGAAGCCGGACAGGCCGGGGAAGCCGATGATCGCGAGATAGCCGAGACCGAAGGTGACGAAGGTGATCGGCATGAACTTCCACAGACCCCCGTACCTCCTCATGTCCACCTCGTCGTTCATGCCGTGCATGACCGAACCGGCGCCGAGGAACAGCCCGGCCTTGAAGAAGCCGTGCGTCACGAGATGCATGATCGCGAAGGCGTATCCGATGGGGCCGAGGCCCGCCGCCAGGATCATGTAGCCGATCTGCGACATCGTCGAACCGGCCAGTGCCTTCTTGATGTCGTCCTTCGCGCAACCGACGATGGCACCGAAGAGGAGCGTGACCGCGCCGACCGTCACGACCGCGAGCTGTGCGTCCGGTGCGGCGTTGAAGATCGCCCCGGAGCGGGTGATGAGGTAGACGCCGGCGGTGACCATCGTCGCCGCGTGGATCAGGGCCGAGACCGGGGTCGGGCCCTCCATCGCGTCCCCGAGCCAGGACTGCAGCGGCACCTGGGCGGACTTGCCGCAGGCGGCGAGCAGCAGGAGCAGGCCGAGAGCGGTCAGCGTGCCCTCGGACGCCTTCCCCGTGGACTCCAGCACCGGCCCGAAGGCGAAGGTCCCGAAGGTGGTGAACATCAGCATGATCGCGATCGACAGGCCCATGTCGCCGACCCGGTTGACCAGGAAGGCCTTCTTCGCGGCCGTCGCCGCGCTGGGCTTGTGCTGCCAGAAGCCGATGAGCAGGTACGAGGCGAGGCCGACGCCCTCCCAGCCGACGTACAGCAGCAGATAGTTGTCGGCGAGGACCAGCAGGAGCATCGCCGCGAGGAAGAGGTTGAGATAGCCGAAGAAGCGGCGGCGGCGCTCGTCGTGCTCCATGTACCCCACGGAGTACAGATGGATGAGCGAGCCGACGCCGGTGATCAGGAGGACGAAGGTCATCGACAGCTGGTCCAGCTGGAAGGCGACGTCCGCCTGGAAGCCCTCGACCGGGATCCAGCTGAACAGATGCTGGGTGAGCGTCCGTTCGTCGCCGGGCCTGCCGAGCATGTCGGCGAAGAGCACGACGCCGATGACGAAGGAGACGGCGGCGAGCGCGGTGCCGATCCAGTGGCCCGTGCGGTCGAGCCGGCGCCCGCCGCACAGCAGCACCGCCGCTCCCAGCAGGGGCGCCGCGACCAGCAGCGCGATCAGGTTCTCTGCGTTGTCCACGAGTCTGCGACCCCTTACAGCTTCATCAGGCTGGCGTCGTCGACCGAGGCCGAGTGGCGGGAACGGAACAGCGACACGATGATCGCGAGCCCGACCACGACCTCGGCGGCGGCGACGACCATCGTGAAGAACGCGATGATCTGGCCGTCGAGATTGCCGTGCATCCGGGAGAAGGCGACGAGCGCGAGGTTGCAGGCATTGAGCATCAGCTCGATGCACATGAAGACCACGATCGCGTTCCGCCTGATCAGTACGCCCACCGCGCCGATGGTGAACAACAGGGCGGCGAGATAGAGATAGTTGACGGGATTCACCGCTTGGCCTCCTGTCCGTCGCGCCGGCCGTCCCGGTCGTGCTCGTCCCGGTCGTGCTCGTCCCGGCGGTTCTCGTCCCGGCCGGACTCCTCGCGGGCCCGTCCCAGGCGCTCCTCGGAGCGCCGCTCCAGCGCCTTGAGGTCGTTCAGCGCCTCACTGGAGACGTCGCGGATCTGACCGCGGGCACGCAGCGTCTTGTTGACGGTGAGCTCGGACGGCGTGCCGTCCGGGAGCAGACCCGCGATGTCCACCGCGTTGTGCCGGGCGTACACGCCGGGCGCGGGCAGCGGCGGCAGGTGCTTGCCCTCGCGCACCCGCTGCTCGGCCAGCTCGCGCTGGGTCCTGGCGCGCTCGGTGCGCTCCCGGTGGGTGAGGACCATCGCGCCGACGGCCGCCGAGATGAGCAGCGCGCCGGTGATCTCGAAGGCGAAGACGTACTTGGTGAAGATCAGCGCCGCGAGGCCCTCGACATTGCCGCCCGCGTTGGCCTGGCCGAGTCCGATGAAGGAGCCGGAAGTCAGCGAGGCGTGGCCGATTCCGGCGATCAGCAGGACGCCGAAGCCGAGTCCGCACAGGGCGGCCCACCAGCGCTGTCCCTTCAGCGTCTCCTTGAGGGAGTCCGCCGCCGTCACGCCGACGAGCATGACGACGAAGAGGAACAGCATCATGATCGCGCCGGTGTAGACGACGATCTGGACGACGCCCAGGAAGTACGCCCCGTTGGCGAGGTAGAAGACGGCCAGGATGATCATGGTCGCGGCGAGGCACAGCGCGCTGTGCACGGCCCGCTTCATCAGGATCGTGCAGAGTGCGCCGATGACGGCGACGGTGCCGAGCACCCAGAACTGGACGGCCTCACCGGTGGAGGCCGCGGCGGCCAGCGCGCTCATGCGTCGACCTCCTGCTCGTCCGGCTTCTCTCCCTCGGAGGTGGCGACCTGGCGCTCCGTACCGGGCGCGGCCTCGGTGACCAGCCCCCGGTAGTAGTCCTGCTCGTCCATCCCCGGGTAGATCGCGTGCGGGCTGTCGACCATGCCCGTCTCCAGGCCCGCGAGGAGCTGCTCCTTGGTGTAGATCAGGTTCTCGCGGGAGCTGTCGGCCAGCTCGAACTCGTTGGTCATCGTGAGCGCCCGGGTCGGGCAGGCCTCGATGCACAGGCCGCACAGGATGCAGCGGGCGTAGTTGATCTGGTACACCCGCCCGTAGCGCTCGCCCGGCGAGTAGCGCTCCTCGTCGGTGTTGTCCGCGCCCTCCACATAGATGGCGTCCGCCGGACAGGCCCAGGCGCACAACTCGCAGCCGACGCACTTCTCCAGCCCGTCCGGATGCCGGTTGAGCTGGTGCCGGCCGTGGAAGCGCGGCGCCGTCGTCTTCTGCTGCTCCGGATACTGCTCGGTCAGCCGCTTCTTGAACATGGCCTTGAAGGTCACGCCGAAGCCGGCGACCGGGTTCTGGAACCCGCTCTCGGAGTCCTTGGACTGCTCAGGCACCGTCAGCCTCCTTTCCCTCACGAGGACCGTCACTCTGAGTATCGGGGCCGCCACTGACAATCAGCTCGCGGTCGTGGCGCGGCCGCCTGCGTGGCACCGGCGGCAGTTGCTGCCCGGGCAGCGGGGGTACCGGGAAGCCGCCCGCCATCGGGTCGAAGCCGGCGGGCGCCGCCGCCTGCTCCGACTCCGCCTCGGCCCGTTCCTTCTTGCCCCGGAAGAGGTCGGCGACGAAGGACAGCAGCAGTACGGCGAGGACCGCCCCGCCGACGTACAGCACGATCTGCGAGAAGTCCTGTCCCTCGTTGCGCAGGGCCCGTACGGTCGCGACGAGCATCAGCCAGACGACCGAGACCGGGATGAGCACCTTCCAGCCGAGCTTCATCAGCTGGTCGTAGCGGACGCGGGGGAGCGTGCCGCGCAGCCAGATGAAGAAGAACAGCAGCAGCTGCACCTTGATGACGAACCAGAGCATCGGCCACCAGCCGTGGTTCGCGCCCTCCCAGAAGGTGCTGATCGGCCACGGGGCCCGCCAGCCGCCCAGGAAGAGGGTGACGGAGACCGCCGAGACGGTGACCATGTTGACGTACTCGGCGAGCATGAACAGCGCGAACTTGATCGACGAGTACTCGGTGTTGAAGCCGCCGACGAGGTCGCCCTCGGACTCCGGCATGTCGAACGGTGCCCGGTTGGTCTCACCGATCATCGTCACGATGTAGATGAGGAACGAGACCGGCAGCAGCAGGACGTACCAGCGGTCCGCCTGCGCCTCGACGATCGTCGAGGTCGACATCGATCCGGAGTAGAGGAAGACCGAGGCGAAGGCCGCGCCCATCGCGATCTCGTACGAGATCATCTGCGCACACGACCGCAGTCCGCCGAGCAGCGGGTAGGTCGAACCGGACGACCAGCCGGCCAGCACGATGCCGTAGATGCCGACCGAGGCGACCGCGAGGATGTAGAGCATCGCGATCGGCAGGTCGGTGAGCTGCATCGTGGTCCGCTGGCCGAAGATCGAGATCTCGTTGCCCGCCGGGCCGAACGGGATGACGGCGATCGCCATGAAGGCCGGGATCGCCGCGATGATCGGCGCGAGGACGTAGACCACCTTGTCCGCGCGCTTGACGATCACGTCCTCCTTGAGCATCAGCTTGACGCCGTCCGCGAGGGACTGGAGGAGGCCCCAGGGGCCGTGCCGGTTGGGGCCGATGCGCAGCTGCATCCAGGCGACGACCTTGCGCTCCCACACGATGGAGAACAGCACGGTCAGCATCAGGAAGGCGAAGCAGAAGACCGCCTTGATGACGACGATCCACCAGACGTCCCGCCCGAACAGCGAGAGGTCCTCCGCCGCGAGCAGGGTCGGGTCGAGGAGTGGCGGGTTCACGCGCGCACCTCCGGTACGTCGTCGGCGGGCCTCGGCGCCGCCGGGCCGATACGGACGAGCCGGCCGGGCGTCACTCCCGTGTCGCTCAGCACGCCTCCGCCCGTGGAGTTGAGCGGGAGCCAGACCACCCGGTCGGGCATCTCGGTCACCTGGAGCGGGAGGTGCACGGAACCGGAGGGTCCGCTGACGGCGAGGACATCGCCGTTCTTGACCCCGGTCTCGGCCGCGGTGGCGGCGGAGAGCCGGGCGACCGCGGCGTGCCGGGTGCCCGCCAACGCCTCGTCGCCCTCTTGGAGCAGCCCCTGGTCCAGCAGGAGCCGGTGGCCCGCCAGGACCGCCTCGCCCTCACCGGGGAGGGGCAGCGGCCGGGCGGACTCGGCGGGCTCGGCGGCCCGTGGTCCGTCCCACACCCCGAGCCGGTCCAGCTCCCGCCGCACCGACTGCAGGTCGGGCAGGGCCAGATGGACGTCCAGGGCGTCGGCGAGCATGTGCAGCACCCGCGCGTCGGTCGGCGCGAGCGTGCGGATCATCTGGTCCGGCTTCAGCGCGGCCTCGAAGAGCCGCGCCCTGCCCTCCCAGTTGAGGAACGTGCCGGCCTTCTCGGGGACGGCCGCGACCGGGAAGACCACGTCGGCCCGCTCGGTGACCTCGCTGGGCCGCAGCTCCAGCGAGACGAGGAAGCCGACCGCGTCGAACGCCTCGCGCGCGCGTTCCGGGTGCGGCAGATCGGCGACCTCGACACCGGCGACGACCAGGGCGGCCAGTTCGCCGTTGGCCGCGGCCTCGACGATCTGGCCGGTGTCCCGGCCGTAGCGGTGCGGGAGTTCGCGGACGCCCCAGGCCGCCGCGGTCTCCTCACGGGCCCGCGGATCGGTGGCGGGGCGGCCGCCGGGCAGCAGCGACGGGACGGCGCCCGCCTCGATCGCACCGCGCTCACCGGCCCGGCGCGGGATCCACACCAGCTGGGCGCCGGTCGCGGCCGCGGCCCGTACGACCGCGGTCAGGGCGCCCGGCACTCCGGCCAGCCGCTCACCGACCACGATCACGGCGCCCTCGGCCCGCAGCGCCTCGGCGGCCGTGGCACCGTCCCCTTCGAGTCCGGTGCCGGAGGCCAGGGCGTTCAGCCAGACGGTCTCCGTGCCGGGGGCGGCGGGCAGCAGGACGCCTCCGGCCTTCGTCAGACCACGGGTGGCGTGCGTGGCGAGGGAGAAGCTCCGCTGCCGGTGCCTGCGCGCGGCCTTGCGCAGCCGCAGGAAGACGCCGGGGGCCTCCTCCTCCGACTCGAAGCCCACGAGCAGCACCGCCGGAGCGGCCTCCAGGGAGGTGTACGTGACTCCCCCGCGGTCCAGGTCCCGGCCGTGGCCGGCGACCCTGGCGGCCAGGAAGTCGGCCTCCTCCGAGGAGTGGACCCGGGCCCGGAAGTCGATGTCGTTGGTGTCGAGGGCGACCCGGGCGAACTTGGCGTACGCGTAGGCGTCCTCGACCGTGAGCCGGCCGCCGGTCAGCACCGCCGCCCGGCCGCGTGCCGCCGTGAGCCCGGCGGCCGCGGCCTCCAGGGCCTCCGGCCAGCTCGCCGGCTCCAGCCGACCGGTCTCCTTGTCGCGTACGAGCGGAGTGGTGAGCCGGTCGCGCTGCTGGGCGTAGCGGAAGGCGAACCGCCCCTTGTCGCAGATCCACTCCTCGTTGACCTCGGGGTCGTCGGCGGCGAGCCGCCGCATGACCTTGCCGCGCCGGTGGTCGGTGCGGGTGGCGCAGCCGCCCGCGCAGTGCTCGCAGACGGACGGCGAGGAGACGAGGTCGAAGGGCCGGGAGCGGAACCGGTACGCCGCGGAGGTCAGCGCGCCGACCGGACAGATCTGGATGGTGTTCCCGGAGAAGTACGACTCGAACGGGTCGCCCTCGCCGGTGCCGACCTGCTGGAGCGCGCCGCGTTCCAGCAGCTCGATCATCGGGTCGCCCGCGACCTGGTTGGAGAAGCGGGTGCAGCGCGCGCAGAGCACGCACCGCTCGCGGTCGAGCAGCACCTGGGTGGAGATGGCGACCGGCTTCTCGTACGTCCGCTTCCTGCCCTCGAAGCGGGACTCGGCCTGGCCGTGCGACATGGCCTGGTTCTGCAGCGGGCACTCGCCGCCCTTGTCGCAGACCGGGCAGTCCAGCGGGTGGTTGATGAGCAGCAGCTCCATCACGCCCTTCTGCGCCTTCTCGGCGACGGGCGAGGTGAGCTGTGACCTGACGACCATGCCGTCGGTGCAGGTGATGGTGCAGGAGGCCATCGGCTTGCGCTGGCCCTCGACCTCGACGATGCACTGCCGGCAGGCGCCGACCGGGTCGAGGAGGGGGTGGTCGCAGAACCGGGGGATCTCGATGCCGAGTTGCTCGGCGGCACGGATGACCAGGGTGCCCTTGGGCACGGAGATCTCGACGCCGTCGATGGTCAGCGAGACGAGGTCCTCGGGCGGGACGGCGGCGGCGCCGCCTCCGGCGGAGGCCGGGGTGGTCACGGTCACGACCGCACCTCCGTCCGTGCCGCGGGACGGTCCACGGCGGAGCCGCGGCCTGGGTTCGGCGCATGGGCCACAGTCATGCGGACAGCCTCCAGATGGCACTCGACGGGCCGGGACGGGCCGCCCCCGAGGCGGCCCGCGGCGTGGCCGCGGAGAGGAATCGGCGAGGAGAGCGGAGTCATGCCGGCACCTCCAGGTCGTTGTCGGCCCAGGCCGTGGACCTCGCGGGGTCGAAGGGGCAGCCCCGGCCGCTGATGTGCTGCTCGTACTCGTCACGGAAGTACTTCAGCGAGGAGAAGATCGGCGCGGCGGCACCGTCACCGAGGGCGCAGAACGACTTGCCGTTGATGTTGTCGGCGATGTCGTTCAGCTTGTCGAGGTCCTCCATGGCGCCCTTGCCGTCCTCGATGTCGTGCAGCAACTGGACGAGCCAGTAGGTGCCTTCGCGGCAGGGCGTGCACTTTCCGCAGGACTCGTGGGCGTAGAACTCGGTCCACCTCGTCACCGCGCGCACCACGCACGTCGTCTCGTCGAAGCACTGCAGCGCCTTGGTGCCGAGCATCGATCCGGCGGCGCCCACACCCTCGTAGTCCAGCGGGACGTCGAGGTGTTCGTCGGTGAACATCGGGGTCGAGGAGCCGCCCGGGGTCCAGAACTTCAGCCGGTGGCCCGGGCGCATGCCGCCGCTCATGTCGAGCAGCTGGCGCAGGGTGATCCCGAGCGGGCCCTCGTACTGCCCGGGCCGCGCGACATGGCCGCTCAGCGAGTACAGCGTGAAGCCGGGGGACTTCTCGCTGCCCATCGAACGGAACCAGTCCTTGCCCCGGTGGAGGATCGCGGGAACGGACGCGATGGACTCGACGTTGTTCACCACAGTGGGGCACGCGTACAGACCGGCGACCGCGGGGAAGGGGGGACGCAGCCGGGGCTGGCCGCGCCGGCCTTCCAGGGAGTCCAGCAGCGCGGTCTCCTCACCGCAGATGTACGCGCCCGCACCCGCGTGCACGGTGAGTTCGAGGTCGAGTCCGCTGCCCAGGATGTCCTTGCCGAGGTAGCCGGCCTCGTACGCCTCGCGCACGGCCTCCTGCAGCCTGCGCAGTACGGGGACGACCTCGCCGCGCAGATAGATGAAGGCATGGTTCGACCGGATCGCGTAGCAGGCGATCACGATCCCCTCGATGAGGGAATGCGGGTTGGCGAAGAGGAGCGGGATGTCCTTGCAGGTCCCGGGCTCCGACTCGTCGGCGTTGACAACGAGGTAGTGGGGCTTGCCGTCGCCCTGCGGAATGAACTGCCACTTCATTCCGGTGGGGAAGCCGGCGCCGCCGCGGCCGCGCAGACCGGAGTCCTTGACGTAGGCGATGAGGTCGTCCGGGGCCATCGCGAGGGCCTTGCGCAGACCCTCGTAGCCCTCGTGGCTCCGATAGGTGTCCAGCGTCCAGGACTCGGGCTGGTCCCAGAAGGCGGACAGGACGGGCGCGAGCAGTTTCTCGGGGCTCGTCCCGCCGCCGGCCTCCGGCCCGTACTCGGTGGACACGGTCATCACTCCCCCTCCTCGGAAACCGGGCCCGCGGGGTGCGCGGGGTCGGACTCGGACGTGTGCTGCGGGGCGTCGTGGGAGCTGAGGTGCTCGGCCGCCGACTCGCCCTGCGGGGCGGCGCCGCGCGGGTGGACCACGCGGGGCTGCGGCGACTCGCCCTTGGCCAGCCGCAGGCCGACCAGGGAGGCGGGGCCCGCTCCGCCGGTGGCCTCGACGGCGCCGGGGCGCTCGTCGGGGAAGCCGGCCAGGATGCGGGAGGTCTCCTTGAAGGTGCACAGCGGAGCGCCGCGGGTGGGTTCGACGGTCGCTCCCGCCCGCAGGTCGTCGACGAGCCTGCGTGCCGACTCGGGAGTCTGGTTGTCGAAGAACTCCCAGTTGACCATCACGACGGGCGCGAAGTCGCAGGCCGCGTTGCACTCGATGTGCTCAAGGGTGACCTTGCCGTCCTCGGTGGTCCCGCCGTTGCCGACGCCGAGGTGCTCCTTGAGTTCGTCGAAGATCGCGTCGCCGCCCATCACCGCGCAGAGGGTGTTGGTGCAGACACCGACCTGGTAGTCACCGGACGGCTTGCGGCGGTACATGGAGTAGAAGGTGGCGACCGCGGTGACCTCCGCCGTCGTCAGATCCAGCATGTCCGCGCAGAACCGCATGCCGGTGCGGGTGACATAGCCCTCCTCCGACTGCACGAGGTGGAGCAGCGGCAGCAGCGCGGACCGGCTGTCCGGGTAGCGGTCGATGATCTGCCGGGCGTCCGTCTCCAGCCTCGTGCGCACCTCCGCCGGGTAGTGCGGGGCGGGGAGCTGTGGCATCCCGAGCGATACGTCTGTCACCGGTCGACGCCTCCCATCACGGGGTCGATGGACGCCACGGCGACGATGACGTCGGCGACCATGCCGCCCTCGCACATCGCCGCCATGGACTGCAGATTGGTGAAGGACGGGTCGCGGAAGTGGACCCGGTAGGGGCGGGTGCCGCCGTCGGAGACGACATGGACGCCGAGTTCGCCCTTGGGCGACTCGACGGCCGCGTACGCCTGGCCGGCGGGGACCCGGAAGCCCTCGGTCACCAGCTTGAAGTGGTGGATCAGGGCCTCCATGGAGGTGCCCATGATCTTCTTGATGTGGTCGAGGGAGTTGCCGAGGCCGTCCGGGCCGAGCGCGAGCTGCGCGGGCCAGGCGATCTTCTTGTCCTCGACCATCACCGGGCCGGGGGTGAGCCGGTCCAGGCACTGCTCGACGATCCGCAGCGACTGCCGCATCTCCTCCAGCCGGATGAGGAAGCGGCCGTAGGAGTCGCAGCTGTCAGCGGTCGGGACGTCGAAGTCGTACGTCTCGTAGCCGCAGTACGGATCGGTCTTGCGCAGGTCGTGCGGGAGGCCGGTGGAGCGCAGGATCGGTCCGGTCGCGCCGAGGGCCATGCAGCCCGCCAGGTCGAGGTAGCCGATGTCCTGCATCCGGGCCTTGAAGATCGGGTTCCCGGTGGCGAGCTTGTCGTACTCGGGAAGGTTCTTCTTCATCTTCTTCACGAACTCGCGGATCTGGTCCACGGCGCCCGGCGGCAGGTCCTGGGCGAGCCCGCCGGGGCGGATGTACGCGTGGTTCATCCGCAGGCCGGTGATGAGCTCGTAGATGTCGAGAATCAGTTCACGATCACGGAATCCGTAGATCATGATCGTGGTGGCGCCGAGCTCCATGCCGCCCGTGGCGATGCACACCAGGTGGGACGAGAGCCGGTTCAGCTCCATGAGGAGCACGCGGAGGACCGACGCCCGGTCGGGGATCTGGTCCTCGATGCCGAGCAGCTTCTCCACCGCGAGGCAGTACGCCGTCTCGTTGAAGAACGGCGTGAGGTAGTCCATGCGCGTGACGAAGGTGGTGCCCTGCGTCCAGGTCCGGTACTCGAGGTTCTTCTCGATGCCGGTGTGGAGGTAGCCGATACCGCAGCGGGCCTCGGTGACGGTCTCGCCGTCGATCTCCAGGATCAGCCGGAGCACACCGTGGGTGGACGGGTGCTGCGGACCCATGTTGACGACGATGCGCTCGTCGTCGGCCTTGGCCGCGGACCGGGCGACCTCGTCCCAGTCGCCGCCGGTGACTGTATATACAGTCCCCTCGGTCGTCTCACGTGCGGATGCGGACGGTGTTGTCACGAGTACGACCTCCGCTGGTCCGGAGCCGGGATCTGGGCGCCCTTGTACTCGACGGGGATGCCGCCGAGGGGATAGTCCTTGCGCTGCGGGAAGCCCTGCCAGTCGTCCGGCATCATGATCCGGGTGAGGGCGGGGTGGCCGTCGAAGATCAGGCCGAAGAAGTCGTAGGCCTCGCGCTCGTGCCAGTCGTTGGTCGGATAGACCTCGACGAGGGACGGGATGTGCGGGTCCGCGTCCGGGGCGCTGACCTCCACGCGGATCAGCCGGCCGTGGGTGAGCGAGCGCAGGTGGTAGACGGCGTGCAGCTCGCGGCCCTTGTCTCCGGGGTAGTGGACGCCGCTCACCCCCGTGCAGAGCTCGAAGCGCAGCGCCGGGTCGTCGCGCAGGGTCCTGGCGACGCGGACGAGGTGCTCGCGGGTGATGTGGAAGGTGAGCTCGTCCCGGTCGACGACGGTCTTCTCGATCGCGTTCTCGGGGACGAGGTCCTGTTCCTCCAGGGCGCCCTCGAGTTCGTCGGCGACCTCGTCGAACCAGCCGCCGTAGGGGCGCGTGGCCGGGCCTGGCAGCCGTACGGAGCGGACGAGCCCGCCGTAGCCGGAGGTGTCGCCGCCGCCCGCGGCGCCGAACATGCCGCGCTGGACCCGGATCTCCTCGCCGTGCTCACCGCGCTGCCCCGGCAGGTTCTGCTCGCTGAGTTCCTTCTCGGGGTTCGGCTGGTCGTCGCGTGCGTCGCTCATCGCAGCAGCCCCTTCATCTCGATCGTCGGGAGCGCCTTGAGGGCCGCTTCCTCCGCCTCGCGGGCCGCTTCCTCCGCGTTCACACCGAGCTTGGAGCTCTGGATCTTCTGGTGGAGCTTGAGGATGGCGTCCATCAGCATCTCCGGCCGCGGAGGGCAGCCCGGCAAATAGATGTCAACGGGAACAATGTGGTCAACACCCTGCACAATCGCGTAATTGTTGAACATTCCGCCCGAAGATGCGCAAACCCCCATGGAAATCACCCACTTGGGATTGGGCATCTGGTCGTAGACCTGCCGCAGGACGGGCGCCATCTTCTGGCTCACCCGCCCGGCCACGATCATCAGGTCGGCCTGCCGCGGCGAGCCGCGGAAGACCTCCATGCCGAAGCGGGCCAGGTCGTAGCGGCCGGCGCCGGTCGTCATCATCTCGATGGCGCAGCAGGCCAGACCGAAGGTGGCGGGGAAGACGGACGCCTTGCGCACCCAGCCCGCGGCCTGTTCGACGGTGGTCAGCAGAAAGCCGCTCGGCAGTTTCTCTTCGAGTCCCATTGGTGTGCTCCTCAGCCCCTCAGTAGCCCTTCAGTCCCATTCCAGGCCGCCGCGCCGCCAGACGTAGGCGTAGGCGACGAAGACGGTGAGCACGAAGAGCAGCATCTCCACGAGCCCGAAGATCCCCAGGGCGTCGAAGGTGACGGCCCAGGGGTAGAGGAAGACGATCTCGATATCGAAGATGATGAAGAGCATCGCCGTCAGGTAGTACTTGATGGGGAAGCGGCCCCCTCCGGCCGGCGTCGGCGTCGGCTCGATACCGCACTCATAGGCCTCGAGCTTCGCGCGGTTGTAGCGCTTCGGACCGATAAGCGTGGCCATGACCACGGAGAAGATCGCGAAGCCTGCCCCTAGGGCGCCGAGCACGAGGATGGGCGTATAGGCATTCACGCTCCTCGCTCCTTCCAGTCGTCCTTGACCGTTGGACCGCACCGGGCCCCGCGACCCACCCCACGAAGATCACCTACATGTGAGGCAGTTCACAAGCCCGACTGCTCCGCATCCTATGCCTGCTGGTCTGTGATCTGCGACACGGGGTACGGCAACGACTTTGTGATCTCCACCACCTGACGAAGGATCATGAAGTCGGATGAGCGGTGATCTTCATACGGGAAGCGCACGAGCGATTACAAAAGGTGACCAACTCCATCGTTACCGCTGGTCAGGGGCGGGCGCGCCTACCAGCCACCGGACGTCCAGGCAAATTCGCGAGGGGCCGGACCGGGTGATAAGGGACGGCCGTCACCCGGGCGAGGGGATGCCTGGACGGGAGTGGACGCGTGCACACATTCACGAGCGCCCGGACCCACCTTCGAGCGTGATCACTCTGTGACCTGTACCACTCGGACGGGGACCCCGAAAACCGGGGCTTGGCCATCGGTACGAGGGGGTGGTAGGTGGCGGGCAATCCGGACCTTTTTCTGAAAGCCCATGATCATGGCCCTGATCACCCATGCCCGTTTTGCCCGTTACGGCGTCAATAAGGGTCTCAGGGAAGCGGATTCGGCGCCTCCGCGCACAACTGTGGCGCAAAGCACGTTTCTTGAAGGGAACCGTGAAGCCCTGATAGCGGTTGTACTCATGTCCCACACCGCTCACATACGTAGCCACCGGAAGCCCCGCCCTCGCAGCGCCTCGACGCTCGCGCTGCGGGCCGGAGTTGCCGGTGGCGTCCTCAGCACCCTCGCGGTGGCCGGAAGCGCCGGGCCGGCGAACGCCGAGCCGGTGACCGAGACCATCGAGATGCCCGCCCTCACCTTCGACACCCCCGAGCTCGCGAGCGCGGTCGCCCTCTCCGCCGAGGCGACCCAGCAGGCCGCCCTGGATCTGAATCTTCAGACCCAGGAGAACGCCGCCGCCGCGAAGGCCGCCAAGGCCGCGAAGAAGGCCAAGGACGAGGCAGACCGCAAGGCCGAGGCCGTGAAGAAGGCCGAGGAGGCCGCCCGCGCCGAGGCCCAGGAGCGCTCCTCCCGCTCCTCGGAGCGCACCACCCTCTCCGCCTCCGGCTCCTCCCAGGGCGTCTCCAACGCGACCGGCTCCGCCGCGACCGTCATCGCCTTCCTGAAGGCACAGCTCGGCGACGCCTACGTCATGGGCGCCACCGGCCCCAACTCGTGGGACTGCTCCAGCCTCGTCCAGGCCGCGTTCCGCCAGGTGGGCATCGACCTCCCGCGCGTCTCCCAGGACCAGTCGCTGGCCGGTACCCCGGTCTCCCTCGACAACATCCAGGTCGGCGACATCCTGTACTGGGGCGGCGCCGGCTCGGCGTACCACACCGGCGTCTACATCGGCGACGGCCAGTACCTCGACGCCGCCAACCCCAGCAAGGGCGTCGTCATCCAGGACCTGTCGGGCTACCCCGCGAGCGGTGCGGTCCGCGTGCTCTGAGCGCATCCCGGCGAAGGCCACCGCTCCCCTCGGGGGGCGGTGGCCTTTCTCGTGCGCCCTTGCGGTCCTCACCGCCTCGTCACCCCAGGTCGAAGGTGTTCGGCAGACCGAGGCGGAAGCGGACCTCGTCCACCCGCTTGAGCGGTTCCAGCTCCGGCGGGCGGTACAGCTCCCACACCCTGCAGCGCGGGGCGTCCGAACCGTCCCGGTCGAGGAGGGCGTTGACGGCCCGCCGCGCGGACTCGTTGGCGCCCTCCATCGTCGCCAGGTCCACGTCCGTCCGTACGTAGTCGCCCGCGAGGAAGAGATTCGGGACGGCGGTACGGGCGGTGGGGCGCAGATGCCAGGTGCCGGTCGGATGGATGAACAGCGGCTCGCGGTTCTGCGGATCGGGGCCACCGAGCCCGGTGACCGCCGGGTCCATGAACCACGCCACCCGGTCGGCGTCCTCGATGAGCGTCCGCCCCGCGTCGTTCACCCCGTCCTTCAGCTGCGCCCAGCACTCCTCGACGATCTCCTCGCGCGTGCAGGCGCGGGCCGGCTTGCCGTACAGGATCCCCGGGCGGTCCCACTCCGACACGATCGCCGACACGCAGTCGAGCGCGGTGCCGTCCCCGTAGTCGGCGGCGAAGTCGCGGCCGTCCCAGAACTGTGCCTGGTCGATGGCGGTCACCGACCATGGCGAATCCAGGCAATTGACGTGTCCGTGGACAAGCGGAACTTTCCGTCGCGTATAGAACATGATGCCCGTCATCCAGTCGGTGCGGAGCTCGTCGCAGCGGGCCAGCTGCGGGTCGGCGACGCGCAGGGCGGCACCCCAGGTGCGCCGGGCGTGCTCCACGGGCATCGCCTGGACGTAGTGGTCGGCCGTGACGGTGCGCGGACGCGACCCGTCGGGGTCGGTGACCCGTACGCCGGTGACCCGGCCGTCGGCGTACAGCACCTCTCGTACGTCGCTGGAGAACACGAACTGCACACCCAGCGTGGTGAGATGGGCACGCCAGGGGTCGATCCACGCCTCGGACGTGGGGGCGTTCAGCACCCGGTCGATGTCCGCGTCGTCACCGTCGAGACCACGGCCGAGCAGACCCCACAGGATCAGCGCCTCGATGATCACGCGGCCGACCGTACGGGTGGACGCCTCCTGGGCGCGCGTCGCGACGAGATTGCGGGTCTGGCCGATGCCGAGCAGGATCCGGTACTCGTCGCCGAAGTCCCCCGCCCGGATGAAGTCCCACCATGACGTGGCCTCCCACTCGCTCTCGCGGCGGGCGTCGCAGCTGGTCAGATGGACGAGAAGACGGTTGGCGAAGTACGCGGCCTCGTGCGCGGGCAGTTTCGTCGCGGTGTCGAGCGCGGCCGTCACCTCGTCGCGGATCCACGTCGTGGTGAGATCGCCGAGGCGCGGCGGGGTCGTCAGGCGCCGTAGCGGGAAGTGCAGATCCGGCCGGCCCGCCTCGCGGGCGAAGAGTTCCTCGGTGGCGTTGCGCAGATTGCCGCGTACGCCACCGGGGTTGCCGGGGAAGGGGATGCGGCGCATCGTGTCCGGCAGGTTCCGGTAGAAGCCGGGGAAGAAACGGAAGCCGTGCTCCCCCGGAAGCGGTTTGCGGCCACCGCTGCCGGTGCCGGGTACGTCCATGGAGCGGGCCTTGCCGCCGAGCACGTCGTGGTACTCGTACACGGTCACGGCATAGCCGCGCTCGGCGAGTTCATGTGCGGCGCTCAGTCCGGACACCCCGCCGCCGAGCACGGCGACGGTACGGCCCGCGGCTGAGGGCGTCGCCGCCGCCCGGGAGGTCGTCGCGAAGGCGGCAGCACCGACGGCGCCACCGGTGGCCGCCAGGAAGCGTCTCCGGGTCCGGCCGACGGCGGTCCCTACACCGGCGGTCGGTACGCCTGCCGTCTGCCCACCGGCCGTGTGCGCAGCTGCGGTCCGTCCGTCGGCAGTCTGTCCGCCGGCGGTCTGTCCACTGTCCGTCATGGACACCGCAGGCTAGGGACGCCCGTGGCCTCCCGGAAGCGCCGCGGAGGGGCGCCCACAGCATCCTCACACTGCGTTCGCCCCACGCTCACGGTGCGTGTCAGGCCTTCGGAGCCACCTTGCTCAGCCCGTTGATGATGCGGTCCATCGCGTCGCCGCCCGACGGGTCCGTCAGGTTCGCGAGCATCTTCAGCGTGAACTTCATCAGCACCGGGTGCGTCAGACCGCGCTGGGTCGCGATCTTCATGACCCTCGGGTTGCCGATGAGCTTCACGAAGGCGCGGCCCAGTGTGTAGTAGCCGCCGTAGGTGTCCTTGAGGACCTTCGGGTAGTTGTGGAGGGCCAGTTCGCGCTGGGCGGGGGTGGCCCGGGCGTGGGCCTGGACGATGACGTCCGCGGCGATCTGGCCGGACTCCATGGCGTACGCGATGCCTTCGCCGTTGAAGGGGTTGACCAGGCCGCCCGCGTCGCCGACCAGCAGCAGGCCCTTGGTGTAGTGCGGCTGCCGGTTGAAGGCCATGGGGAGCGCGGCGCCGCGGATCGGGCCCGTCATGTTGTCGGGTACGTAACCCCAGTCCTCCGGCATCGAGGCGCACCAGGCCTTGAGGACCTCGCGCCAGTCCAGCTCCTTGAAGGAGGCGGAGGTGTTGAGGACGCCGAGGCCGACGTTGGAGGTGCCGTCGCCCATGCCGAAGATCCAGCCGTAGCCGGGCAGCAGCCGGTCCTCGCCGGGGCCGCGCCGGTCCCACAGCTCCAGCCAGGACTCCAGGTAGTCGTCGTCGTGCCGGGGGCTGGTGAAGTACGTACGGACCGCGACACCCATCGGGCGGTCCTCGCGGCGGTGCAGGCCCATCGCCAGCGAGATCCGGGAGGAGTTGCCGTCGGCGGCGACGACGAGCGGGGCGTGGAAGGTGACCGGGGTCTTCTCCTCGCCGAGCTTGGCCTCCACACCCGTGATGCGTCCCGTGCGGTCGTCGATCAGCGGCGCGCCCACGTTGCAGCGCTCGTACAGCCGCGCACCCGCCTTCTGCGCCTGCCGTGCCAGCTGCTCGTCGAAGTCGTCACGCTTGCGGACGAGACCGTAGTCCGGGTAGCTGGCGAGCTCCGGCCAGTCCAACTGGAGCCGTACGCCACCGCCGATGATCCGCAGGCCCTTGTTGCGGAGCCAGCCGGCCTCTTCGGAGATGTCGATGCCCATCGCGACGAGTTGCTTGGTGGCGCGGGGCGTGAGCCCGTCACCGCAGACCTTCTCGCGCGGGAACGCCGTCTTCTCCAGGAGCAGTACGTCGAGGCCGGCCTTGGCCAGGTAGTACGCCGTCGTCGAACCGGCCGGGCCTGCCCCGACGACGATCACATCTGCGCTGTGCTCGGAGGGGGTCGTCTCGGTCACGGCGGGTTCTCCCGAAGACTCGAATTCGCGTGCCGGGCGGCACAGGTCATGTGCAGTCTATGGGGGCGTACTGATCGGCCAACGAAGGGCTCCCTCGCGATGACCTCTGCGTCTCTCCCCGTCGTACAGCTCCGCGTCCCGACCGAGGAGGACGCCTACGCCTGGCATCGCGTCTTCGACGACCCGGACGTCATGGAGTTCCACGGCGGCAGGTCCGCCGAGGTGTCCGTCTACGAGGAGTTCACCGCGCGGCAGCGCCGCCATGACGCGGAGCGGGGCTTCTGCCTGTGGACGCTGCTCGACGAGGCGGGTGAGGTGATCGGCTTCACCGGCGCGCAGCCGTGGCCGCACGAGTCCTTCGGCCCGGTCGGCGAGATCGAGATCGGCTGGCGGCTGGCACGCGCGTCCTGGGGACGCGGGTACGTGACGACCGCCGCCCGGATCACGCTGGAGAGGCTGCGGGCGGCCGGGGTCCCGTCGGTGGTCGCGATGGTCGACTGCCGCAACGAGCGGTCGATCGCCGTGACGCGACGGCTGGGCATGGAGGCGGCCGAGACGTTCGGCGTCCCGGGCACCGAACGCAAGGCCTACTGCTTCCGGCTGGAGTTGTAGCCCGGTCCTGGCACGCGGTGCGGCGCGGCGCGGTGCGGTGCGGCGCGGTGCCACGCTGTCCGGGCCGCACCGGGCGCCGCGCCGTACGTGCCACGTGCCCAGTGTCGCGTGCCCGGTGCGGCGTGCCTCGTGCCGCGTGACCGGCGCTAGAAGACGGACAGCCCCGTCAGCGTCGTGAACCGGTCCAGCGCCGCCACGCCCGCCACCGAGTTGCCCTGCCTGTCCAGTCCCGGGCTCCACACGCCCAGCGTGCAGCGGCCCGGCACGACCGCGACGATGCCGCCGCCGACCCCGCTCTTGCCCGGCAGCCCGACCCGGTAGGCGAACTCCCCCGCCGCGTCGTACGTACCGCAGGTGAGCATCACCGCGTTGATCTGCTTGGCCTCGCTGCGGGTCAGCAGCCTGCTGCCGTCCGCGCGCAGTCCGTGGCGGGCCAGGAAGAGGGCCGCACGGGCCAGATCGGCACAGTTCATCTCGATCGAGCACTGCCAGAAGTAGTGGTCGAGCAGCGCGGGGACGGGATTGGCGATGTGGCCGTACGAGGCCATGAAGTGCGCCAGCGCGGCGTTGCGGTCGCCGTGCGCCGACTCGGATTCGGCGACCTCCGGATCGAAGGACAGCTCCGGATTGCCGCTCTCCTGCCGCAGGAACTCGAGCAGTTCACTGCTCGCGTCGCCGGTCAGGGTCTGCAGCCGGTCGGTGACGACGAGCGCGCCCGCGTTGATGAACGGATTGCGCGGGACGCCGTTCTCGTACTCCAGCTGCACCAGGGAGTTGAACGGATTGCCGGAGGGCTCCCTGCCCACGTGCTCCCAGAGGCTGTCGCCGCCCAGGGACAGTGCGAGGGCCAGGGCGAAGACCTTGGTGACGGACTGGGTGGAGAAGGCCCGCTTCCAGTCGCCCACCCCGTGCACGGTGCCGTCGAGACCGGCGATGGCCATGCCGAAGCGGCCCGGGTCGACCGCGGCGAGGGCGGGAATGTACTCGGCGGGCGTGCCGGTGCCGAGGAGCGGCTCGACGTCCCGTGCGATCTGCTCCAGGAGCGCCTGGTGGTCCATGGTGCTCGGCCCGGGACTACTGGGGCTTGGTGCCGCGGTGCAGTGCGACGATCCCGCCGCTCAGGTTCCGCCAGGCCACCTTCGACCAGCCGGCCTTCTGCAGCAGCCCGGCGAGTTCCGCCTGTTCGGGCCACGACTGGATGGACTCGGCGAGATAGACGTACGCGTCCGGGTTGGACGAGACCGCGCGGGCCACCGGCGGCAGCGCCCGCATCAGGTACTCCTCGTACACGGTCCGGAACGGTGCCCACGTCGGATGCGAGAACTCGCAGATCACGACGCGTCCGCCGGGCCTCGTCACCCGGTGCAGCTCACGCAGCGCGCCTTCCGTGTCCTGGACGTTGCGCAGCCCGAAGGAGATCGTCACGGCGTCGAAGGCGTCGTCCCGGAAGGGGAGCCTCGACGCGTCGCCGGCGGTCAGCGGCAGCCACGGGTGCCGCTTCTTGCCCTCGCGCAGCATGCCGAGCGAGAAGTCGCAGGGCACGACGTAGGCACCGGTACGGGTGAAGGGCAGCGACGACGTGCCGGTGCCGGCGGCGAGATCGAGGATCTTCTCGGCGGGACGCGCGCCGACCGCGTTGGCGACCTCCTTGCGCCAGCGCCGGTCCTGGCCGAGCGAGAGCACATCGTTGGTGAGGTCGTAGTTCGCCGCGACATCGTCGAACATCGAGGCGACTTCGTGCGGCTGCTTGTCCAGGGAAGCGCGGGTCACTGGCGTTCGGCCTCGCAGTATCGGGTGCGGACAGTACCCACCCATTGTCTCAGGCACACCCCGGGCACCCCTGCGGGGGCGTGCCGAAACGCGCTCGCGCGCGGTACGGGCACGGGCCACGGGCACCGGTACGGGCACGGGCACAGGCCCGCCGGTGACCCGACCGCCTACCGCCGCCGGTACACCAGCCGGCCGGCGAGGACGGTCGCGACGCAGGTGCCGGCGCCATGGATGGCGAGCGTGGCGTACGGGTCGCCGCCCGAAGCAGCCGGAACGTCGAAGACGGCGAAGTCCGCGTCGACGCCCTCCGGGCCCAGCGGCACCAGGAACGCCTCCCCCGGCGGCCGTCCGGCGAACGGGTCCAGGGACGGCGTCCCTCGGGGCGCGGTGAAGCGTTCCTCCCTGTGCAGTCCCGCCCGGGTCACCGCGTCCACGACCGTGCCGCGCCACAGGTCCCCCGCGACGGCGACCGTGCCGTGCGCCAGCATCCGCTGGGCTCCGCGCCGGGCGCTCGCGCCCCAGCGGGCGTCCGTCATCCCCAGGGCGGACAGCGCCTCGCCGGTGAGCGGCTCGGTGCCGAGGTCGTCCGCCTCACGGGGGTCGGGGTGGTAGGCCCGCTCCAGCAGTTCGGGGCCGTACGGATTGCACAGACCGGGCGTCAGGACACCGGGCCAGCGGCGCACCCGGGCGCCCGGGTGGGCGGCGGCGAGCTGCTCGTACGGGCCGACGGCCGCGATCTCCCGGCCCCGGACGGCGACCGCGCCATCCGGCACGGGATCTCGCCCGCCCCCGGGCAGCAGCAGATCGGCGACGTGGATCGTCAGCACGGGACGTCAGTTGGCGTTGAGCAGCTTCAGCTCGGGATGCGCCGTGCCGCCCGCGATGGCCGTCGACGAGATGTGCGAGGCGACGCGGTCGTCGGCGGGGTCGTTCGCCGGGTCGTCGTGGACGACGATGTGCTCGTACGTCGTCGTGCGCTGCGCCGGCACCCGGTCCGCCTTCCGGATCAGGTCGATGATCTCCTGCCGGTTGGACCGGTGCTTGGCGCCCGCCGAGGAGACGACGTTCTCCTCCAGCATGATCGAGCCGAGGTCGTCCGCGCCGTAGTGCAGCGACAGCTGGCCGATCTCCTTGCCCGTCGTCAGCCACGAGCCCTGGATGTGGGCGATGTTGTCGAAGAAGAGCCGGGCGACCGCGATGATCCGCAGGTACTCGAAGATCGTCGCCTGGGTCCGGCCCTTGAGGTGGTTGTTCTCGGGCTGGTACGTGTACGGGATGAAGGCCCGGAAGCCGCCCGTCCGGTCCTGTACGTCACGGATCATCCGCAGATGCTCGATGCGCTCGGCGTTGGTCTCGCCCGTACCCATCAGCATCGTCGACGTCGACTCGACCCCGAGTCCGTGCGCGATCTCCATGATCTCCAGCCAGCGCTCGCCCGACTCCTTCAGCGGGGCGATCGCCTTGCGCGGGCGCGCCGGGAGCAGTTCGGCGCCGGCGCCGGCGAAGGAGTCGAGGCCGGCGGCGTGGATGCGCTGGACGGCCTCCTCCACCGACACCTTGGAGATGCGGGCCATGTGCTCGACCTCGGAGGCGCCGAGGGAGTGGATGACGAGCTGCGGGAAGTCCTTCTTGATGGCCGCGAAGTGCTTCTCGTAGTACTCGACGCCGTAGTCCGGGTGGTGGCCGCCCTGGAACATGATCTGGGTGCCGCCCAGCTCCACCGTCTCCGCGCAGCGCCGCAGGATGTCGTCGAGATCACGGGTCCAGCCCTTGGCGGTGTCCTTGGGCGGAGCGTAGAAGGCGCAGAACTTGCAGGCCGTGACGCAGACGTTGGTGTAGTTGATGTTGCGCTCGATGATGTACGTCGCGATGTGCTCCGTGCCGGCGTAACGGCGGCGGCGTACGGCGTCGGCGGCGCTGCCCAGCGCGTGCAGGGGTGCGGACCGGTAGAGGTCGAGCGCTTCCTCGGGGGTGATCCGTCCGCCCTCGGCGGCACGGTCCAGGACGGACTGAAGGTCGGCCTTCTGGGTCACCGGGGTGTCACCTTTCGGTGGTGGATCAGGGCATTACCGGACCGGGCCAGCCTACGCCAGCCGCCCTGGCCGGCCCTGCGGTCCCCCCCGGCGGAAGCACGGCGGAAGCCCGACGGAGGCCGTGTGGAAGCCGGGTGGAAGTCGGGTGGAAGACGGATGGAGTGGCGTCAGCGCTTCCTCGCCAGATCGCCCGCCGGGTTCCCGGCCCGGGCGTCGGCGGAGACGTAACGGAGCGCACCGTCGCCGAGCACGAGCCGCAGACCGGTAGTGCTCTCCGTGCAGATGCCCTGGCTGCGCGGCCCGCGTTTCGCGTCCACGACGAGGGTCCGCTCGTCGACGCGGGTGGCGGTGAGCAGGTCCTCGCAGATGAAGTTGCCGAGGATGTCGGTCTGTTCGGCCTTGCCGACCTGTTCGCCGGTGCGGCCGGTCTCGATGGTGACCTTCATGGTCCCGGCGGGGAGCCCCGCGGCGGTGATGGCGCCCTCCCAGGTGCCGACGAAGGCCTTCGGCACCTCCTTCGCCGCACCCGTCGCCCCGTCCCCCGGGTTGCCGGGCGTCACCGAGGACTTGGACGGCGGCTCTGCGGCCGTGTCGGCGGGGGTTCCGCCGCCGGGGAAGAGGTCGAAGAGGACTCCCGCGCCGACGGTCACGGCCGCCAGCGCGCCCGCCACGGCGAGGGCGACCGTGCAGCTCACCTTGCGGCCGCCGTCACGGCCGGACCGTTGCGAGCCGGCGGTCACGGAGACCGAGAAGCGGCCGTCGGCCGGCCGCGACGGCGGCACCGCGTCGGCGACGCCCGTGCCCGGCGGCCGCGACCACGGCGAGGACGGCATCGACGAGGACGGCATCGGCGACGGGGCGGCCGGCAGTTCGCCCGACGGTTCGACCGGCGGGCCGAAGACCCCGACCGCCGGGCTGCTGAACGGTACGGGCCCCGAACCGGACGGATCGTGCCGGGCAGGTTCCAGGTCGAGCAGCCGCACCGCCGCCCGGCTGACCTGCTCCACCAGCGCTCCCGGCAGCCAGCCCGCCGCCACCAGCGCGTCCGCGCCGCCGGGCGCGAGCCACTGGGCGATCTCGGCGGGAGCGGGCCGCGCGGCCGGGTTCTTGGCCAGGCAGGCGGCGACCACCTCGCGCAGTTCCCCGGCCAGCGGGCCCAGTTGGGGTTCCTCGTGGACCACCTTGTAGAGCAGGGCCGCCGAGGAGTCCCCGGGGAAGGGCGCGGTGCCCGTCGCGGCGTACGCGAGGACCGCGCCGAGCGAGAAGACGTCTGCGGCGCCGTTGACGCCCTGGCCGAGGATCTGCTCGGGCGCCATGTAGCCCGGGGAGCCCACGGACACACCGGTCGTGGTGAGCGAGGCGGTGCCGTCGACCGCCCGGGCGATGCCGAAGTCGA
The DNA here is from genome assembly GCF_036181745.1 of Streptomyces sp. NBC_00259. NCBI lineage: Bacteria > Bacillati > Actinomycetota > Actinomycetes > Kitasatosporales > Streptomycetaceae > Streptomyces > Streptomyces sp. NBC_00259. The sequence goes on along the minus strand of NZ_CP108080.1, from coordinate 4,548,216 downwards.
TGAGGCGCGGGCCGTCGAGGGCCAGCAGCACGTTCGAGGGTTTGACGTCCCGGTGGACCAGGTCCAGCGCGTGCACGGCGGCGAGCGCCTCGGCGAGGCCCGCGCCCAGCGTCCGTACCGTGTGCTCCGGCAGCGCCCCGTGCTCCATGACCGCCTGGGACAGGGCGGGTCCGGCGACATAGCCGGTGGCCACCCAAGGGACCGGGGCGTCCGGGTCGGCGTCCAGGACCGGCGCGGTCCAGGCCCCGCCCACCCGCCTGGCCGCCTCGACCTCCCGCCGGAACCGCGCCCGGAACTGCTCGTCGAGCGCGAAGTGCGGATGGACGACCTTCACCGCGACCGTACGGCCGCCCTCGCTGCGGGCGAGATACACGCGGCCCATGCCGCCGGCGCCGAGCCTGCCCAGCAACCGGTAGGCGCCGATGGTTCGCGGTTCGCCGGCTTCCAGCGGCTGCATGCGCTTCTCCCCCAATGGCACCGGTACGGCCGGACGGTCGAGTTCGTCCGTGCAGCAGCGTAGGGCTCCACGTGCGCCGGATCACGGGGATTGGGCCCGGCCCCGGGCCAACCGATCCGCGCCGGCCCGCATCTCCCTTGGCGTAAACCGCGCACCGCGCCCGGAACCCGCGCAAGACACCATGAGTCTCCACAAACACCTTCCAAGCACACCGAAAGCACCGGAAAAACGGAGTTCGCAATGAATCGCCTGCCCAAGGCCCTCATAGCCGCCGTCGCCCTCGGCTCTGTCGCGCTCGTCTCGGGCTGCTCGGACGAGGGCGAACCGGTCACCTTCGACGGTCCGTCCGCCGCGGCCCCCGCCGGCAAGGGCGGCGGCAAAGGCGGCGGCGGCACGGACGGCGAAGCCGCCGCCAAGACCCTGATGCCGACCGGCCCGAAGGCGGAGTTCACCACCCAGAACACCATCGACGACGGCACCAAGATCGGCGTCACCACGCTGCACGGCAAGAAGTCCGGCTTCACGGGCAAGGTGTGGGTCTGGGCCCCCAAGCAGTACTTCGACCCCAAGTACGCCGGCAGCGGCTTCCCGGTCCTCATCGCACTCCCGGGCGGCAACGGCTACCCGAACAATTACTGGATGGGCACCGACCTGAAGCTGCAGAGCAGCATCAGCAAGTGGTCGGAGGAAGGAAAGAGCCTTCCGTTCATCGTCGTGATGCCCGTACTCAACCCGGACGACAAGTACTACTACGACGGCAGCGATATTCCGGGCCGACCGAAAATGGGTACGTGGATGACGGAGGACGTGCCCGATTTCGTGAAGGCCAATTTCCGTACGTTCAAATCCCGGGACGGCTGGGCCTTCATGGGATCGTCGTCCGGTGCCTTCGTCGGACTGAAGTCGGTACTGAAGCACCCCGACAGGTTCAAGGCGGTCATCGCCTCCGGCCCCGACATCGTGCCGGACTCACCCCTGTGGGCGGGGCACGCCGCGGAGCAGGCCGCGAACGACCCGGAAAAGCTCGCCAAGGCGCTGGGCGCGAAGCCGGCCGGTCAGGACCGCGACGTCTATCTGGCGTTCCAGGCGGGCACCAAGGAGTCCGCGGTGCGGAAGGTGAATGCCTTCATCCGGGACTACTCCAAGGGTCCGGTGAAGACCCGGCTGCAGCTGATCCAGGACGGCGAGCACAACGCGGCGACCTACGTGAAGGGCATGGAGGACGGCTCGATCCAGTGGATCAGCCAGCACATGCAGGCACCCGTCCCCACGTCGTGACGTCCTGACGTCCTGACGTCGTGATGTCCTGACGGCCTGGCGTCGTGACATCGTCACGGCCTGACGTCCTGACGTGGTCCGCACTCCCCGGCGACGCGAGCTCAGACGCCGAGCAGCTCGACCCGTACGTCCGCGGGGAAACCGGTCGTCGGACCGGTCCTGCGCGCGAACTCGCGCACCCCGGCGAGCTGCTCGGCACCGAAGCGGAAGTCGAGCGTCGTGAAGTACCTCTGCAGCAGCTCCGCGTCGAACGCCTCCCAGCGCGCCGCCTGCTCGGCGACCTTCGTGACCTCCTCCAGGGAGACGTCACGCGAGGCCAGGAACGCCTCGTGGATCTTCCGTACGACGCGGGGCTCGCGCGCGAGATAGTCCTTGCGGGCCGCCCACACCGCGAAGACGAACGGCAGCCCGGTCCAGTCCTTCCACATCTGCCCCAGGTCATGGACACGCAGGCCGAGCCTCGGCGCGTCGTGCAGCGAGGCGCGCAGCGCGGCGTCCCCGATCAGCACGGCCGCCTCCGCCTCCTGCATCATCACGCCGAGGTCGGGCGGGCAGGTGTAGTAGTCGGGCGTCACCTTGTACTGCTCGGCGAGCAGCAGCTGCGCCAGCCGCACCGAGGTGCGGGAGGTGGAGCCCAGGGCGACCCGCACGCCGTCGAGCTGCTCCAGCGGCAGCTGCGAAACGATCACGCACGACATGACCGGCCCGTCGCAGCCGACGGCGATGTCGGGGAAGGCGACGAGATCGTCCGCATTGCGCAGGTATTCCACGAGGGTGATCGGCCCGATGTCGAGGTCACCGGCGACCAGCCGCTCGGAGAGCTTCTCCGGAGTGTCCTTCGTGAGCTCCAGATCGAGGAGCGTCCCGGTGCGGGCGAGGCCCCAGTAGAGGGGCAGACAGTTCAGGAACTGGATGTGACCGACGCGCGGCCGGCTGCGACGATCGGCGTCGGCGGCGGCGTTCTCGGCGTGTGCCGCGTGTCCCGCGGGCTCTGCGTGAGTGTCCACATCGTGAGGCTAGACCCGTGGGTACGCCTTCGAATGGGCGGGGCACGCCCGCCGAGAGCGTCAGCATGTCAAGCATGCATCAAACATCCGGGTGAAGTGATCTTTCCCTCTACCGCTCGGAACAGCCTGCGTGCTACGCTCAGCGCAAGTTGCAGTTTGGTTTCCCTTGCAGTACAGAGCCTGCGGAGCATGTGACCCGCAGGCTTTTGTAGTTTTCAGACTTGTTTGCAGGTTCTGGAGCAGGGCAACCCTTTGGCCCAAGGAGGGCTTATGGCTACCGGAACCGTCAAGTGGTTCAACGCTGAAAAGGGCTTCGGCTTCATCGCCCAGGACGGCGGCGGCCCGGATGTCTTCGTCCACTACTCCGCGATCAACGCGTCTGGTTTCCGCTCGCTCGAGGAGAACCAGGTCGTGAACTTCGACGTCACCCAGGGCCCGAAGGGCCCGCAGGCGGAGAACGTCACCCCGGCCTAGTTGCCCGGGTCGGCGAATCGCGCACGACTTAGCAGTACCAAGGAGCCCCACTCCGTACTTTCTGTACGGAACGGGGCTCCTGCCCTTTTCCGGCCGCCCGGCCGTACGACCCTGGGTCGTAGCAGACGCGGTCTAGAGCTCCCGGTACATGATGCGCAGCCCCACCGGGCCGTGCTCCGGATGCCGGAACGCGCCCGGGACCGTCCCCAGGGTGCGAAAGCCCAGGGACTCCCACAGCTTCAGCGCCGGGTTCGTGTCCACGACCGCGTTGAAGACCATCCCCGTGTAGCCGTCCTGCCGCGCCCGGTCGAGCACGTGCTCGGCCAGCCGCCGGCCGATGCCGAGGCCCGTCCGGTCCGGGTCGACCATGAAGCCCGCGTTCGCGATGCCGGCAGCCGGACCGCCGTAGTTGGGCTTCACGTACGCCGTGGCGACGAGCGCACCGTCCTCGTCCTCGACGACGAAGACACGGTGGCCGGGCGCCATCCACAGCGCGCGGGCGGCGGACTCGGAGGTGTCCGGATCCCAGGCGTAGGTGTCCCCGGCGGACACGATCCGGTGCCAGAACGGCCAGATCCGGTCCCAGTCATCCGCGGTCGCGTCTCTGATCAGCACACTCCAAGTCTCGCAGAGGCCTCACCGGCGCTCGGGTGCGTCCGTACCCTGGAACGCATGACCGAGCGCAAGCCCCCGGGCGTCAGTTTCGAATCGTGGGTCGACAAGCAGATCAGTGACGCGAAGGACCGCGGCGAGTTCACGGATCTGCCCGGCTTCGGGAAGCCGCTGCCCGACGACGAGGCGCCCTACGACGAGCTCTGGTGGATCAAGGGAAAGATGCACAAGGAGGGCATGGCCGTCCTGCCGCCGGCCCTCGCCCTGCGCAAGGAGGCCGAGGACGCCCTGGAGAAGGCGTACGGAGCGCCGTCGGAGACGGTGGTGCGCCGCATCATCGAGGAGATCAACGAGAAGATCATCCGGATGCTGCGCATGCCTCCCCCGGGTCCGCCGCTCGGACGCAAGCCGTACGACGTCGAGGAGGTCCTGCGGGACTGGCGGCTCAGGCGCGCGTGACGCGGTGACACAGCGGCGCGGCGGCGCGACAGCGGCGCGGCGGCGCGACAGCGGCGCGGCGGCGCGACAGCGGCGCGGCGGCGCGACAGCGGCGCGGCGGCGCGACAGCGGCGCGGCGGCGCGACAGCGGCGCGAGCTCCGGGGCCGTACCTGCTGGGCCGTACCCGCTACGGCCGCTCCAGGATCGCCGTCACGCCCTGCCCGCCCGCCGCGCAGACGGAGATCAGCCCGCGGCCGGGTCCGCCCCGCTCCGCGAGCAGCCCGGCGAGGGTGGCGACGACCCGCGCACCGGTGGCCGCGAAGGGGTGCCCGGTGGCCAGGGACGAGCCCGCCACGTTGAGCTTCGCCCGGTCGAGCGGGGCGAGTCCCTGATTCTCCCAGGACGCGAGGGTAGCGAGGACCTGGGAGGCGAAGGCCTCGTGGATCTCCACGAGGTCGAAGTCGCCGAGGCCCAGGCCGGTGCGCTCCAGCATGCGCGGTACGGCCCGCGCCGGCGCCATCAGCAGGCCCTCGTCGCCGCCCACGTGGTCGACCGCCGCCGTCTCGTACGCCGTGAGGTACGCGAGCACGTCGAGGCCGCGCTCCTCGGCCCACTCCTCGCTCGCGAGCAGGACGACCGCCGCGCCGTCGGTGAGCGGAGTGGAGTTGCCCGCGGTCATCGTGGCGTCGGCGTGGTCGGTCCCGAACACCGGCCTGAGCGTGGCGAGTTTCGCCGTGGTGGAGCCGGGTCGGAGGTTCTGGTCCCGGTCGAGCCCCCGGAAGGGGACGACGAGGTCCCGGAAGAAGCCCCTTTCGTACGCCGCGGCGAGACGCCGGTGGCTCGTGACGGCCAGCGCGTCCTGGTCCTCGCGCGTGATGCCCCACTTCCGGGCGGTGATCGCGGCGTGCTCGCCCATGGACAGGCCCGTGCGGGGCTCGGCGTTGCGCGGGATGTCGGGGACGAGATGGGAGGGGCGCACACGGGCCAGCGCCTTCAGGCGGCCGCCGAGGCTCTTCGCACGACGGGCGGCGAGAAGCAGCTTGCGCAGCTCGTCGTTGACCCCGAGCGGCGCGTCGCTGGTGGTGTCGGCGCCGCCCGCGACCGCCGAGTCGATCGCACCGAGCGCGATCTTGTTCGCGGCGGCGATGACGGCCTGCAGCCCGGTGCCGCAGGCCTGCTGGATGTCGTAGGCGGGGGTGTGCGGATCGAGGCCGGAGCCGAGGACGGTCTCGCGGGCGAGGTTGAAGTCCCGACTGTGCTTGAGGACGGCGCCGGCGACGAACTCACCGACCGCACCCGGCCCTTGGAGTCCGTGGCGCCGGACGAGACCGTCGAGGGCGGCGGTCAGCATCTCCTGGTTGGACGCGGTGGCGTAGGGGCCGTCGGAGCGGGCGAAGGGAATGCGGCTGCCGCCGACGATCGCGACCCTGCGGACCTCACGGAGATACATCCCGGACCACCCCTGACTCTCGACAACTCCTGACCCCTGAGTAACCTTACTCCGGAGTAAATACCCGACGCAGGCTACGACCCAGCAGGGAGTCCGGACAACCATGGCCGACCGCTATCTGCGCTTCACCCACACCGCTCCCGGCCGTTTCCTGACCTGTCGGCTCGGCCTCCCGGAACCGGCCGCGCTGCGGCGCCGGACACCCGAAGACCCCGCGTTCGACGGGGACCTGCTGCATCTGACGGTGGGTTCGCCGGCGGTCGGCGCCAAGGAGCTCCCGGCGGTCCTCGCGGGTACCGGCCTGACGGTGACGGCCGCCGCCGGCGCCCCGACGGCGGTCGTCCTCGACGCGACGGGAGTCGCGTCCACGAGCGCGCTCGCCGGGGTGCACGCCCTGCTGCACCCCGTCGTGCGGTCCGTCGCCACGAGCGGCCGGATCGTGGTGCTCGGCGCGCCGCTCTCCGCCACGGACCACCACCAGGCCGCCACCCAGCAGGCGCTGGAGGGCTTCGTACGGTCGCTGGGCAAGGAGATCGGCGGAGGCAGGACGGTCAACCTGGTGCGGCTGACCGGGGCCGCGCGCACCGCGGAGTCGACGCTGCGGTTCCTGCTGTCACCCAGGTCCGCCTACATCAGCGGGCAGACCGTCGAGGTCGCCGACGCACCGGTCACCGCTCCCGAGGACTGGTCCCGCCCGCTCACCGGCCGCACCGCGGTCGTCACCGGCGCCGCGCGCGGCATCGGCGCGGCCGTCGCCGAGGTCCTCGCACGGGACGGCGCCCGGGTCGTCTGCCTCGACGTCCCGCAGGCCCAGGCCGATCTCGTCCGCACCGCCGACCGGCTCGGCGCCACGGCGCTCCCCCTCGACATCACGTCCGCCGACGCGGCCGACCGTATCGCCGCCGCCGTCCCCGACGGCCTCGGCGCCCTGATCCACAACGCGGGCGTCACCCGCGACCGCCGCCTCGCCAACATGCCCGCCGAGCGCTGGAGTTCCGTGCTGGACGTCAACCTCGCGGCGGTCCTCGACACCACGGACGCGCTGCTGAAGGCAGGGGTGATGACGAACGGCAGCCGGATCGTCGCGACCGCCTCCATCGCGGGCATCGCCGGCAACGCGGGCCAGACCAACTACGCGGCGAGCAAGGCCGGAATCATCGGCCTGGTCCGCTCCCTGGCCCCGCGCGCCGCCGCCGAGCACGGAGTCACCGTCAACGCCGTGGCCCCGGGCTTCATCGAGACGAAGATGACCGCCGCGGTCCCCCTCCTGATCCGCGAGGCAGGCCGCCGCATGAACTCCCTGGCCCAGGCCGGCCTCCCGCAGGACGTCGCGGAAACGACGTCCTGGCTGGCCCACCCGGCCTCGGCCCCGGTGAACGGCCAAGTGGTGCGGGTCTGCGGCCAGTCGCTCCTGGGCGCCTGACGTGGAGACCCGCACCCTGTCCTCGCCGCCCGCGCTGTGGCCCGCCCTCCTGCGCGGCGCGCTCGCCTCGCCGGTCAGGCGCCGCCGCCTACGGGACGACGCCGCGGCCCCGGCGACACGGCTCGTCCTCGCGGAAGCCGTCGTCGTACCCGAACGCCTCACCGCGTACACACACGAGTGCGGATTCCCCGGGACCGGCCCGCTCCCGATCACGTACCCCCATGTCCTCGGCTTCCCGCTCGCCATGCGCCTCATGGCGGACCGAACGTTCCCGCTGCCCGTCCTCGGACTCGTCCACACGCGCATCGCCATCACGCAGCACCACCGGCTCCTGCCCGCGGACCGCCCCGAGATCTCCGTGTACACGGCCGGAACGGCCCCGCACCGGCGCGGCACGGAGGTCACGTTGGCGACCGAGGCCCGGCTCGGGGGTGAGCTCGTGTGGGAGTCCCGCAGCGCGTATCTGTCCCGGCATACGAGGAGTACGGACGCACCCGGCGCACCGTCCGCGCCCAGGACACCCCTGCCGCCGACGGCCGTACGGGCGCGATGGCCGCTCGCCGCGGACCTCGGGCGTCGCTACGGCGCGGCGTCCGGGGACCGCAATCCCATCCACCTGTTCGCGGCGACCGCCCGCGCCTTCGGCTTCCCCCGTGCCGTCGCCCACGGCATGTGGACGTTCGCCCGCTGCCTGGCCGAACAGCCGGACCCCGGTGGACCGCGCTACGCGGAGGCCGAGTTCAAGGCTCCCGTGCTGCTGCCGGGGACGGTCGAGTACGCCGTACGGGAGGACGCCGGCGTCTTCGAGCTGCGCGACCCGCGCGACGGCCGCGTCCACCTCACCGGGCGGACGGCGACCAGCGCTCCCCCTGCATGAGGTTCCCCAGGCCCTCCCACGCGAAGTTCATCAGCGTCGCCGCCGCCTCCTTCGCCGAGACGCCGGGGGTGTCGTTGGCCCACCCCGCCAGCGATTCCGCCGCCCCGACGAGCGCCTGCGCGAGTCCGGCCATGTCCCGGTCGGCAAGCTCCCCTTCACCGTGCGTCTCGCGCGCCGCCGCCCCGATCAGCCCGGTCACGAACGCCACGATCTCGTCCCGCATCACCGCGACCTCCGCGGCGAACGGCTCCCCGTGCGTCCGCGCCTGCCGGTGCAGCACCGCCCACGCGTCGGGGTGCTCGGCGGTGTGCCGGAAGAACGCCGCGAGCCCCTCCCACAGCTGCCGGTCCGCCGGCAGACCCGGTGCCACGGCCGCCTGCACCGCGGCGACCAGCGCTTCCGACTCCCGCCGGATGCACGCCGTGAAGAGGTCCTCCTTGGAGTTCAGATACAGATAGACGAGCGGCTTCGACACCCCGGCCAGCTCGGCGATCTCGTCCATGGACGCCGCACGGTAGCCGCGCTGCCCGAACGTCTGCACCGCGGCGTCGAGCATCTGTCGCTCCCGCACGGCACGCGGCATCCGCTTGCCCCTACCGGCATCACCCACGTCTGACGCCCTCCCGGCCCCGGCCCGTCGTTCTACTGTTCGGTAAGACTAAGGCCCGCCACAGCGCGGAAACGCCGAAGGCCGGTCCGCACTCGGAGCGGGACCGGCCTTCGGACTCACGCCAGGGCGCCTCAGGCGTTGGGGCGCTTGCCGTGGTTGGCCTTCTTGCCCTTGCGGGCCCTCCGCTTGTTCCCACGCTTCGACATGGTGCAGATCTCCTTATTTCAGGACTTTCTCCACGATCATGTCAGTCTAGGTGCGGGACCACGGCATCACCATGGCAACGACGCGCGGCCATCGGGGTCGAGGCCGTACCGCGACCCGCGCCGACCACGCCAAGCGCCCCGGATCACTGCAGATCCGGGGCGCTTCGTCATGCCAGGGGGCGCCGGCACCTCACGCGGTGGCGGGGACGGCCACCTTCTGCCCGGCCGCCTGCTCGGCGTCACGCTCGTCGACGTCGTCGACCGGCGAGGCCGAGGCCGAGTTGTACACGTCGAGGTCCAGGATCTTCTCCCGGGCGGCGACGATGACCGGCACGAGGGCCTGGCCGGCGACGTTGGTGGCGGTCCGGATCATGTCCAGGATCGGGTCGATCGCCATCAGCAGGCCCACGCCCTCCAGCGGGAGGCCGAGGGTGGAGAGGGTCAGCGTCAGCATGACCGTCGCGCCGGTGAGGCCCGCGGTGGCCGCGGAGCCGACGACCGAGACGAAGGCGATCAGCAGGTAGTCCTGGATGCCGAGCTGGACGTCGAAGATCTGCGCGATGAAGATCGCGGCGAGCGCCGGGTAGATGGCGGCGCAGCCGTCCATCTTGGTCGTCGCGCCGAACGGTACGGCGAAGGACGTGTACTCCTTCGGGACGCCGAGGCGCTCGGTGACCTTCTGGGTGACCGGCATCGTGCCGACGGAGGAGCGGGAGACGAAGGCCAGCTGGATGGCCGGCCAGGCGCCCTTGTAGAACTGCACCGGGTTGACCTTGGCCACGGTCGCGAGCAGCAGCGGGTACACGCCGAACAGGACCAGCGCGCAGCCGATGTAGACGTCGGCTGTGAAGGTCGCGTACTTGCCGATGAGGTCCCAGCCGTAGTCGGCGATGGCGTAGCCGATGAGGCCGACGGTGCCGAGCGGGGCCAGGCGGATGACCCACCACAGGGCCTTCTGGAGCAGCTCCAGGACGGACTCGCTGAGGGCGAGGATCGGCTTGGCGCGGTCGCCGAGCTTCAGCGCCGCGATACCGGCGACGGCGGCCATGAAGACGATCTGAAGGACGTTCAGCTCGGTGAAGGGGGTGATGACGTCCGTCGGGACGATGCCGGTGAGGAAGTCGATCCAGGAGCCGGCGTGCTCGGGCTTCGCGCCGTCCTTGCTGGTGAGGCCGGTGCCGGCGCCCGGGTTGGTGAGCAGACCGATCACGAGGCCGATCGCGACGGCGATCAGGGAGGTGATCATGAACCAGAGGAGGGTGCGGGTGGCCAGCCGCGCGGCGTTGTTGACCTTCCGCAGGTTGGTGATCGACACCAGGATGGCGAAGAAGACGAGCGGCGCGACGGCCAGCTTCAGCAGCTGGACGAAGATGTCGCCGACCTGCTCGAGCGTCTTGTAGAGCCAGTTGATGTCCTGGCTGCGGGCGAGCCAGCCGAGGAGGACACCGACGACGAGGCCGGTGACGATCTGGGCCCAGAACGGGACCTTGGGTATGCGGCTGCTGGTACGGGTGGGCGTCGCGGAGTTCGCGGACACGGACATCTCCGGAAGGCGTGTCGGAAGGTGAGGGGAGGGGGTGCGGCGCGCCCGTTCACTCGGGAAGCCGCTGTATGACGCCGGGTTCAGACCGAGCGGCGACAGACCGCGGACATACAGCGGCACAGGTCGACATGCAGGCGCGCCACGAGCGGGGGGCTCATGGCTGTTCCGGGGCGCACTGCTGTCGTCATGGCGAACACGTTAACACTTGAACTTTGGGAACCTCAAAGCTGTGCTTTGAGTCGGGATCGCGCCATGACCTGCCCGGAAAACGACGCCGCCCCGGCGTGGGAGCGGATGCTCCCGGCCGGGGCGGGCAGTTGTGCGCTGCCGGGGTGTTTCCGACGTGCGCCGATGTGTGATGAAGCTTACGTTCCGCTTACTGGGCGTCGGCCTGCTGGACGTCCTCGCGGGTGCGGTTCTCCTCCAGGCGGGACTTGGCCCGGTCGACCTTCGTGGCGATCTGCTCGGCCATCGCCTCGCGCTGCTTGCGCAGCACGATGAGGCTGAGCGGCGCCGAGATCAGGACGGAGAGGACCAGCACCCACAGCAGGTTGGAGTCGCCGAGGCCCCTGGGCAGTACGCGCAGGTACACCAGCCCCCACAGGACGAAGAAGCAGCCGGCGAAGATGCCGAACCGCATGAGGGTGTACCGGAGCGTGGCGCTCGTCTTGCTGTCGGACACGACGGCCCCTTTCCTTCACTGAGTTGCCCACCCAGTGAAGCACGTCCCGAGTGTGCTCTTTTAGGGGGCTCCGCCCCGGGAGATCGCGTCGGAGATCACGTCGGCGATCACGTCGGAGTTCAGTGCGGGGATCGCTCCGTGGACCGGCGGCGTCAGAGGAGCGGGAGCAGCATCGTGATGTCGTCGCGATAGTCCCCGTCGGCGACCCTGATCGCCTCGGGCACCCGCCCGACCTCCTTGTAGCCGCAGGACGCGTAGAACCGCTCCAGTCCCGCACCACCGCGGCAGGTGAGCCGTATCGCCGTGACACCGCCCATCCCGCGGGCGGCGTCGGCGGCCGCGGCGAGCAGGTCGCGGCCGTATCCCTTGCCCTGGTGCCGTGGATGCACCATGACCGTGTAGAGCCAGATCCAGTGCCCCATCAGCCGGTGCGTGTTGTGCGTGAGGAACGCGGCGGCCGCGACCTCGCCGTCCGTGTCCCGCCCGACGAGCAGCCGCGCCCGCCCCTCGGCCATCGCGACCAGGTGGCGCACCAGCTCGGGCCGCACTTCGTCGGCACTCACCGGTGGTACGAAGCCGACGGCCCCGTCCGCGTTGGTCACATCCGTCCAGAGCCCGAGGACCCCGTCACGCAGGACGGGGTCGACGGGCGGATCGAGCGTGAAGTCGAGAGCCATGGCCCCGACGATAACAACGCGCGTGCGGGGCACATCGAGTGCGCCCGCCGAGAGCCCGGTGGCTCAGACGCGCATCGGCTGCGGGGACTCGCGGCGGTCGCCGTCCGGCCCCGGGTACTCGCGGATCACCTCGTAGCGCGTGTTCCGTTCCACCGGGCGGAAGCCCGCGTCGCGGATCAGCTCCAGCAGGTCGTCCCGCGTCAGCTTGTTCGGGGTGCCGTAGTTGTCCGCGTCGTGCGTGATCTTGTACTCGACGACCGACCCGTCCATGTCGTCCGCGCCGTGCTGCAGCGCCAGTTGCGCCGTCTGCACACCGTGCATCACCCAGAAGACCTTGACGTGCGGGACGTTGTCGAACAGCAGCCGCGACACCGCGAAGGTCTTCAGCGCCTCCGCGCCCGTCGCCATCGTCGTGCGCGCCTGCAGCTTGTTGCGGACCTTGCCGTCCTTCATGTCGACGAAGTCGTGCTGGTAGCGCAGCGGGATGAAGACCTGGAAGCCACCGGTCTCGTCCTGGAGTTCACGCAGCCGCAGGACGTGGTCCACGCGGTGGCGCGGCTCCTCGATGTGCCCGTACAGCATCGTGCTCGGGGTCTTCAGACCCTTCTCGTGCGCGAGGCGGTGGATCCGGGACCAGTCCTCCCAGTGCGTGCGGTGGTCCACGATGTGCTGGCGGACCTCCCAGTCGAAGATCTCCGCGCCGCCGCCGGTCAGCGACTCCAGGCCGGCGTCGATCAGCTCGTCCAGGATCTCCGACGCCGAGAGCCCCGAAATGGTCTCGAAGTGGTGGATCTCGGTGGCGGTGAAGGCCTTCAGCGAGACGTTCGGCAGCGCCTTCTTCAGCTCGCTCAGCGACCGCGGGTAGTAGCGCCAGGGAAGGTTCGGGTGGAGCCCGTTGACGATGTGCAGCTCGGTGAGGTTCTCGCCCTCCATCGCCTTGGCGAGGCGGACGGCCTCCTCGATGCGCATCGTGTACGCGTCCTTCTCGCCCGGCTTGCGCTGGAACGAGCAGTACGCGCACGACGCCGTGCACACGTTCGTCATGTTGAGGTGGCGGTTGACGTTGAAGTGGACCACGTCACCGTTCTTGCGCGTGCGCACCTCGTGGGCGAGGCCGCCGAGCCAGGCCAGATCGTCCGACTCGTAGAGGGCGATGCCGTCCTCGCGGCTCAGCCGCTCGCCGGCCCGGACCTTCTCCTCCAGCTCGCGCTTGAGCCCTACATCTTTGATAGATGCAGTCATGCGGCCGCCTCCCAACGTCTGCGCAAAAAAGACCCCACTCACCGTACGCCTAGACCTCTTCGGGCAGGTCTCCGACCCGGTTCTCCCACTTCGTCGACAGCACGATGGTCGTACGCGTCCGCGACACGCCCCGCGTACCGGACAGCCGCCGGATCGTCTTCTCCAGCCCGTCGACGTCGGACACCCGCACCTTGAGCATGTACGAGTCGTCGCCCGCGATGAACCAGCAGTCCTCGATCTCCGCGAGGTCGCGCAGCCGGTGCGCCACGTCCTCGTGGTCGGCGGCGTCGGAGAGCGAGATGCCGATCAGCGCGGTGACACCGAGGCCGAGCGAGGCGGCGTCGACCGTCGCCCGGTAGCCGGTGATGACCCCCGCCGCCTCGAGGCGGTTGATGCGGTCGGTGACGGAGGGACCGGAGAGTCCCACGAGCCGGCCGAGCTCGGCGTACGAAGCCCTGCCGTTCTCGCGCAGGGCCTGGATGAGCTGCCTATCCACGGCGTCCATATGCCTGAGCCTTCCATTATTCATCGCTACCGCAATTTTACGTGTGCAATCCAAGGCATGCAGGGTGGACACCCGGCATGCCCGTGTTACCTCGGGCGGTCAAGGCACGTACGTCGACCTGCCCGGTGGTCCCCTATTCGGCCCTGGAGCCCCCCAGCTCGCCCTCCCAGCGGCGGTACAGCCCGTGCGCCACCCCGGCCGCGTCCAGCACCCGGCCCGCCACGAAGTCGACCAGGTCCTGGATGTGCGTCGCACCCGCGTAGAACGCCGGAGACGCGGGCAGTACGACCGCGCCGGCCTCGTCGAGCGCCACCAGGTGCCGCAGTGTCTGGCCGTTCAGCGGGGTCTCCCGCACCGCGACCACGAGCTTGCGGCGCTCCTTCAGCGTCACGCTCGCGGCCCGCTGCAGCAGGTCCTTGGACAGTCCGAGCGCCACGCCCGCGACACAGGCCGTGGACGCGGGGACGATCAGCATCCCCTTGACCGGGTACGAGCCCGAGGACGGGCCCGCGGCGAGATCGCCGGCCGCCCAGTGGCGGACGTCCGCCCCTTCCACCCGGAAGGTGCCGGGCTTGCCGTCGGCGCCCCGTTCCAGCCATGCGCGCAGGTCCTCCTGCCAGTGCGCGTCCCGGAACGCGATCCCGGTCTCGTCGAGCAGAGTGAGCCGCGACGCCCGCGACACCACGAGGTCGACGCTCTCACCGGCGTCGAGCAGCCCGCGCAGCACGGCGGCGGCGTAGGGGGTCCCGGACGCCCCGGAGACCCCGACGACCCATGGGGTGCGGTTGGCGTCGTTCATGGCGTTGAGCCTATCCGGCCACCGGACGGCGGAACTGAGTAAGGTACCCCGGACGTTTCCGGGGGGAGACGCGGGAAGCGCAGGGGGTCATGGTGTCGACGACATCGCTCGAACGGAGCAGGACCGACCGGGCGAAGGCGGCCGGGAAGCTGATGCTCGGCTGGGTGGCGCTGCTGTGGGCGCTGGAGGCCGTCGACTTCGCGACGGGCCACACCCTCGACGCCTATGGGATAACGCCGCGTGAGCCCGGCGAGCTGGGCGACATCGTCTCCGCCTCGTTCCTCCATTTCGGCTTCGCCCATGTCGCGGCGAACAGCGTCCCGCTGCTGGTCTTCGGCTTCCTCGCCGCGCTCGGCGGCGTCCGCCGCTTCCTCGCCGTGGCCGCGCTGATCATCGTGGCCGACGGCATCGGCGTCTGGCTGATATCGCCGCCGGACACCAACACCGCGGGGGCGTCGGGGCTCGTCTTCGGCCTCTTCGGCTATCTCCTGGTCCGCGGCTTCGTGGACCGCCGCCTGATCGACGTCGCCACCGGCCTCGTGATCGGCGCGATCTGGGGCGGCTCGATCCTGCTCGGCATCTCCCCCGCCAACACGGAGGTCAGCTGGCAGGGCCACCTCGTGGGCCTGGTGGCGGGAGTGGCGGCGGCCTTCGTCTTCCGCCGCCCGAAGCGCGCGCCCGTGCTCACGGCATAGCGCCGCCGGCCGCACGGCGGTTACAGGGTCAGACCCCGCACGGCGAGATCGAGCAAGGCGCACACGAACAGGGCGATCCCGATGAAGCCGTTGACCGTGAAGAACGCCCTGTTCAGCCGGGACAGGTCGTGCGGGGTCACGATCGTGTGCTCGTAGACGAAGGCGGCCGCGACGATCAGCAGGCCGAGCCAGAAGAAGAGGCCGACGCCGGTGGCGAGGGCGTACCAGACGAAGAGGGCCATCGTCACGGCGTGGCAGACGCGTGCGCCCCACAGTGCCGCCGGGATGCCGAAGCGGGCCGGGACCGACTTCACGCCGTGGGCGCGGTCGGCCCGGACGTCCTGGCAGGCGAAGATCAGGTCGAAGCCGCCGATCCAGACACCGACCGCCAGGCCGAGGATCACCGCGTCCCACGACCAGGCCCCGGTGACCGCGATCCACGCGCCGACCGGGCCGATCGCCTGGGCGAGGCCCAGGATCGCGTGCGGGAAGTTCGTGAAGCGCTTCCCGTACGGGTAGACCACCATCGGGACGACCGCGAGGGGCGCGAGCGCGAGGCACAGCGGGTTGAGCAGCGCCGCGGCCCCCAGGAAGATCACGACCGCGATGCCCGCCCCGGTCCACGCGGACCGAACCGACACCGCCCCGGTCACCAGCTCGCGGCCCGCCGTGCGCGGGTTACGGGCGTCGATCTCGCGGTCGATGATCCGGTTGCAGGCCATCGCGAAGGTCCGCAGTCCCACCATGGCGACGGTGACGAGCAGCAGGTCGCCCCAGTGGATGCTCCGGTCCAGCTCGAACATCGCGGTGAGCGAGGCGATGTAGGCGAACGGCAGCGCGAAGACCGAGTGCTCGATCATCACCAGCCGCAGGAACGCCTTGGTGCGTCCCGGGCCCGGGACCGCGGCCGCGGACGCGGACGCGCTCACAGGCCGTACTCCTTCCAGCGGCGGTCGACCAGCGCCGCCGTATCGGGGTCGGAGAGCACCATGTTCGGCCAGCCCCCGTCCCGGGTGTAGCCCTCCTCGGGCCACTTCTTCGTCGCGTCGATGCCCGCCTTGCCGCCCCAGAACTGCTGGTAGGAGGAGTGGTCCAGATGGTCCACCGGGCCCTCGACGACGGTCAGGTCGCGGGCGTAGTCGGTGTTGCCGAGCGCCCGCCACGACACCTCGTGCAGGTCGTGGACGTCGCAGTCGGAGTCGACGACCACGATCAGCTTGGTCAGCGACATCATGTGCGCGCCCCAGATCGCGTGCATGACCTTCTGCGCGTGCTTCGGGTACTTCTTGTCGATCGAGACGATCGCGCAGTTGTGGAAGCCGCCCGACTCGGGCAGGTGGTAGTCCACGATGTCCGGGACGATGATCTTCAGCAGCGGCAGGAAGAAACGCTCCGTCGCCCGGCCCAGCGGCCCGTCCTCCGTCGGCGGCCGGCCCACCACGATCGACTGGAGCAGCGGACGCTTCCGCATCGTCACGCAGTCGATCGTCAGCGCCGGGAAGTCCTCCTGCGGCGTGTAGAAGCCGGTGTGGTCGCCGAACGGCCCCTCCGGCAGCGTCTTCCCCGGCTCCAGCCAGCCCTCCAGCACGACCTCCGCCTGCGCGGGCACCTGGAGCGGCACGGTCTTGCAGTCGACCATCTCGATCCGCTTGCCCTGCACGAAGCCGGCGAACAGGTACTCGTCGATGTCACCGGGCAGCGGCGCCGTCGAGGCGTACGTCACGGCCGGCGGACAGCCGAAGGCGATCGCGACCGGCAGCCTCTCACCGCGCCGCGCCGCCACCTGGTAGTGGTTGCGGCTGTCCTTGTGGATCTGCCAGTGCATGCCGATGGTGCGCTTGTCGTGGCGCTGCAGCCGGTACAGGCCGAGGTTGCGCACCCCCGACTCCGGGTCCTTGGTGTGGGTCAGCCCCAGGTTGAAGAAGGAGCCGCCGTCCTCGGGCCAGGTGAACAGCGCCGGCAGCCGGTCCAGGTCGACGTCGTCGCCCCGCAGGACCACCTCCTGCACCGGCGCGTCCTTCACCTTCCTCGGCGGTACGTGCGTCATCGCGCCGAGCTTCCCGAACGCCTCGCGCACCCCGACGAACCCGTGCGGCAGCTCCGGCTTCAGCAGCCCGCCGATCTTCCCGCTGATCTCGTCGTACGACGTCAGGCCCAGCGCCTTCAGCAGCCGGCGGTCCGTCCCGTACACGTTCATCGCGAGCGGCATGGAGGAGCCGCGCACGTTCTCGAAGAGCAGCGCCGGGCCGCCGGACTTCTGGACCCGGTCGACGATCTCCCCGATCTCCAGGTACGGGTCGACTTCGGCCTTGATGCGCTTGAGGTCGCCCTCGCGCTCCAGCGCCCGGAGCAGGGAGCGAAGATCGTCGTAAGCCATGCCGTCCAGTATCGGCCACTCGCTACCCTGGACTTGTCACGGGGGCCGTTCCACGGTCCCGTTCTCCGCACGTAGGGGGCAGCCAATGCTTCGGGTACTGATGTTCTTGGTGCCGCTGGCGCTCAGCATCTACGCCTTCATCGACTGCATCTCCACGGACGAGAAGGAGATCAGGTACATCCCCAAGCCGATCTGGGCGATCCTCGTGCTGCTGTTCCCGCTCGTCGGCTCGATCTCCTGGCTGATCGCCGGCAAGGAGCGCGCGACGCCGCGTCCGGCGCGGCGCGGCGACTGGGTGGCGCCCGACGACAACCCCGACTTCCTGAAGTCCCTCAACGAGGACAAGGACCCGACCCAGGACCTGCCCCAGGACCCGGCGAAGGATCCGACCAAGGACGCGAGGGACCGGGCGAAGGACCCGAGGCGGGACGAGGATCCGGGCACGTCCTGACGGAGGGGCCGAGCCCATGGACCGGGAACTGGCACGGCAGTGGCTGTCCACCGCGCTCGACGAGGCGCGCACGGGCCTGGCCGAGGGCGGCATCCCGATCGGCGCCGCACTGTACGGCCCGGACGGCGGTCTCCTCGGCCGCGGGCACAACCGCCGCGTCCAGGACGACGATCCGTCGCTGCACGCGGAGACCGCCGCCTTCCGCGCGGCGGGACGCCGGCGCTCGTACCGTGACACGACGATGGTCACCACCCTCTCCCCCTGCTGGTACTGCTCCGGGCTGGTGCGGCAGTTCGGCATCCCCCGGGTCGTCGTCGGCGAGGCCGAGACCTTCTCCGGCGCCCACGGCTGGCTCGCGGCGCACGGCGTGGAGGTGGTGGTCCTGGACGACCCCGAGTGCACGGAGCTGATGCGGGAGTTCATCAGCGGGCGTCCGGACCTGTGGTACGAGGACATCGGCAGCGAGGACACCGGCCATGACGCGTGACCGCATCCCCGTGATCGACCTGGGCCCATGGCTCTCCGCCGGCCCCGCCGCCCGCGCCCGTCTGGCCGCGACCGTCGACGAGGCCCTGCGCACGGCCGGCTTTCTGCTGGTCACCGGCCACGGGGTGGACCCGGGTCTGCGTACGGAGATCCGGCAGCTCGCGCGCGGCTTCTTCCGGCTGCCGCCGACCGCGAAGGAACCGTACGCGGTGCAGGTCGGCGGCCGTGGCTGGCTCGGCCCCGGGGCCGAGGCCAACGGCTACGCGGAGGGCACTCGGACGCCGCCCGACCTGAAGGAGTCGCTGTCGTTCGCGGCGGACGGGCCGACGGGCGATCCGGCGGTCGACGCGGAGTGGTTCCTGCCGAACACCTGGCCGACGGAGGTACCGGAGCTGCGCCCTGCCGTGGAGGCGTACCTGCGGCAGATGCGGGCGCTGTCGGACCGGCTGCTCGCACTGCTCGGGGTGGCCCTGGGCGAGCCGGAGGACTTCTTCACCCGGCACACCGCCCATCCGACCTGGGGCTTCAACATCAACTGGTACCCGGGCCGGGACACCGTCGGTGAGCCGCGGCCCGGCCAGTTCCGGATCGGTCCCCACACGGACTTCGGCACGGTCACCGTCCTCGACCGGCAGACCGGCAAGGGCGGCCTCCAGGTCTTCACGGACGAGGGCGGCTGGGAGGACGCGCCGTACGCACCGGACGCGCTGACGGTCAACATCGGGGATCTGATGGCCCGGTGGACGGACGGCCGCTGGTGCTCGGGACGGCACCGCGTGCTGCCGCCGCCCGCGGACGAGCCGGCCGAGGAGCTGATGTCGCTCGTCTACTTCTACGAGTGCGATCCGGGCACGGACGTCCGGGGCACCGACTCGCACACGTATCTGCGGGCCAAGCTGGACGCGATCACCGCCGACTGAGGGGTCACCGGCGGCCGGCGTACTCGGCGCGCAGGTGCTGGAAGCGGTCCGGCGTCCAGGCGGCCCAGTCCGCCGGGCGGCCGTCGAGCGCGTCGGAAAGGTACTCGAAGTGCTGGTGCCAGCCCGCCAGGTTGTCGAGGCGCTGTTCGTCGGAGCCGGTGAACTCGTTGGTGAAGCGCAGCACGGTCGCGAGGGAGTCGGCGGGCGCCGGCTCCATGTGGAACCGGACCCGGCCGTGGACCTCCACGGTGTACTCGGCGACGGCCTCCATGTCCCAGGCCGTGACCCGCCCGGAGACCACGGTCCCCGCTCCCTCCCTCTCGGCGTTCAGCCAACGCAGTGTCACTCCGCCGCCCAGGTGGGGCTCCAGCAGGTCCGCGGCGGCCAGCCACTGCGGCAGGCCCTCCGGTGTGGCCACGGCGGCCCAGACCCGGACCACCGGGTGCGGCAGATGCAGCACGAAGTGCAGGACGTGGGTCGTGCCGTCGTCGCCGTCGCGGGTCTCGCCGGTGCCGTAGGGGATCGCTTCCGTCATGGCACCAGCGTCGCCCGTCGCCGCCGGGAACGCGACCCTTACACGCCCGCGTAGCTGTGGAGGCTGTTCACGAAGAGGTTGACGCCGTAGTAGTTGAAGAGGAAGCAGGCGAAGGCGATCAGCGCGACGTACGCGGCCTTGCGGCCCTTCCAGCCGGCGGTCGCGCGGGCGTGCAGATACGCGGCGTACGCCACCCAGGTGATGAAGGACCAGACTTCCTTGGCGTCCCAGCCCCAGTAGCGGCCCCAGGCGTCGCCGGCCCAGATCGCCCCGGCGATGATCGTGAAGGTCCACAGCGGGAAGACCGCGGCGTTGATGCGGTACGCGAACTTGTCGAGGGACGCCGCGGCGGGCAGCCGCTCCAGCACCGAGCGGGCGAAGGAGCCCGGGTTGCCGCCGTTCGCCAGCTTGTTCTCGTACGAATCCCGGAAGAGGTACAGCAGGGTACCGACCGCGCCCAGGTAGAAGACGGCGCCGCAGAAGATCGCGGTGGAGACGTGGATCCACAGCCAGTACGAGTCCAGCGCCGGGACCAGCTGGTCGCTCTCGGTGTAGAGCCAGGTGACGGAGATGCCCAGGTCCAGCAGGACGGAGGTGACGAGCGGCAGTCCGATCCAGCGGACGTTCTTCTTGGCGAGGAGGAAGCCGAGGTACGCGCCGACCGCCACGGTGGAGAAGGTGGTGGAGAACTCGTACATGTTGCCCCAGGGGGCGCGCTGCACGGACACGGCGCGGGCGATGACGCCGGCGGCCTCGACGAGGAAGGCGAGGACGGTCAGCGAGACGGCGATCCGGCCGTACATGTCGCCCTGCTGGTCGCCGCCTGCGGCACCGGGGCCGTCCGGGACGTCCCGGGCGCCGGCCGAGGACCGGGTGATGACCTTCGGGCGTTCCAGGACGGCGGTGCCGCCGCCCTTCCGCGCCACCTGGATCTTCGGTGCTGCGGCGGCCGCGGTGCCGTTCGTGAGGGCGGCGGCGGTACGGCCGACGCGGCTGCGGCTGCCGAAGGTCCACTCGGCGATGTGCGCGAGGAAGGCCAGGGTGTAGACGGCCATCGCCGAGTAGATCAGCACGTTGCTGAACTCGGCGAGGCTCTCGTTGGTGGCGGCGGCGAGAGTCACTTCTCAGCCCCTTCGGCGGGAACAGGATCGACGGGATCTGCGGGATCGGGCGCGGTCGGCGCCTGTGCGTTGAGGGTGACGGCCAGATCGGCCAGCTCCTCGGGGAGTTTCGCGGACTCGCTCCGGCCGAGGCCGGCCATCTCGACGACTGTGACGCCGTCCTCGCCGCGCACGGCGCGGACCCAGACCCGGCGCCGCTGGATGAACAGCGAGCCGACGAGTCCGGCGATGGCGGCGATGGCGCCCGAGAGGGCGAGGCCGTTGCCCGGCTGCTGGGAGATCTGGAAGCTCGCCCACTCCTTGATCTCCTTCTCGAAGGTGATCGAGCCGGCGCCGTCGGGCAGCTTCATCGTCTCGCCGGGGAGCAGGGTCTGCTTGAACACGCCGCCCTTGGCGTCCTTGAACGGCTTCATCTTGCGGGTGTCCAGCTGGTACACGTTCTGCGGAACGCCGGAGTCGACGCCGAGACTGCCGTGGTACGCGCTGAGGTTGAGCGCCGGGAACACCAGGGCCGGGAACTCGGAGAACATCTGGCCCTGGCCCTTGCCGGCGAACGTCGGCACGAAGAAGGCCGGGAAGCCCAGTTGTTCCTTCTTGCCCGCCTTGTCCCGGTAGCCGTCCATCACCTTGATGACGCCGGTGGAGCTGACGTTGCTGTCGACGGGAAGGAGCGGCACGGCGGCTTTGTAGACGACGTCGCCCTTGCGGTCGCGGACGGTGACGACGGGCGCGTAGCCGTGGGCGAGCAGATAGACCTTGGCGCCGTCGATCTCCAGGGGCTCGTTGACGCGGATGAGGCCCTTCTGCTCCTCGCCCTCGGTGCCCTTGGTGTACGTCACCGCGGCCTCGTAGGTACGCGGGGTGCCCTTCTGCGGGCCGTTGGGCTCGTACGTACCCGTGAACCGGTCGAGGGTGAAGCTGAACGGCGGCAGCTCGTCGACGCTGAACATCGACCCGGACTTGAAGTTGTCGTACTGGGTGAGGGTGTTCGCGAAGCCGTCGCCCTCGACGATCAGCTTGCCGCCCTCGGACTTGAAGAGCTGCCCGGCGGCGAAGGCCACGAGCATCACGATCAGGGCGACGTGGAAGAGGAGGTTGCCCACCTCACGGAGGTAGCCCTTCTCGGCGGCGACCGCGTCCCCGGCGACATGGGCCCGGAACCGCCGCTTCTTCAGCATCGCGAGCGCGGCCTCGCGCACGGCCTCGGGCTCGGCCCCGGTGCGCCAGGTGGTGTAGACGGGCAGCCGGGTGAGGCGCTTGGGGGCGCCCGGCGGGCGGCCGCGCAGCTGGCCGGTGAACTGCCAGGTGCGCGGGACGATGCAGCCGATGAGCGACACGAACAGCAGGATGTAGATCGCGGAGAACCACACCGAGCTGTAGACGTCGAAAAGCTGGAGCTTCTCGAAGACCGGCGTCCAGAACTCGTTGTTCGCCTTCCAGGTGCGGACCTTCACCTCGTCCACGCTGTCCTGCGGGATGAGGGATCCGGGGATCGCGCCCAGGGAGAGCAGGAAGAGCAGGATCAGCGCGACCCGCATCGAGGTCAGCTGCCGCCAGAACCAGCGCGTCCAGCCGAGGACCTCGCGGCCGGCCCAGGCGAGGGCGCCGCCGGCGCCCGGCGCGCGCGGTCCGCCGAACGAGCCGGGTACGGCACGTTCCTGGGGGGCGGTGGAGAGCTGCTCCCCGGCGCTGCCGAGGTCACCCGCCGCCTCCTGGCCGCCGGTGTCCGTGTCGGTGGTCTCCGGCGCGTCGGTGGTCCCCGGCGTGTCGGTGGTCTCCGTCGTCGTCTCGGTCTTGCTCATGGATCAGATTCCCACCTGGAAGCCACTGGACCAGCTCTGCATGTCCTGCACGAGGATGTCCCACATACCTGTGAGAAGGAGCAGGCCGGTCACGATCATCATGCCGCCGCCGATCCGCATCACCCAGGCATAGTGCCGCTTCACCCAGCCGAACGCACCGAGCGCCTTGCGGAACGCGACGGCGGCGAGGACGAACGGCAGGCCCAGGCCCAGACAGTACGCGGCGGTCAGCAGCGCCCCCCGGCCCGCGCTGGCCTCCTGGGCCGCGAGCGCCTGGACGGACGCGAGGGTCGGGCCGATGCACGGGGTCCAGCCGATGCCGAACAGCGCGCCGAGCACCGGCGCTCCCACGAGCCCCGTCGTGGGTCGCTTGTGGAAGCGGAACTCACGCTGGGTGAGGAACGGCATCAGCCCCATGAAGAAGACGCCCATCAGGACCATCAGCACGCCGAGGACCCTGGTGAGCGTCTCCCGGTGCTCCTGGAGCGTCCAGCCGAAGTAGCCGAACAGCGCCCCGCCGGAGATGAAGACGGCGGAGAAGCCGAGGACGAAGAGCCCGGCCCCGGCGGCCATCCGGCCCCGCCGGGCCTGCTCCAGGTCGGTGCCGGTGACCCCGGTCACGTAGGACAGATAGCCGGGCACCAGCGGCAGCACGCAGGGCGAGAAGAAGGAGACGAGTCCTCCGAGTACGGCGATGGGCAGCGCGAGCAGCAGCGCACCGCTGAAGACCGTCTCGTTCATCCCTACTTCTCCGCGACCAGCGGGTCGATCATGGAGCGCAGCTGCTTGTCGTCGATCGGCATCAGCGCGCGCGCCGCGATCTTTCCTTCACGGTCGATGACGAGCGTGGTCGGAATGGCCTGCGGATTGACATCGCCCTTGGGGAACTTCAGGACCAGCTTGCCGGTCGGGTCGTGGAAGCTCGGGTACCCGACCTTGAAGTCCTTCTCGAAGGCGAGGGCCTGGCTGGTCTGCGGGTCGCGGGTGTTGATCCCGACGAACTCCACGCCCTTGCTCCTGGTCTCCTCGGCGACCTTGGTCAGGTACGGCGCCTCGGCGCGGCAGGGCGCGCACCACGAGCCCCAGAGGTTCATCACGATGATCTTGCCCTTGTAGTCGGCGAGATCGAGCGGCTTGCCGGTGAGGTCCTCACCGGTCAGTGCCGGGGCCGCCTTGCGCTCGCCCTTGGCGACGGTCGAGATGCCGCCGGTGCCGGTGACGAAGTTGGTGTCACCACCGCCGCCGGACTTGCCGTTGGAATCGCCGGTGCACGCCGACAGCGTCAGTGCGGCCGCGAGGGCGCCGACGGCGAGCAGGGTGCTACGAGGGGCACGGGCAAGGGTCATGTGAAAAGTTTCGCATGGGGGATCAGGAGATCTTGGGCGCCCCCCTTGCTGCCCGTAACGCCCCTTGTCAACAGAGGTTAAGCGGTGGCTTTGAGGAAGGTGTTCCAGCCGCCTGCCGGGGACTGTCCGACTTCCAGCGTACGGAGCTTGGTGAGGATCTTCGGGTCCTGGACGTCCAGCCAGTCGCAGAACTGCCGGAACGACACCAGCCGTACGTCCTTCTTCCCGGCCATGGTCTTCAGGGCCTCCTCGACGGCGTCCATGTAGATACCGCCGTTCCACTGCTCGAAGTGGTTGCCGATGAACAGCGGCGCGCGATTCGACTCGTACGCCCGCGTGAATCCGCTGACGTAGGCCTCGGTGGCCTGCTTCCGCCAGCCCGGATAGCGCGACGGCACACCCTTGGTCGAATTCCCCGACTGGTTGGCGAGGATGTTGTAGTCCATCGAGAGCACCTCGAAGGAGTGCCCGGGGAAGGGGAGCGCCTGCAGCGGCAGGTCCCACACGCCGCCGCGCTTGTCGGGCCACATCTGGCGGCCGCCGGGCGAGCTGGCGTCGTAGCGCCAGCCGAGCTTCTTCGCGGTCGGCAGGAGCTTGTCCTGGCCGAGCAGGCAGGGGGTGCGGCCGCCGACGAGTTCCTTCTCGTAGTCGAAAGGCAGCGGGTCGAGGTCCGTCCAGCCGCTGTTGGTCTTCCACTGGGTGACGAAGGACACAGCCTGGTCGATCTCGTTCTCCCACTGCGCGGGCGTCCAGTTCCCGACCGAACCCGATCCGCCGCAGAAATGCCCGTTGAAGTGGGTGCCTATCTCATGTCCCTCGAGCCAGGCCTGCCGGACGTACTTGAGCGTGTCCTTGACGTGCCCGTCGGTGAGATAGCCGATGTCGGAAGCGCCCACGGGATTGTTCGGCGGCCGGTAGAGCGACTTCTTCGACTCCGGCAGCAGATAGAGGCCGGAGAGGAAGAACGTCATCGCCGCGTCATGGTTCCTGGCGAGTTCCAGGAACCGCGGGAAAAGGCCGTTGCCGACCTCGCCCGCACCGTCCCACGAAAAGATCACGAATTGCGGCGGAGCCTGACCGGGCGCGAGCGGTACCGGCGCCTCGGGCTGGTGCGGCTGCTTTCCGGTGTCGGCCGTCGAACCGTCGCCTATGAGGCGCGCCGGCTTCTCCTGGGGCCCCTGGCCCTTGCCGTCACCGCCGCCCCCGTTTCCTCCGTCGGCGCCGCCGCTGCCCTTCCCCGGCTTTCCGTTGCCCGAGCCCGTGCCGCAGCCTGCGACACCGATCGCCGCTGCGGCGCCGAGTCCCGCTCCCAGCACGCCCCTTCGAGTGATGTTGCGCATGCCGACCATCCCGTTCCCTGTCGCGTTCGCCGCAGCCGTACCGCCATCAAGTGAGATGGCGTGCGGAACGGGAAGGTTCCAGGGGCTAACACGGAATGTGCTGGACAGCCAGATGGCTATGCGCCAAAGGCTTTTGACTTTCCCTTGACCGGTTTGGCACCGGCGAGAAGATGCGCGGGAACGAGGTCACGCGCCGGCTCCGAGTATCCGACCGAGACGATCTTGTCGCCCTGATAGGTGAAGGTCGTCAACGACGCGAGCGTGCACTGCCGGCGGCGCGGGTCGTGCCAGAGCCGTCGCTGCTCGACATGGCTGCGCACGATCCAGATCGGCAGCTGATGGCTGACCACGGCCGCCTCATGGCCGCGGGCCGCGTCCCGGGCGGTGCCCAGCGCGTCCAGCATCCGTGCCACCTGGTCGATGTACGGCTCGCCCCAGGACGGCCGGAACGGATTGGTCAGGTGCTTCCAGTTGCCCGGCTTGCGCAGCGCACCGTCGCCCACGCCGAAGGTCTTGCCCTCGAAGACGTTCGCCGCCTCGATCAGCCGCTCGTCGGTGTCCAGGGTCAGACCGTGCGACTTGGCGATCGGGGCCGCCGTCTCCTGGGCACGCTCCAGCGGAGAGGCCACCACATGCGTGATGTCGCGGTCGGCGAGGTGCTCCGCGACCCGGTCGGCCATCCGTCGTCCCAGCTCGGACAGGTGGTAGCCCGGCCGCCGCCCGTAGAGAACGCCGTCCGGGTTCTCCACTTCGCCGTGCCGGATGAGATGGACGACCGTCGTTTCCGTATGGATCCCCGAACCGGTCATGCCGTGGCCTTCGCGGCGGCGCGGGCGGCGGCGGGCAGCGCGGCGGCGATCCGCTCGATCGCGGCGTCGTCGTGGGCGGTCGACACGAACCAGGACTCGAACGCGGACGGCGGAAGGTAGACACCTTGGGAGAGCATCGAGTGGAAGAACGCGTTGAAGCGGAAGGCTTCCTGCTTCTTCGCGTCCTCGTAGTCCCGCACCTCACGGTCGGTGAAGAACACGGAGAACATGTTGCTCGCGGTCTGCAGCCGGTGCGCGACGCCCTCCTTGGCCAGCGCGTCCGTGACGAGACCCCGGATCCGCGCGGAGGCCGCGTCGACCTTCTCGTAGGCCGCGTCGTCCAGGAGCCGCAGCTGGGCGAGGCCCGCGGCGGTCGCCACCGGGTTCCCGGAGAGGGTGCCCGCCTGGTAGACCGGCCCGGCCGGGGCGAGATGGCCCATGACGTCGGCACGGCCGCCGAACGCCGCGGCGGGGAAGCCGCCGCCCATGACCTTGCCGAAGGTCATCAGGTCCGGGGTCACGCCGTCGACGCCGTACCAGCCGGCCTTCGACGTACGGAAACCGGTCATGACCTCGTCGGAGATGAACAGCGCGCCGTTCTTGGCGCAGGCGTCCTTGAGGCCCTGGTTGAAACCGGGCAGCGGCGGAACCACGCCCATGTTGCCCGGCGACGCCTCCGTGATCACACAGGCGATCTCGCCCGGGTGCGCGTGGAAGGCCGCGTGGACCGACTCCAGATCGTTGTACGGCAGCACGATCGTGTCGCCCGCCTGCGCTCCCGTGACCCCGGGGGTGTCCGGCAGCCCGAAGGTCGCCACCCCGGAACCGGCCGCGGCCAGCAGGGCGTCCACATGGCCGTGGTAGCAGCCGGCGAACTTGATCACCTTGGCGCGCCCGGTGAAACCGCGCGCCAGCCGGATCGCCGACATGGTCGCCTCCGTGCCGGACGAGACGAGTCTCACCTGCTCGACCGGGGCGACCCGTGCCACGATCTCCTCGGCGAGCGCGACCTCTCCTTCTCCCGGCGTGCCGAACGAGGTGCCTCGGGAGACGGCGTCCTGCACGGCCGCGGTGACCTCGGGATGGGAGTGCCCGAGGATCATCGGACCCCAGGAGCACACGAGGTCGACATACTCGCGCCCGTCCGCGTCCGTCAGATACGGACCGGTACCGGACACCATGAACCGGGGTGTACCCCCCACGGCGCGGAAGGCACGGACAGGAGAGTTCACGCCGCCGGGCGTCACGAGGGACGCGCGGTCGAAAAGCGTCTGCGAAACTGGGGCGTCATAGGGAAAGCTCACGGAATCCATGGTGTCAGAGGCACGCGACGTTCTTGCGGACAGGTGTTTCACAGCACGTCCGTGGGGGAGGTCACTGTCACGATGATCGGGTTGCGCGGCCGGCGCTGTGCGTCCTAAAAGCAGTCGGGTGGAGATATGCATCGCGGTGGCGGACTGGGCGAGGGGACCGACGACCTGGGTCCCGAGCCTGCCCGGCGTGGGAGGCACCGGCGGCACGAGGCGCGTGAGCCCGTGGAGAGCAGGGGTGGCCGGGGCATGGGGGTGACGTACAAATACTTCGGCGCACCCGATGGCGCCACGGCTGCCCGCGTGCCGATCTCGATGCGCCCGGAGGAGCTGGGCGGCGACGAGCTCGGCATGGGTGGAATGTTCACCAAGATCAAGCCGGAGACCATAGCCGCGATGGTGCTCACGGGTATTCAGGGCATGCCGCTGCACAAGGTGCCCCCGCTGGAGCTGGTGGTCCTCCACCCGGACTACGCCGTGGTGAAGCTCCCCATGACCGTTGTCGACCCCCTGCGCGGCATCGGCGAGGAATCGGTGGGCGCGGCGGCCTTCATCTGGTCGACCGTCCCGGACCGCGGCGGCCCGCGGGACGCGTTCAACGTGTACCAGCTGCTGCACGAGTGGCAGGACTTCAGCCACCGGCTGCACGAGGCGGGCCATCAGCCGTACTGCCTGGTGTGGCCCTGACCGGAGCTGCCTGCGCAGTGGGGCGGGGTGTTCCGGCCCCGCCCCTGTCCTGCCGGTGAGGGCCTTCATGCCGGTGAGGGCTGACATGACGCAGAGGGTTGGCATGACTCGGAGGGCCGGCATGGCGCGGAGGGCCGTCAGAGCCAGCCGTTGCGCCGGAAGCCCCGGTGGATCACGAAGCAGGAGACGGCGATGACGCCGAGGACGACCGGGTAGCCATAGGTCCAGCGCAGCTCGGGTACGTGCTCGAAGTTCATGCCGTAGACCCCGCAGACCATCGTCGGGACGGCCACGATCGCCGCCCACGCCGTGATCTTCCGCATGTCCTCGTTCTGGGCGACCGTCATCTGTGCCAGATGCGCCTGCAGGATCGAGTCCAGCAGCGAGTCGTACTCGTTTATCTGCTCGTTGACCCGGGCGAGGTGGTCCGAGACATCGCGGAAGTACGGCCGTATCTCCGGGGCGATCAGCAGGGCGGGCTGGGTGGCGAGCGACTCCAGAGGGCGGTTCAGCGGGGACACGGCCCGCTTGAACTCCAGCAGTTCCCGCTTGAGCTGGTAGATCCGCCCCGCCTCACCGCGGCCCACGTCACCGCGCCCCGCGTGCTCCGAGAAGACGGCCGTCTCGACCGCGTCGATGTCGTCCTGTACGGCGTCGGCGACGGCCAGGTACTCGTCGACGACGAAGTCGGCCACCGCGTGCAGCACCGAGGAAGGACCCTTGGTGAGCTGGTCGGGTACGGTCTCCAGCGCCTCGCGCAGCGGGCCGAGCGAGCCGTGCCGTCCGTACCGGATGGTGATCACGAAGTCCCGGCCGGTGATCACGGTGATCTCGCCGGTCTCCACGACCTGGCTGGTGGCGGTCAGCTGGTCGTGCTCGGCGTACCCGACCGTCTTGAAGACCGCGAGCAATGTGTCGTCGTAGCGCACGACCTTCGGCCGGCTATGGGCGTTGACGGCGTCCTCGACGGTCAGCGGATGCAGACCGAACAGCTCCGCGAGCCCGGTGAACTCCTCGTGCGTGGGCTCGTGCAGCCCGATCCAGACGAAGCTGCTGCCGGCGGGATCGGCGCTGTTCTCCTTACGCACGCGGCGCAGCGCCTCCTCGGCCGGACAGCTCCCTGCCTGCCGTACCCCGTCCGTGTAGCCCACACAGTTGACGACGGCGCTGCCGAGCGGCGACCGCGCCGGGTGGCTCAGGTCGACCGTACGGCGATACGCGCGGCGTACGGCACGGCGGAGGTTGCGGATCATCGACAACACGGACTCCCGGGCGGACTTGGGGTGGTTCTCAGGCCAGCCTCCCGAACGGGAAGTCGCTTGTAAATGTCGGCCGTGAATGTCGGCCCGGGCTTCGGGTGCCGCCGGGCTCCCTGTGCCGGAGATGCGTGAGGAATCTCTTTCGGAGGGATTCGTCACGGCGAAAGTCCCGTGAGGGTCCTGCGGTGATCCTGCGTCCCTCGCGATTTCGGTGATCGGCACGCCTGCTTGCCGGACATTCTTTTGAACGGTGAACTAACTCCAGCCGGGCACCGCGACTGCCGATGTCCGGAATGCGCCCGTCGTGAGTACGTACCGACGTGTCGCACTGGCGTGTCGCACCGATCTGTCGTGACCGGCGCGTCGTGACAGCCGTGTCGTGACAGCCGTGTCGTGACAGCCGAGTCATGAGATTCCGACTTCCCCGAGGAGGGTCCGGCGTGGGTGACGTCCTGCTGGTCCTGTGCATCCCCCTGACGGTCTGCGCGAGCGGTGTCTACGCGGTGTGCGACAGCTGGTGGCGGCGACGCAGGCGCGTGGCGGCCCCCTCGTCGCACGCGCGTCCGGGTATGCGCCCGGATGCCTGGCCGTACGCGTATCCGTACGCGCACACGGGCGCGCACGTCGGTGCCTGGCGCGCGGAGCGGGAGATGCTCGTGGCGGCCGAGGAGATCGTGGACGAGGCGTACGCACGGCTCGCGGGTCTGTACGACGGCACGTGCACGGACGGCGGCTGCGGCGAGGGCGTCTGCCCGGGCGACCGCGTCTGCGCGGACGGCGTCCGGACCGGCGACCAGGAGTCCGCTGACGCACACGCCGTCGTCGGCGCGCACGTCAGCGGGGTCGGCGGGTTGAACGGGACCAGCGGAACCAGCGGAACCGGCGGGATCAGCGGGATCAGCGGGATCAGCGCGGACTCCAGCCCGGATCGCGACCCGTCGTCGCCAGCACCCGCGCGAACACGGACGCGTCCGCCGGCACCCTGACAGCCTCGCCGAACGCTCCCCACTCCCTGGCCATCGGCGCCATCGCCTCGACCGCCGGGCCCAGTTCGGCGACCACGTCCGGATCGGGGTCGTAGCGCTGTCCGGTCGCCCGGGCGAGGTCCCAGGCGTGCACGGTCAGATCGCCCAGCACCATGAACCCGACGGTCCTGGCCGGAAGGCCGAGCGACCCCGTGGTGCCCTCCTCGGCCCCCGGCCCGGCCCATGCCTCGACCAGACGGGAGGTCTCGTCGGCGAAGAGGGCCTGCCAGTCACCCGCCGTACGGTCGGGCGTCGTGGAGAAGTCGGAGTCCTTCTTCGCGGCGAGCGCCTGGAAGTTGACCACCACGTGGAGGAGGTGGTTGATCAGGGCGCGTACGTCGTACTCGGGACACGGGGTCGGAGCGGTCAGCTTGTCGGCGGTCACCGCGCGGACGACGGGAAGGGCACGCGCGGTCGTGGCTCGGAGCAGTTCACTGATGGCCTTCATGCCCGCGACGCTGGCAGTCGCGGGGCCGCTGTGTCTTGAAGAAACGCGACATAGGATCCGGACATGGTGAGCAGGAGCGAGCCGTGGACGACGGAGGCACGGGGAGGACGGGGACCTCGGCCGGCGGACGGGCCGCGCCGCGACACCCGTGGGATCGTCGACGCCCCGGACCTCTTCGCCCACGTCCGCTTCCGGCGCCGCGAGCCGGCCCCGCCGCTGCGGCCGTACCTGGAGCACTACTGGCTGATCGACTGGGACCTGGCCGAGCCGTACGTCACCCATGTGGTGCCTCATCCGTCCGTGAACGCCGTCTTCCAGCGATACGGGGACGAGCGGCCCTGGGGCGAGGTCGCGGGCATCGGCCTCGGACTCTTCACGAGGAAGCTGGAGGGGCGGGGGCGGGTCTGCGGCGTGCAGTTCCGGCCCGGCGGCTTCCGGCCGTTCGCGCCGGGGCGGCCGGTGTCGGAGTGGACGGGCCGCCAGGTGCCGGACCACGAGGTGTTCGCGTCGGCGGACGCCGCGGCCATCGTGCTCCCGGACGACGAGGACGCGCGCGTCGCGGCGCTCGACGCCTTCCTGCTCGGTCTCGGGCCGGAGGCCGATCCGCAGGCCGAGCGGGCGATGGCGCTGGTCGAGCAGGTCCGTACCGACCGGGCGATCCGCCGGGTCGCCCAACTCTCCGCGGCGGAAGGGGTGTCGGCGCGGACCCTGCAGCGGCTCTTCGCGGAGTACGTCGGAGTCGGACCCAAGTGGGTCATCCTGCGCTACCGCGTGCATGAGGCCCTGGAGCGGGCCGAGGCGGAAAGCCGCGCTTCCGCCGTTTCCGGCACCGGAAGCGGCGAAGGCGTCAAGGACGACGGGAGCGGCGTGCGCGGTGGCAGCGTCGGGCGCGGCGAGCCGGACTGGGCCGCGCTCGCCGCCGAACTCGGCTACAGCGACCAGGCCCACCTCGTACGGGACTTCACCTCGACGGTCGGCGTGCCGCCAACGGCCTACGCGGCAACGCGAACGCCCAGGTGAGGACCGCTTTCCCGGCGCGTTGTCGGTCCCGGGGCGTACGGTGCCGGGCATGGACGACACGACGCGGGTTGTGCGGATCGAGCCCTGGACGGACGACGACTTCGAGCTGCTCCGGGCCATCAACGCGCCCGAGTCGATGGTGCACCTGGGCGGTCCGGAGTCGGACGCGAAGCTGGCCGAGCGGCACAAGCGGTACGTGGCCCTGAGCGCGGACGGGACCGGCGCGGGGCGGATGTACCGCGTGGTGCTGACCGACGGGAGCGACGAGGCCGCCGGATCGATCGGCTTCTGGGAGAAGACCTGGCGCGGCGTGCAGGTGTACGAGACGGGGTGGAGCATCCTCCCCGGCTTCCAGGGGCGCGGCGTCGCCACGGCGGCGACCCTGGCCGTCATCGAGGAGGCCCGCGCGGCGCACAGGCACCGCCATCTGCACGCCTTTCCGTCCGTGGACAACGTGCCGTCGAACGCGGTGTGCCGGAAGGCGGGCTTCACGCTCCTCGGGGAGTGCGACTTCGAGTATCCGCCGGGCACGCCCTTGCGCAGCAACGACTGGCGCTTCGACCTCGGCGGGACGGACGCCACGGCGGCGTCCTGATATCTCCCTGGCTGGGACGGTCCGCCCGATGGGATGCTGGCCGCGTGAACGGACCGGAGATCCACATCAGCTTCGCCCCTGAGCTGCGGCTCTTCGTCGCGGCGGAGCGCCGCGACGGGCGGACGCCCCTCGTCACCGACGGCTCCTCGACCCTCGGCCACGTCGTCGAGTCGCTCGGGGTCCCGCTCACCGAGGCCGGGCGACTGCTGGTGGACGGCGCCCGGGTCGAGGCGTCGCACATTCCCGCCGCGGGCGAACAGGTGCGGGTCCTGGGCTTCGAGCGCCCGCAGTCCGTGCCCGGCGCCCCGCTCCGCTTCCTGCTCGACGTCCATCTCGGCACCCTCGCCCGGCGCCTGCGGCTCCTGGGTGTCGACGCGGCCTACGAGAGCGAGGACATCGGCGACGCGGCACTGGCCACGCTCTCGGCACGGGAGCGGCGCGTGATGCTGTCCCGGGACCGCGGGCTGCTGCGCCGCCGAGAGCTGTGGGCCGGTGCGTACGTGTACAGCGACCGCCCCGACGACCAGCTCCGTGACGTGCTCCAGCGGTTCGCGCCCGCCCTCGCACCGTGGACCCGCTGCACGGCCTGCAACGGCCCGCTCGCGGACACGGACAAGGAGGCGGTGGAGCACCAACTGGAGCAGGGCACCCAGCGCTCGTACGACGTGTTCGCCCAGTGCACCGCGTGTGAGCGCGTCTACTGGCGAGGAGCCCACCACGCCCGCCTGGAGGCGATCGTCGAGGGCGCGCTGCGCGAGTTCGGCGGCGCGGCCGCCTGAGCGGTTACGGCTTCTCGGGCGGTTACGGCTTCTCGGCGGTCAGGTACCGCTGAATCGTGGGGGCCAGCCAGGCGATCACTTCGTCCTTGGTCATGTCGACGGCCGGCGGGATCCGCAGAACGTAGCGGGCGAGAGCCATCCCCAGGATCTGCGAGCCGGCGAGCGCGGCCCGGCGCGGGACCTCTTCGGGCACCGGGCAGACCCCGGCCGCGACGGGCAGCAGCTGCGACCTGAACACCTGCCGCATGCGCTCGGCACCCGCCGTGTTGGTGACGCCCACGCGCAGCATGGCCGTGAGCACCTCGTCGTCCTCCCAGCGGTCGAGGAAGTGGGAGACGAGCACCGCGCCGACGTCGCGGCCGGGCGCGGCACCCAGCTCCGGCAGCCGCAGGTCGATCTCGGAAGCGGCGATGAACAGCCCCTCCTTGTTGCCGTAGTAGCGCATCACCATCGACGGGTCGATTCCGGCGTCCTTGGCGATGGCCCGGATCGTGGCCCGCTCGTACCCGTCCGCGGCGAAGCGTTCCCGGGCGGCTTCGAGGATCGCGGCACGGGTCGCGTCCGAACGGCGGGGGGCGGCGGCAGCTGCTTCCGAACTCATGCCAACAACTGTAGGCCAACAAGCGTTGACACTCCAGATCCGGCGAGCGTAGCTTTGCCTACAAGCGTTGGCACACAAGCGTTGACCTACACGCGTTGGCAGGAGGCTGTCATGACCGGCAAGCCCAGCTCCGACCGCACCACCCACACCACCCACGCCACCGACGTCACCGTCGTCGGCGGGGGCCCGACCGGCCTGCTGCTCGCAGGCGACCTCGCCACCGCCGGAGTCCGGGTCACCGTCGTCGAGCGCCGCCCGGAGCGGACGAGCAATCTGACCCGCGCCTTCGGTGTGCACGCCCGCACGCTGGAGCTGCTCGACGCCCGCGGTCTCGCGGACGAGCTGGTGAGCAGGGGCACGCCCATGACGCGTCTGCAGTTCTTCGGCCGGCTCGCCCTCGACCTCTCCCGCCTGCGGACCCGCTACCCCTATCTGCTGATCACCCCGCAGTACGAGGTCGAGCGGCTGCTGAAGCGCCGGGCGCTCGCCGCGGGGGCCGCGTTCCGGTACGGCACGGAGCTGCGCGGTCTGCGGCAGGACGACGGCTCGGTCACGGCCGAGCTGCGCGACGAGGAGGGCCGGGACGCGACGCTGCGCTCCCGCTACCTGGTCGGCACGGACGGGGTGCGCAGTTCCGTGCGCACGGCTCTGGGCCTGCCGTTCCCCGGTGGGTCGGTCATCCGCTCCATGGCCATGGCGGACGTCCGCCTCGCACAGGAGCCGAAGAGCCCGCTCTTCGCCGGTGGCACGGGGGACGCGTTCGCCGTCGCCGCCTCCTTCGGCGACGGGTGGTACCGCGTGATGGCCTGGCGGCGCAGCCACCAGGTCCCGGAGAGCGAGCCGCTGGACCTGGAGGAGGTGCGCGACATCGCGCGCCAGGCCTTCGGCACGGACTTCGGCATGCGCGACCCCCGCTGGCTGTCCCGCTTCCACAGCGACGAGCGCCAGGTGCCGGAGTACCGCAAGGGCCGGGTCTTCCTCGCCGGGGACGCGGCCCATGTCCACTCCCCCGCCGGCGGCCAGGGCATGAACACGGGCATGCAGGACGCGGCGAACCTGTCCTGGAAGCTCGCCGCGGTGCTGAACGGCCACGCGCCGGCCGCCGACGCGCTCCTCGACACGTACCAGTCGGAGCGGCATCCGGTCGGCGCGACCGTGCTGCGCAGCAGCGGTGCGATCGTCCG
Organism: Streptomyces sp. NBC_00259; assembly: GCF_036181745.1. Taxonomy (NCBI): domain Bacteria; kingdom Bacillati; phylum Actinomycetota; class Actinomycetes; order Kitasatosporales; family Streptomycetaceae; genus Streptomyces; species Streptomyces sp. NBC_00259. The sequence continues at coordinate 4,513,145 of NZ_CP108080.1, read as the reverse complement.
CCTCGCCATGGCGCACACGCCGGCCAGGCGTCTGTTCCGCTCCCTGGTCGCCGGATTCCTCGACACGGTCCGTCCGGCCTCCGACAAGGCGATGGGCATGGTCTCCGGCATCGGCATCTCGTACGGCAGCGGCGGCAGGCGCGGTGCCCACCGGACGACGGGCAGGCGTGCCCCCGACCTGGACCTCAAGGAGGGCCGGCTCTACGAACTGCTGCGCAGGGGCGCGTTCGTCCTGGTCACCCCGGACGGCGTGGACGCGGCACCGCCCGCGGCGCCCGCCGCGCCGGGCCCCGTCACCCTGGCCCACTGGCGTACCCCGCACCGCGCGGCCCTGCTGGTCCGCCCGGACGGATACATCGCCTGGGCGAAGGACTGACCGCCCGGAGCACCATGGCAAGCTGCCCCCATGCTCGTCGCCCGTTCCGCGCTCCTGTTCACCGTCGCCGCGTTCTTCGAGATCGGCGGCGCCTGGCTCGTCTGGCAGGGCGTGCGTGAGCACCGCGGATGGATCTGGATCGGCGCCGGCGTCATCGCGCTGGGCGCGTACGGGTTCGTGGCCACGTTCCAGCCGCAGGGCGACTTCGGCCGGGTCCTCGCCGCCTACGGCGGGGTGTTCGTGGCCGGTTCACTCGTCTGGGGCATGGTGGCCGACGGCTACCGTCCCGACCGCTGGGACATCGCCGGAGCCCTGATCTGCCTGGCCGGAATGGCCGTGATCATGTACGCGCCGCGCGGCCGCTGACTGTTGCCTATCCTGATTTCTGGTATCGATCAGTTGACCGAGGAGCCGTCATGACCGCCACGCCCATCGCCGTCGTCACCGGAGCGAGCAGCGGAATCGGCGCCGCCACCGCGCGGGCACTCGCCTCGGCCGGCTACCACGTGATCCTCACCGCCCGCCGCAAGGACCGTATCGAGGCCCTCGCCGCCGAACTGACCGACGCGGGCCACCGCGCCACCGCCCGCACCCTCGACGTCACCGACCGTGCGGCCGTCGACGCCCTCGCCGCCTCCCTCGACGGCGCCGGCCCGGTCAAGGTCCTCGTCAACAACGCGGGCGGAGCGATCGGCGCGGACCCGGTCGCGACCGGCGACCCGGCCGACTGGCGCCAGATGTACGAGGTCAACGTCATCGGCACCCTCAACCTCACACAGGCGCTGCTCCCCGCCCTCACCGCCAGCGGGGACGGCACGGTCGTCGTCCTCTCCTCCACCGCGGGCCACGCCACCTACGAGGGCGGCGCGGGCTACGTCGCCGCCAAGAACGGCGCCCGCGTCCTCGCCGAGACCCTCCGCCTGGAGATCGTCGGCACACCGGTCCGCGTCGTCGAGATCGCCCCCGGGATGGTCAGGACGGAGGAGTTCGCGACGACCCGTTTCCGCGGCGACACCGAGAAGGCCGCCAAGGTGTACGCGGGCGTGGCGGAGCCCCTCACCGCCGACGACGTCGCCGAGACGATCACCTGGGCCGTCAGCCGCCCGTCCCACGTCAACATCGACCTCCTGATCGTCCGCCCCCGCGCCCAGGCCTCGAACGCCAAGGTCCACCGCGAACAGTGAGCTGACCTCCGTCAGCGGATGCTGGCGCCGTACACGTGGTCGACCGGCATCACCATGAGCACTCGGCGCTCGGACACCATCACCGACCGGTACTCGTCCCAGTCCGGGTGCTCCCCGGCGGCGTGCCGGTAGTACTCCACCAGCGCCTCGACCTCGGGACCGTGGGGATCGGTCCCCGGTCCGGTGAGCGTCGCCACGCCCTCCGCCGTGGCCCACGACCAGCCGTCGGGGCCGGTGACCTCCAGCGCGGCTCGTGGATCCCGGCGAAGATTCGCCGTCTTGGCGCGTCCTTCGGTCATCGAGACGTAGAGGACGTCGGCCTCCTGGTCGTAGAAGGGCATGACGGGGGAGAGCTGGGGGCGGCCGTCCGACTTGATCGTCGCGAGGACACCGAGCCGGCTTTCGGCGAGCAGCGAGCGCGGGTTGAACGGTGTGGTGGTCATGTAAGGGCCAAGTCTCCGAGGGGCAGGGGCTATTCCTCGCGGGCTGTTCCCGGCGCGGCCGGCGAGGACGTCCCGTACCGGCCGAAGGCCGAGCGCGGCCCGCTCGGGATCAGTGCCCCGGAGCACGGGTCTCGACGGCCCCGGCGGGAGCAGCCCAGCCATTCGGCTGCTGCCGGCTCGCGCACGCTTTCCGGCCGCGATGTCGTGGACACCGACGCGTGCCGACGTCCAGCGCAGGGGTGGCATCGGACGCTCGGCCGTGGAGGAACGACCATGCCCGTACCCGGACCGATACCTGGACCGATATCCGGACCGATGTCCGACCCCGCACTCGCACCCGCACCCGCACCCGCACCGATATCCGCGCCCGTGAAGGGCCGTCGCCGCTGTGCCGCGCTCATCGCCGCCGTGGTGACCTGCTCGACGGTGCTGACCGGCCCGGACCGTGCCGTGGCGGACGGCGCGCCGACGCCTTCGGTGCCCGCACCGACGCTGGACTGGAAACCGTGCGTCCAGGGCAGTCCGTTCGACTGCGCGACCGCGAAAGTGCCGCTGGACCACCGCGATCCCGGAGGCCGCACCATCGAGCTGGCGGTCATCAAGCACAAGGCGACCGGCCCCGGACGGCGCATCGGAACCCTGTTCTTCAACCCCGGCGGCCCCGGCGGCCCGGGAACGGTGCAGATGCCGCAGAACTACGAGCTCTTCCCGCGGGAGGTACGGGAGCGGTTCGACGTCGTCAGCTGGGATCCACGCGGAATCGGCAACAGCACCGCGGTGAACTGCTTCGCGAGTACCAAGGAGGCCGAGGCCTGGACGTCGGGCAAACCGGCGGGCTTCCCGGTGGGCGCGCAGCAGCGGGCGGCCTGGATCGCCGCGTACAAGGAACTGATCCGGGGCTGTCAGCAGCGTGACCCGGAGCTTCTGCGCCATGTGTCGACCGACGACACCGCTCGCGACCTCGACCAGCTCCGCCGCGCGGTGGGCGACCCGCAACTCACCTACCTCGGGATCTCCTACGGCACGATCCTCGGCGCCACCTACGCCAACCTCTTTCCCGCCCGGGTCCGCGCCATGGTCCTCGACAGCAACATCGACCCGCTGGCGTGGACGAACCACGCGTCCGACGCCGACCCCCGGCTCCCGACGTTCCTGCGCATGGGCGCGGACGCCGGCGCGGCCGCGACCCTGGACCGCTTCCTCGCCCTGTGCGGCTCCGCCACCACCGCCCGCTGCGCCTTCTCCGCCGGCGGCCCGAAAGCGACACGGGACAAGTTCGACCAGTTGATGCGGCGCCTCCGGACGCACCCGGTGGGTGCGTGGACCTACGGCCGTACGGTCGGTGACACGGTGAACAGCCTCTACGTCGTCCACCCCGGATGGACGTCCCTCGCCGACAAGCTGCAGGACCTGTGGCAGGGCCGCGCCCCGGAACCGGCCCCGCTGCCGCCCCCGCCGCCGGTCCCGCATCCGAATCCGTACCTCGGCGACGAGCAGGCCGGTGCCGTGCTCTGCTCCGACAGCCCCAATCCGCGCGACCCCGCGGTCTACGACGCCCTGGCGGAGGCCGCCGCCGTCCGCGCGGGCGACGCCGGCCGCTTCTGGACCTGGGCCTCGGAACCCTGTGCCACCTGGCCGGTCGCCGCCCACCGCTACCGCGGCCCGTGGAACAGGCCGACGGCGCACCCCGTCCTGGTGGTCGGCACCACCTACGACCCCGCCACGCCCTACCGGGACGCGCGGGCCATGGCCGAGGAACTGGCCGACGCCCGCCTGCTCACCCACGACGGGTACGGGCACACCGCGCTGATCAACCCCAGCAGCTGCGTGAAGGAACACGAGAGCCGCTACCTCGTCGACGGCACCCTCCCGCCGGCCGGAACGAGGTGCCGGCAGGACACGCCCCCCTTCTCCGCCCCCAGACCCAGCGGCGGCGTCGCCACCGGCGGCGGAGCGCTGGCCGGCCTCGTCCCCCGCCATGACGGTCGCCCGTGAGTCAGTGCCGGAAGGCGCTGACGTCCCCGGGCTCGGACTCCAGCGCCGCGCGGTCGAACTTCAGCATGCCGAGGAAGAACACCCCGCCCACGAGGAGCAGCCCGACCACGATCACGACGGAGACGAGCGCCTCCCGGGGTGCCACCAGCACGAACAGCGCGATCAGCGTCCACACCAGCGCGCAGATCGCGATCGGCAGCTCGAAGCGCCCGAGGTCGAAGGCACCCTTCCGGCGGTCCAGTCGTTTGCGCACCGCCAGGTAGAGGACGATCGTCGAGCCGTAGGTGATCGCCGGGAGGATCGTCGACGCCGTGATCAGCTCCAGCAGCGCGGCTCCCGGCAGCACGACCATCAGAACGACCCCGAGGACGAAGATCAGGATCGTCGCCGGGATCGGCGTCCGCGTGCGCGGGTTGACCCGCCGCATCAACCGGTGCGCGGGGAAGCGTGAGTCCCGCGACATCGCGAAGACGAGCCGCGCGCACGAGACCATCACCACGATCCCGGCGCCGAAGAACGCGAACGTGATCGCGACCAGCAGCGTCCTCTCCATCGCCGGACCGAGGTGATCCCGCATGATCGCCGCGACCGGCGAGCCGTCGGCGCTGATCCGGGGGATGTCGTCGATCGCGAGGGTGAGCGTGATCAGAAACAGCATCCCCAGGAGCCCGGCCGCCACGACCGACCCCACGATCGCGCGCGGCACGCTGCGGTAGGGATCCTTGGCCTCCTCGGCCAGGTTCGCCGCGGAGTCGAAGCCGACGAGCGTGGCGAGGCCCATGATCATCGCGAGCATCAGCCCGCCTCCGACGGCGAAGTAGTCGGGTGCGCTCTCGGTGACACCGCGCGAGGTGAGGTTGCCGGCCGCACCGTTGCCCGTGATCGCCACGGCGATGACGAGCGCGATCGCCACCACCACGACGAGCGCCAGTTCGAGGCCCACCGCGGCCGTGTTGATCAGGCTGACGATGCGTGTCGAGGCCACGGCGATCACGGTCTGGACGAGCAGCACCGCAAGGGTGATCAGACGTGCGGTGCCCTCGTCCGGCTCGATGCCGACGAGCGGCATGAACGCCTGACTCGCCAGCGCGTTGTCGACCGCCACCACGCCGATCGCCAGGTAGCAGAAGGTCAGCCAGCCGAACCCCCAGCCGACCTTCGGGCTGGCCAGCCGTGAGGCCCATTGGTAGGAGGAGCCGCTGAGCGGGATGCGGGCCGCGAGCTGCGCGACCACCAACGCCACCAGACTCTGCCCCACCGCCGCGATGACCCAGAGCCAGATCCCGACCGGTCCCGCGGTCACCAGCACTTCGTCGTACGTCGCGAAGATGCCCACGGCCACCGAGATGAACGCGAACGAGATCGCGAATACCTGGAAGGAGCCGAGCGTCCGTTTCAGCTCCTGCTGGTAGCCCCCGAGTTCGACGGACCGGTCGCCGTCGTCCGTGCCGCCCGTCGAAGCTTCCGCCACCTCGGCCACCTCGGCCACCTCGCCCTCGGTCAGGCCCTCCGGGCAGGAACACCACGGCAGAGCCCGACCAGTGTCCACTTCGCGCCCTGTATGTCACGTTTCCTTCATGTGCGACACGTCCATGGGATCCGCACCCCCGCGGGATCCGGCGCGCAGGAAAGCCCCCGGACGGATTCCGTCCGGGGGCTCACCGATGACGTCGTTGCGGCTTCTCACTCCGTGCGCAGTCCGTCCGGGCGGGTCATGCGCCACAGCGGTGGCAGGCTGAGGGCCGTGACCAGCAGGATGAGGCCGGCGCCGACTCCTGTGACGGGCAGGAACGCCCACCAGTCGGTGACCTGTTTGTCGATCATCCTCAGCAGCGCGAGGCCGAGGCCGATGCCGGTGGTGATCGCGAGGGCGAGTCCCATCACGATGGGTACGGCCGTCTGCCAGAGCACGGACCAGCTCAGGGTGGCGCGTGGGGTGCCGAAGGCGACGAGTACCGACAGCAGTCGTCTGCGCTCCCGCAGTTGTTCGACGGTGGAGACGAACATGGACGCGGCGACCACCAGCATGGTCACGGCGGCGCCGACGAACAGCCCGGTGCGGACGCTGGAATACCGGCTGTCCCGTTCGAAGTTCTGCATCGTCCGGACGTCGGTCACGGGGTTGATGGCGGCCGCGGTGTTGCGGGCGTGCTCGGCCGCGTCCGGGACCTTCGGGTCGAGCCGGATCATCGCCGTGGTCGTGGGGTCCTGCAGCTTCGACACGTCGATGGTGGACGGCGTGGCCAGAATGCCGGTGATGTCCATCCGCCCCATCGGGTGGGTTCGGGTGTCCACCGCCTCGGCAGTCGCCGGGATGCGCCACAGCTCGGGTTCGGTCTCCTTCACCGCCCCGTACCGCGTGTGGAGGTCGACCTGCGCGCCGGGCTGTGCCGGATCTTCGTCCGGCGGCCGCAGCTTGCCGTGCTTACTGGCGATGAAGACGTCGCCGTCCTTGCAGGAGGGCAGTTTCGCCAGCTCCCGCAGTGACGGGCAGTCGCCCACGGTGATGCCGGCCGTAGGGATGTAGGACTCGCCGGATCGCCGCGGCCCGGGCCGTTCGGCGTAGGCCTCGATGGTGCCGATCACGCCGGTGACGCCCTTGGTCGCCGCGTACTTCTCGATGATCTCGCGGCTGGTGGTGCCGTCCGCACCGGGCACGGACGTGAACAGCTGGGCGCGGGCGGTGTCCATGCCGGTCGGCTTCATGAAGTCGCTCTGCATGGAGGTGAAGAGCATCTGGAGCGCGATCCCGCCGGCCGCCGCGACCATGATGCCGCTGACGGCACGGGACGCCGTGCCGCTGCTCAGCTGGAGCCGCCGCACGGCCAACTGCCAGGAGACCGGGCCTCCGCGCAGCCGGCCGACCACGGCCTCCACCAGCCACGGCAGCAGCGCGGTGATCCCGAGCAGCAGCAGCAGCGAGCCGCCGACGATCTGATACGAGGCGATGTCGGAGTCGTTCATGTCGATCTGGCCGGCCAGGGGCAGCAACAGGGCGAGCCCCGCGACCGGCAGCAGCACACGCCACCAGAGCCGGCGCCGCCGGGGAGCCGTGTTCCGTACGACACCGAGCGGCTCGATCGACACGCCGCGCAGGGTGAACAGCGTGACCGCGATCGCGCAGGCCGGCACCACGACGGCGATCAGCGCGGCCAGGCCCGGGTTCGGCATGAGGTCGGACGGGAACAGGTTGACGCCCCAGACCGTCACCGAGCCGGCCAACTGCCGTACGAGCATGAAGATGCCGAGGCCCGCGACCAGTCCGAAGAGCGACTCGCACAGCGACTCACCGGCCGCGATCCGCCGCGTCATCGCCCGGTCGGAGCCGACCAGACGCAGCGCGGCCAGCCGCCGGTCACGCTGCTCGCTGCCGAAGCGCGTGGCGGTGGCGATGAACACGGCCACCGGCAGGAGCAGGACCACGCAGGCCATCACGATGACGAGCAGGAGAACCGCGTTCATCGGGTCGCTGCCCATGGGCGAGCCGAAGCCGTCGGAACGCTCGCTGGAAGCGGCTTGGAGACTGGCGCTGCCCGCGTAGTAGAAGAGTTCGCTCGGGCCGACCAGGCCCTGGTCACCGATGGTGGCGGTGATCCGGTACGGCAGGCGGTCCTTCAGCAACGCCCCCTCGGGGGAGGCGAGCAGATCCGCGAGTGCCGGGGAGACGGCCATCTCGCCCGGCCCCGGCAGCTTCGCCAGCCCGGGAGGCACGGGGGCCCGCCCGCCGTCGGGACGCAACACCGTGCCCCTGATCGTGTCCCCGCGGTAGAGCGTCTCGGTCTCGACGAAGAGGAAGGAACGCTCGGAGGGCTTCGCCTCCCCGTGCATGACCGGAATGACGTAACGGCCCTCCACGCGGTCGTCACGGCTCTCAAGAAGGTGGGGCACCGAGGCCGCGGTCAGCAGCAGGCAGACACCCAGGCCCACACCGACGGCGGTGAGGATCGTGCGGGTCCAGCCCCGGCGGCCACCGGTCACGGCGAACCGGGCACCCATCGCCAGATCACGAACCCAGGCACGGACCCTTCTCACGCCACACCCACCGTGCTCCGCACCTTGCCGTCGCGGACGGAGACCTCGCGGTCGGAGTACGCGGCGACCCGGGCTTCGTGGGTCACCAGGACGACCGCGGCACCGCTGTCCCTGGCAGCGGCGGTGAGCAGCTGCATCACCCGCTCGCCGTTGAACGAGTCCAGCGCGCCGGTCGGTTCGTCGGCGAAGAGCACCCGCGGCGACGTGACCAGCGCGCGGGCCACGGCGACGCGCTGCCCCTGACCGCCGGAGACCTCACCGGGCCTCTTCTGCCTCACCTCGGCGACCTCCAGGCGCTCCAGCCACTCCCCCGCCTTGCGCTCGGCGTCCTTGCGGCGGACGCCGTTCAGCCGCAGAGGCAGTGCGACGTTCTCCACGCAGGTCAACTCGGGTACGAGCTGGCCGAACTGGAAGACGAAGCCGAAGTCGCCGCGCCGCAGGGCGCTGCGTTCCGTGTCGCTCATCGCCGACAGTTCACGGCCGTCGTAGGTGATGGCGCCCGAGTCGGGGGTGACGATTCCGGCGAGGCAGTGCAGCAGAGTCGACTTGCCGGACCCGGAAGGGCCCATGACGGCGACGATCTCGCCCGCGTCGACCGCGAACTCGGCACCGTCGAGGGCGGTCGTGGGCCCGTACACCTTGTGCAGTGCGGTCGCCGTGAGCAGAGGCCCGCTCACCTGGCGAGCTCCTTCGCCAGCTGGTCGAGCCGGGCGGCGGTCAGCTCCAGCCAGCGCAGATCGGCTTCCAGGTGGAACAGCGCGTGGTCGCAGATGAGCTGGTCCGCCAGGTCACCACCCTGCTTGCGACGGGTGAGGTCACGCATCAGCCGCAGATGCTCCGCACGCTGCGTCTCCAGCAGCTCACCTGCACTGCGGCCGGTGAGCAGCGCGAGGACGACCTTCGTGTACAGGGTCGACTGGAGGTACGGCTCCGGCTTCTCGGGTGTGGCGAGCCACTGGGCGACGTCGGTGACCCCGGCTCCGGTGATGGCGTACCGCTTGCGCTCAGGACCACCGCCTGCCTCGACACCGTCGACCTCGACAAGGCCGTTCTTCAGCAGGCGGGACATCGTCGCGTAGACCTGGCCGTAGGCGAGAGGCCGGTCGTGACCGAACTTCTCGTCGAAGGCGCGCTTGAGGTCGTAGCCGTGACGCGGGCCGGACTCCAGGAGTCCGAGCAATGTGTGGCCGATGGACATGCGAGCACTATACAAGCGGTGTATATACCGCATGCACAGTTGATCGCGCACAGGCGATGGGGCCGCTCCCCGGCCGGGCTGCGGGGAACGTGAATGTCGGACCTCGCGCGGCATCTGATCTGGAGATTCATGACTGCGCCCTTGGGCTTCGTGCGCTAGTCGCAGGGTGTATACACCGCACGTATACGCACTATGTATAGTCGGATCTGCGTGCACGGCCGATCGATCGCGGCACTCGCCGTGCCCCGTTGCGCGCTCACACCAGGACCAAGCCCCCCCACAGGGAGAAGCACCGCCATGCCCGAAACCTCCGACACCACGACCACCAGCCCCGGCACGGCGGGTCGGACCCGGCTCAGGATCGCCTCCGCACTCGCCGCGATGTCCCTCGCCGCAGTCGCTCTCACCGGCTGCTCGATGGACCGCGTCTCACCCTCCGAGGCCCGCGCAGACGCGCTGGAGAACCCCGCAGCCTCGACCGCAGGGGACGGGAAGTCCCAGGCAGCGGGCTCCGCCGGACGCAACGCGGCCTCCGCCAAGGCGCCGGTCGACTGCGAGAAGGCCAAGTGCATCGCCCTGACCTTCGACGGCGGGCCCGGTAAGGACACTCCCCAGCTCCTCGACATCCTCAAGAAGGAGAAGGTCCACGCCACCTTCTTCCTGCTGGGCGAGAACCACGTGCTCAAGTACCCGGAGACCGTGCGCCGCCTCGCCGCCGAGGGCCATGAGGTGGCCAACCACACCTGGACCCACGAACGGCTCGACACGCTCGACAAGGACGCCATACGCGACGAACTGGCCCGCACTCAGGACGCCATAGCCGCCATCACCGGCAAGAAGCCCACCCTGATGCGCCCGCCGCAGGGCCGGATCAACGACGACGTCACGGCCGTCAGCAAGGAGCTCGGCCTCTCCCTGGTGCTGTGGAGCACCACCGCGAAGGACTTCTCCACCACGGACTCGGCCCTGATCGCAGAGCGCACCCTCGACCAGGCCGACCGGGACGGCATCATCCTGCTCCACGACATCTACGACGGCACCGTCCCCGCCGTGCCCGCGATCATCACCGAGCTGAAGAAGCGCGGCTACACCTTCGTCACGGTCCCCGAACTCCTCCACCCCGCCAAGCCGGTGCCCGGAACCGTGTACGACCAGTGAAACCACCCGGAACCACTCGCTGAAACTGCACGGAACCATCGACAGCTGTTGTGACCGTGCTCGTTGGACCACAAAGCCCCGGACGCACAGTCCGGGGCCCGTCGATCACGTGGTGTGCTGGATTCAGCCCTTCACACAGATGACCTGCTTGATCTTCGCGACGACCTGCACCAGGTCCTTCTGCTGATCGATCACCTGGCTGATCGGCTTGTACGCGGCCGGGATCTCGTCCACGACCCCGGAGTCCTTACGGCACTCCACGCCCCGCGTCTGGTCCTCGAGATCCTTAGTGGAGAACTTCCGCTTCGCCGCGTTCCGGCTCATCCGCCGACCGGCACCGTGCGACGCCGAGTTGAACGACTTCGGGTTGCCCAGACCGCGGACGATGTACGACTCCGTACCCATGGAACCAGGGATGATCCCCCACTCCCCCGAGCCCGCGCTGATCGCTCCCTTCCGGGTGACCAGCAGATCCATCCCCTCGTACCGCTCCTCCGCCACGTAGTTGTGGTGGCAGGAGATGACCGGATCGAAGGTGACCTTCGCCTTCCGGAACTCCCTGCGGACCACTTCCTGGAAGAGCCCCATCATCAGCGCGCGGTTGTACTTCGCGTACTCCTGCGCCCAGAACAGGTCGCTCCGGTAGACGGCCATCTGCGGGGTGTCCGCGACGAACACCGCCAGGTCGCGGTCGATCAGGCCCTGGTTGTGCGGCAGCTTCTGGGCCTCGCCGATGTGGTGCTCGGCGAGCTCCTTGCCGATGTTCCGCGAGCCGGAGTGCAGCATGAGCCATACGGAGCCGGACTCGTCCAGGCAGAACTCGACGAAGTGGTTTCCGGAACCGAGCGTCCCCATCTGCTTGGCCGCCCGCTCCCTGCGGAACTTGACCGCGTCCGCGATCCCGTCGAACCGCGACCAGAAGTCGTCGAAGCCCGACACCGGGAATCCGTACACCCGGCCCGGGTCCACCGGGTCGTCGTGCATACCGCGCCCGACCGGGATCGCCTGCTCGATCTTGGAACGGAGCCGGGACAGATCGCCCGGCAGGTCGTTCGCGGTGAGCGAGGTCTTCACGGCGGACATTCCGCAGCCGATGTCGACACCGACCGCCGCCGGGCAGACCGCACCGTGCATGGCGATGACCGAGCCGACCGTCGCGCCCTTGCCGTAGTGCACGTCCGGCATCACGGCGAGGCCCTTGATCCAGGGGAGCGTCGCGACGTTCCGCAGCTGCTGCATGGCGCCGTCCTCGACCGTGGACGGGTCCGTCCACATCCGGATCGGGACCTTCGCGCCGGGCACCTCTACATACGACATACTTCCTCGATTCCCCCGATAAGCCGACTAACGCAAAACCGGCGCCAGGATCAGCAAAAGGGACAGCGGACCGGCGTTCACAGCTGCGCGTGCGATACACATTGTGTCCATCGGCGCGCATCGGGCGGCAACCAGTTTTCGCCGCGCGCAGCAGCGGCCGAGTGTCCGTAAGTGCAGAGAAGGGAGCCTGGGAACGTGCAGCGAAGGGGGTACGTACCCGGTGTCGTGGCGCTCCTCGTGGCGACGCTCGTCACCGGCTGCAGCGCGGGATCCGCCGACGACGGCTCGACCACCGAGGCCAAGACGGGCGAGACCGCGGGCCCCGTCGCACTCCCGGGCAAGTACCGCACGCTCTACGAGCCGTGCGGCGCCGTCGAGCGCGCCATGCTCCGGGATCTGCTCCCCGGCGCCGCCGAGCTGCCCGAGGACCAGCAGGAGAAGGTGTTCCGCGGCACGGCCGCCGTCACGTACGACACCGACCGCCGTGTCGGCTGCAGCTGGAAGGCCGACTCCCCGGAGGCCTCGCACAACCTCCGTATCGACGTCGAGCGCGTCGTCTCCTACGACCAGGACGTCAGCGACGACCAGCGCGCGCAGGAGGTGTACGTCAAGAAGCAGGACTCGGCCGACCTGCCCGTTCCCGCCGGGGGCGGCGCCCCGCAGGACGGCCCCACGGGCGGCACCCCCTCCTCGGGCGCGCCGGCCACGAGCACCGCGCACAACCCCGCCACCACCTCGCCCTCGGCCACCACCTCGCCGTCCGGCGACCCGGGCAGCGCCCCCGAGGGCCTGGAGCCCCGTGTGCTCGACGGCCTCGGCGACGCCGCGTTCCTCGACGACGTCCTCGCCCGGGCCGGTTCCACCGCGCAGCAGCGCACCGTGAGCGTGGTGTTCCGCACATCGAACGTGATCGTGACCGTCCAGTACGGCGAGCAGCCGGCGCGGGTGACGGAGCTGCCGGACAGCAAGGAACTGCAGGAAAAGGCCCAGGGTCTGGCCCGGAAACTGGCCGAGCGCTTCAACGACTAGCGCGTCCGCAGGGGCCTCCTGCGAGCCGCTGCCCGAGCCCGCCGGATCCGTCACTCGCTCCCACCGGACGACTTCGGCGTCGTACCGTGTCGACGTACCGTGGCCGCCCCGGAAGAACCGGACCGTCCGCCCGGATCCGGACTCCCCGTCCGGCAGACGGCGGACCGTACGACACACCGACTGAAGGAACCATGCACCGATCAGCCCCGCGACTCACCCGCATACTCGCCTGCGCCGCCGTCCCGGTGATGCTCGTCGTCGCCGGCTGCTCGTCGGACTCCGACAGCAAGGGCTCGGGCTCGGACACCGGCTCGTCCTCCTCCGAGGGCTCCTCGCCCGACACGAAGCAGTCCGCGGCGACCGTGGAGCCCGCGAAGTTCGCCAAGCTCCCCCAGCCCTGCAAGGCCCTCGCCTCGAAGACGATCGAGGAGCTGGTGCCCAAGGTGAAGAACAAGGCCGGCACGGCCGGCACCTCCAGCGACACGGGCGTCCGCGGCAGCTGCTCCTGGAACGGCCTGGAGGACAAGGGCGTCAAGGGCTCGAACTACCGCTGGCTCGACGTGTCCTTCCAGCGTTTCGAGTCCGAGGCCGGGCTGGGCAGCGGCGAGGAGCGCGCCAAGGACGCGTACGAGAAGGAGGTCGCCAAGACCCGGGCGACGGACGGCGCCAAGGGCGTCAAGACCTCCCCCGCGGCGGGTGTCGGCGAAGAGGCCACGGCGATCGGCTTCGGCCTCAAGAAGACCGGCGAAGACTTCAAGTACGCAACGATCGTGGCTCGTACCGGCAACGTCGTGGTCACGCTCGGGTACAACGGTGCCGGATACGCGGGGGCGAAGACCCCGGACGCGTCGGCGCTGATGAAGGACGCGGTGACCGCGGCCAAGGAGGCCACGACCTCGGTCGCGAAGGCCAACTAGGCTCGCGGCGGGCCGGGAGACCGGCCACACCCGCAGGCCGGCGGACCGACGGTCCGGTCGCCTGCGGACCCAACCCCCACACCTGCACCATCTGTTGGACGGTCGGGAAGCACCGGCATCCGGCCGGAGCCCGGACCTCCCCGGAGGCCCGGGCTCCGCATTCATGTGCCAGGCTTGGCCCGCGCCACCGGCGCCACAAAAGGACAAGGGAGGGGATCGCGGGTGGCCGCGATGCAGCTGACACGCACGCACCGCATACTCATCGGCGTGGTGGTCGCCGGTGCGGTGATCATCGCCGCGATCGGTTTCGCCGGATCGTACGCCGCCGTGCGCGAGCTCGCCGAGCAGAAGGGCTTCGGCGACTTCTCCCTGGTCTTCCCCATCGGCATCGACGCGGGCATCTGTGTGCTGCTCGCCCTCGACCTGCTGCTGACCTGGATACGCATACCCTTCCCGCTGCTGCGCCAGACGGCGTGGCTGCTGACGGCGGCGACGATCGCGTTCAACGGCGCGGCCGCCTGGCCGGACCCGCTCGGCGTCGGTATGCACGCCGTCATCCCGGTCCTGTTCGTGGTCTCCGTCGAGGCCGCCCGCCACGCGGTGGGCCGGATCGCGGACATCACGGCCGACAAGCACATGGAGGGCGTGCGCCTCACCCGCTGGCTGCTCTCCCCTATCCCCACCTTCCGGCTGTGGCGCCGGATGAAGCTGTGGGAGCTGCGCAGTTACGAGCAGGTCATCAAGCTGGAGCAGGACCGGCTGATCTACCAGGCCCGGCTCCAGGCCCGCTACGGGCGTGCGTGGCGCCGCAAGGCGCCGGTCGAGGCGCTGATGCCGCTGCGGCTCGCGAGATACGGCGTTCCGCTGGCGGAGACGGCCCCCGCGGGGCTGGCCGCCGCCGGGATCGAGCCGGTGCTGCTGCCCCCGGACCCTCAGGTGGACGTCATCGCGGACAGTCGTGCCGTCCGCGCGACGCCCGTTCCGCAGAAGGCGGCACCTGCCGGCGAGCAGCGCCCCCAGCTGGAGAGCCCCTCCCCCCAGCAACCGGACTACGCCGAGCAGCAGCCCCCCGTCGACGAAAGCCCCTGGCTCCACGCCCGGAACCCTCAAGAGGTCCCGTACCAGGGCGGCTACGACCCCTCGTACGACCCCGAGGAGCAGCAGTACGGGCAGTGGTACGAGGAGCAGGGCCCGCAGCAGTACCAGACCGAGCAGTACCAGCAGGTGGAGCAGTACCCCGCCGAGCAGTACCCGGCTGAGCAGTACCAGCAGCAGTACGAGGAGTCCGAGCCCTGGAACGGGGAGTCCTCCTCGGAGGAGACCGGCAGCTTCCCCATCCCCGCCGGCCCCGGCCGCACCCGGGAAATGGGCGAGGGCGGCGGCACCCCCGAACCCGCCGCCCCGGACGAGGAGTCGTACTACCAGGTCTTCAAGAAGTCGATAAACGGCAGCTACCCGACGCCGCGCGAGTTCATCGACAACGTGGAGGCCGAGTTCCGCGTCACCCTCCCTGCCGAGGAGTCGAAGCGCATGGTCAACCGCTTCACCAACCGCCACACCGCGGAGCTGGAAGAGGACCACATCGCGTAGCACCATTTCCGCGTAGGACCGCAGCGCGTAGGACCGCAGCGCGTACGGCGAAGGGCTCCCACCCCGAGAGGGTGGGAGCCCTTCGTCCGTCGTGCGGCCCCGTGATCAGGCAGCGAGCAGCTTGCGCACCCGGTCCGCCCCGACCGCCAGCAGCAGGGTCGGCAGCCGCGGCCCCGTCTCCCGGCTGACCAGCAGGCGGTACAGCAGCGCGAAGAAGGAGCGCTGGGCGGTCTTCAGCTCAGGCGTCGGCTTGGCGTCCGGCTCCAGGCCCGCCATCACCTTCGGCACTCCGTAGACGAGCGTGGTGAGCCCGTCCAGCGACCAGTGCGAGTCCAGGCCGTCGAGCAGCAGGCGCAGCGATTCGCGCGCCTCGTCGTCGAGCGAGCCGAGCAGCTCCGTGTCGGGCTCGGAGCGCACGATCGTCCGGGCGTCGGCCGGGACCTGGGTAGTGATCCAGTTCTCCGCGCGGTCGAGCCGGGGCCGCGCCTCGTCCAGCGAGGACAGCGGGTTCGCCGGGTCCAGCTCGCTCAGGATGCGCAGCGTCTGCTCGTCGTGGCCGGCGGTGATGTCGACGACCGACGCGAGCGTCCGGTACGGCAGCGGCCGGGGCGTACGCGGCAGCTCACCGGCGGCGGTGCGCACCGCGCGGGAGTGGGCGGCGGCGTCGGCCGGCAGCACGGAACCGTCCGCGACCTTGGACTCCAGCTTGTCCCACTCGTCGTAGAGCCGCTGGATCTCCTGGTCGAAGGCGATCTTGAAGGACTGGTTGGGCCTGCGGCGCGCGTACAGCCAGCGCAGCAGCGGAGCCTCCATGATCTTCAGCGCGTCCGCCGGCGTCGGCACGCCACCGCGCGACGACGACATCTTGGCCATGCCGGAGATGCCCACGAACGCGTACATCGGGCCGATCGGCTGCACTCCGTCGAAGATCTCGCGGACGATCTGGCCGCCCACGACGAACGACGACCCGGGCGACGAGTGGTCGACACCGCTCGGCTCGAAGATCACGCCCTCGAAGGCCCAGCGCATCGGCCAGTCGACCTTCCAGACGAGCTTGCCGCGGTTGAACTCGCTGAGCCGGACCGTCTCGGAGAAGCCGCACGCCGTGCAGGAGTACGTCAGCTCGGTCGTCGCGTCGATGTACTCCGTGACGGCCGTCAGGTCCTTCTCGCAGTTGCCGCAGTACGGCTTGTACGGGAAGTAGCCGCCGGAGCCGCCGCTGCCGTCGTCCTCGCTCGCCGCGCCGGAGCCCTCCTCGGCCTCCAGCTCGGCCGCGTCGACCGGCTTCTGCTGCTGCTTCTGCTGCTGCTTCTTCTGCTGCTGCTGCTTCGGCTGGCCGTCCTTGGCCTTCGTCCGGTACTGGTCGAGGATGCCGTCGATGTCCGCGCGGTGCTTCATCGCGTGCAGGATCTGCTCGCGGTAGACACCCGAGGTGTACTGCTCGGTCTGGCTGATCCCGTCGTACTCGACACCGAGCTCGGCGAGCGCCTCGACCATCGCGGCCTTGAAGTGCTCCGCCCAGTTCGGGTACGAGGAGCCGGCGGGCGCGGGGACCGAGGTCAGCGGCTTGCCGATGTGCTCGCCCCAGGAGTCGTCGACGCCCGGCACCCCGGCCGGCACCTTGCGGTAGCGGTCGTAGTCGTCCCAGGAGATCAGATGGCGGACCTCGTACCCCCGGCGGCGGATCTCGTCCGCGACCAGGTGCGGGGTCATGACCTCACGCAGATTGCCCAGGTGGATGGGGCCCGACGGCGACAGGCCAGAGGCAACCACGACCGGTTTCCCGGGTGCACGCCGCTCCGACTCGGCGATGACATCGTCCGCGAAACGGGAGACCCAGTCGGTCTCGGTGCTGCTCTGAGCCACGATCGGCACGTCCTTGAATACTTGAGTCTGTCGAAGCCGGTGCCAGCCATTCTCCCAGACGGAACAGCGGGCCCTGTGGTTGTCCACAGCCCCGGACCGGATGGTTGTCCACAGCCCACCGTCGCCTGGAGAAACAGGTTGCTCCCCCATGGGACACTTGACTACCGAATTAGCACCGATCACCCACTGACAGGAACGGAAGCTCATGGCCTCGGTCCCTTCCCTCGCTTCGAACGTGCAGCAGCGCCTCGCGGACGCCCTCTCGGCAGCCCTGCCGGAGGCCGGCTCCGCCGACCCCATGCTGCGACGTAGCGACCGGGCCGACTTCCAGGCCAACGGCATCCTGGCACTCGCCAAGCAGCTGAAGGGCAACCCGCGCGAGCTGGCGACCAAGGTCGTGGAGGCGCTCGGAGCCGATGACCTCCTCAAGGACATCGAGGTATCGGGCCCCGGCTTCCTCAACATCACGATCACCGACGAGGCGATCGTCAGGACCCTCGCCGCCCGCGCCGCGGACGCCCGCCTGGGCGTGCCGCACGCGGAGAAGCCCGGCACGACCGTGATCGACTACGCCCAGCCGAATGTGGCGAAGGAGATGCACGTCGGCCATCTGCGGTCCGCGGTGATCGGCGCGGCCATGGTCGAGATCCTGGAGTTCACGGGCGAGAAGGTGGTCCGTCGCCACCACATCGGCGACTGGGGCACCCAGTTCGGCATGCTCATCCAGTACCTGATCGAGCACCCGCACGAGCTGGACCACAAGGCCGACTCCGCCTCCGGCGAGGAGGCCATGTCCAACCTCAACAGGCTGTACAAGGCCTCGCGCGCGATCTTCGACTCCGACCCGGAGTTCAAGGACCGGGCCCGCCGTCGGGTCGTGGACCTGCAGTCGGGCGACAAGGAGACCCTCGCGCTCTGGCAGCGGTTCGTCGACGAGTCGAAGATCTACTTCTACTCGGTCTTCGAGAAGCTCGACATGGAGATCGACGACCCGGACATCGTCGGCGAGTCGGGCTACAACGACATGCTGGTCGAGACCTGCCGGCTGCTGGAGGAGTCGGGCGTCGCCGTCCGCTCCAACGGCGCGCTGTGCGTCTTCTTCGACGACGTCAAGGGCCCGGACGGCAATCCGGTCCCGCTGATCGTCCAGAAGTCCGACGGCGGTTTCGGCTACGCGGCGACGGACCTCTCCGCGATCCGCGACCGCGTGCAGAACCTCGGCGCGACCACGCTGCTGTACGTGGTGGACGCCCGCCAGTCGCTCCACTTCAAGATGGTCTTCGAGACCGCCCGCCGCATCGGCTGGCTGAACGACGACGTCAAGGCCGCCCAGCTCGCCTTCGGCACGGTCCTCGGCAAGGACGGCAAGCCGTTCAAGACCCGTGAGGGCGAGACGGTGCGCCTGGAAGACCTGCTGGACGAGGCGGTCGACCGGGCGACGGCGGTCGTGCGCGAGAAGGCCGAAAAGGTGGGCCTCACCGAGCAGGAGATCGTCGAGAACGGCCGCTACGTCGGCATCGGCGCGGTGAAGTACGCGGACCTGTCCACGTCGGCCGTCCGGGACTACAAGTTCGACCTGGACCAGATGGTCTCGCTCAACGGCGACACGTCGGTGTACCTCCAGTACGCGTACGCCCGTATCCAGTCGATCCTCCGCAAGGCGGGCGACGCCAAGCCGGCCGCCCACCCGGAGCTCGCGCTGGCCCCGGCCGAGCGGGCGCTCGGGCTGCACCTGGACCAGTTCGGCGAGGTCCTGGCCGAGGTCGCCGCGTCGTACGAGCCGCACAAGCTGGCCGCGTACCTGTACCAGCTGGCGTCCCACCTCACGACGTTCTACGACCAGTGCCAGGTCATCAGCGAGGACAACACGGTGGAGGTCTTCGAGAACCGCCTCTTCCTCGTCGACCTGACCGCCCGCACGCTCCACCAGGGCATGGCGCTCCTCGGCATCCGCACCCCCGAGCGCCTCTGACGCACGACGACGAAGGCGGCCCCGGCGATGTTCGCTCGCCCGGGCCGCCTTCGTCGTTCGCGTCACCGCGTCTTCGCCTCACCGCGTCACCGCGTCAGCGGGTGCGCGGGTCTTCCCGTGGTCTCCTCGATCTCGTCGTGGGCCTTGGTGAGCAGTGTCTGCGCGATGTCCATGAGCGCCCGCGCGCCTGCGATCTCCTCGCCGACCCGCAGCTGTCCCGGATCGGACGGATGACGGCTGGCGTGGCCGTGGCCGCGTACTTCCGTGCCGTCGCCGAGCCGGAGCATCGCGGCCGCCTTGGTCTTGTCGCCTTCCTCCAGAAACTCCATCTCGACGTGCCATCCGACGAGCGTCTGCATGACGGATCACCTCCAGCGGTACCCCTTTCAGGGTGCGCCGGGCCGCCACTGATCACCACCCCACTCACCACAAGGTGAGTACCTGACCAAATAGTCGGTACTTGTCCCCTTCCCACCCCGCGGCAAGGATCGACGGCATGACGACCCACGTCTCCGTCCTCGGTCTCGGCATGATGGGCTCCGCCCTCGCCACCGCCCTCCTCAAGGCGGGCCACCACGTCACCGTCTGGAACCGCTCCCCCGCCAGGACCGGTCCCCTCGTCGCCCAGGGCGCGCTCCCGGCCGGCACGCCCGCCGAAGCGGCCGCGGCGAGCCCTCTCGTCGTCGTCTGCCTCCTGACCGACGACGCCGTCCACGAGGTCTTCGACACCCTCGGCGACGTCACCGGCAAGACGCTGGTCAACCTCACCAACGGCACCCCGGCCCAGGCCCGCGAACTCGCCGCCCGGGCCGCCGACCACGGCGCGCACTACCTCGACGGCGGCATCATGGCCGTCCCGCAGATGATCGCCGGCCCGCACGCCTACGTCTTCTACAGCGGCGACGAGCAGGCCTACGAGACCCACCGCGCCACGCTGGCGGCCTTCGGCGGCACGAAGTGGACCGGCACGGACCCGGGCAGGGCCGCCCTGTACGACCTGGCCCTGCTCACCGGCATGTACGGCATGGTCGTCGGCGTCCTCCAGGCCTTCGCCCTGGTCCGTACGGAACACATCTCCGCCGAGGAGTTCTCCGAACTCCTCGTCCCCTGGGTCACCGCGATGCTCGCGAGCGCCCCGGAGATGGGCCGGGCGATCGACACCGGACAGCACCTCACCGACGTCTCCAGCCTCGCCGTCAACCAGGCCGCGTTCCCCAACTTCACGGCCACGTTCCGCGACCAGGGCGTCAGCCCCGAGCTGTTCGTCCCGTTCCAGGCCCTCCTGGACCGCGCCATCGCCGAGGGCCACGCGGCGGACGGCCTCTCCCGCCTCGCCGACCTCCTCACCGTCGAACGCTGACCCCGAACTCGCACCACACGACCTTCCCGGGCGCCCGCTCCCCGACCCCCCACTTGTCCGCGACCGTCGCCACCAGCAACAGCCCCCGCCCCGACTCACCCTGCGGCTCACGCGGCCGGGGACACCCGTCCCCGCTGTCGTGGACCTCCACACGGAGGGCCTCCTCGTACCGCGCCAGCCGCAACAGATACCCCCGGCCGGGCGGTACGCCGTGCACCAGCGCGTTGGTGGCCAGCTCGCTCACGCAGAGCAGTACGTCGTCCCGGACCGCGCCCAGGCCCCATGCTTCGAGGGCCTCGCTCGTGAACTCCCTGGCAGCGGGCACGGACCGCCGCTCGCGCCGGTAGAACCGCTCACGCACACAGGGGAGTTGAATCGCCTCGTTCATGAGGCGAGCGTCACAGTCGGTGACTAGCGTGATGCAGTGCGCGCACCCGTACACCGAGTTTGTACGGGTTGCCTGCGCATGACTTTCGTACGGCCACGGGGAGTTGGTACGGCATGCACCCCAGGAATCGGCGCAGGAAGAACGCGTCGGCGATGAAGCTCGTAGGCGCGCTGGTGGCGGTGTTCCGGGAGACGGCCTGCCTCACCCAGCGCGAACTGGCGGACCGGGCCTGTCTGCACCAGGAGACGATCGCCTCGATCGAGCAGGGAAGACGGCCGCTGAAACCGGACCTGGCACGGCTGCTGGACAGCATCCTGGAGACGAAGCGCGCGTTGTCGACGGCGGTGGAGAACATGCCGGAGGTGGATCTGATCCCGGCGTGGGCGGAGGAGTACATGGACTTCGAGCGCGAAGCCATCGCACTCTCGTGGTTCGAGAATCAGGTGCTGCCCGGCCTCCTCCAGACGGAGAACTACGCCCGCGCGGTGTTCCGGACTGATGTCCCGGCACTCAGTCAGGACGAGATCGAGCAGCGGGTGGCCGCCCGCGTGGAACGCCAAGAGATCTTGCAGCGCAAGATCCCTCCGACCATCAGCTTCATCATCTCCGAAGCAACCGTACGGGACCGCCTCGGCGGCAAGAATGTGCACATTGAGGCGCTCCGTCACCTGCGCGCCTGCGCCGAACTCCCCGGCATCGCCCTGCAGATCATGCCACTCGGCCGAGAGACCCATGCCGGCCTTTCCGGCCCGTTCATCCTGCTGGAAACCCCCGACCACCAGCACATTGCCTATGCCGAGAACCAGCGCGGCAGCCAGCTCATCACCGACCCGGATGAGGTCAGCATCCTGGCGCAGAAGTATGCGATGCTGCGGACACAGGCCCTCAACCCCGAGGAGACAAAAGGCCTGTTGGACCTGCGGCTAGGAGACCCATGAACACCGCACTTGAGTGGTTCAAGTCCAGCTACAGCAGTGAGCAAGGAGGCGCCTGCCTCGAAGTCGCCTACGCCTGGCGCAAGTCCTCCTACAGCGGCAGCGAGGGCGGCGAGTGCGTCGAGGTCGCCACCCACCCCACCGCCGTCCACGTCCGCGACTCCAAGAACCCGGACGGCCCGATGCTCACGCTCGCCCCCGGCGTCTGGTCATCGTTCGCGGCCTTCGCCGGCGGTCACTCGGCGACCCACTCGTCCTTGTCCGGCCAGTAGGTATAGCTCTTCCGGCCTTCCAAGGCGCTCGTACGGAACGGCTTTCCGCCGTCGTCGACCCGTATGGTTCCGTGCCGGTCGCCGCTGCTCCACTCCAGCTCCAGATACCAGGTGGCCTCGTGCCCTTCGGTGTGGACGTTGAGGTTCAGGACCTGCGGATCGCGGGTGGAGACCTTGTACGGGAAGTCCTTGGCCGGTACGACGGTGTCGCCGTCCTGCCCCGCAATGGGTTTGGCCAGCGGCCGGGCATGGTCCAGGTCGATGTCGAAGGTCTGCGGAGTGATGCCGCTGCCGCAGCCTTCACCCATGGAGTAGACCTGCCAGGGCAGTGCGGCCTTTCGCCCCACCACGCGTACGTTCAGGTCAGTGATGACGACCGCTTCGTCCGTGTTGCCCGTCACGGTCAGCTGGAGCGCCATGTCCCCGGCGCTGACGCCTCCCAGGGCGCTCGCCCAGGGCCGGGTGTCCTGCGGCGGAGGCGGCGGAGGGACCTGCTCCGGCGGCTGGTCCAGGAGATAGAACTCGCCGCACGGCTCCTCCCAGTTGTACGAGCTGATGCCCACACTCGGCGCCACACCGCCGCCCTGCCCGGCAGGCGGCTGCGTCCCGCCCTTGGCAGGCGGGTCCGACGGAGAGGCACCTTCTCCCTTACCGCCAGGTGATGCGCTGCCGTTCGGTGAGGCGGAAGCGGAGCCCGAGGCCGCGGCGGACGGGGATACGGCGTCCGTCGAGGCGGCCCCGGCGGCCTCCCCCGCACCGGGCTGCCCCTTCCCGTGTGCGTCCGTACGGGCGCCTTCGCCCCCGAACTGGCTCACGGCGAAGGCGGTCGGAACGGCGAGGGCGACAACGGCAGCTGTGGCAACGGCAATGCGAAGGCGACGCTTGCGCGAGGCCTCGGCAGGACCGACGATCACGGGCTCGGCTGCCACGTCCTCCGGGACCGGTCCCGGAGCCGGACCGGGTCCCGGAGCCGGGACGGGTCCCGGAGCCGGGACGGAAGCCACGTCAGCAGGTGCCTCAACAGACGCCTCACCCACGCGCTCAACGGATGGCTCACCGGATGGCTCAACGGATGAATCACCAGACGACTCACCGGACGGCTCGGCCGAAGGCTCACCGGAGGGTTCGGCCGCCCCGGAACGCCCGCGCCTGCGGGCCTCGTCCGCCAGGATCCACTGCCGGTGCAGTTCCACCAGCTCGTCCCGGGTCGCCCCGCACAGCCGCGCGAACCGCTCCACGGGTGCGTAATCCGTCGGTACGGCGTCGCCGTTGCAGTAGCGGTGCACCGTGGACGTACTCATGTGCAGCTGTCTGGCGAGAGCCCCGTAGCTGCGCCCGGAGCGTTCCTTCAGCGCGCTCAGCAGCCCGGCGAAGCCTTCCGTCCCCGTCGCCACCCAACCCCTCCCCTGTCGTTCGCCGTCCCAGGAACGCATTCCAGGGGGAGGGTGTTTCGCCTGGTCAACCCCCCTGCAAGTGTTCCAGCTTCCCCCATTGTCCCTGGTCCGTTGTCCCACAAGCAGCCAGCCCCACAAGGTGTGTTCAGCACGACGCGGCGACCGGCGACGCTCTCGCGGTCGCCGTGTCGATCAGCGAATCCGCATCACCACCACAACGGGGAGTCGATCCACCATGCGCACCATCCGTAACCGCGCTCTTCGCAACCGCACCGCCGTCGTCGCGACCGCCACGCTTCTTGCGGGGCTGTCCCTCACCGCCTGCCAGAACGACGACGAGCCCAAGGCAGCCGCCCCGGCCGACGGCGGCAAGGCGAACGCCACCGCGTCGAAGACCCCGGCGGCCACCCCGTCCACGGACACGGACACGGACACGGGCACCGGCACCGGCACCGGCACCGGCACCGGCACCGGTGGCAACGGCTCCACCACCGCCGGCGGCAGCGACAAGGGCTCCGGAAGCGGCTCGGGCAAGAACTCCGGCGGGAGCTCGGGCAAGAGCACCAGCGGCGGCACGGGCGGCGACAGCACGTCCCTCACGACCTGCACCGGCGACAACACCAAGGCCGTGGTCAGCAAGGTCTCGCGCCCCATCAACCACCTGCTGCTCACCATCACCAACACGGGCTCGCGCACCTGCGCCGCCTACAACGCGCCGTTCCTGCGCTTCGACGAGGCGCAGTCCCCGACCCAGTTCATCGAGGACAGCCGTCCGCAGGCCGTGGTCACCCTGGCCCCCGGCGAGTCCGCCTACGCCGCGGTCGTCCTGACCGGCGAGCCCGGCGCCGCCGAGAACCCGGGCCGCGTCGCGAAGCACCTCACCGTCCACTTCGGGCACAAGGGGGCCGGATCGACCGGAGCGCCCGCCGAGCTCGCGCTGCCCGCGAACACCTTCATCGAGGACGACATGGCCAAGGTGACGTACTGGCAGAGCGACATGGCCGACGCGCTCACCTACTGATCACTGATCGCTCACGCGAAGAACGAAGTGGAGGCCGCCCGTTGTCAGTGGCGGCCTCTATCTTTCAGATCATGGCGATGCTTCCCAATCCCCTGCCGACCCTGGCCACCGACCCGACAGGCCGCTCGCTGGGGCTCGACCTGCCGGCCGGCCGACTGATCGACACCACGACGGACGGATCCTGGCACGAGCCGCTGCTCTGGTGCGCGGACGAGCCGGCCCGTCCCGGCGACTGGTCGGCCCTGCTGCCCGCCCGCAGGACCGCCGGTCTCCACCCCGTGCTCATAGGCTCGGGCAGTGGCCACGAAAGGCGCCCCGAGGACTGGGAGTTGTCCCCGGCGATGATGTCGTACGCGGGCGATCACGACGCCGTAGAGGTGCTCGCCGCCTTCTGGGAGGAGTGCGCGGGGGACGAACTCGACACCACCGAGGAGTTCCCCGGCCTCGCCCCGGCCGCGGCTGCCGGGGACGACCCGGACGACGTGGCGGCCGATGTCGTCGACCTTCTGACCGATCAGGACTCCTGGCTCGCGCGGGCCCGGCTCGCGCTCGTCCCGGCCCGCCGCAGCGCCGACATACCCGCGGCGCTGGGCTGGACCGGTCCGCTCAACCACGAGAACGACGTGGCGCGCCTCTGCACGGTCCTGCGCTCGTGGGAGGACCGCTTCGGCATACGTGTCGTGGCGCTCACCTTCGACCAGCTGGTGGTCTCCGTTGCGTCCCCGCCCACGACACTCGCCGAGGCGGAGGCCGTCGCCGCCGAGCACTTCGCGTTCTGCCCGGACAACATCACCCAGGGCGGATACTCCGCCCTCGCCGACTACGCGGCCAAGGCCGTCCTGGACCAGACCGCCTGGTCCTTCTGGTGGGACTGACCAGCGGGACCGACCGGCGGGACTGAACCGCCTTACGGGCGGGCCAGCTTCTGTGCGACCTCGGTCGCCCAGTAGGTGAGGATCATCTGCGCGCCCGCGCGCCGAATCCCGGTCAGCGTCTCGAAGATGGCCTTGTCGCGGTCGATCCAGCCCTTCTCGGCCGCGGCCTCGACCATCGCGTACTCACCGCTGATCTGGTACGCCGCGACGGGCACGTCCACGGCATCCGCGACCTTCGCCAGCACATCGAGGTACGGACCGGCGGGCTTGACCATGACCATGTCGGCGCCCTCCTCCAGGTCCAGCGCGAGTTCGCGCAGGGACTCGCGGAGGTTCGCCGGGTCCTGCTGGTACGTCTTGCGGTCACCCTGCAGCGAGGAGGCGACGGCCTCACGGAAGGGGCCGTAGAAGGCGGAGGAGTACTTAGCGGTGTAGGCGAGCACGGCCACGTCCTCCTTGCCGATGGTGTCCAGGGCGTCGCGGATGACCCCGACCTGGCCGTCCATCATCCCGCTGGGGCCGACCACATGGACGCCGGCGTCGGCCTGGACCTGCGCCATCTCGGCGTAACGCTCCAGCGTGGCGTCGTTGTCGACGCGGCCGTCCGCATCCAGCACACCGCAGTGGCCGTGGTCGGTGTACTCGTCCAGACACAGATCGGACATGATCACCAGCTCGTCGCCGACCTCGGCCCTCACGGCCCGGATGGCGACCTGCAGGATCCCGTCCGGGTCGGTGCCCGCCGTCCCGGCCGCGTCCTTCTTCGCGTCCTCCGGCACACCGAAGAGCATGATCCCGGAGACACCGGCCTCCCGGGCGTCCACCGCGGCCTTGCGCAGCGTGTCCAGCGAGTGCTGCACGACCCCGGGCATCGCCGAGATCGGCACGGGCTCGCTCGCGCCCTCCCGTACGAACGCGGGAAGGATCAGATCGGCGGGGTTCAGCCGCGTCTCGGCGACCATGCGCCGCATCGCGGGAGTGGTCCGCAGCCGGCGCGGCCGCGACCCGGGGAAGGCTCCGTACACAGTCATACACCCACGCTACGCCCGTGCCCGGAGCGCTTTTACCGACACCGTGCCGGGCCGGAACCGGCCCACCGGGCGGAAGGGGGGCGGGGGGCAGCGCCCCCGCCCCCCGCACCACACCTACGTCGTACGACGCCTGCGCGCCCCCGGCCGGCGCTCGCTCGGTCGCGTCACCGGGTCGCCGGCCTCACGCGCCGCCTCCCGACGCCGCGCCCCGAAGTCCGCCAGCGCCGCCGCCAGCTTGTGCACCGACGGCTCGGGCGACAGGACGTCCACCCGCAGCCCGTGCTCCTCCGCCGTCTTCGCGGTCGCGGGGCCGATACACGCGATCACCGTCACGTTGTGCGGCTTCCCGGCGATACCCACCAGGTTCCGCACCGTCGACGACGAGGTGAAGAGCACAGCGTCGAAGCCACCGCCCTTGATCGCCTCCCGGGTCTCCGCCGGCGGCGGCGACGCCCGCACGGTCCGGTAGGCCGTGACGTCGTCGACCTCCCAGCCCAGCTCGATCAGGCCCGCCACCAGCGTCTCCGTGGCGATGTCGGCCCGCGGCAGGAACACCCGGTCGATCGGGTCGAAGACGGGGTCGTACGGCGGCCAGTCCTCCAGCAGACCGGCGGCCGACTGCTCACCGCTCGGCACCAGGTCCGGCTTGACGCCGAACTCGATCAGCGAGCGCGCCGTCTGCTCGCCGACCGCCGCGACCTTGATCCCGGCGAAGGCGCGGGCGTCGAGCCCGTACTCCTCGAACTTCTCGCGCACGGCCTTCACGGCGTTGACCGAGGTGAAGGCGATCCACTCGTAGCGGCCGGTCACCAGACCCTTGACCGCGCGCTCCATCTGCTGCGGCGTCCGCGGCGGCTCGACGGCGATCGTCGGCACCTCGTGCGGCACGGCCCCATAGCTGCGCAGCTGGTCGGAGAGCGAGGCCGCCTGCTCCTTCGTCCGCGGTACGAGGACCTTCCAGCCGAACAGCGGCTTGGACTCGAACCACGCGAGCTGGTCGCGCTGTGCGGCGGAACTGCGCTCACCGACCACGGCTATGACGGGCCGGTGGCCCTCGGGCGACGGCAGCACCTTGCCCTGCTTGAAGACCTGGGCGATCGTGCCGAGCGTCGCGTTCCACGTCCGCTGCCGCGTCGTCGTACCGGCGACCGTCACCGTCAGCGGGGTGTCGGGCTTGCGCCCGGCGGTCACCAGCTCACCGGCCGCCGACGCCACCGCGTCGAGCGTCGTGGACACGACGACGGTCCCGTCCGAGGCGCCGACCTCGGTCCAGCACCGCGCGTCCGCCGAGCGGGCGTCGATGAACCTGACGTCCGTACCCTGCGCGTCGCGCAGCGGCACACCGGCGTAGGCGGGCACGCCCACGGCCGCCGCGACACCGGGCACGACCTCGAAGGGAATGCCCTCGGCGGCACAGGCGAGCATCTCCGCGCCCGTGTCACTGTCGAGCCCGGGATCACCGCTCACCGCACGGACGACCCGCTTGCCGCCCCTCGCGGCCTCCATGACAAGATTGGCCGCGTCCCTCAACACCGGGACACCGGCGGTTGTTGACGCATCGTCAACCACCGTCAGCTCAGGCGTGCTCACACCGGCGCGGGCATGCCCGCGGACGACGTCGAGGACATCCGGCTCGGCGATCAGTACGTCCGCGCCCGCCAGCGCCTCCACGGCACGCAGCGTCAGCAGACCCGGGTCACCGGGACCGGCGCCGAGGAAGGTGACCTGCCCGTGTACGGGACCGGCCGGAACGTTCGAGGTGGTGGGGCTCAAAGTGCTCGCTCCCCCATAAGACCGGCCGCACCCTTGGCGAGCATCTCGGCCGCGAGTTCGCGACCGAGCGCCACGGCTTCGTCCTGCGACGAGGGCACGGGACCGGTGGTGGACAGCTGCACCAGCGTGGATCCGTCGGTCGTACCGACGACACCCCGCAGGCGCATCTCATGAACAACCTGTCCGTCGGCCAGCAGGTCGGCCAGCGCGCCCACAGGTGCGCTGCAGCCGGCCTCCAGGGCGGCGAGCAGGGTCCGCTCGGCGGTCACGGCGGCCCGGGTGTACGGGTCGTCGAGCTCGGCGAGCGTGGCGGCGAGCTCGGCGTTGGCCGCCGTGCACTCCACTGCCAGGGCCCCCTGGCCGGGGGCGGGCAGGACCGAGTCGACCGACAGGAAGTCGGTCACCTCGTCGGTCCGTCCGATACGGCTCAGGCCGGCCGCGGCGAGAACCACCGCGTCCAGTTCCCCGTTCCGTACGAAACCGATGCGGGTGTCGATGTTCCCGCGGATCGGCACGGTCTCGATCCGCAGCCCGTGCGAGCGGGCGTACGCGTTGAGCTGCGCGGTCCGGCGCGGCGAGCCGGTGCCGATCCGGGCGCCGTGCGGCAGCCGGTCCAGCGTCAGCCCGTCCCGGGCGATCAGCACGTCACGCGGGTCCTCGCGCTTCGGGATCGCGGCCAGCACCAGATCGTCCGGCTGCGCGGTCGGCAGGTCCTTCAGCGAGTGCACCGCGAAGTCGACCTCGTCCGCGAGCAGCGCGTCGCGCAGCGCGGTGACGAACACACCGGTGCCGCCGATCTGCGCCAGGTGCTCCCGGGAGGTGTCGCCGTACGTGGTGATCTCGACGAGCTCGACGGGACGGCCCGTCAACTGCCGTACCGCCTCCGCCACCTGCCCGGACTGGGCCATGGCGAGCTTGCTGCGCCTGGTTCCGAGCCGCAGGGGCCGTTCGGTCCCCCATGCCCTCTCGGTGGTCATACTCGCCCTCGGTTCTTGATGTCGGCGTCGTTCACGTCGGCCCGGCTGACGGAGGCGACCGTCTCCGGGTCGAGGTCGAAGAGTGTGCGCAGCGCGTCCGCGTACCCGGCGCCGCCGGGCTCGGCGGCGAGCTGCTTGATGCGCACGGTCGGCGCGTGCAGGAGCTTGTCGACGACACGGCGCACGGTCTGGGCGATCTCGGCGCGCTGCCGCTCGTCCAGGTCGGGCAGCCGGCCCTCGAGCCGGGCCACCTCACCGGCCACGACATCGGCGGCCATGGTGCGCAGGGCGACCACGGTCGGGGTGATGTGCGCGGCGCGCTGGGCGGCGCCGAAGGCGGCGACCTCGTCGGCGACGATGGTGCGCACCTGGTCGACGTCGGCGGCCATCGGGGCGTCCGCGGACGCCTCGGCCAGCGACTCGATGTCGATGAGGCGGACCCCGTCGAGCCGGTGGATCGCGGCGTCGATGTCCCGGGGCATGGCGAGGTCGAGCAGCGCGAGCGGCTCCTCGCGGTCCTTCAGCGCGGCCTCGACCACGTCGGCCCTCAGCACCAGGCCGGTCGCCCCGGTGCACGAGACGACGACATCGGCACGTGTCAGCTCCGTGCCGACCGCGGCCATGTCGACGGCCCGGGCCGCCACGCCCGTACCGCCGGGCTCGGTGAGGATCTGCACCAGCCGCTCGGCACGCTCCTGCGTGCGGTTGGCGATGACGACCTCGGCGACCCCGGCCCGCGCCAGCGTCGCGGCGGCGAGCGAGGACATCGAGCCCGCGCCGATGACGAGCGCCCGCTTGCCGCGCGCCCAGGCATCGGTGGGCGTGCCGTCGGCGAGCTGCTCGAGGCCGAAGGTCACGAGCGACTGCCCGGCCCGGTCGATCCCGGTCTCGCTGTGGGCGCGCTTGCCGACCCGCAGCGACTGCTGGAACAGGTCGTTCAGCAGCCTGCCCGCCGTGTGCAGCTCCTGGCCGAGCGCGAGGGAGTCCTTGATCTGGCCGAGGATCTGGCCCTCGCCGACGACCATCGAGTCCAGCCCGCAGGCCA
This sequence comes from Streptomyces sp. NBC_00259, assembly GCF_036181745.1. Lineage (NCBI taxonomy): Bacteria > Bacillati > Actinomycetota > Actinomycetes > Kitasatosporales > Streptomycetaceae > Streptomyces > Streptomyces sp. NBC_00259. Next base: position 4,482,997 of record NZ_CP108080.1, on the reverse strand, counting down.
CCGAGAACAGGTGGTGGACGGCCCGGTCCTCGTAGTGCACATAGAGATAAGGGGTGAGCTCCTCCAGGCCGACCCCGCTGTGCTGGGACAGCAGCGTGGACAGCTCGGCGACACCGGCGTGGAACTTGTCCACGTCGGCGTAGAGCTCGATGCGGTTGCAGGTGGCGAGGACGGCCGCCTCCGCCGCGGGCTCCGCGGCGAGCGTGTCCTGCAGCAGCTTGTTCTGCGCGTCCACGGACAGCGAGGCCCGCTCCAGCACGCTCACCGGCGAGCTGCGATGGCTGAGTCCGACGACCAGGAGGCTCATGCCGGCATCACGGCGGGCACGTCCCCGTCGGGTCCCTTCCGGCCTGCGGCCCCGGTGGCGGGTGCACGGGTGGCGACGGGCGGCACGACCGTCTCGACGTCGGCCTCGGCGTCGGTCTCCTCGCCGGCCTTGCGCTGCTCGTGGAAGGCGAGGATCTGCAGCTCGATCGAGAGGTCGACCTTGCGTACGTCCACACCGTCCGGCACCGAGAGGACGGTGGGCGCGAAGTTCAGGATGGAGGTGACACCGGCGGCGACGAGCCGCTCGCACACCTGCTGGGCGGCGCCCGCGGGGGTCGCGATGACCCCGATGGACACGCCGTTGTCCGAGATGATCTTCTCCAGCTCGTCGGTGTGCTGGACGGGGATCCCGGCGACCGGCTTGCCGGCCATCGTGGGGTCGGCGTCGATCAGCGCGGCGACCCGGAAGCCACGGGAGGCGAACCCGCCGTAGTTGGCGAGGGCGGCGCCGAGGTTACCGATACCGACGATCACGACCGGCCAGTCCTGGGTGAGGCCGAGCTCACGGGAGATCTGGTAGACGAGGTACTCCACGTCGTAGCCGACGCCACGGGTCCCGTAGGAACCGAGGTAGGAGAAGTCCTTGCGCAGCTTCGCGGAGTTGACTCCCGCGGCGGCCGCGAGCTCCTCGGAGGAGACCGTCGGCACCGAGCGCTCCGACAGCGCGGTCAGCGCGCGGAGGTACAGCGGAAGCCGGGCGACGGTGGCCTCGGGGATTCCTCGGCTACGAGTCGCCGGTCGGTGGGTTCGGCCAGTTGCCACGGTGCTCCTGCGGGATGAGCGAGGCTGCAGGCGGCCATGCGTCCCACGACCGCCCCGTCGAATGCAGGCTATGTCTTTGTGAACGCGTGCACAAAGATGGTGTCCGCTTTGTCCGTGCAAAGTGACCGGGGTCACGCGAGCGGATCGCGCGAATCCGGAACCGCGGACCGCTCCTGTCCGTTGAAAACCCGAAGGGGGCAAAGCGGTACACACTCCTTACGGCCACGCCCCCGAGACCCCAACAAAACGCCCACGATGGTAACCGCCTTTCGGGTCATTGCCCCAGTTCGCGACGGAGCCGGCCGGCGTCCACCCGCCAGAAGGTGTGCTGCTCCCCGTCCACCAGCACCACCGGGATCTGCTCCCAGTACGCCCGGTGCAGCTCCTCGTCCTGCGTGATGTCCTTCTCCTCCCAGGACGCGCCCGTCTCGGCACACACCTCCTGGACCACGGACCTCGCGTCGTCACAGAGGTGACACCCGGGCTTCCCGATCAGGGTCACCACGCGCTCGTCGGCCTTCTTCTTCGTACGCCGCAGCAGAGGACTCATGCCCCCCATTCTCCGCCCGTCCCCGCATCCGCCCGAACGGCCCGTTTAACAATCCGGCCCCGGAGAGTTCACGCCTTCGCATCCCGGCGAGTCAGGAAGTACCGAACAGACTGGCTATGCTCACGACATGGCCGCACTGGGATGGCTCACCCCCCGTAGGCGCTCCGCCACCGCACGGAGCGTCCTCGCAGGCGAGGCCGCCGCCGAGGCAGCGCGCAAGACCTCGCAGCAGTACGAAGCGGACTCCGCTCAGGCACGGGCGGACGCGGCGGGCGCCGCGCCGGCCGAGCCCGTCTTCCCCGTCGTCGGGGACGTCAGCGCCGCAGCCTTCTTCGACCTGGACAACACCGTCATGCAGGGCGCCGCGATCTTCCACTTCGGGCGTGGCCTGTACAAGCGGAAGTTCTTCCAGCGCCGCGAGCTGGCGAGGTTCGCCTGGCAGCAGACGTGGTTCCGGCTCGCCGGGGTCGAGGACCCCGAACACATGCAGGACGTCCGCGAGTCCGCGCTGTCCATCGTCAAGGGTCACCGTGTCTCCGAGCTGATGTCGATCGGCGAGGAGATCTACGACGAGTACATGGCGGATCGCATCTGGCCCGGCACCCGCGCCCTCGCCCAGGCCCATCTCGACGCGGGCCAGAAGGTGTGGCTCGTCACCGCCGCGCCCATCGAGACCGCGACGATCATCGCCCGCCGGCTCGGGCTGACCGGCGCGCTCGGCACGGTCGCCGAGTCCGTCGACGGCGTCTACACCGGCAAGCTCGTCGGCGAGCCGCTGCACGGCCCGGCGAAGGCCGAGGCGGTACGGGCCCTGGCGGGCGCCGAGAACCTCGACCTGACGCGGTGCGCGGCGTACAGCGACTCGCACAACGACATCCCGATGCTCTCCCTCGTCGGGCACCCGTACGCCATCAACCCGGACACCAAGCTGCGCAAGCACGCGCGCGAGCGGGAATGGCGGCTGCGCGACTACCGCACCGGCCGCAAGGCCGCCAAGGTCGGCATCCCGGCCGCCGCGGGTGTCGGGGCGATCGCGGGCGGTACGGCCGCGGCCGTGGCGCTGCACCGGCGCAGGCGCTGACGACCCGGCGGTAGCGCGCGCCCGTCGGAGTCCGGCAGCCGGACTCCGACGCCCGGGCCTCGATGCTCCGGGCCTCGATGCTCCGACCACGGGCGACGGCTCCGGGGGACGGTTTCAGCTCCGGACGACGGCGCGCCGTACCCGGCACGCGGCATTCCGGGCCCCCTACCCCTCTGGGCCGCCCGCCAGTCCGGATGCACCCACATGAGCACAACCCATCACACCCCGCAGCAGATGACGAAGTAATCCGATCAGCAAGCGATCACAATCTGCGACTGGATGCGCTGCATTGCCGTAACAGAAGCGACGGATTCGATGATTTGAGCAACTGGGTGTAGCACTGCCTGTACGAAGCGTTATTCTCCTCAGACGCATTAGGGACCCCACCCGTCGCCACGACGAGTGAACGTCCCCGTACTGAACGTGATGGAAGCTCTGCCTCTGGGAGTCCCGTGTACCCACACGTCGGGGTTGACGCCTCGGGCCTGGCTACGCTCCGCGCAACGGTCCTCGACCACTTGCGCGGCTTCGTCCCCACCGCGTACGCCGGCCCCGCCTTCGCCGTGCCGAGCCCTGCCGCTCTCGGCCCGGCCGGCCCCTGCTACGCCCTGACCGACGGCATCGAGAAGGTGCCGGCGCGCAGCAGCGTCGTCGACGGCGGGAGGCCGGGAGACGGCCGTGAGACGGGCAGACGGGGCGGACGGCACGCCGCCACCTCGACCACCGCCCGCCGCCCTGTCGCCGACAGCGACAGCGCACGCATGATGGAGCTCGTCGAGCGCGCCCAGGCCGGCGAGGCCGAAGCCTTCGGCAGGCTCTACGACCAGTACAGCGACACCGTCTACCGCTACATCTACTACCGCGTGGGCGGGAAGGCGACGGCGGAGGACCTCACGAGCGAGACCTTCCTGCGCGCCCTGCGCCGCATCTCCACCTTCACCTGGCAGGGCCGCGACTTCGGCGCCTGGCTGGTCACCATCGCCCGCAATCTGGTCGCCGACCATTTCAAGTCGAGCCGCTTCCGACTGGAAGTGACCACCGGCGAGATGCTCGACGCCAACGAGGTCGAGCGCAGTCCCGAGGACTCGGTCCTCGAATCGCTGTCCAACGCCTCACTGCTGGAGGCGGTCCGCAAACTCAATCCACAGCAGCAGGAGTGCGTGACCCTGCGCTTCCTCCAGGGCCTCTCGGTCGCCGAGACCGCGCGGGTGATGGGGAAGAACGAGGGCGCGATCAAGACCCTGCAGTACCGTGCCGTGCGCACACTGGCCCGGCTCCTTCCCGACGACGCACGCTGACCACCGGTCCCGTCCCCTTCGTGTCCCCCACACCCCCACACCTCCCCCACGCGCCCAGTCCCCGGCCCGTCCACCCTCAACTCACCATCCGTGAGCCCTTGATGACGCACTGGTCCGATCATCCTCCGCGCGTAACCCAATCGCCGAGCCGCTCGTTGTGCGGAATGCAGGCTCCCTGCGGTCACGCCATGCCCGCAGCCACTCACTCTTTTGTGTGGATGTGCTCAAGGCGTGCAACCTTCCGGACCCCCCGGGGAGTCGACCGTCATGACGAGAGGAGGTGCCGCCAGTGATCGCGAACGTTTCGGCGCACCGGCGGGCGAACGCCTTCGCCCAGGCCCTGGAGAATCAGACGCTCCGGGGTACGGCGGCCGAGCAGCCCGAGGATCCGGCCGAACCGGCCGGACAAGGGCGGCTGGTGGCCCTGGCGAACGGCCTCGGTGAACTGCCGAAGCCGGAGTTGGATCCCGAGGTAAAGGTGGTGCAGCGAGCCCAGCTCGTGGCCGCCATGGAAGCGATGCTCCTGGAAGGCACCGCCGCGGACAGCGGTGCGTCCAGAGGTCCTACGGTGCCGGAGCAGCGGGCCTCCCGCCGCGGCGCCCACCGGGCCTCACCACTGCGGAAACTGCGTCCGCGCTCCCGCTGGTCCAAGGGCCTCGCGGCCGGCGGACTCACCGTCGGAGTGGCGGCCGGTGCCTTCGGAGGAGTGGCCGCCGCCAGCTCGGACGCCCTCCCCGGTGATTCCCTGTACGGGCTCAAGCGGGGCATGGAGGACCTCAAGCTCGGCATGGCCGACGACGACGCGGACCGCGGCGAGATCTATCTCGACCAGGCCTCGACCAGGCTGAGCGAAGCCCGCCGCCTCATGGAACGCGGCAGAGCCGGCGAGCTGGACCACGAGTCGGTGATCGAGGTCAGACGGGCCCTCAGCGGAATGCGCCACGACGCGTCCGAGGGCCACCGCCTGCTCCACCAGGCGTACGAGCGGGACGGCTCACTCGCCCCCATCGCCACGCTGTCCTCCTTCTCCACCTCCCACCGCGAGACGTGGAACGGGCTGCGGGATCGTCTCCCCGCCCAGCTCACCGACGTCCGCGACGAGGTGAGTTCGGTCTTCGACGCCATAGACCAGGAGGTCGGACCGCTCCGGTCGCTGCTGCCCGTCGCTCCCGAGACCGAGCGCGGCGGATCCCAGCAGCCCGGATCGACCCCGCAGGACTCCTCGGGTCCCTCGGGGAAGTACGACCCGTCGCCGTCCCTGCCGTCCGAGGGCGGGACGGACGGGAGCAACCGGCCCCAGCCGTCCGGCTCCGGCGCCTCGGAGGACGACGGGCTGCTCGGTGGCAACACCGGAGGCCTGCTCGACCCCCCGCAGAACAGCACGTCCCCGTCTCCGTCCGGAGGACTTCCGGATCCGGCCGATCCCGTGCCGGATGTGACGATCCCGCCGCTGCTGCCCGGGCTGCTGCCGGGCCTGGGCATCGACACCGAGGACATGCCGTAGGCCGCTGAAAGGCGAAGGGAGGGGGAGGGATACGCTCACCGCGTATCCCTCCCCCTCCCTTTGTGCTGGCGTCCGGGGCTGCGAACCGGGGCTCCCCCCGGCTCAGAAGAAGACGGACCTGCGCTGCACCAGCAGCTTGTACAGCGTGTGCTGGATCTGCTCCCGCACCTGGTCCGTCAGGTTGAACATCAGCATCGGGTCCTCCGCCGCCTCCGGCGGATAGCCGTCCGTCGGAATCGGCTCACCGAACTGGATCGTCCACTTCGTCGGCAGCGGCACCGCCCCCAGCGGACCGAGCCAGGGGAACGTCGGCGTGATCGGGAAGTACGGGAACCCCAGCAGCCGCGCCAGCGTTTTCGCATTACCGATCATCGGATAGATCTCCTCCGCCCCGACGATCGAGCAGGGCACGATCGGCGTCCCCGCCCGAAGCGCCGTCGAGACGAAGCCGCCCCGCCCGAAGCGCTGCAGCTTGTAGCGCTCGCTGAAGGGCTTCCCGATGCCCTTGAAGCCCTCCGGCATGACGCCGACGACCTCGCCCTGCTGCAGGAGCCGTTCCGCGTCCTCCGTGCACGCCAGCGTGTGCCCGGCCTTCCGCGCCAGCTCGTTTATCACCGGCAGGACGAAGACCAGGTCCGCGGCCAGCAGCCGCAGATGCCGCCCGGCGGGATGGTTGTCGTGGACGGCGACCTGCATCATCAGCCCGTCCAGCGGCAGGGTCCCGGAGTGGTTGGCCACGACGAGCGCCCCGCCCTCCGACGGGATGTTCTCGATGCCCTTCACCTCGACGCGGAAGTACTTCGCGTACATCGGCCGCAGCAGCGACATGAGTACCTGGTCGGTGAGTTCCTTGTCGTAGCCGAACTCGTCGACGTCGTAGTCACCGGTGAGCCGGCGCCGCAGGAACGCCAGCCCGCCCGCGATGCGCTCGTCCCAGCCGCCGGCGCCCGGCACGGGCGACGCCCCTTCGGACGCCGTCACGGGGTCCGTGGCGTCACCGGCAGCGGCATCGCCCGGCGCCGCCCGCTCCCCGCCCAGCTGTCCGGGGACGGACCCGACCGGGATCTCACGCGCGGACTCGGCCACGGATTTCCGCCGGCCCGCCCCCGTACGGCGCCGCACCGAGCGCTGCGGCGCGCCGTTGCGCGACCGGTCGTCGTCGAACGGAATGACCTTGGCGTCCGCCATCGTTGCTTGCGCTCCTTATCCGGCGCTCTGAGTGGTGCTGTCGGCGGTCCTGGCGCCACCGGCCAGCGGCAGGGCGGCTACCCTGTCGACCGCCCTCGCAAGGGCCTCCGGCGGCAGCAGGCCGGGTCCACGGCTGCGTGCGAAGTCGGCGAAGGTCTCCGCGGTCGTGTAGGCCGGGGCGAAGCCCAGCGTCTCGCGCATCTGGACGGTGCTGACGACCCGGCCGTGGGTGAGCAGCCGGATCTGCTCCGGCGAGAAGTCGGTCACGCCGACCGTGCGCAGCGCCGAACCGACCCAGGTGACGGCCGGCAGCAGCACCGGCACCGTGGGGCGGCCGAGCCTGCGCGAGCACTGCGACAGCAGCAGTACGCCGTCGCCCGCGACGTTGAAGGTGCCGCTGTTCAGCGTTCCCCTGCGGGGCTCGTGGGAGGCGATCCGCAGCACCTCGATGACGTCGTCCTCGTGCACGAACTGCAGCCGCGGGTCGTAGCCGAGGACGGTCGGCATCACGGGCAGCGAGAAGTAGTCGGCGAGCGGGGAGTCGGCCCGCGGTCCGAGGATGTTCGCGAAGCGCAGCACGCACACGGCCACATCCGGCCTGCGGCGCGCGAAGCCGCGTACGTACCCCTCGACCTCCACCGCGTCCTTGGCGAAGCCGCCGCTCGGCAGGGACTTGGGCGGCGTGGTCTCGGTGAAGACGGCCGGGTCCCGCGGCGCGGAGCCGTACACACTCGTGCTGGACTTGACGACCAGGCGCCGGACGGTCGGCGACTTCTGACAGGCCCCGAGCAGTTGCATGGTGCCGATGACGTTGGTCTCCTTGACCGACGTGCGGCCGCCGGCCCCGAGGGGCGTGCCCGTGACGTCCATGTGGACGACGGTGTCGACGGCGTGCTCGGCCAGTACTCGGGCTATGGCGGGCTGCCGGATGTCGGCCCGCACGAAATCGGCTTCGCCGAGTGGGTGCTCGGGAGTCACCGCGTCGACGCCCACCACCCGGTCCACTTCGGGGTCCCGCTGGATGCGGCGTACGAAGCGGCCCCCGAGCTGCCGGGCCACACCGGTGACGAGCACGACCTTGCCCAAGATCAGCGCCTTCCGTTCGGTCCTGGCTATGCGTCACCGTAGCGGGTTGATGTTGCGCTGTGATGACCGCAGGGCCTTCTTCACGGCTCTTTGGTCCCAACGCACGACATCGACGGTTCAACGTCCAGAACGCACCGTGGCCCTCTCACCATCGGGTGAAAGGGCCACGGCACTGCGGACAGGTGCCGCTTACTTCTTGTTGCGACGCTGAACACGCGTGCGCTTGAGCAGCTTGCGGTGCTTCTTCTTCGCCATCCGCTTGCGCCGCTTCTTGATAACAGAGCCCACGACTACCCTCGCTCACTTCTCTTCACTCGGTGCGGGGCTGTCTGGGCCCACACGACCTACGTCGGCCTAGCCTACCGGCACGAGCTCCGAGCTTGTAATCCGAGGGGAGCCTCAGGCCGATTCGACCCCCACAAAGGACTCGCGGAGGTACTCGTGAACCGCTTGCTCCGGGACCCGGAAGGACCTGCCCACCCGGATCGCCGGCAGATGACCGCTGTGCACCAAGCGGTACACGGTCATCTTCGACACGCGCATCACCGAGGCGACTTCCGCCACGGTCAGGAACTTGACCTCGTTGAGAGGCCTCTCGCCAGCAGCCATGACCCACCTGTACCTTCCGCACACGACGCACACCGGCTTCCCCTCCGGTGACTCTTCGTCGCGGTGCGCTCACTCCCCAGACTAGGGGCGGGTGATGCGAGTGGGGAAGAGGAGCAGCCATCGGTCGTTTACTGTGACAGACACGCTCGATTGAGTACATAGCGAGTAAGCGGCCGGTAGTAATCGGACCGCACAGCGTCATCAAGCGGAACGGCGACGGACACCCGCCCCTCGGCCTCGCCGACGAACAGCGCGGGATCGTCCGTATCCGCCAGGCCGATGGCATCGAAACCGAGCTGACCTGCGCCGCAGACCCAGCCATGGTCGCCGATGACCAGCTCGGGCACGGGGCTCCCCGCCTCGGCCACCCCCTCCAGCGCGATCCGAACCGGCAGGGGTGAATGGGTGTGCACGCCGGTCTCACACCCGGTTTCCCGTACGCCGGGTTCCCGCACCAGCGCAACTCCTCGTACGTACTCGAGGTTGTACGTGCGTAGCCCGAACCGGGTCGTTATGTCGATACATCGCCCCTGCGCGGGTGTGAGGACGAGACAGCCCGCCGCCGACAGAGCGTCTGCCAGCTCGGCGTAGAACCCGAGCAGCCGGTGCGGATGCCCGGTCCCGATCAGCACCGCTCCCCTGTGCCGGGCCACCGTCGCCAGCCGTTCGGCGAACGCGTCGAGCCCGCTCAAGGTGCGTTCAGGATCGATCACATCCTGGCCGGAAACATGATCCGGGTCACCGGAGACCCCGCACTTGTCGGCCATCAGCGCGATCAAATCCCGCTCGCCCCATGCCCATTCGGGGTCGAGCCCGAGCGTGACCCGCGGGTCCCGGGCCGCGAACAGCCGATAGCTCCGCAGACTCTCCTCCCGCGACGTGGCCACCGGACCGGCCAGCCTCGCCGCCAACAAATGCGCCCGCAACGCTCCCCTGCTCAACACACCGCCGATGCTCCCGCAGTGCCCGGGACCTCACCTCAAAAACCCCGGCAAATCCGCACAGTCGGCGTAACGAGCGATACGCTCCGGGCGCGGTGGGACACAGCGGTCGGCCGAGGCTAGGCCAGCATTCCGCGCAGCGGGAACACCGCACGCCGCGTCGCCAGCACCGCCTGGTCCAGCCGGTCCGCCGGGTCGTACCCGTCCTCCCAGGACCGCCAGCCGGGGGTACGCCCGTCCGTCATCCGCCCGGGCCCCAACTGCCGCGTCCGCGCGTACACCTCGTCCCGCCACGACGCCGGGATCACCGACTCGGGATCCACCGGCGCATGCCCCGCGATCCCGACCAGATGAGTCCAGGACCTCGGCACCACATCCACCACCGCGTATCCGCCGCCGCCGAGTGCGACCCACCGGCCGCCCTCGACGTACTCGTGCACGAGCTCGTGACACGCCTCCTGCACCAGCCGCTGAGCGTCCAGCGACACCGCAAGATGTGCCAGCGGATCCTCGAAGTGCGTGTCCGCCCCGTGCTGGGTCACCAGCACCTGCGGCCGGAAGTCCGCCAGCAGCTCCGGCACGACCGCGTGGAACGCGCGCAGCCAGCCCTCGTCGCCGGTGCCCGCGGGCAGCGCCACATTCGCGGCCGAGCCCTCGGCCGGCCCCGACCCGCCCGTCTCCTCGGGCCATCCCGTCCCGGGAAAGAGCATCCGCGGATGCTCGTGCAGCGAAATCGTCAGCACCCTCGGGTCGTCCCAGAACGCGGCCTGCACCCCGTCCCCGTGATGCACGTCGACATCCACGTACGCGACCCGCTCGGCGCCGAGCTCCAGCAGCCTCGCGATCGCCAACGACGCGTCGTTGTAGATGCAGAATCCCGAGGCCGCCCCGGGCATCGCATGGTGCAGCCCGCCCGCGAAGTTCACCGCGTGCGCGGCTTCGCCCCGCCACACCGCTTCCGCGGCCCCGACCGACTGCCCGGCGATCAGCGCGGACGCCTCGTGCATACCGGCGAAGGCCGGGTCGTCCATCGTCCCCAGCCCGTACGACTGGTCCGCCGCCCGCGGGTTCCCGGAGGCCGCTCGCACCGCCGCCACATAGTCCTCACGGTGGACCAGTCGCAGCGTCGACTCCCCGGCCGGCTTCGCCGACACCACATCCACTGCGCGGTCCAGTCCGTACGCCCGCACCAACCCCATGGTCAGTGCCAGCCGAACCGGATCCATCGGATGACTGGCCCCGAAGTCATACTTCGTTACCGCTTCGTCCCACATCAACAATGCGCGGCCGCTCATGCTCGCCACCGTATCGGTCGGACTCCGCCGCGAACGACCGGGCGTACACCAACGTCACAAGCACCAACACCATCGGAACGAGCATCGCTCCCCGGTAGTTCCACGTGTCCCCCAAAGCTCCGACCAACGGCGACCCGATCAAGAACCCCACATAGTTGAAGACGTTCAGACGTGCGACGGCCACATCGCTCGCGCCCGGATTGCCGCTCTCAACGGCCTGCCGCCCCGCCGCCGCAAAGGTCTGCGGGACGATCACACACAGACCCAGCCCCAGCAAGGTGAACCCGAGGAGCCCCAGCCACGGCCCGGGAGCCACCGCCACCACCGCGAACCCGCCCGCGGCCAGTACCGTCCCGCACCGCACGACCGCCACCGCCCCGAAGCGCCGTACGCCGAGATCCCCCACGGTCCGCCCCAGCAACGTCGTCACCATGTACGCGTTGTACGGGACCGTCGCCAGCTCCTCCGAGCTCCCCAGGACGTCCTGAAGGTACTTCGCGCTCCAATTGGAGACCGTCGAGTCACCGATGTACGCGAACGTCATCACCAGGCACAGCGGCAGCAGCAGCCTGAACGAGACGCCCGCTCCCCGGCCCTCCGGTGCCCGCTCCGCGTCACGACCCCGCCGCTCGTCCGCGTCCACGTACCAGCGGCTTCCGACGAGCGCCGCCGGCAGCAGCACGGCCACCACCGGCAGATACGACACCACGAGCGGCAGGTCCCAGTGCGCCCCGACCCAGGCCAGCGACGCACCGACGATCCCACCGAGGCTGTACGTGGCGTGGAAGCCGAGCATGATGCTGCGCCCGTACGCGCGCTGCAGGCTCACCCCGAGCATGTTCATGGAGGCATCCAGGGCACCGACGGCCAGCCCGAACGCGCCCAGCGCCACGGCCACATGCCACAGCTCGCTGCCCGCCCCCACACCCAGCAGCGAGAGCAGCACAACCGGCTGCGACCACCGCAGAACGAGACCCGGCCGGAGCCGGGCGACAAGCTTCTCGGTGCCCACGCTGCCGACCCCGGCCAGGATCGGCACGGCCGCCAGGAACAGCGGCAGCAGCGCGTCGGATATCCCGTACCGGTCCTGAATGGCCGGTATTCGGGTCACGAGCAGCGCAAAGGTCACGCCCTGGACAAAGAAGCTCAGCGCCAACGAGGCCCGACCGTGCCGCAACCGCGCATCCGTCATGGCCGCACAGCGTAAGCGGCTCACCTACCCATGGGTAGATGGATCACGCGAGCAATCCCGGCAACTCCCCCATGTCCACGAAGTACCCGTTGGCGCCGACGAGCTTCCGCGCCGCCGTCATCGCGGTGAACCCGTACACGTCCATCCCGGCCGCCCTGGCCGCCGCGACCCCGAGCGGGCTGTCCTCGACCACGACACACCGTTCCGGCGCCACCCCCATGCGCTCGGCGGCGTGCAGAAAGAGATCCGGTGCCGGCTTCCCTCGGCCCACGTCCTGCGCGCTGAAGATGTTCTCGTCCCGGAACCACGCGTCCATCCCGGTCTTCCGGTGTCCGACCCGGATCCGCTCGTGGCTGCCCGATGACGCCACGCAGTAGGCCACCCCGTCCGCAGTCAGCTTGCCCAGAACGGCGTCCGTCCCCTGCACCGCTTCCAACTCGCGCTCGAAGGCGGCGAACACGCGGGAATGCAGGGTCTCGTCGAAGTCGGCCGGCAACCGGCGCCCGGTCCTCTCGAGCACGAGGTCGTGCACCCGGTGTACAGCGGCACCCATGTAGTCGCGCAGGGAGTCCTCGTAGGAGGTGGGGTGCCCCAACTCGGTCAGATAGCCGGCCAGGATGGTGTTGGAGATGGGCTCACTGTCGACGAGCACACCGTCGTTGTCGAAGATCACCAGGTCATAGCGCATACGCACAGCTTAGGAAACGAACTGCAAGTGGACGCAAAAATGCCTCAACCCCCGGACATGGTCCGGGGGTTGAGGCTCAAAAATTGTTCGGCGGTGTCCTACTCTCCCACAGGGTCCCCCCTGCAGTACCATCGGCGCTGAAAGGCTTAGCTTCCGGGTTCGGAATGTAACCGGGCGTTTCCCTAACGCTATGACCACCGAAACTCTATGAAGATGTGAACTGGCCGACCACGGGGTGGTCTCGGCGTGTTCGTTACTTCAGAACTAACACAGTGGACGCGAGCAACTGAGGACAAGCCCTCGGCCTATTAGTACCGGTCAACTCCACCCATTACTGGGCTTCCATATCCGGCCTATCAACCCAGTCGTCTACTGGGAGCCTTACCCTCTCTAGGAGGTGGGAGTCCTCATCTCGAAGCAGGCTTCCCGCTTAGATGCTTTCAGCGGTTATCCCTCCCGAACGTAGCCAACCAGCCATGCCCTTGGCAGGACAACTGGCACACCAGAGGTTCGTCCGTCCCGGTCCTCTCGTACTAGGGACAGCCCTTCTCAAGACTCCTACGCGCACAGCGGATAGGGACCGAACTGTCTCACGACGTTCTAAACCCAGCTCGCGTACCGCTTTAATGGGCGAACAGCCCAACCCTTGGGACCGACTCCAGCCCCAGGATGCGACGAGCCGACATCGAGGTGCCAAACCATCCCGTCGATATGGACTCTTGGGGAAGATCAGCCTGTTATCCCCGGGGTACCTTTTATCCGTTGAGCGACGGCGCTTCCACAAGCCACCGCCGGATCACTAGTCCCGACTTTCGTCCCTGCTCGACCCGTCGGTCTCACAGTCAAGCTCCCTTGTGCACTTACACTCAACACCTGATTACCAACCAGGCTGAGGGAACCTTTGGGCGCCTCCGTTACTCTTTAGGAGGCAACCGCCCCAGTTAAACTACCCATCAGACACTGTCCCTGATCCGGATCACGGACCCAGGTTAGACATCCAGCACGACCAGAGTGGTATTTCAACGACGACTCCACAACCATACTGGCGTGTGCCGCTTCACAGTCTCCCACCTATCCTACACAAGCCGAACCGAACACCAATATCAAACTGTAGTAAAGGTCCCGGGGTCTTTCCGTCCTGCTGCGCGAAACGAGCATCTTTACTCGTAGTGCAATTTCACCGGGCCTATGGTTGAGACAGTCGAGAAGTCGTTACGCCATTCGTGCAGGTCGGAACTTACCCGACAAGGAATTTCGCTACCTTAGGATGGTTATAGTTACCACCGCCGTTTACTGGCGCTTAAGTTCTCAGCTTCGCCCCACCGAAATGGAGCTAACCGGTCCCCTTAACGTTCCAGCACCGGGCAGGCGTCAGTCCGTATACATCGCCTTACGGCTTCGCACGGACCTGTGTTTTTAGTAAACAGTCGCTTCTCGCTGGTCTCTGCGGCCACCCCCAGCTCAGAGTGCAAGACTCATCACCGGACATGGCCCCCCTTCTCCCGAAGTTACGGGGGCATTTTGCCGAGTTCCTTAACCATAGTTCACCCGAACGCCTCGGTATTCTCTACCTGACCACCTGAGTCGGTTTAGGGTACGGGCCGCCATGAAACTCGCTAGAGGCTTTTCTCGACAGCATAGGATCATCCACTTCACCACAATCGGCTCGGCATCAGGTCTCAGACTATATGCACGACGGATTTGCCTACCGTGCGTCCTACACCCTTACCCCGGGACAACCACCGCCCGGGCTGGACTACCTTCCTGCGTCACCCCATCACTTACCTACTACAGATCTGGACCGGCGGCTCCACCACTCCCCCTCACTCCGAAGAGATCAGGGGCGGCTTCACGGCCTTAGCATCGTCTGATTCGATATTGGGCGTTTCAAAGCGGGTACCGGAATATCAACCGGTTGTCCATCGACTACGCCTGTCGGCCTCGCCTTAGGTCCCGACTTACCCTGGGCAGATCAGCTTGACCCAGGAACCCTTAGTCAATCGGCGCACACGTTTCCCACGTGTGTATCGCTACTCATGCCTGCATTCTCACTCGTGAACCGTCCACAACTCGCTTCCGCGGCTGCTTCACCCGGCACACGACGCTCCCCTACCCATCACGATCGCCCGTTGGGGGTATATGCCGCAATGACACGACTTCGGCGGTACGCTTGAGCCCCGCTACATTGTCGGCGCGGAATCACTTGACCAGTGAGCTATTACGCACTCTTTCAAGGGTGGCTGCTTCTAAGCCAACCTCCTGGTTGTCTCTGCGACTCCACATCCTTTCCCACTTAGCGTACGCTTAGGGGCCTTAGTCGATGCTCTGGGCTGTTTCCCTCTCGACCATGGAGCTTATCCCCCACAGTCTCACTGCCGCGCTCTCACTTACCGGCATTCGGAGTTTGGCTAAGGTCAGTAACCCGGTAGGGCCCATCGCCTATCCAGTGCTCTACCTCCGGCAAGAAACACACGACGCTGCACCTAAATGCATTTCGGGGAGAACCAGCTATCACGGAGTTTGATTGGCCTTTCACCCCTAACCACAGGTCATCCCCCAGGTTTTCAACCCTGGTGGGTTCGGTCCTCCACGAAGTCTTACCTCCGCTTCAACCTGCCCATGGCTAGATCACTCCGCTTCGGGTCTAGAGCGTGCAACTCAATCGCCCTGTTCGGACTCGCTTTCGCTACGGCTTCCCCACACGGGTTAACCTCGCTACACACCGCTAACTCGCAGGCTCATTCTTCAAAAGGCACGCAGTCACGACGCACCGAGTAAACTCGATGCGCGACGCTCCCACGGCTTGTAGGCACACGGTTTCAGGTACTATTTCACTCCGCTCCCGCGGTACTTTTCACCATTCCCTCACGGTACTATCCGCTATCGGTCACCAGGGAATATTTAGGCTTAGCGGGTGGTCCCGCCAGATTCACACGGGATTTCTCGGGCCCCGTGCTACTTGGGAATAACTCAAAC